>JAAELT010000073.1 GCA_024226315.1 bacterium | reverse complement strand
CGTCGTCCGCCGCCAGAACGCCTCACCTCGTCGCCGATACGCAATCGGCTCTTCATGATCCTGGGTCATCGGTTGTACCTCCGACACGGATCATGCCGGGTACCGACTGGTAATGGAAGGTGTAGTTCCCTAGGCGCTTACGGAACGTGAACTGGCTGACCGAGATTGGTGGAACCCGAACAACCAACTGCAACTCGCTGACTGCAACCTGACTGACCGGACCAAGGTGGGCGGAACCAAAACTCTTGCCCTACCCTCGCAGGCACCTGAGGGTGCTTGCGCGGTAACCACTACCGATCACCTGTGACACTACCCCACTATTACACCGGACACATACATGACATCACAGATCACCAGCGTTCTGGCGCAGGAGATTGTCGAACTAGCTGCTACCGACTCGTGGGCTACCGCCACGGTTCGCCCCTTGTCGCCTGTAGGCGACGAATTACAGAACGAGTTACTCTTCTTCTTCAAACCAGAGGCATTCTTGGCACACCTCGACGACACCAAGATCAAGATCCTTACTCTGGTTTTCGACAAGTTCTCTGAGTTCTCTGCCAAGATAGCAGGCGTCTTCCTTATCACCGGAAAGCACCTCGCGAAGACTAACACGATAGCGCGTCACTATGGCTACATCAACAAGCTCTCGGCGTCGGCAAGCAGACTTGTCTCTGCCGATGAGAGAGCAACGATGTTCGGATCCCTTGAACTGGAGAGCGACCCCGAACCACCCGTTCTAGGGGGTCACGAGGCGCTAAGTCGCTTCGATCACCTTGACCCTGAATCTTTGGATAAACTATGGGCCTCCAAGCACTCTCACAAGCTTCGTGGCGGCTTCTACTATCAGACATTCAAAATACGAGGCGAAAGAACAATTCTAGTCAATGCTTTTCATCCACTTCAACTAGCCCACTACACTGCACCTGGCCAACGCGTCTGTGCTGTTCTCCTTCGTTCTGACACGAACTGGGGAGCGCTTCGCCGAGAGATGGTTGGAGACACCTTCCCGCGCCGCGCTGCGACTTCTTCGATTAGGGGCGCGCTAGCTGCGCGGGCACAGCCGCTCGGTCTCGGCGAGGTTTCTGTAGCCTTCAACTACTGCCACCTTTCAGCAGGCCCCTTCGAAGCGCTCTTCGAAATCAACAATTTTCTCGGTTCAGACCAAGTTGCAGGTTTCGACCCCTCGACGAGCGCTGTCGGTCGTCGGCTGGCAGAGGGCAACCCCGGCGGCGACCCACTCGGTCACGCTATGTCGAATCCTGTTGCGGAACTCGGCGCCAAGACCTCTGATCTCTTCTCAACCACAGAGGACATGGACACCGATAGCGCATGCCAGCTTTATCTAGAGAACTTCCTACAACCTCATTTATGAGCTTGAGCAGGGCTAGCTCATAGGCCCTTAGGCTCGCTTCCTCTGCCCGACCTGAGTTGACGACCTAGCTTCAACCTCAGCAGCGACCATGTAATGAGCGACGACTTGGGTGACAACTGGACTGTGGGCGCCAATGCAGCGTTTGCAGCACTGACGCGCGGAGCAGATCCTCACACGAGAAAAATGATGCTGCATCGACGGCTGACCGCGCTAGGGCTGCTTGCATCCCATGAGCCGCTGAGAGGCTTTCGAGACATAGGTGAATGGCACCGCGGTGGTTCGGAAACGTTTCTCGCTCACTTCTCGTTTCTCGGGTCCGCCTCTTGGAGGCGTTACGTAGCCAAGGCCATCGTGGCATGGGGCACTGAACCCAACGTCTTAGGCCGATCATGGGTCAGACGAAGCAAGATCCTACAGAGAGCGGGAGTATCGGCGGCACCTCTCAGAGGCCCTTGGGAAGGTTTGGTTTTCCAGCCCTTCGTACCGAAAAGCCTGAAGAGTAAGTTTGAGGGCCTCCCTACTCCCCTTCGAACCCATTGGCAGTCAATGTTTCTACGGGAAGCGGCTGCCGTTGGGAGAGCCGGCTTTCAACCTGTCGCACTCGGTTACGATTATCGCGCCGATGATCATACGATCTATCTCGTAGATTTTGGCTCGGATCTTGGAGACCACGTTCCAGACACCGACTACTCCGATCTGACTACGACCCTAGCAGCACGCTGGATTAATAGGCTAGCTTAAATCGCCCACTGATGGCCAACGGCTCACTTACCAAACATTCTTCGGAGGTTCGCCAAATGAACACGCCAGCTCAAGACTATATCAAGGCTCTGTACGACAGCTCCACCGAGCCCTTCGTGCTCGGCCTCACTGGTTTCACGGGCGTCGGCAGCAGTACGACCAAGGAGATTCTCCGTGCTGAGATCAAGCCTGACCTTCCGGGCTACAAAGCTATTCATACCGCTCGCAAATCCCGCCAGATCACCCGAATGGACGAGCGTGTGTACAAAAGACTCCGCTATCGGTGGGAGAGCACCGATTGGCACGCTTTCGTATCGATCGAGATTTCCAAGATCATCTTCGCGTTCTTCCTCCGCGCTCTCCTTAACGGATCGATTCCCAAAGACCCCAGGAATAAGGGAATACAAGGCAAGCTCGACGATGAAGAGGAGTCCCTTGTCGGCCTCAAACACTTCACCCCGACGCAGCGCTCACTCACTCTCGCTCAGGCTACCGAGCTGATCGAAGCATATGAGGCCAGCAAACGCATCTACACGCACTTCAAAGAGAAGTACGGAAAGAAGGAACTCGGCGACTTTATCGAACTCCTCCAAGATCTTGGCGACCAGATCCGTCGCTTTGGGAAGGCCATCGATCCCAACAAGCCTCCGAAGATCGATCCCACTCAGATTTTTGTGCTCCCGCGAGCGATGAGCCAGCTCATCCAAGCTTACGAGCAAGTCCACCAACAGCGCAACTTTGTCATAGACGCAATCAAGAACCCTTTCGAGGTGGAGTTTCTAAGGCGCCACTACAGCAAGTTCTATCTTATTGCCATTCTAAGAGATGGGGTTACCCGAGAAACGACCCTACTCAGGAAATTAGACCTTGAGTCTCGAAAGAAGATCGAAAAAAGAGAAAAGGCCGAAGTCTTCTCCAAGGGCCAGAGCCTCCGCGAGCACATCACGTCCCAGGATCTTGACGAATGCCTCACCAAAGCGGACATGTTTATCTACAATCAAGAGTCCGAATCACGTGGTTTTGAGCATCTACGTTTCGGAGTAATCAAGATGATAGCGCTGGCACAGCGCCCCGGCTGCGTCACACCCACCCAGGACGAACGCTGTATGCAGCTCGCGATGACTGTACGCCTAGGCTCTGGCTGCATCTCTCGCCAAGTTGGTGCGATCGTAATAGACAAGGAACGCAGGGTGATCGGCGTCGGCTGGAACGACCCGCCAAAAGGACAAGTACCCTGTGCTCTGCGAACGTGCGAAGAACTGGGCAACGATGCCACACCCGAAGTCTTCAGCAGCTTCGAGCGTCGCCAAGAGTTCATGGCGAAAATTCAAAGTTTGCCGCAACAACGTGAACCGTTTTGTTTCCGCACACAATATGGCATATTGAGGGAGGCAAAGGCCGCCGAGTACACGAGAGCATTGCACGCCGAGGAGAACGCCTTGTTCCAAGCGTCGAGAAACGTCACGACGGCTCTCCTCGATTCCACCCTTTATACGACGGCCAGCACATGTACGCTATGCGCCAAGAAAGCCTATCAACTAGGTGTAGCGCGAATCGTCTATATTGACGAATACTATGATATCGCTATCCCGCAGACGCTTCAAGCAGGCAGCCGACACGAGACGCTCCGAATAGAGCGATTCTCAGGGATAATCGGCCAAGCTTATCACAAGCTTTACACGCCGCCAATGCCCGAAAAAAGCATTATTGATTTATTCTACAGAGAAGCCTCTGCCCTCCCTTAGTTAGTCGAATCTACTACCCAGCACAGCCTATCGACAGATCACTCCTCTTCGGCAAGCCGAAAGCGTGTCGGCGTCGCCGCGTACATGCCACTGCTATTTGACCAACGAAGAGCGCCGTAGCCAGCCAACAAGCGATGTCCCACCCACCGACTGTCGATCACTTCATCATCGTGTCGACGATTCTCGAGCAGAAGGCGGCCAAGCAGCCTCGCCCACTCCCGCTCGGTGACCAGACTCTCTGCGTAGCCATGCAGAGAACGACCTGACGCGTACAGGGACATTCTTCCAATGCCTAGTTCGTTGCAGGCACCGACCGCAGATACGACACGCTCATCCTCTGGCTTGCAGGCGAAATCCACAAGTGGCACGTGACGGACCGTGCCCCTTCGCTCCTCGCCCAAGTACACCCGTGACTGAAAGGCAATTTCTTCTCCTGGCTTCAGGCACTCCAACAGCCTACAATACTCCTCCCGAAGCCGCTTCGCCTGGACAACTACCACCCGTCGGTTGTCCTTCACCTTTTGCGGGGAATAAATATAGACGCCAAGCTCGAACGCTCTGATGCCAGGCTTCTCCGCTGCGAGGCGCTCTACAGACTCGATCGGGTGCCCGGCCAGGTCGGTCAACGCGACACTCCAACTTGGATACCCCGGAGCATCTGGAAAACCTTGAGTGAGTGACCGTCAGTCATTCCCGAGATGTAGTCGAGGATTAGGTGCGTTCTCCATACTGGCTCTAGTCTTGATTTCTCCGAGACAAGAGCCCTATACGTCAGGATCTGCTTCGTGGGCAGCAGGGCGGCTAACCTTGTTTCAATCTCCCAATCTCTCCTACCACCACTCTCGATCGAGTCAAGAACGTTCTGAAATGCGTCGGGGTCGAGGCGGAGCAGGTCCCGAAACGCATCCAACAAGCCTTCTACAACGCGAGCTCCACTCAATTCGATATCTACGGCTTCCGGCGCAATGAATATGCGCCTCCGCGTAAACCCCTTCAACTTATCCAGCGCCATTCGCGCCTCTTGGTCGCAGTCCAGCAAAGGTTTCGCGAAACTGCCGTCAGAAAGCGAGTCACTATTGCCACAGAAGATCGCGACCGCTCGCTGTACCAACCAGCGAGTAAACGAGAACCTGAAGAGGAGAAAGCGTGCGCCACGCCTGGCGTTTGCTGGTACCTTGACGCTGTCAGGCCAGTGGCGAAGCAGGGTCTCTGAAAGGTCTCTCCTCACCTCTCCTTCCGAGACGACACGCTTCTTGAGCGCATCCTCGATGTCGCTTAGGCAATAGGCAATGTCGTCTGCCGCTTCCATCACAAACACCAAGGGGTGCCGCTGAGTCGGAAGGCGGTCGCTCGTCGTGAGGCCGATCCTATTCCAGACATCAAGAACTCGTGGCCGCTCAGCCTCAAAAAATCCGAGTTTCTTCCGAAAAGGAGGTACGGGCTCGCTTTCGTCGTGGCAAGTCAAGTACTTGATGTATGAACCGAGCAGACCGCAAGTGAGGTTCAAACCATAGTCATCGACCAACCACTGGAGCCGCGTTACGATCCGAAATCCTTGTGCGTTACCATCGAATCGGAGAAAGCTAGCCCGATGAGCGGAGACTTCGCGCGTCGGTACACCGAAATCCGACCATGTCGGACCCAAGACATCCTGATTCCTCTTGAACCATTTGCGTATAGCGTACTCTCCAAGGTGGCCAAACGGGGGATTGCCGATATCGTGAAGTAGACACGCGTTTTGGATGGTTTTTGAGAAGGGAAAACGAAGCTCAGGCGTTACGAGATCTTCGTCTTCCAGTCTCGAGAAGATCCCATCGGCGATGAGTTCGCCGAACATCGAGACTTCTAGCGTATGGGTCAAGCGAGTCCTGACCGAAGCGTTGTGCTCCAAGGAGAACACCTGGGCCTTCGTTTGAAGCCGCCTAAACGCCGAACTAGCTACGATCCTGGAGTAGTCGCTAAGAACCTCCGTTGAGCGTGAGCGACCCGGTAGAGTAGAGGTTCTCAGCCGGTCACAGAGAAGGTAGCGGTCGAGATTCACTGTTGGTTGGCCTCTGATGGAGAGCCTACCACTTACACGCCTCGAAAGGGAGCGACATTTCCCCGACTTGGTGGATGATCTTGCCCGGGCTCCGTGGACACAAGCTAAACCCGATAATGGGCGAAGGGATTGTTGTCCTGAGGGGCGCCATACGAAAACGATATCACACGCGAATTCAGAATCGAGGCGGTGCGACTGGTCATCGACGGCGGCGTCGGCATCGTCCAGGCGGCGAAAGGTCTCAGTATCCACCCGGACATGCGGCAGCGCTGGCGCAAGCAGTTGGAGAAGGATCCCGGCTTCACCCACGACTCAGACGGAGCGCTCACTGACCATTGGGTCCTTCCATGGGCTCTACCTTGCTGGCCCGACCGACGAGGTTCTCCGTGTCGACCCAGCCGTCAGTCTGTGGAGGCCGCGTCGCCGCGGGTGCGTACGCGGCGATCACGCGGTAGACGACCAGGCAGCCATCGGGGACGGAGGAAGAGCACAACGTCGCCGCAGCGTACGCGCCCGCCGCCGAGCGGGGCCAGGGTCAGGATGTCGTGGGCGCGGATCAGGGGCGCCATGCTGGCGCCGGTGACCGGGATCTCGACCGAGGTGGCTCGAGCAACAGCGGCTCGGGCCGCGAGGCGAGCGCCTCGGCCTCACTCGTCATCATGCTAGAGAGAGCTCGACGCGAAGGCGTCGTACTCCGCGGACCGCAGAGACGAGACGTCGGCCCCCCCTCTGGCGCGCCACCTCCATGGCCTCTTCGAGATCGTTCCACCGGTCAGTCTCTTTGGCGGCGATGGCCAGCAGAAGATAGCCCTCCTCTACTCGCGGATCCGGATCCGCTCCTCATCCACGATCCACAGCTTTCCCGCGATCTCCTCCTCTTCGAAAAGCGGGAGCAGGCGCTCCATGGTTTTCAGGACATGATCGCGGTCTTGCCGTTTCAGTCGCAGCACCACCAGTCCCTGATGCTCAGCGGGTGGATAGGCTCGGATGTCGGAGAAGTCCAGGTCGAAGGTGACCACGACCCGGTTTTCCGATTGGCACAGCGCCACGATCTCCGGGTCCGGAGCACCGATCAGATCTTCGTCGTAGACGGTCTCCGCGTCGTGACCGCTCTCTCGGAGCAACTTCGCGAGATCGACCGGCAGATTCTCGTCGATCTTGAACCTCATCACGCCGGTACGGGGAGGAGCCGTTCCCGCGCCAGCTCAGCGGCATAGGCTATGGCCGCCTGGATCGAATCCCGGCTCAGCGAAGGATAGCTGGCGAGGATCTCCTCCGCGCCCAGCCCAGCCGCCAGATTGTCGAGCACCACCGAGACCATGATGCGGGTGCCTCGGATACACGCTTTGCCGTGGCAGACGGCCGGATCTACCGTGATGTGCTCCCGCCAGTTCATTGCTGTTCCTCCTACGTTTCCGGCCGGAAGACTCCAACCTCACTTCGGGGTCGCCGTTTGCTTCCCGGTACAGTCTACAGCAGCCGCGTGAGGGCCCCACATGGTTGGATGCAACTCGTGGCCGCTACGATCCTTTCTCAACATGTCGTCGAGCTCCGAGACGGGCTGTCATCCAGCGCCAGGGCCGCAGCAACGGCGCGAGCAACCCCAGACGCGACAGGACGGCAATCAGGAGACGCCCGAGCCCGAGGCCCAGGCGAACACGTCGACCGTTCCGTTCGACTTTGCTCGCCCGGCCGACGAGACTCGCCGTGTCGGTCCAGCCGTCGGCCACGGGCGCCGCGTCACCGCGGGTGCGGACGCGGCCGGACGCCCTAGCGATTACGCGGTGAACGACCAGGCGACCGTCAGGGCGGAGGAAGGCCACAACGTCGCCACGGCCGACGGGCCGGCCTTCGAGCGGGGCCAGGGTGAGGACGTCGTGGGTGCGAATCAGGGGCGCCATGCTGGCACCTGTGACCGGGATCTCGACCGCGGTGCCTTCGGCGAGCAGCTCAAGCAGCAGCGGCTCTGGCCGCGAGGAGAGCGCCTCGGCCTGGCAGGTCATCCTAGAGGGAGCTCGACACGAAGGCGTCGTTCTCCACGAGGCGCAACCGCGAGACGTCAGCACCTCTCTGGCGCGCCACCTCGATGGCCTCGGCAAGCTCCTCTCGCCGGCCAGTCTCCTTGGCGGCGATCGCCAGCAGCAGGTAGCCCTCCGTGGAGGTGACGTCGTTCTGATCGAGGACGCCGCCCCGCAGCCGCTGATAGGCCTGCTCGTAGGCGCCGCGCCGGACTTCCATCCGCGCTTCCAGCACCTCGAAGGCGCTGCGGAACCGCTTCGCCTCCGAACGCGGCAGCTCGCGGCTGCCCTGCTCGAAGACCTCGCGCGCGAAGTCGAGGGAGAGGGACGCGTCGGCGTCGGCCCCGGAGTCGACTTGGACGGTCGCCAGCTGCAGGTAGAGGTGGGCGTCGAGCAGGTAGTCGGTGGAGGCGAGCGGCGAACGTGTCGCCAGGGCGCGACGGAGAGACTCCTCGGCCGCGGGAAGCTCGCCCGCCGCCGCCTGCTTCGTGGCCTGCTGGAGCAGCATCCGCTTGGGATGCCGGCGGCGGTCGAGGAAGCGGCCGAAGATCTCGCGGTCGCGATCCAGCCACAGCTTCGCCGGCTTCTGGTCGATCTCGAGCTCGAGCTCGGTGTCGCGCCCCGAGATCACCATGCGGCCGATCAGAGTCGGCCGGCCGCCGGTGGGCTCAGGCGTCGCGGGATCCCGGGCCAGCAGGATCTGGAACGGCACGACCAATTCCGATTGGTCGACGTCGATCCGCTGCTCGACCCGGCTGCGTGTCACGTCGAGCCGACCGTCGGCCGCCGGCACCACGGCATAACGGGTGCGCGACGGCATCTCCTGCCGGGCTTCGATACGTACCCGCCACTTGCCCTCGGCCGACGGTTCGAAGCCGTAGTCGTAGTAGATCTCCGGCAGGCCGGTGCCGTAGATGAACTGCCGCGCGAAGCCGTCGAGCTCCGTGGCCGTGATCCGTTCGAGCAAGGACAGAAAATCGGCGGTGGAGATCACCCGTCCCGAGGCCGCCTCGACCAGGGTTCTCAGGGCTCGCAGGAAATCCTGCTCGCCGAACTTGCGCGCCAGCATCTCGAGCACCAGCGCGCCCTTGCGGTAGACGATGGCGTGATAGGCATCTCGGGAGCGGCTGGAGAACAACCGCTCGCCCAACACCAGCGGCCCCAGCGACTCGAGCGGGCGACCGTCCGCCACCGTGGCGGTCAGCTCCTGCTGCCAACCGGTGACCGGGCCGACGGCCTGTTGCTCACCCCGGTGGCGCGCCCACAGCAGAGCGGCGTAGTTGGCCATCGCCTCGGAGATCCACTGGTCGCGGTAACTGCTCCAGCCGACCAGGTGCCCCCACCACTGATGGGCCACCTCGTGGGCCACCACCGAGCCCCGATCCTGGACGCGCAGCAGCGGACCGAAGCTTCCCCAGTCGGCCATCACCGGGCTCGACAGTGTGACGAATCCGAGCATCGCCTGGGAATACTGGCGCGGCACGGTGACGACGGTGAGCTCGTCCAGCGGGTAGGGCCCGAAGACGCCCTCGTAGAAGCGCAAGGTATCGGCGACGGTGAACATCAGCCCGCCCAGCGCTCCCTCGGGCGCCAGCTCGAGGGTGCTCGGGTCCATGGCCACGTTGAGCCGCACGTGGCCGACGTTCATGCTCTGGGTCTCGAACCTGCCCACCTCGAAGCTGAACCCGAGCGCCGGCACGTCCAGGCCCCGCCGCTCCCACTGCATGCCGCCGTCCTCGCCACCCTCGAGCCGGCGGCCGCTGGCGATCAGGTCGAAGCGCCGGGGCCAGCGCAGGGTCACGTCGTAGGTGGCGCGCTCGTCGGCCCCGGTGCGCGGGTACCAGCCGAGGGCGTCCCGCAGCGCCCAGCCCTGCTCGCTGGCGTGCTCCAGGAACTTGCCCCGGCTCGCGACGTCGAGCACCAACTGCTCGCCGGGCGCGGGCGCGCGCGGCAGAAACACCCGCATCTCGGAGTCCTGGCGCAGATAGAACAGGTCTTCGCCGCCGGCGTCCCGTACGTGCTCGATCTGGAGGTCCCGGTGCAGCTCGAAGCGGACCATTCGCCGGCCGCTGGCCAGCGTCCTCACCTCGACGCGCGAGCGGCTGACCAGGCCACCCGTGCGCGGGTCGACGGTGACGTCGAGCTGGTAGTGAGTCGGTTCGAAGCCCACCGAGCCGGGGCGCGGCTGGCCGTCGGCGGAGCGCAGCGGGGTCAACATCCAATTGTCCCACCTGCCGATGTCGTCGAGCTCCAGACCCACCAAACGGCCACGCTTCTGCTGACGGTGGAGAAAGCGAGTCATGCTCTCCTTCTCCCCCGGGGAGACGTCGAAGCGCACGAACTGGCCGAGACTGATCTGCTCCTGAGCGGTGGGATCGACCTCGAGCAGGAACGGTCCCAACGTCTCGCCCAGGAACCAGCCCGCGAAGTAGTCCTCGTAGACGGGATCGCCGAGCGCGTCGAGCAGGATGCCCGCGTCGACGCCCAGAGTGCCCCGTTCGGGACTCTCCTTCCACTCCGCGTACCGCTTCTCGGCCCGGCGCAGGATCTCGGCGTCCACAGCCGCGGCGGCGGGCCGGTCGAGCAACGCGTCGGACGCCACGTCGCGCCCGATGACGAAGACAGCCTCGCTGAAGCTCTCCGCCATGCTCGAGCTGCCGGTGAAGAGCTCCAGCTGCCCGGCCTCGATCTCGTCCGGCGGCTCGAGCCGCGCGCGGCCGCGGCCGACGAACAGCATCTCCACCGCGCGGCCGTCCGCGGTCCGCACCGGTACCAGCACCCCGCTCTCCAGGTCGAGGGTGGCGACGCCGGTGGCGAGCCGTAGGCCGGACGGGTCGAGCGGATGCGCGAGATCGGGGGCGGCGTCGCGGACTTGCGTCAGCAGGATCTCGGGGTCGAGCTCCGCGATCGCCGGCCCTGTGCTCAGAAGGAAGGCGGCGATGGCCGGGAGGGCGAGACGCGGGCGAACGGAGAGCTGTCCCGAGACTTTCGGGACGGCACCGCGAAACTCTGCAACCGGAGCCTTTCTTAGCATCAGCTGACTCATGATCTCACTCACGGCCGGAAGCGCGCAATGGCCGGAGACGGACGGCAGCTTCGGGAGGTCGAATCGGCGGCACGGTGGTACGGAGCACCGGCCGGCTTCAACTGCCTACCGCGGTGTTAGGATCTCCCCTCTTTCTGGAGGCTTCCCATCTCTGCCACTCTCTTCGACGATCAGCCCGCCCCGAGCGGCGACGACGCTCCCGCCGCGGCCGATGCGCCGCTGGCCGAGCGCCTCCGCCCGGCCTCGCTCGACGAGGTCGTGGGCCAGCGGGAGATCGTCGGCCCGTCGGGCTTCCTGCGCCGGGCGATCGCCGAGGACCGGGCACCCTCGATGGTGCTGTGGGGACCGCCGGGCAGCGGCAAGACAACCCTGGCGCGGATCGTCGCCAGCGCCACGTCGAGCCGTTTCGTGCCGTTCTCGGCGGTGACCTCGGGCATCAAGGAGGTCAAGCAGGTGATGGGCGACGCCGAGCGCTTCCGCCACGCCGCCGGCCGCGGCACACTGGTCTTCGTCGACGAGATCCACCGCTTCAACAAGGCCCAGCAGGACGCCTTCCTGCCCTACGTCGAGCGCGGCGACATCGTGCTGGTCGGTGCAACCACCGAGAATCCGTCGTTCGAGGTCAACGCCGCGCTGCTGTCGCGCTGCCGGGTGGTGGTTCTCGAGCCACTGTCGCCCGAGGATCTGAAGCGCCTGATCGAGCGCGCGCTCGCCGACTCCGAGCGCGGCCTCGGCGAGGCCGGCGTCGTGCTCGAGCCCGAGGCGCTCGACACCCTGGCACAACTCGCCTCCGGCGACGCCCGCAAGGTCTACAACCTACTCGAGCTGGTGGTCGCCGACGCGGTGTCGGCGGGCGTCTCGAAGGTGAGCGAGGAGGCCGTACAGCGCGTGGCGCAGCGCAAGGTGCTGCTCTACGACAAGGCGGGCGAGGAGCACTTCAACCTCATTTCGGCGCTGCACAAGTCGCTACGCGAGAGCGACGCGGACGCCTCCATCTACTGGCTGGCGCGCATGCTCGAGTCCGGCGAGGACCCGCACTACATCGCGCGCCGCCTGGTGCGCTTCGCCAGCGAGGACATCGGCCTCGCCGACCCCCGCGCCCTGCGCCAGACCCTCGACGCCTGGGACGCTTACCGCCGACTCGGCTCGCCCGAGGGTGACCTTGCCCTGGCCCAGGCCACCGTCTACCTGGCGGTGGCCCCCAAGTCGAACGCCGTCTATACTGCCTTCAAGGCCGCCCGAAAGACGGTCGCCAACCGCCCCGCCGACCCCGTGCCGAAGGTGATCCGCAATGCTCCCACCCGTCTGATGAAAGACATCGGCTACGGCGACGGTTACGTCTACGCCCACGACACCGAGGAAGGTGTCGGCGGCCTCGACTGCCTGCCCGACGCCCTCCAGGGCACGAGGTTCTACCGGCCCACCGCCCGCGGCATCGAGAAGCGCATCCGCGACCGGTTGGAGGAGATTCGGCGGTCGCGGGCACGGGCGAAAGCTCGGCGGGACGAACCTCCGTAGGGTGCGCACCGCGCACCGCTTCGACGAGCCGAGCGTGCTAGGCTGGCCTCCATGAGTGTAGCGAGCCAGACCAAGCAGCGATTCGGTTGGGACGACTATCGAGTCTGGGACGACGGACAGCGCTGGGAGCTGATCGGCGGCGAGCCGTTCTGCATGTCGCCAGCGCCGGGCAGCCGGCACCAGGAGATCGTCGGCGGTCTCTTCGCGCACCTATTCCAGCACTTCCAGGGTCGACCCTGCCAACCTTTCGTCTCTCCTATCGACGTCAAACTGTCGACTGAAGACGTCGTCCAGCCCGACATCGTGGTGGTCTGCGATCGATCACAGGTTCTGGAGACCCACATCGAGGGTCCGCCGGACCTGGCGGTCGAGGTCCTCTCTCCGTCGTCTCATCGTCACGATCGCGTCCGCAAGCTGCGGCTGTACGCCAGGTACGGAGTCGGAGAGTACTGGCTGGTGCAGCCCTACCCGTCCGTGATCGAAGTGCTGCAACTCACCGGCAGCGACTATCGGATCGCCGGCGCCTACACCGACATCGAGACGCTCCACAGCCCGACCTTCCCCGAGCTTGCCCTGGATCTCTCGGAGGTGTTCCAGCTACACATACCGGCCGCGGAGCAGATCGACGAGATCCGCGAATCAGCGCCGCCCTACGCGGCCGGGGCAGCTGGCCCTTAGGCTCACGGCCGGGGCAGCCGGCCCTTAGGCTCAAAGAACGAGCACGGCGGCGTGAGTCGTTATTCGCATTCCCCCAAAGCGACTCCGAGCTCGGAGTTGATAATCGATTCTCGCCAAGAGCGGCTCCGAGCCCGGAGTTGATAATCGATTCTCGCCAAGAGCGACTCCGAGCTCGGAGTTGATAATCGACTCTCGCCAAGAGCGACTCCGAGCCCGGAGTTGATAATCGATTCTCGCCAATAACGGACACGCCCGCGGTGAACGTTATTGGGGAATCTTCAGAGCGCTGACGAGCGTCGCGAACGCTCTGGGGGAATCCTCGGAGCGCTGACGAGCGTCGCGGACGCCTTCGGTTCGGGGATCTCACTTGACCACAGCGACCATGCGCGATATTTTTAGACCGATGAGCCGTTCCGCTCACAATCTCCGATATTCGGTGGATTCCGAGATCGACCCGACCGCATTCGATCTCGACGACGACCCCGGCGATCCCTTCTACTACGGCTGGCGCTACCTGGACGAATCCGAGTCGGACGGCTCCGATCCTCTGCACCGGGTGCCGCTGACCTACAGTGACCTGCTGAGTCCGGAGGTTGGTGACTTCATCGCCGAAGACACCGTCCACCGCTCGGTCGTGGAGGGTGTCGCCCGGATCCTGAAACCGCGGCTCGAGATCGACCCTGAAGTGGCGGTGTGGAGCGACCTCAAGATCTACTTCGTGATTCCCGGCGTCACCACCGGGCCGGGGCCGGACATCTCGGTCGTCACGGGCGTGCGGGACCGCGAGCGGCGACGCCGCAGCTTTCGCCTCGGGAAAGAGCCCGGACGGCTCGCCCTGGCGATCGAGGTAGTGTCGAACAAGTCGATGCCCAAAGACTACCGCGACATTCTCGACATCTATGACCGGATGGAGGTGGGAGAGTACATCGCCATCCGCCCGACCGGACACTACGCTGACGGTCCGTTCGAGCTGCGGGGCTGGCGGCGATCGGCGGAGCGGCTGCGTCCCCTACGACCCGACGATCAGGGGCGTCTGCGCTCGGAAATCGCGGGTGTGCTCTTCGGCACCGGCGAGGGCGGCTCGGGCTTGGTGCTCTGGGACGCCGTCACCGGAGAGCGCCTGCTCACGGCCGAAGAGCGGGAACGGCTGCGGGCCGAACGTGCGGAGTCGGAGATCGAGCAGCTTCGAGCGCGGTTGGGAGAACGCGACCGGGCAACCGAGTGAAGGCGCGAGGCAGCCGTCAGGGCGGTGACCGCGTCGACCACCCTCTCCCAGACGCCGCGCGGCAGGGTATGGGCGACGGGTCGCCGAAGGTCTCGTAGGCGAGGCGCAGATCGCCCACGTATGCGTACTCGGGAGGCATACGCGAATCTTCAATCGAATGGCACGGCGGGTCAAGCGGTTGCGCGGAACGCTCCGTGGGTGTCCAATCGGCATGCGCGTCTTTCCGGGAACCGTCTCGTCCGCTGCCTTCTCCAACTCAGTTGAAACCTCGCGCGAGGTCGCGAGTATGGGGCAAGCATGAGGGCCGGAGCCCAATTGACCAATGCGAGATCTGACTTGTCGAGCCAAGACCTGATCGAGCCGATAACGCCGGAGCAAGGCGAGCGGCCGGTCCGCGTGGTCCGGGGCGACGAGGGGCGTCTGCTGCTTCGCCACCGCGAGGGTGACCGCGAGGCGTTCGCCACGCTGGTGTCGGAGTACCGGGCGCCGGTCTACTCGTACCTGTCGCGCTGCGGCGTCGATCCGGCCGACCGCGACGATCTCTTCCAGGAGGTCTTCATCAAGATCCACCGCGCCGCCGGCAGCTACCAGGCTGACCGGCCGGCCCATCCGTGGATCTTCACCATCGTCTCGAACACCATCCGCAGCCACCTTCGAAAACGCCGCGTGCGGCAGCTGATCTTCGCCGAGCCCGCCACCGAGCAGGAGCCGACCGACTCCGCTCCCGACGGCGAGCGGCGCGCCGCGGCGCGCGAGACCGCGGCGTTCGTGCACGACGAGATCGGCAAGCTCCGGCTCGTGCAGCGCGAGGTCGTACTGCTGGCCTGTGTCGAGAGGATGCCCTTGAAGGAGGTGGGCGAGGTGCTCAGAGTTCCCGTCAACACGGTCAAGACCCATCTGCGGCGGGCACGGCTGGCGCTGGCCGGCGCCCTGGCCCGCCGCCGCGGGGAGGTGACGACATGAAGCGCGTCTGCCGCCGAATCCAGAGCACCCTGGCCGACCGGGGTGCCGCCGCCCTGCGCGACGACGACACCGCGCAGAGCCATCTCGACGAGTGCGATGAGTGCTTCGCCGTGCTCGAGTCCTTGACCGAGCTCGACGCCGCGTTCGAGGCCATGCCGCCGGTCGACGCGCCCGACGAGCTGGTCGAGCGGCTGCTGGCTCACGAGGAGGTGCGGTCGCCGGCCACCACGACGACCGGCCGTGGAACGCCGTGGCGAGAGCGCTTCGACCGCGCCGGCCGGATCCTCTTCGCTCGTGGCCGCCCGCGGCTCCAGGCCTCGCTCGCCCTGCTGCTGCTGGCCGCGATCAGCCTCCCCCTCTATTTCACCTTGCAGCGGCAGGGCGAGGTGGATCAAGTCGCCCAGGCGACCGACACGCCGGAAGGCTTTGTGGTCCAAAGTTACCGATTCAAGACACCCGAGCCACAGAACCAACCCGCGGGAGCCCGCGAGCAACCGGACTTCGAGGTCGTCGCGGAAAGCGAACGACAGCTGGACGACACAGCGACCCTCGACGAGGCGATGCCCGACTCTTCCACCGTCGGAGGGTTTCTCGGCGACTACCGGCGGATGGGCGAGGACGCCAAGGCTCCCGCCGTGGCCGACAGCCCTGTCTGGGTCGGCACCGAGGCCGACATCACCTTCCGCGGCGGCTCGCCTCGCATCGAGTCGGACGCCACCGGCCCCTTCGACAAAGATGACGACGCCAGGCAGCGGGTCAGAGACCGCTTGCGCGAGCGGCTCAGGAGCCTGCCACGAGGCCTGCAAGACGCGGAGCCGGAAGCGGACCCGGTGGTCGCCGAGAAAAAAAAGGCCGAGGCTTCCGACGAAGACCTCGACCTCCCGCTCAGAGAGCCGGCGCCCGCCGCGGACGAGCCGGCAAGGGGCGACACCGCCTATCTGGTCGACGGCGTCGAGGTTCGTTCCGCCGCCGGCCCGCGCGAGCTGGCTCAGGCGTTTCTGGCGGAGCGCGAACGCTTCGACAGCGTGAGCTTCAAACCGTCGACCGGCTACTGGACGAACACCTACGTGCCGGGCGACCCGGCTCTGCGCTTTCTCCAGGCGCGACTCGCCAGGCATGATCGCTCGGCGTTCGAGAGCATCGCGGGCAGGCCGCTGCTGCTGCACGACGCCGCCCGCCGCACCACTCAACCCTTCGATCCACCCTCGGATGCGGCGCTGAGCGTTCAACTACATGCCGATCGGAACGCTCTGGACGGCGAATCCCGCATGCTGGTACAGGTCGGCCTGGTGGCCACGGACCGCCACGGCGGCCGGCGGCCGGCGATGAACGTCGGGGTGGTGCTCGACCTGCGGGGAGAGGTCGCGCCAGAGGATGCCGCCGGCCTGCGCGCCCTGCTGCTGGCTTTCGGTGAGGCGCGCGACCTCGGCGACCGCTTTCGGCTGATCGTCGCCGGGCGCCCAGGCGGCGAGGTCGTGGCGCCGGAGGACTTCCGACACGGCCCTCTGACAGTCGTGAGCCGGAGCCTGTTCGCATCGACGCCGGAGGAAGAGGGCCTCGGCCTCGCCGACGCGGTCCGCGCCGCGATCGAGCGAGTCGGCGGGGCGGACGACCCGAACCTGCCCCTCGGCTCGAGCGCGGTGGTGGTAATCACCTCCCAACCCCTGGGCGACGACGCCAGCGTGCTCGCGGAGCTGGCGCACCGCAGCGCGGTCGCCGGCCTTCCGGTGAGCGTCGTCGGCGTCGGCGACGGCGTGGACCTGACCGAGCTGGAGCACCTGGCGCTGGCCGGCCAGGGCAGCCGCCGCCTGCTGCGTGAGCCGCCGGAAGCCACCGCCCTGGTCGACCGCGAGCTGTCGGCAGTTGGGCGCGTGGTGGCCCGCGCGGTGCGCTTGCGCATCGGCCTGCAGCCCGGCGTACGGCTCATCGACGTCGTCGGCGCGCGGCGCTACAGCCAGGCTGACGCGATCAGGGTACGGCAAGCCGAGCGCTCGATCGATCTGCGCGTGGCGCGCAACCTCGGTATCGAGGCCGACCGCGGCGACGACGAGCCCGGCATCCAGATCGTCATCCCCACTTTCTATACCGGTGACCGCCACGTCATCCTGCTCGACGTCGTCGCCCCCGGGCCGGGACCGATCGCCGACGTCACCGTGCGCTTCAAGGACCTGGTCGAGCTCGGCAACGGCGTCGCCAGCGCACGCCTCGACCTGCCACGCGGCGACGGGCGCCGGGGACCGCTGGAGCGCAACGTGCTGAAGAACCTGCTGGCCCAACGGCTGCGCGAGGTGCTGAAGCGAGCGGCCGCCGAGGTCGCGACGGGAGAACCGGCAAGCGCTTCCGAAGGGCTCGTGCAGCACCGGGCTCTGCTCGCCGGCCTGGCGCTCGAGCTGCCCGGCTTCGAGCACGACCGCGACCTCGAGGGCGACGTCGCGATGCTCGACGAGTACGCCCAGCTCCTCGGTTCCGGCGTTGTCGAGCAGCAGGAACAACGCCTGCATCTGGCGCGATCGCTGAGCTATGCCGGACGACTCAAAGTACTGCCCGCGCCGGTTTCGATGGGAGGCGCGCGATGAACCTGGAGGCCGCCATGAAACACCCGACGCTCGTCATCATCCTCACGCTCCTCACCCTGGCCCCCGCGGCCTACGCC
This sequence comes from bacterium, assembly GCA_024226315.1. Lineage (GTDB taxonomy): Bacteria > Acidobacteriota > Thermoanaerobaculia > Multivoradales > J023 > JAAELT01. The sequence continues at coordinate 29,072 of JAAELT010000073.1, read as the reverse complement.
CAGACCGAAACCGGCGGCCAGGTCGAGATCCCGCTCGCTGTCTACAACCAATTGGTCGAGACCGCGCGCGATCCTCGACAGCCGCCGAGGCCGGCACCCGCCAGCTACGCCATTGGCAGCGCCAGAGTGAGCGTCGTGGTCGCCGGCGAGACATCGCGGCCCAGCGCCGAGGTGCGGGCGACCCTGACGGTCGAGGTACTGGAAGACGATTGGGTGCTGGTGCCCGTGCTGCCCGCCGGAACCCCGGTCGAGGCGGTCACGGTGGACGGCGCCGGCGTCCAGCTGGTGGCGACGCCGCACGGGCTCGCCTGGGCGGCGCGGAAGAAGGGCTCCTTTCAGATGGCCCTGACCATCCGTCTCGACTCGACGCGCTCCGACGCCGGCCTGTCGCTGGCGATCCCGGTACCGCGGGCGGCTTCGATGTCTTTCGAGGCTCAGCTGCCCGGTACCGGTCTCGACGTGGCGGTCATCCCCTCGGCCGCCACCCGCGCGACCGCCAGCGGGCAGACCACCCGGGTGAGGGCCACGATCCCCACCACCGCCGGCGTGCAGCTGTCCTGGCGGCTGCCCGCCGGCGAAGGCCACGTGCTGAGCCGGGCACGCTACACCGGTTCTCTGAAGGGCGACGCCGTGACCTGGAGCGGCGAGCTGGCCGTCGAGCTCCTGGGAGAGGAGACGGCGACCCTGCCGCTCTTGCCCAGCACCGTGACGTTGAGGGACCTGAAGGTCGACGGCAAGGACGCCATCATCCTGCTCGAGAACGGCAGCTTCGCCACCCTGGTGCGGGGCCGCGGCCGGCACACCGTGACCGCCGGCTTCGAGACGCCGGTGGTGCGCCGCGACGGACCGCCCCGCATCGAGCTGGCGGTGCCGCGGGTACCGGTCTCGCGCTTCGAGCTCACCCTGCCGGGCAAGAAAGAGGTCACGGTGAGCCCGGCCTCGAACGTCACCGCCAGCCGGCGCGGCGCATCGACGGTGGCCACCGCCCACGTACCGCTCACCTCCAAGGTGTCGATGTCCTGGGCCGAGGCGGTGCCGGAGGAGATCCGCACGGAGACGCGCGCCAACGCGTCCGTCTACCACGCCGTTCACGCCGAGGAGGGGGTGCTCTACGTCCACGCCCTGGCCGAGATCGAGGTCACCCGCGGCGAGACCAACGTGCTGCGCTTCCAGGTGCCGGCCGAGGTCCAGGTCGACCGGGTGTCGGCTTCCGGAGCGGTGGCCGATTGGCGGCTCGGCAAAGCCGAGGGCGCGACGCGCGAGGTCGCCGTCTTCCTGGACCGCCAGCTCCAGGGGCGCCTGGTGGTCGAGATCGGCTACGACCGCTCGATCGACACCGGAGACGAGGCCGGGCCGATCGAGGTGCCGCTGATGCGCTCGCTCGACGCCCAGCGCCAGCGCGGCATGGTGGCGCTGCTCTCCGGGCCCGACCTGGCCTTGCGGCCGGCCACGGACGACGGCGCCACCCGGGTAGGCGAAAACCAGCTGCCGGCCTTCGTGCGCGATAGGGTCGAGCTCGCCGTCGCCCACACCTACAAGTACGTCGAGGAGCCGCCGGAGCTGACCGTCGAGGCGGCACCGCCGGAGCGCCAGCAAGGGCGCTTCGACGCCGAGGTCGACACTCTGATCTCGCTCGGCGAGGTGACCATGAAAGGCTCGGCGAGCGTCGAGATCGACGTCAAGTCCGGGCGCATCATGGAGCTCACCCTGACCCTGCCGGCGGAGGTCAACCTGCTCGGCCTCACCGGGCCGTCGGTGCGCCAGCACCAGGTCTCGGAGGCCGGCGGCCGGCAGGACGTCGCGGTCGAATTCACCCAGGAAATGGAGGGCCAGTTCCGCCTGGAGCTGGCCTACGAACGCCTGCTGCTCGACGGCGACGGCCCGGATGCTGAGCTCGACGTGCCGACCCTGGGCGTGCCGGGTGCCGAGGTCGAGCAGGGCCGCATCGCCGTCGAGGCGCTGTCGGCGGTGGAGGTGCGACCGGCGGCGGTCGAGCAACTGACCTCGCTCGACGCGGGAGAGCTGCCGCAGCAGCTGGTGCTGCGCACCACCAACCCCATCCTGCTGGCCTACAAGTACGTCAACCCGCCACATCGTCTCGCACTCACCGTCACCCGTCACGAGATGGTGGCGGTTCACGAGGCGGCGATCGACCGCGCCGAGTACCGCACGCTGTTCACCCGCGACGGCCTGTCGGTGACGGCGGCCCGCTTCGAGGTGCGCAACAGCCGGCGCCAGTTCCTGCGGCTCGAGCTGCCGCCGGGCTCGGAGCTGTGGTCGGCGTTCGTCGACGGCCGGGCCGAGAAACCCGCCCGCACGGTCGACGAAGCGGGTCGGGAGCAGACCCTGATCAAGATCATCCACTCCACCGACGGCTTCCCGGTCGAGCTGGTGTTCGAGACCCCGGTGTCGGCGATCCAGGGCCTGGGCAAGCTGTCCGCTGTGCTGCCACGGCCCGAGATCCTGGTCACGCGCTCGCGCTGGGACGTCTACCTGCCCGAGGGGGTGGAGTACGGCGAGCCTTCGAACGAGATGGAGCTGGTGAGTGCCGGCCAGCGGATGAGCGCCGAAGACCTCTCCGCAGAGATGGCCCGCATGGCCTCGGGCGCAGGTAGCCGGATGATCGAGCCGCTACGACCGGTGATTCCATCGGCCGGCATCCACTACGCCTTCGAGAAGCTCTACGCCAACCAGGGCAGGCGTGACGCCGGCTTCGAGATCCCCTATGCCTCCGGGCTCGGCCGCGCCTTCGGGCGCTTCCTGAGCCTGGTCGGCGCCTCGATATTCTGGGTCGGCCTGGCCTTCCTGCTGCGCCGACAGAGCCGCCTTGGCGCCGTCCTGGTCATCCTCGGCACCGCCCTCCTGGCGCTGTTGATCGGCCACTACCAGCTCGGCGCGGGGCCGGCGGTGTGGCTGTCGATGCTGCTGCTGCTCGGCGTCGGTTTCTGGTGGGGCAAGGCGTCCTGGGAGCGCAACCGAGCCGAAGCAGAGCCTGTGTAGGGGCGCACGGCCGTGCGCCCGCTCAGTTCCAGGCGGACGTATTGCCGGACTCGAAGCCGTCGACGAAGATCGCCTGCTCCAGGCTCGCCACGGTTTCGAAACCGCTGCTGGCGGTGAGCAGGTGACGGCCATCGGGGCTGGTGGTGATGCCGATGGCGCCGGCGATGCCGTCGGCGCCGAAGCTCAGGTCGCAGATCGACCCCGACAGGCTGAGGGCGCCGGTGGTGGCGTTGCGGTCGAACGAGGCCACGGTGCCGAAGAACGGGTTGGTGTAGTAGACATGGCCGCCGTCCGGGGCGACCGCGACGCCGGAGTTCTCGTTGCCGACGCCGGTGCAGAAGGCAAAGATGCCGGTGGTCGAGGTGCCGAACTCGGACTCGTCGTGACTCTCGACGAAGGTGAGCGCGCCGGTGGCGGCGTTGCGCTCGAACACCGCGATCCAGTCGTCGCCCGCGATGCCGCCGAGGCTGCCGCGCTCGCTGGCGACGTAGACGTGGTCGCCGTCCGGGGAGACCGCCACCCAGCCGGCGCCCTCGAGGCCGTCGACGCCGCCGGCGCCGTCGAACTGCGCCTCGACGAAGGACAGCTCGCCGAAGTCCGGTTCGCCCGAGTCGGTCTCGCGCTCGAACACCGCCACCGCGTCGTCGCCCTCGCCGGCGACGTAGACGTGCTTGCCGTCCGGGCTCACCGTCACCGACTCTGCGGCATCGAGGCCGTCGACACCGGCGATGTTGTCGAACTCCGCTTCGAGAAAGGTCACCGCGCCAGTGCCAGCGTCGCGCTCGAAGGCCGCCACCGCGCTCTCGCTGCGGCTGGCGACGTAGACGTGATCGCCGTCGGGGCTCACCGTCACCGCGTGCGCTCCCGCCAAGCCGTCAACGCCTCCGGCGCCGTCGAATTCCGCCTCGACGAAGGTCAGCATGCCGGTGGCCGCGCTGCGCGAGAACGCCGCCAGCGACGAGTCGACCAGGGCGGCGACGTAGACGTGGTCGCCGTCCGGGGAGACCGTCACGCCGCGGGCGCTGTCGAGACCGTCGATCCCGGCGTCGGTGTCGAAGATCGATTGCACCGGCGCCAACTCGCCGGTCAGCGGGTCGAGGGACAGCGCCAGCAAGGCGTCGTCGAGGCTGGTCGCGACGTAGGCGTGGGCGCCGTCCGGGGAGACCGCCACCGTGCGGGCGCCGCGCACCCCCTGGGTGCCGCCGACGCAGGTGGGAAAGTCCACGTCGCAGACCGTGTCCTCGATCACCAGCGGCTGAGCGCCGGACGTCGCGACCAACAAAAAAGCCGCTGAGCACGCGAGTAGAGACCATCGATCGCTCATTGATTCACCTCACTTTGATCTTTCACTCCACTTCTCCGCCCGGTAGCGTTCCAGCCGCACGTCGCCGTCCCAGAAGTCCGTGGGCAGTCCCGCCTTGCGCTTGAGCTGGGCCAGGAACTGCTCGGGCTCGGGCAGATTGTCCCACACCTGGGGCAGGAAGGTCGCGCGCCGCGCCCCCCAGCGTAGCACCACGCCGTCGACGCCGGGGCGCAGCTGGGCCAGCGCGTCGGACTCGTCGGTGTAGCTCATCGGTTCGGTGGCCGACAGCAGCGTCACCTCGATCTCGACTTCGTCGAGCTCTTCGGCCACCAAGGGCGGGAACCGCGAATCGCGCGTCGCCGCCGCCACGGCGTTCTCGCGCACGTCGTCGATCAGCGGGCGGACGGCGGACAGGCTGCCGACGCAGCCGCGCAGGGAACCGCCCCGCATCAGGGTGACGAAGGCGGCCCCGTGTTCCTTCAGCCAGGGCTCGCGCGGCCAGGGCACGCCGACGCGGTCATCCTCGGTCTCGTTGAATTCCAGTGCAGGCCGCAACAGCCGATCGAGCTCTCCGCGGGCGATCTCGATCAAGATCGCGCCACGCCGATCCGCCTCGGCTGACTGCACCTAGCGCTCCGCTACCTTCCCTCCGGCCTCGTCGAGAGCGCCGATCAGCGAGCCCTTGGTGAGCAGCTCGCCGAAAACGTGGGGATCGCGGCCCGGGCGGTAGAGCAGGTAGAAGGGCACAGCGGCGCGCCCGTAGCGAGACATCACGGCGGTGATAGCGTCGTCGCGATTGGTCCAGTCGGCCTTCATCGGCACCACGCCGTGGCTCTCGAAGGCCGCCGCCACGTCCGTGGTCTCGATCACCGCCTTCTCGATCGACTTGCAGGTCAGGCACCAGGCAGCGGTGAAGTCGACGAACACCAGGCGGCCCTCGTCCTCGGCCAGGCGCTCGGCCTCGGCCTCGTCGAAGCGCACCCAGTCGATGAGCTCGGTGGCGCCGACCTGGGCGTGAGCCGCCGGCGCGGTCTTGGCCAGCCAGATCGCCCACAGCGCGGTCGCCGCCATGCCGAAAGCAGCCAGGCGACGAGGCGTGAGCCTACCCTGAAAGTGGCGCACCAGCCAGGTGGCGAGCGCCAGGCCGAGAAGCGTCAGTTGGATCCAGGCCAACCGCTCCGGGCTGATCTGTGCCGAAAGCACGTAGAACAGCCAGACTGCGGCGGCCGCCAGCAAAAAACCCATCACCTGCTTGAAGGTGACCATCCAGGATCCGGATCGGGGCAGCAGCTTCGCCGCGGAGGGGAAGACGGCGAGCATCAGGTACGGCACGGCGAAGCCGAAACCGACGGCGGTGAAGATGGCAAACACCACCGGCGTTTCCTGCGTCAGGGCGAACCCGATCGCGGTGCCCAGAAAGGGCGCCGAGCACGGGGTCGCCATCAGGGTGGCGAACAGCCCGGAGGCGAAGTGCCCGGCCACCCCTTCGCGCGGGCCGCCGCCCGCCACACGCGCCAGGCTCTGCGGCAGGGGAACCTCGAACAGCCCCCACATGTTGAGCGCGAAGAGCACCATCACCACCGCCAGGAAGGCGACGAACGCCGGCTGCTGGAACTGCACGCCCCAGCCCACCGCGGCGCCCGCCTTGGCGGCCACCACCGCCGCCGTCGCCAGCGCCCAGAACGAGGCCATGATGCCCGCGGTGGTGGCCAGGGTACCCGCCACCAGGTGGGAGCGGCCCTCGCCGGCGCTCTTGACGAAGGCGAAGACCTTGAGCGACAGCACCGGCAACACGCAGGGCATGGCATTGAGGATCAAACCGCCCACCACTCCCAGCGCCAGCATCCAGAGTAGATTGGTGCCACCCGTGCCGCCCGTGCCGCTTGCCGTGCCGCTGCCGCCGCTGTTCGTGTCGTGGCCTTGCGCCCCGCTGGCGGCGGCCGCCGTGGGGGCGACGAACCAGTCGGCGTTGGCCGCCTCGCCGCCGCCGCCGACCACGAGCTTCAGCGGCACCTTGCGGGAGGTCGGCGGCCAGCACACCTCGTGGTCGCAAGCCTGGTAGTACAGAGTGGCCTGGCCTTCCACCGCCCCCGGCGCGGCGTCGGCCGGCACCTCGATCTCGGCGAAGATCGTCAGCTCACCGTCGTAGACCGCGATCGGGTCGTCGGTGAACTCGAACTTCATCATCTTGTGCCCCGGGTACTGCGTCCGCGGCTCGCCGAAACCCTCGGGCAGCTCGAAGCTCAGCTCGGTCGCGATCAGCCAATCGTAGGTCGGGGTGTTGCTGTTGACGTGGAAGGTGTCGTCGACCGTCACCCGCGCGGCGATCTTCGCCGTGGCGCCGGGCTCGTGGGCGGTGCGGTCGGCCGCGACCTCGAGGCTCGCGTGATGCTCGGGTGCGAAGCCCTGGGCGAGGGCCGGCTGGCTGAAGGCGACGAGCGCCAGGAGCACGAAGGCGCCCCGCTGGCCGTGGCCCCGCGCGCTGTATCTCAGGTACATTCCATCTCCTCACCGTCGCGGATGGCCGCCAGCGTACGCTTGGCCTGTGAGCTGAATCCGCTCTTCGGATGACTGTCGAGAAATTGTTCGAGCGAGGCCACCGCCTCGCCGCAGTCGCCGCTGTCGTGGGCGATGTAGAAACGCAGCAGGTCGAGACGCTCGGCCAGCTCGGGGTCGCCGAGGCCGGCGGCCATCTTGCGGGCGCGCCGGGCGCTGACGTCGGCGCGCGAGTAGTCGCCCCCCAGGCGGTGGGCGTCGGCGCTCAGGTAGTACAGCCAGGCCGCCTCGGGGCCGCCGCTCGCCACCTGGCGCAGCACCGCCTCGTAGAGGGCGGCGGCGCGCTCGCCGTCGCCGCGGCCGTGGAGGTCTTCGGCCAGCCGACGTTGCAGAGCCACGTCGCCGCCGCGGCGGACCTTGCCGTAGAGCTCGAGCAGGGTGGTGTGCTCCTGCAGCTGCTGCCGGATCCTGGCCAGGAACGGACCGGTCGGCGCGTAGCCCTGAATCTCGCCGACCTTGACCAGGCCGGAGTCGAGGATCAGGGTGGTCGGCAGGCTGCGGGCGTCGAAACGGGCCTGCAGCTCGCTGCCTTCGCCGCCGTCGTCGACGTCGACTCGCAGCAGCACCATGCCGGCGGTGGCGTCGCGGAACTCGGCGCTGGTGAAGACTTGGCTCTCCAGCACCTTGCACCAGCCGCACCACTCGGCGTAGAGGTCGACCAGGATGTAGCGGTCTCCATCGCGCGCCGCCGCGACCGCGTCGTCGACGCTGGTCAGCCACGACCCGTCTCCGGCGGCGGCCGGCCGCACGAGCATGAATAGAACCAGCAGCGGAAGCAGACTCAGATGGATTCTCATCGCGGTCATTCGTGGTGGCGGGCGGAGGAACGGTGGCCGGCCGAGGGACGGTGGGCGAGGGACAGCTACCGAGGCGATGATACCATGCCCCGCCATGCACCTTTCCAGACGCGCCGATCGTCTCGCGGAGTCGGCCACCGGGCGGGCCGCGCGCAAGGCGGCGGAGCTGCGGGCGGCGGGCCGAACGATCATCGACTGGAGCGCCGGCCAGCCCGACTTCGCCTCCCCCGAGGTCGCCGTCGAGGCCGCCAGGCGGGCGCTCGCCGAAGGCTTCACCCGCTATACGGCGGCGGCCGGTACGCCGGATCTGAGACGCGCCCTGGCGGCGCACTACGCCGAGCGCCACGGCGCGCCCTGGACGATCGACCAAGTGATGGTCACCGTCGGCGGCAAGGCCGCGCTCTTCGAGCTGATGATGACGCTGATCGACGAGGGCGACAGCGCGGTGATCCCGTCGCCGTGCTGGGTCACCTTCCCGGAGCAGGTGCGCTTCGCCGGCGGACGGCCGATCCTGGTGCCGACGGCGGCGGCGGACGGATTCGCAATCCACGCCCAGCCGGTGATCGATGCCATCGAGCCCGAAACCCGCCTGGTGCTGCTCAACTCGCCGTGCAATCCCACCGGTGGCATCATCGCCGCCCGGGATCTGCGCCGGATCGTCGAGCACTGCGCCGAGCGCGGCATCGTCGTGCTGTCCGACGAGACCTACGAACGCTTCCTGTTCGACGGCCGTGAGCACGCCTCGGCGGGCGCCCTGGCGGCCGAGTTTCCCGACACGGTGGTGGTGGTGGGCTCGTTTTCCAAGACCTACGCCATGACCGGCTGGCGCATCGGCTTCGCGCTCGCCTCGGCTCCGCTCATCGCCAAGGTAACGGCGGTCCAGAGCCACGCCACCTCCAACGCCACCTCCTTCGCCATGCGCGGCGCCGAGGCCGCCCTCACCGGCGCCGACGACGACGTGGAGCGTATGCTCGCCGCTTTCGCGCGCCGGCGCGACCTCCTCGTCCGCGGGCTGGAGCGCCTGCCCGGCGTCAGCTGCCCGAAGCCGGCCGGGGCCTTCTACGCCTTCCCCCACGTCGCAGAGTGCTATCGCCCGGGCCGGCAGGGCTCGCTGGAATTCGCCGAGGCCCTGCTCGAAGACGCCGGCGTCGCCATCGTCCCCGGCCTCGCCTTCGGCGCCGACGACCACGTCCGCATTTCGTTCGCCTGTTCGAGCGAGGAGCTCGAAGCCGGCCTCGAACGGCTGGCGGAAGCCCTGCGCCCTTGACCGATCCCTTCCCAGGAGACTTCGACTGATGAAGACCAAAACCTACCTCCCCAGCACCAGCCTGCTCCTGACAGCCCTGTTGATCTGTGCGCCCCTCGCCGCCCAGGACAAGGCCGCACCGACACCGGAAGAGGCGGCGGAGTTCATCGAGCAAGCCGAGGCCGCGCTGCTCCGATCCTGGATCGAGCGTGAGCGCGCTGGCTGGGTGCAAGCGAACTTCATCACCGAGGACACCGAGCTGATGGCCGCAACCGCCGCCCAGCGGACAATCGAGCTGAGCGTCGACCTGGCGGGCAAGGCGACCCGATTCGACGGCCTCGACCTGTCGAGCGACCTCGAGCGTAAGCTCGCCAAGCTCAAGCTGGCGCTGGTGCTGCCGGCGCCGCGCAATGCCGAGGAGACCGCCGAGCTGGCGCGCATCGCGGCGGCGATGGAGGGCGCCTACGGCCGCGGCGAGCACTGTGCGGAGGACGGGGAGTGCCGCGACATCGGCGACCTGTCGCGTGTCCTGACGTCGAGCCGCGACGCCGCCGAGCAGCTCGAGGCGTGGCGAGCCTGGCGCACCATCGCGCCGCCGATCCAGCCCGACTTCGAGCGCTACGTGGAGCTCGGCAACAAGGGTGCGCAAGAGCTCGGCTTCGCCGACCTGGGCAGCATGTGGCGCTCGAAGTACGACATGGACCCGGACGACTTCGCCGCCGAGCTCGACCGCCTGTGGGGCCAGGTGCGGCCGCTCTACGAGGCTCTCCACTGCCACGTGCGGGCTCGGCTGGCCGAGACCTACGGCACCGACGTGGTCGATTCGAAGGGGCCGATCCCGGCACACCTGCTGGGCAACATGTGGGCGCAGACCTGGAGCAACGTCTACGACCTGGTGGGTCCGGTCGACAGTGATGCCGGCTACGACCTCACCGAGCTGCTCGAGACCGAGGGCGTCGACGAGCGGGAGATGGTGCGCTACGGCGAGCGCTTCTTCACCTCCCTGGGCTTCGAGCCCATGCCCGAGACCTTCTGGCAGCGCTCACTGTTCGTGCAGCCCACCGACCACGACGCGGTCTGCCACGCCAGCGCCTGGGACATCGACTGGCGTGACGACCTGCGCATCAAGATGTGCATCGAGATCACCGCCGAGGATTTCAACACCATCCACCACGAGCTCGGCCACAACATCTATCAGCGCGCCTACAAGGACCTGCCGCCGCTCTACACCGACAGCGCCAACGACGGTTTCCACGAGGCGGTGGGCGACACCATCGCGCTGTCGGTGACCCCCGGCTACCTGGTCGCCCTCGGCCTGCTGGACAGCCAGCCGCCGGCCTCGGCGGACCTCGGCCTGCTGCTACGGATGGCGCTCGACAAGGTGGCGTTCCTGCCCTTCGGCCTGCTGGTCGACCAGTGGCGCTGGCAGGTCTTCTCGGGCGAAGTCACGCCGGCGGACTACAACACCGCCTGGTGGCGGCTGCGGAACCAGTACCAGGGGATCGCGGCGCCCGTGGAGCGCACCGCCGCCGACTTCGATCCCGGGGCCAAGTACCACGTGCCGGCCAACGTGCCCTACACGCGGTACTTCCTGGCCCACATCCTGCAGTTCCAATTCCATCGCTCCTTGTGCGACGCCGCGGGCTACGAGGGACCCCTCAACCGCTGCTCGATCTATCGCAGCGAGGAAGCCGGCAAGCGCCTGCAGGAGATGCTGGAGATGGGCGCCAGCCGTCCCTGGCCGGACGCGCTCGAGGCGCTGACCGGCCAGCGCCAGATGGACGCGACGGCGATCCTCGACTACTTCGCGCCGCTCGCGGCCTGGCTCGACGAGCAGAACGAGGGGCGGACCTGCGGTTGGTGATGAGGGCCTGGCCCAGATGAGTGTCGTCGACCGCCTCGTCCGGCGCCCGCGGCTGTGGGCGGCGGTGGCGATTCTCGTGACGCTGGCGGCGGTGCCCTTTCTCACCCGCCTGGGAGTGGACAATTCGATCGAGGCCTGGATCGACCGCGAGGGCGAGGACTTCGCCGCCTACCAGGAGTTCCTCGATTCGTTCGGCAGCGAGGAGTACGTGCTGGTGCTCTACCGGCTGCCGCCCGAGATCGACCTGCCGTTCCTGGAGAAGCTGACGGACCTGCGTTTCGCGCTGGAGGAGATCCCCGGCGTCCGCCGGATCCGGGACCTCGCCGGGGTCTACTCGCGGGGTTTCGGCATGCTGGGTATCGAGGCGTTCCGCGACGAGCTCCAAGCGTCGCCTTTCTACCGTGACTTCCTAATTTCCGGCGACGGCCGCCTGGCGGCCACCTGGATCGAGCTCGACGGGCGCGAGCAGCGCGACCGCTCGGCGATGGTCGAGGCCATCGAGGCGGCGATCGCCGAGACGCCGCCTTCCGGCGAGGTGCACCTGGCCGGCTCGCCGGTGATCGACCGGGCTCTCGACCAGGGCTCCCGGCGCGCCGCGCGCACCTTCTTCCCGCTGGTCTTCCTGCTCTCCGGCATCCTGTTGCTGTTCTTCTTTCCCCAACCCTACGGCGTGCTGATCCCGTTCCTGTCGGTGGGCGCTGGAATCGTCTGGATCCTGACCCTGATGGCGCTCTGCGGCTGCCCCCTCAACATGGTGACGGTGACGCTGCCGCCGTTGCTCTGGGTCCTGGGACTGTCGACCTCCATCCACCTGCTGTCGCGTTGCCGGCAGCTCTTGACCGGCGGCGCCGGCCTCGACGAGGCGATCTCGCGGACGATGAGCGAGCTCGGCCGTCCCTGCCTGCTGAGCTCGATCACCACCGCCCTCGGATTCGGCTCGCTGATGATCAGCAGCATGCGGCCGGTGCGGGAGATGGGCCAGTTCGCATCGCTGGGAATCCTGCTCTGTCTGGCCAGCAACTTCCTGCTCTTTCCCTGGCTCGCGCGGGTCTTCCCGCCCAAACCGGGAACCGCCGACTCGCAGCGTCATCCGGTGCTCCACGCCCTCGACATCTTCGTCGACCGGCGGCATCGGGGGATCCTGGCGGTCAGCGGTGTCCTGGCGCTGGCGCTCGCCGCCGCGCTCTCCGGCCTGCGGGCCGATTCCAACGTCATCGGCTTCTTCAAGCGCGACTCGCCGATCGCCGTGACCTACCAGCGCGTGCTCGCGGGTTTCACCGGCCCGTATTCGGTGGAGGTCCTGCTGACGCCTCCGGGCGAAGCAGCTTCGCTTCAGGTGTTCCATCGCCTCGACGTCTTGAGCCAGAGTTTCGGCTCCTGGCTCGGGGTAGCGAAGGTGGTCTCGGCGGCCGATCTGGTCAAGAAAGCCCACCAGCGCGCGGAGCAGGAGCCGCCCAGCGTGCATCGCCTGCCTGTCGACGAGCAGGCGTTCGAGATCGCCTGGCAGGACGCCTCGAGCCAGCTCGGCGACGAGCTCGAAGGCTTCTACGACGCCGACAAAGGCACCTTGCGGCTGAGCGTGCTCGCCCGGCCGATGAGCGGGGCCGAGCATCGCCAGCTCGTGGCAGCGATCCGCGCCCGCCTGGACGAGCTCGGCGAGGGTTGGCGCCCGCGGCTGACCGGCATCGTCACGCTGCTAGTCGACATGCAAGAGCGCCTGCTGGAGAGCCAGATCAAGAGCTTCGCCCTGGCTGTCTTCCTGATCGGACCGGTGATCGCCCTGCTGCTGCGCTCGGCGCGCTACGCCGCTCTCAGCCTGGTGCCCAACCTGATGCCCATCGCCACCGCCCTGGGCATCATGGCGCTGTTCGAGATCGCCCTCGACCCGGCGACGGTGATGATCGCCGGCATCGCCCTGGGCATCGGGGTCGACGACACGATCCACCTGCTGGAGTGCTACCTGAGCCACCGGCGCGCCGGCGAGTCCGCCCGGCAGGCGCTCGACATCAGCCTGCAGACCGTCGGCCGGGCGATGGTGCGCACCTCGGTGGTCGCCACCCTGGGCTTCTTTGTTCTCTGTTTCTCCGAGTTCCTGCCCCTGCTCTACTTCGGGCTCTTCACCGCCATCGCCCTGGTCGCCGCCCTGGTCGCCGCGCTGGTGGTGCTGCCGGCGCTGCTGACATTCGCGGAGCCATCGAAGGCCGGCGGTATGCTCAGCTGAGCATGCCGACGAGCCACGAAGAAGAAGTCGAGGAGCTGCTGCGCGCCTTCAGCGCGCGCGACCTCGACGCCATCCGCCGCCTGGCGGACGCCGGCCTCGATCTCGATGCCCGCGGCGGTGGTGGCATGACGGTGTTGATGCGGGCGGTGCTGCGAGGCGACGCGGTCGCCGTCGAGTGGATCCTGGCGGCAGGTGCCGATCCCGACGTCCGCGGCGGCGACGGCAAGACCGCCCTCGATCTCGCCCGCGAGCTCGATCGCCCCGCCATGGTCGAGCTGCTGGCGATGGCCGGCGCGGCGGACTTGCAACCGGCCGAATCCCCGCCGCCCGAGCCCGCACCATCCCAGGTCGACCACGCACCACCGAGACCGGCCCGCGGCCGGGTCTTCAGCGACGAGGTCGACGACGAGTTTCTGGACGGCAGCGACGAAGACTGGTCATCGTAACCCGTTGGCGATCGAGAAGCGGCGCCGCGCCGATCGTGGGAACTTACTTCGGGGTCATCCTGTCCAAGGGCCAGAACCCACCGCACAGCCTGCGTCCGGCTGGCCCCACAATCAAGGAGCTTGATCATGACTCGACTCGTCCGCCTTTCCCTCTGGTCCGCTGTCGCCGCCCTGCTCGTCGTCACCCTCGCGCCCGCCGCCCTGGCCGGCGACGCCAAGATCCACACCGTCGAGGGCGACGTCGAGAAGCCCGTCCGGACCCACGGGCCTGCCCCGGCATATCCGGAGACGGCCAGGAAAGACCGCATCCAGGGGCGGGTGATCGCCAAGACGGTCATCTCCACCGAGGGCACGATCGAATCGGTCGAGATCGTCGAGTCCCTGGGCGAGGAGTTCGACACGGCGGTTCGCGAAGTGCTCAAGGAATGGCGCTTCGAGCCCGCCAAGCTCGACGGCGAGCCGGTCGACGTCTACTACAACCTCACCTTCAACTTCAAACTCGACGGCAAGAAGAAGGAAGCCGAGAGCGAGACATAAAGCTCTTTCTCGCGGCGATCGAGCCGCCAGCTCCTGATCTCCCCGGCTTGCGATATTCTCAGGCGCGCCGACGCGGCAGCGCCGGCGAGAGATCAGGAGCCGCTTTGACTCTCCCAGCCAATTTCGAAGGCAAGTTCGAGATCCTTCACAAGATCAGTGAAGGGGGCATGGGCGCGGTCTACAAGGTCCGCCACGTGCTGCTCGACGAGATCCGGGTGATCAAGGTCATCCGACCGCAGCACGAGGACGACGAGAACCTGAAGCTGCGCTTCCACGAGGAGGCCCGCACCGCCACCCGCATGCGGCACCCCAACATTGCGGTGATGTACGACTTCTCGGTCGGCGAGGGCGGCTCGGCCTACATCGTGATGGAGTTCATCGACGGCAAGACGCTGCACGAGATCCTGGCGGCGGACGGCCCACCGTCTCTCGATCTGACCCTCGAGATCTGCCGCCAGAGCCTCGACGCCCTGAGCTACCTGCACCACCAGGGCTACGTGCACCGGGATATCTCGCCCGACAACCTGATGCTGACCCGCAACTTCGACGGCGCGCCGCTGGTCAAGCTGATCGACCTCGGTATCGCCAAGCGGATGAGCGGCGGGCCCGACTTGACCTCCACCGGCATGTTCATGGGCAAGGCCCGTTACTCCTCGCCCGAGCAGTTCAGCGGCAAGGAGCCCGACCACCGGAGCGACGTCTACTCTTTCGGGGTCATGCTGTACCAGCTGCTCACCGGTACCAGCCCCATCCAGGGCGAGGACTTCTCCACTCTCGTCGCCGGGCACCTGTTTCACCCGCCGATGGATTTCGACGAGACCGATCCCGAGGGCCGGGTGCCGACCGGTCTGCGCATGGCGGTGATGAAGGCGCTCGAGAAGGAGCCCGAGGAACGGTACTCCTCGGCCAAGGAGCTGTCGAGTGTCCTGGAGACGTTTCGCCACCCCCTGCCCGCGGCGGCCGGAATCAACGACGAGACCGTGCTCCTGGACGGGCTCGAGGGCGTGGATCCGGAGGCGCCGACGAAGGCGAAGAGACCAAGATGGCTCGTGCCGGCGGCCGCGGGCGTGCTGGCCCTGGCGCTCGGGGTCGGCGGGTGGTGGGCGTCGCGGCCCGGCGGCGGTGCGCCGAAGGAGATTCCTGTCGCCGAGCAGAGCTACCTGTCCGCGCTGGCGCTGATCGAGGCGGGCGACCCGAGCGGCGCGCCGCGCCTGCTGCGCCAGGCGCGGGACGCCGATCCGGCGGAGAAGGCGTCCCTTGATTGGGTGACGCCGGATCAGGACGGCCCCTACCTGCCCCACTTCGCCCTCGGGCTGGCCTACTTCGAGCTCAAGAACTGCGTCGGCGCTCTGGATGCCTGGCAGGAATCCGAACGCCAGGGAGTCGTGCAGACGACCCCGCAGTACGCCAAGCTGCGCCAGGCGCGTGGGGAATGCGACGCCCTCTACGCCCAGGCCGTCGAACGGCTCGAGAAGGTGCTCGGCGCCAGCACCGAGGTGGCCGAGCTGCTGGAAGGTGCGTCGAGCGACCCGGCCTTCGAATCCGTGTGGCGCCGGTCGCCCGAGCTCTCGGTCGAGGTCCGCCAGGCCCTCGACGCCTTCGCCGAGGTGCGGTCGAAGCTCGAGGCCGCCCGCTCCGAGGGGCGCCTGGACGCCGTCCTGGTCCTCGAGCCGGACGTGCTGGCGGCTGAAGAGGCGCTCAACGAGCTGGCCGACCTGGTGATGGAGTCGACGGCCCCGAGCTCTTGACAGCGTGGCGCGCCCTGCTATGCTTTCGAAGCATAGTTCGATGCTCTGTTCCGAGGAGGACGCCATGCCGGGCAAGATCACGCCCCTTACCATCGCCGTCTGTGCCGCCCTGCTATTGCTGGCGGGCGGACCCGCGCAAGCCGGAATCGACGAGTGGACGCCCATCGGCCCGTTCGGCGGCCCGCCCGGCACCCTGGCGATCGATCCGATCACTGCCGGAACCATCTATGCCGGCGGGCGCGGCGGCGTGTTCAAGAGCACCGACGGCGGCGACAGCTGGGCTGCTGCGCGCGACGGCCTGCCCACCGACGTCCGGGTCCAAGACCTGGCGATCGATCCGCAGGACCCGGCCACTGTCTTCGCGGCGGTCGGCACCGACGGTGTGTACAAGAGCACCGACGCCGGCGCCAGCTGGAGCGCCGCCCGCGAGGGTCTACCGAGCGCCTACGTCCTGGCGATCGATCCGCAGAGCCCCGACACCCTCTATGCCGGGCGGTTCGGCGGGGTGTACAAGAGCACCGACGGCGGCGCCAACTGGGCTGCCGTGAACGGGGGTCTCGCCGCCGACGTCAGCATCATGGCCCTGGCGATCGATCCGCAGAATCCCGACACGCTCTATGCCGGTACGTTCACCGGGCTGTTCCGCAGCACCGACGGCGGCGCCAACTGGAGCATCGCCGACCGCGGGCTCGCCCTCGCCGCGATATGGGACCTGGCGATCGATCCGCAGAACCCCCAGACTCTCTATGCCGGCGGTTTCGAGTTCCCTCCGATCAACGGCACCAGGGTCTTCAAGAGTACCGACGGCGCCGACAACTGGAGCCCGACCACCGTCACCACCTTCTCGAGCAGCACCGTCTCCCTGGCGATCGACGCGCAGGACCCCCAGACCCTCTTTGCCGCGGTCCCCCTGGAGGGCTCGCACGCGACCTACGGGTACTTCCGTAGCACTGACGGCGGCGACGGGTGGAACCTGGTGCAAATCGCCCCCGGAACGTCGGACCTGGCGATCGCCCCGCGGGTCTCCGGCACAGTCTACGCAGCGACGAACGAGGGCGCCTGGCGCAGCACCGACGCCGGCGCCAGCTGGAACACCGTCAACGACGGTCTCGCCAACACCTCGGCCGAGGCCATGGTGATCGATCCGCAAGATCCCGACACGCTCTATGCCGGCACCCTCGAAGGGGTGTTCCGCAGCGCCGACGCCGGCGACAGCTGGGCCGCGGCCAGCGAGGGCATTCCCAACATCGTGTTCTTCAAGACCCTGGTGGTCGATCCCGTGGACCCGACGAACCTCTACGCCCTCATCGGAGGCACGTTCACGGACATCATCTTCGATCTGGTGCTCCGCAGCACCAACGCCGGCGCTAGCTGGAGCATCGTCCAGAACGGATTGCCGGAGTATCCGTATCTCGAGGCGCTGGCGATCGATCCGCAGAGGCCGAGGACGCTCTATCTCGGAGGGGGCCCCGGCGGGGTCTTCAAGACCACCGACGGCGGCAACATGTGGTTTCCCGCCAACCAGGGCATCGAGGACCTCGGAGTCTCGGCGTTGGCGATCGACCCGCTCACTCCCGCCACCGTCTACGCTGCCGGTCACACGGGCCTGTTCAAGAGCACCGACGCCGGCGTCAGCTGGCAGGACGTGAGCGCCGGCCTTCCCGTCGGAGGCAACCCCGAGATCAATTTGCTGGCGATCGATCCACAGACGCCCGAGATTCTCTATGCCCATGGTCGCTTCGGGCTGGCCAGGAGCACGGACGGCGGCTCCGGCTGGGTCCTGGCGGGCGACGGTCTATCGGGCGAGATCGACGCCCTGGCGATCGATCCGCAGAACCCGACCACGCTCTACGCCGGGGGCAGCGAGGGCGTCTTCCGGAGCCTCGACCGGGGCGGCAGCTGGGCCACCCTGAACCAGGGTCTCGCCGTCACCGCCGTTACGTCCCTGGCCGTCGACCCGTCCGATGCCTCGACGGTGTACGCGGGAACCCGCGGAGGCGGCGTCTTCAGTATCCGGCTGCTCGGCGAACAGACGGTCCTGGAGCTCCAGGGCGGCAGGTTCCGGGTAGAGGTGGATTGGCGCGACTTCCAGGGCGCGACGGGCCCCGGCACGGTCGCGGTGGTCGGCGGGGAGGAAGACACGGAAACGGCGCTGCGCTCGTCGGACTCCACCGTCACCCGGTTCTTCAGCCCCGACAACTGGGAGATGCTGGCAAAAGTCCTCGACGGCCGCGTCTTCAACCAGCACTTCTGGGTCTTCCTCTCGGCGGCGACCGACGTCGAGCTGACGACCACGGTCACCGACACCAGTTGCGGCACCGTCCGGACGTACGTCAATCCCCTGGGCCAGGCGGCCCCGGCGGTCACCGACGTCTTCGCTTTTCCCGACTGTGCGCAGCCGTCACCTCCGGCCTGCGTCGAGGGCCCGGGTGCCGTCTGCCTGGGCGCGGAAGGACGGTTTCGGGTCGAGACCACCTGGCGGGACTTCGCCGGCGCCACCGGGCCCGGCAACCAGGTGACGATCCCCGGGGCGGGTCTGGCCCGGAGTGCCGACTCGGGCTTGTTCTACTTCTTCTCCAGGGACAACTGGGAGCTGCTGGTCAAGGTGCTGGACGGCTGCGGTATCAACGAACGCTTCTGGGTGTTCGCCGCGGCGACAACCGATGTCGAGTACACCCTGACGGTAACCGACACGGAGACCGATCAGGTGAGGACCTACACCAACCCTCTCGGCCAGGCCGCGGACGCGATCACCGACACCGAAGCCTTCGCCACCTGCCCACCCTAGAGCTCCAACCGGAACCCGGCGGTGACGGTGTAGACGTCGAGGTCGTCGCGATCGAAGTCGGTGTCGTAGAGCAGGTAGAGCGTGCGGCCGCGGGCGAGGGTGGCGGTGAGGCCGGCGCTCAGGTTGAAGAAGTCGCGGTCCGGGGACTCGGTGGGGACCAGGAACTCGGCCGCGGTCTGGTCCTCCGCGAAGCGCCCCCGGATGAGGCGCAGGTCGTCCTCGAGCTCGTGCAGCCAGGAGAGACGCAGGGCCGGCTGCAGGATTCCCCAGGAACGGCTGGCGGCGTAGGTCCACTCGATGCCGGCCTCGGCGAGCACGCTCTCGAGGCTCTGCTCACCGACGACCAGGTCGAACGGTCCGGCTCCCTGCTCGGTGTAGCCGTCGATGTCGGCCTCGGTGTAGCTCAGGCGGGCGAAGCCGCCGAAGGTGCTGGCGCCGAAGTTGCCGTCGTAGCCGCCGCCGAGGCCGAGCGAGAGCTGTTCGCCGCCGGGGCTGCCGCGGGCGACGAACCGCTGCTGGCCGCCGAATGATTGCGGCAGGTCGACGTTGCGGACCAGGTCATAGTCGTTGCTGCCCCAGCTCAGGAAACCATCGAGGTAGAGCTTCTCGCGGTAGTAGGTGCCGTAGGCGGAAAGCGAGTAGCCCTCGGCGTCGAGGCCGCCGCCATCGGCGACGAGGTCTGTGTCGGTGTCGAGGTACCCCAGGGCGCCGCCGACGATGAGGCTGTCCGACAGCAGGTAGTCGACGCCCGCGGTCAGGCCCAGGGTCTCGAAGTCGAAGCCGGTCTCGGCGCGCGTGGTCGGCCGGTCGCCCGAGGACAGCGTGCCGTTGACGAAGAGACCAAGCCGGCCGCCACCCTCTTCGGCCTCGTCCATTCCGGCGTCGCCAGTGCCGCCGCCGGTCTCGTCGTCATCCATGTCGAGCGCCCGGCCGAGCTGCTCGGCGAGCCGGTCCTCGGGGTTCCACCAGCCGCCCGAAAGGGATGCCACCTGGATGCCGCGTCCTCGAAGGTCGAAGGCCAGCTGGTCGACGCTCTGCCGGGTGGCTCCGCCGCGCAGCGCCGCCAGACGCGAGGCGAGGTTCTGGATCTGGGTCCGCTGGGACCCGAGCGAGATCGTGCCCTGGGCGGCGACTTCCTCCGGTGTCAGCTCGGCGATCGCCGCCGCCTGGTCGGTGGGATCGAGCGCGAACAGATAACCACACATCTCGGCAAACGTACCCGTGGCGTTGGCGCACGACCGATCCAGGACGTCGGCGACCGCCGAATCCCCCGGATCGAGCTCGGGATCGATGGTCTCGGCGAGATTGCCTTCCACCGTCACCGAGAAGGTGGTGCTCTGACCCGTGCCCTCGACCTCGGCGGTGACGATCACCTCGCCGGTGCTGGCGCCGATCTCGAGACGCTGAACGGCGGTGCCCTCGGCGTCGCTCGTGGTGCGCTCGCCGTCGAGCAGCTCCGCCGTGCCCTGCACGATCCTCCAGAGAACGGTCGCGCCCGCCACCGGGGTACCGTCGTCACGCGCCACCTGCACGCGAAGCTCGATCTGCTCGTTGACGCGGGCGGTGACCTCCGCCTCGCCGACCGGCGCCAGCGTCATGGGCGTATCCTCGTCGAGGATGGTGAGCGTCAGCCCCCGCGGCTCGGCCAGTACCGCACCCACCGGACTGCTCAGCGAAAGGTCGATCGTCTCGCTGTCCTCCACCAGGTTGTCGTCGAGAATCTCGACCTGAAACGTCCGCTCGCCAGCCTCGCCGGCCGCCCACTCCAGCACCCGGGAGGTGGCGACGAAGTCCTCTCCCGCCCCGGCGGTGCCGGCGGTGGCCGTCACCCTCACCCGAGCGGCGGTGCCGGTACCGCCGGTGCGCTCGACGGTGACTGTCGCCGTGCCGGCGCTCTCCAGCACCGCCGGAGCGCTCACCAGCCGGATCCGGCTCGCCACCGTGGCGTCGTCGTTGAGGATGGTGCCCTGGCCCTGGGAGTCAGCCAGGGTCGCGTTGACCGGGCTGGACAGATTCACAACGAACGTCTCGTCCGCCTCGACGCCGGTGTCGCCATTGACCGTCACGGCGACGGTGGCGGTGGACTGGCCGGCACCGAAGCTCAGCGTGCCCGAGGCCGGTTGATAGTCGGCGGCGGTGGTGGTGGCGGTGCCGTCGGCGGTGGCGAAGTCCACCGTCACCCCGCCGCCGGAAGGCGCTGTGAGGCTGACGGTGAAGGTCGCGGCTACGGTTCCCGAATCCCCCTCGAGGACGGAGACGTCATCGATCGACACGGTCGGGACGACCACCACCTGATCGTCGTTGAGGATGGTGCCCTCGCCCACCGCGTCGTCGAGGCCGGCGTTCGCCGGGGCCGAGAGGTCGACGAAGAAGGTCTCGTCGGGCTCGACCCGGGTGTCACCGTTGACCGCCACCGCGATGGTCTTCTGGGTCTCGCCGGGGGCGAAGCTCACGGTGCCCGTGGCGCCCTGGTAGTCGGAGTCGGCGACGGTGGCCGTACCGTCGCGGGTGGCGAAGCTCGCCATCACCGTCAGCCCGCTGGCGCTCGACAGGCTGACGGTGAAGTTGGCATTGGTCGTGCCGTCGCCTTCGAACACCTCGGTGTCGCCGATCGAGAGGCTCGGCGCGTCGTCGTCGTCGATGATGGTGCCGACGCCGTCAGAAGACGCGATGGTGGCGTTGACGGCGTTCGACAGCCGTATCAGGAAAGTCTCGTTGCCTTCTTGCAGGGCATCCCCGTTCACCGGTACGACGACCTGCTGGGATCCCGGACTGGTGAACGTCAAAGTGCCGGAGGTGGCCTGGTAGTCGCCGCCGCCGGCCGTGGCCGTGTTGTCGACGGTGGCGAAATCGACCTCGACCTGGAGTGGCGTGACGCCGGAGAAGTTGACGGTGAAAATGGCCCGGGTCGTACCGGCGTCGCCCTCGGTGACGACAGCGTTGCCGACCGTCAGCACCTGGGCACCGACCGACGTGACGCCGGCCAGCATCAACAGGCCAAAGACGACGACCGGCCGCAGCCGGGAGAACCCCAGGGGCGCGTTCGAAGAGCTCTGCTTCATGGCCGTTCCATTCTCATTGCCGCCGGCTACATGCCGAAATTGTAACCGTCGAGGCCCATGTCGGTATTGCTGCCCGCGGGCACGAAGACCATCGTCGGATCGGTGCCCTCCGTCTGTACGCCTGCCGGCGGCAACGTTGCTTCGTCCACGTCCGCCGTCGTCAGCCCCGCCGGTACCGTCGCGAAGTAGTCGCCGTCGATATTGGTGATCACCGGCTGCATGCCGCCCAGGCTATCCGTGATGATCACGGTCACTCCCATCAGCCCCGGCTCGCCCGGGTCCTGGCCGCCGCCCAGAACGATGTTGTCGTCGAAGACGCGGCCGAACACCATCGCCTGCGGCTGGTAGCCGTCATCGCCCAGGTCGGTGGTGCTGCCCGCCGGCGCAACCACCATCGTCGGGTCCGTGCCGGCGGTCTGCACGAAGCCAGCCGGCAACGTTGCTTCGTCCACGTCGGCCGTCGTGTTGCCCGCCGGTATCATCGTCGCGGCGTAGTCGCCGGTGCCGTTCGAACCCACCGTCTGCATGCCGCCCAGGCTGTCCGTGATCACCACGTCCACGCCGGCGAGGTCCGGTTCCCCCATGCCCTGTACGCCGTCGCCGTCGGTGTCTTCGAACAGGTGGCCGAAGACGTCGGCCCGCGGCTGGTAGCCGTCGGTGCCGAAGTCGACGTTGCCCGCCGCGGCGACGAAGAGCACCGTCGGGTCGTTGCCGGCCGTCTGTATCAAGCCCGCGGGCAGCGTCGCCTCGTCGACGTCCGCGGTGGTGTTGCCCTCGGGCACGGTCGCGACGTAGTCGCCCGTGGCGTTCGTCGTCACCGTCTGCGCGACCGCGTTGACGTCGGTGATCTCCACGTCGATTCCCGCCAGATCCGGCTCGCCAGAGTCCTGGACGCCGTTGCCGTCGGTGTCCTCGAACAGGTGGCCGAAGAGGTCCCCCGCCATCGGTGGCGGGGGCGTCGTCCAGGCGGCGGTATCGCCCGATTCGAAACCGTCGGCGAAGATCGGCAAGGGGCTGATCGAAAAGGTGAAGTCGTCCCAGCCGACGCCGGCGGGGTCGGTGACGCCGAAGATCTCGATCTCGGTGACGGCGGTGAACGCCGAGAGGTCGACGAGCACCGGCGTCAGGCCGCCCCCGGGGCTGACCACGTCGACGACGGCGATCGGCACGCCGTCCGTGAACACCCGGGCCTGCGCCACCACGCCGGCGGTCTTGGCGCCGAAGGCATGGAAAGTCAGGTCGTCCACCGGATCGATGAAGACGATCTGGAGGTCGGAAACACAGGTAGCACCGCCGGCCACGGGTACCGTACAGATGATGTTGGGCGGCGACGGCGCGAAGCCCACCGCGGCGGCCTGTACCTCGATTCCCGGACCCGCGCCGAAACCCGCTTCCGGGAACTGAACGTCGACCACAGTGCCGGCCGGCAGGCCGTCGAAGTCGATCGTCACCGTCTGCGCCAGACCCGGGGCGGCGACAGCCGCGGCCAGGAGCAGGCCGAGGACGCTCTGGCGGGCGCCGTTCACGGAGAGGCTTGCGAGCGGGATGATCGGGTGCGCTGCGGGGTCAGGACGAAGTCGCCGGTCTCGTGACCGGAAAACCGGATCGGCGCGTAGAACGGCACCTGCTCGACGCCCAGCGCCGACGCCGCCCAGGTCACCCGCGCCGCCACCTCACGGTGGAGCGCGACGCCCGACAGCGGCTCGTCGTTGAGCTTGAGCACCGTCAGCAGCGCGCGGGCGAAGATCGAATGCTCGCCACCACCGGAATCGAGCACCGGCTGCAAGCCTCCCGAGGTCAGCACCGTGCGCGATTTCTTGCCGGCGATCATGCGCGAGCGGCCCGGATGGTCCGCGGCCGGGCTCTGCGCCAGACCGGAGCGGGTCATGGTGCCCGAGTAGCAGGAGTCGGAGACCACCAGGATGTGGCTCGCCGGAATCAGGTCCAGGTAGTCGGAGATCACCTCGTTGGCGATCCACTTGCCGTCGTCGTCGGTCTCGGCGTCGGCGGGAATCCAGAAGCCCTTGCGGTTCTCGGCGTCGAGCTTGCCATGGCCGGCGTAGTAGATCAGCAGCTCGTCTTCGGGCTCGAGACTCTCGGCGAGCGTCTTGAGCTCCAGCAGGATCGCCAGGGTGGAGGGATCGGAGAGAACCCTGGTCTCGAAGCCGTACTTCTCGGCCAGCAGCTCCGCCAGCTCCCGGGCGTCGCTCGCCGCGGTCTCGAGAGACGGAAAATGGCTGTAGTTGGTGACGCCGATGATCAGCGCCACCGAGCCTTCGAGCTCGCCGGCGGACGAGGCGGTGCCGCGCTTCGGCCGCCGATCGCCGCTCGGCGCCGGCTCTTCCACCGGTGCCGGGCCGCTCCCGGCCGGGCCGCTCCCGGCCTCGGAGGTCGCCGGCGCCAGCACCAGGGTGGCGCGGGCGGTCCTACCGCCCGCGTCGCGCGCCTCGAAGTGGACTTCCTTGCGCGCCATCTCGAAGGCGACGGCGGTCTCGAAAATGCCTCTGGCATCGACCTCGAGCGGCCGATCGTCGACCGTCAGGGTGGTGAGGCCGGCGGGCGCGTCGACCCGGCCGGTGACTGTCAGCTCGCTGACGCCGTCGGGGACGGGAACCAGCGCCGGACCGCGGGTGGCGAGCACGTCTGGACGGACGATCTCGATCGACGGTCCGCCGGCGCCGCCGCGTCTGGCCGCGGCTCGCACTTCCTCCACCCTCTTACGAAAGTCCTCGAAGGCCTGCCGCCTACCGGCGACGTCGTCACTGCGCCGGGCCACCTCCTCGGTGCGCGTGGTGATCTCGGTCTCGCGGCGCTCGATCTCCGCGCTCAGCTCGGCCGCGCGCGCGGCGTCCGAGGCCTTGGCCTCCTCGAGCTGGCGGCGCAGCTCCTCCATCTCCGAGCGGGCACCCTCGAGATCCGACCGCACCGTTTCGAGACTACGCTCGGCCTCCCCCAGCTGCGTCTCGAGCTCTTCAGCTTCCCTGGTCGCGTCCTCCAGCTCCTTGCGCAATGCCTCGGCCTCGGCCCGCGAATCGAGCACCATCTCCTCGGTGATGCCGGCGGCCTTGCGGTACCACTCGAGCGCCTGCTCGCTGTCCTGGGAAACCCCCAGCCCCTTCTCGTAGAAGTTGGCGAGGTTGATCTGCCCGCGGGCGAATCCCTGCTCGGCCGCCCGCCGGTACCAGACCGCGGCGACCTCGTGGTCCGGCGAGCCGGCGAGTCCCTTCTCGAAGATCTCTCCGACATAGGTCTGGGCCTTGGCGTCACCCGCCTTGGCCGACGGCAGCCACAGCTCGAGCGCCGAGGCGTAGGAGCTGGGATCGTGCGCCACGTAGTCCCCGCCCCGGATCTCGCAGTCGACCGCCGTGGTCCGGATGGGACGCCGGGGGGTCACGTACTGGCTGCGCCGGCCCAGGCGGCGCACCTTGCCGGGCAGCAGACAGTCGAGGATCTGCAGATCCTCGACGTCCTTGATCTCGGGCGCGGGCTTACTTCTAGCCAGGGCCGGACCCGAGGCCGTCGCCGAGATCAGCGCCCAAACCAACAGGGCGACCGCGCCGCGCAGACCGTGGCGGCGTCGAGAAACAGCCGATGGCGAGATGCAGCCCATGGTTTGGCGAAACTATGTCACCTCCGGACAGGTTCGCGCTACTCGATCCGCGCGCCGGCGCCCTTGATGCGGATGATGCGGTACGGGCCGTCGCCGACCTCGGCGGCCTCGGCGTCGAACTCCTCGCCCTTCTCCTCGGCCCGGTGCGCCAGCCAGCCGAGGTACTTCTCGCGCGTCATCTCGATCGCCTCGACCTCGCCCTGGGCGGCGGCGAGCCGCCCCGTGGCAGTGGCCGGGAAGACGATCACGTCGTCGTCGACCTTGATCTGGATGTGCTGCTTCTCGTCGCCGATCTCGATCCAGCAGCCTTTCTTGGGGCAGACGTCCAGCACGCCGCCCTCGACCCGTACCGTCTGGCCGATGTAGGCGTCCGGATCGGCGAGGATCGCGGCGATCGGCGTCGCCTTCTCGAGTTCCACGCCCTTGCCGTAGATCTCGGCCTTCGACGCGAACGCCGCCGCCGCCAGCAGGCCAATGGCAACCGCGATCAGAAACACCCTCGACATCATCTCGTTGCGCATGCTTCTCACCTCTCGATTCGTAGAATTGGATTCAGCCCGCCCTCCTCGGAGCGCGGGGCGTCTCCGAGACTACCCTACTCTCCTCGCGCGCGGCCAAGCTCTTTGACTCCCCAAGGGCCACGGCGTACGATCGAGCGGCATCTTCCCGAACCACCATCCGACGCAAACCCGAGGAGAGACAGTGAGCCACGGCGAGCACTACCGCGACCACTTGCAGATCCTGGACCGCTACCTGACCGAGGCGATCGAGCACGCCGGACGCCAGGGCCTGAAGATGGACGGCGTGCTGTTCCACTCCGGGCGCCTCGCGACCTATCACCGAGACGACGAGCTGATCGTCTTCCGGCCGACCCCCCACTTTCGTCGCTGGGTGCCGCTCGACGGTCCCGAGCACGCCGTGCTCGCGCGGCCCGGCCGCACGCCGCTGGTCGTTCGGTTGCGCCCCACCGACTACTGGTACGACAGCTCGCCGCAGCCCGTCTCCTACTGGGAGGAGGCGGTCGAGCTGGTGGAGGTGGGAACCTTCGACGAGCTGCTCGGCGTCACCGGCAGCCTCGACCACATCGCCTACGCCGGCAGCTCGCCGGCCGCCGCGGCCCAGGCCGGCATCCCCGAGGAGCTCGTCGAGCCCGAGGCGCTGATGGCGCCGCTCGACTGGTACCGGGCCTACAAGACCGAGCACGAGGTCGGCGCGCTGCGCGTCGCGGCCAAGAGCGTGGCGGCCGGACACCTGCGCGCCCGTGAGGTGTTCGAGGCCGGCGGCTCGGAGCGCGAGGCGCATTGGGCCTATCTGGAGGCCGCCGACCTCCTGGAGCACGAGCTGCCCTACGGCTCGATCGTCGCCTACGACCACAAGGCCGCGATTCTCCACTACCAGCACAAACGCGGCGCCGAAGCCGCGCCCGGCAAAACCTTCCTGCTCGACGCCGGCGGCGCCCACGAGGGTTACGCCATCGACGTCACCCGCACCTGGGCGCGTGAGGACGCGCACCCCGCGTTCGGCCAGCTGATCGAGGGCGTCGACGCCATGGAGCGCGAGCTGGTGGCGATGGTCACCTCCGGCCGGCCGTACCTCGAGATCCACGTCGAGACGCACCGCGGCACCGCCCGGCTGCTGGCCGAGACCGGCGTCGTCAAGATCGGCGCCGAGGAGGCCTTCGACCGAGGTATCACCCGCACCTTCCTGCCTCACGGCGTCGGCCACCAGCTCGGCCTCCAGGTACACGACGTCGGCGGCCACCAGGCCGGCCCGGGCGGCGGCACCGTCGCGCCGCCGGCCGACTACCCCTTCCTGCGCAACACCCGCATCCTGGAGCCGGGCCAGGTGGTGACCATCGAGCCCGGCATCTACTTCACCCCCACCCTGCTCGACCCCCTGCGCGCCGGCGACGACGCCGATGCCGTCGACTGGGATCTCGTCGACCAGCTGATTCCGCTCGGCGGCGTCCGCATCGAGGACAACATCGTCTGCCGCGACGGCGAGCCCGAAGACCTGACGCGCCACCTGATCCCGGGGCCCTGAGGCTCATAGCGGCACACGCGCCACGGCACGGAGGGTTCGAGCCGAATTGTCCTTTGCCCGCGCCGTGCCGCGCATGGCAATCACAGGAGTTTCCGACGCCCACGGCACGCCGCGGAGCCCTGAAACGAAAATTATTGGCGCCCGCGGCACGCCGCGCGGGCAAGAAACAAAAAATAATGGCGCCCGCGGCACGCCGCGGTAACCAGTAACAACTGTGATTGGTGAGCGCGGCACGCCGCGCGGGCTAAAAACAAAAAGTAGTGGCGCCCGCGGCACGCCGCGGTAACCAGTAACAACAGTGACTGGTGAGCGCGGCATACCGCGCACACGCCGCACGGCTGGTTCTGGCGCGCGGCACGCCGTAAACCACTGAAAAGTCCGCATCTGGGCCAACCGGGCGCCGCGTCGACACCGGCGCCGGAATTATGGCGCTGCCGTCACGCGACCGCGGCCCGTGCCGCGCTCCGGTGTCGCCGGCGTGTCCCACGCCTCACTCCACCAAGCGCTCCCTGCCCGGGCTCCGCCCTACCCTTCCTGACCTCGGGCAAGGCGGAAGCCGAGATAGTCGTAGCGGTTGCCCGGAACGTACGCGAGGCGCGCCGCCGCGCGCACGTCGCGAGCGGGGCTGTCCCAGGAACCGCCGCGGACCACGCGCCCCGAGCCCTTGTGACCGACCGGATCCCGCACGGGATCCGCGCTATCGTACGGTGTGCCGTAGTCCCAGGCATCTTCACACCACTCCCAGACGTTGCCCAGCATGTCGTGGAGGCCCCAGTCGTTGGGCTCTTTCTCCCCCACGGGATGCGAGCCCGCCCGCTCATGGGCGTACTGCTTGTCCGGCCAATCGGAGGAATCCCAGCCGTTGTCGAGCTCGAAACCCACCCCGCTGTTGCCGCCGTACCAGGCGACTTCGTCGAGCAGCGGCGCGTTGTTGGCGCCCAGGATCTCGAGCTCGCCGGCATAGGTGCTGGTCTGCGTGCCGGCCCGGCAGGCGTACTCCCACTCCGCCTCGGTCGGCAGCCGCGCGCCAAGCCCCGGCACCCTTTCATTCAAGGCTTCGAGCCAGGCACGGCAGTCCTCCCAGCTCACCTGCTCCACGGGCCGCTTCGATGCCACGAACCGGCTCGGGTTGTCGCCGGCCACCGCCTCCCACAGCGCCTGAGTGCACGGCGTGTCGCCGAGCCAGAAGCCGCGGCTGAGGGTGACCTCGTGTCGCGGTCCTTCGTTCTCGAAGCGCCCCGCCTCGCCTTCCGGCGAGCCCATGAGGAACCGCCCCGGCCGGAACCAGCGCAGGCGCTGCGTCACCTCGCCGACGCTGAAGGCCACGAAGACGCCGCGCTCGTCCTCGCCCCACTCCGAAGCCCACGCCGGCGGATGGCCGCCCGCCAGCGGATGCGGTGCCAGGGCCACGCTCATCGGCGCTTCCCGGCAAGAAAGGCGAGCGCCGGCGAGCCTTCGGCGCGGCTGCTGCCGCCCCTACCAACACGCCGGCACCCTCGGTCTTTTCGCCGCCCGGCGAGCCGGGCGGAGTGGACGGCGGTCGGCGAGCTGATTGGCCCACCCGGCCCCGGAGGGGCCGCAGCATAAAGCCTGGGGCTGGCGACGCGGAGCCCTGGCGACGCGGAGTGAGCCCCGGGCTCTATGGCTCCAAATGAATCCCCGCCCTGGAGGGGCGGAACTTCAGGCCCCAGCCACGCGGAGTTTCGCCCTTTCAGGGCGAGTCCTGTTGGGTTCTCAAGAACCCGGGGCTCGCGCTGCGTCGCTGCGCTCCTTGCGCGGCCCCGGGCTGTACGCTTGCGCCCTTTCAGGGCGGGAACCGTAATCTTGCCGCGCTTGACCGGCGCGGCCTTG
>JAAELT010000072.1 GCA_024226315.1 bacterium | reverse complement strand
CTGCGGGCCGCGGGGGGAGACCCGGTGGCGTGGGCGCTGTGGCTCGATCTCGAGACCGGGCTGTCGGAGGTGTCGCGAATCGCCGAGATCCTCGGCCAGCTGCCGATCGTCCCGCGGCGGCGGCTCGAGCGCTGGCGCGACACGGCGGCGATCCTCCGGCCGCTGGCGCGGCGCTACTCGCTGGTCACCGCGGTGGTGACCGAGGGGCGGGCGTTCCGGCTGCGGTTGGAGCCGATGGCGGGGGAGGGAGGCGAGAGCGGAGGGTAGGGCGGCGCTACGGCTCCCGAGAGCTCGCAGGCGCCGCCCGGTGCTGGCGAACGCCAGCTACTAGCCGACCAGGATGATCTCGGCTCGGATTCCGGCCTTGACGTCGGTTTTGGTCTTCATGGGCTTGTCACCTCCTGGGGAATCAGTGGGAGTTTCGGTTTTCAGGATCCCAAGCCACTAGCCGATCAGGATGATCTCACCTCGGATTCCGGCCTTGACGTCGGTTTTGGTCTTCATCGAACTTCACCTCCTTCCAACGGGCAGTGTTCTCGGCAAGAGACGCGAGCCAGTTTACACCAGACGCCAGAAGGTGTATAGTCCTCAACCGTATCGACTTCGCCCCGAGTCCTTGACAGCGGAATCCAGACAATGCTAAAAAGGCATCTGCTGAGGCCGAGACCATGCTGACCCTACTTCCTGACATG
>JAAELT010000071.1 GCA_024226315.1 bacterium | reverse complement strand
CGGCGTTGAGGGCGGCGAGGTCGGCGGCAGCGGGCGCCCCGCCGGTGGCCAGGGCGAGCAGGATGCGCCGCAGGCAGGCGCGCAGCTCGAGCGCCCGGGCGGTGACGGCTGCGGCATCTCCGGGGCGCTCCGCGGCGGCGCGGCCGAGGTGCTCGGCCGCGCCCGCCGTCAGCACGCCGGCGCGCGTGCCCCAGGCCACCAACTCGGCGTAGGTCGCGACCCCCTTGCGCTTGGTCGACCCGGTGTTGACGAAATACGCGCCCAGGCCGCCGTCGCGGCGTACTATCTCCGGTTGATCCTGCTTGCGTCTACGCTTCGCCATCTCGGCGCGTCAGCCTATCACTCCCCCGCCGCCGCGCCCCGCAGCTCGGCGAGCCCGCGGAAGCGGTAGCCGACGCCGCGAATCGTCTCGATGTAGCGATCCGGCGCCTCCGCGAGCTTCTTGCGCAGTCTCCAGACGTGGGTGCGCAGAGACTCCTCGAAGGCTTCTTCCCGGGGCCACAGCCGGCGCAACAGGTAGACGCTTTGCAGCGTGTGGCCGGCGGAACGCACCAGCAGGTAAAGCAGCTTGGTCTCGATCGGCGTCAGCTCGACGCGGCGGCCGTCGACGACCGCCACCCTGCTGGCGAGCTCCATGGACAGGTGCTCGCTGACCCGGGTGCGGGGCTCGAGGGTGTAGGAGTACTCGCCGATGCGCCGCAGCAGACGCCGGGTCCGCGCCACCTAACCGAGGTCCACCTAACCGAGGTCCCTGGCCCCTCGGTTGGTTCGAAGAGCTGAGGACCGACTTCCTGAGCCCGGCCCGCGAGGCCCCCGCCGCCGAGGAGGCCGCGCCCATCGCCGAGGGCCCCACTGATACTCGGCGATCCGACCCCCGGGTACCCGCCGACGTCCGCCACTCCATCGAGAGCTTCGAGCCCCGCAACCTCTACCAGAGGCAGCTCCGCTCGCTGGCGATCCGCATGATGCTCCACATCGAGCGCGACTGCCCGCCGCCGGGCGTCACACCGCTCGACGACAGCCGCGACTTCCACGGCTGGTGGCGCATCTTCCACATCTACCGCTGGATCCTACTCTCGCCCACGATGGCGACGCGACGGGCGCGGACGGTGCTGGACGAGCTCCTGGAGCTGTCCGACGACGAGCTGACCGTCTACCGGCTGAATCGCCTCGGGGACCGCAAGCTGACGCCGGAGATGCGAAATCTCGTCAAGTCCGAGAACCACGGCGACCTCGTGTCGCCGGACGTGAGTAACCACCAAGGGAGACCCTCATGCGAAGAAAGACCGTGACCCGTCGCCTGGACACCATCCGCAAGCTGCGGGCGATGATCCGCTTCTCCGGCGACGACCTCGTCCACCGCCTCTCCCGCCGCGCCGCCGCGGCGGTGCGCGAGAGCTCCCCCTACCGCCCGGTCCTCGAGCACTTCGACGCCGAGCTCGCCACCGTGGAGCGCGCCCTCGGCCCCGCGGAGGACGCCTACGACCGCGACAAGGCCCGCCTCGGTGGTCTGCGCCAGCAGCGCAACGACGCTGCATCGAAGCTCCGCGACGAATACAAGCGCCTCCACCGCCTGTTGCGTGCCGTCGTCGAGCCCGAGCTCCTCACCGGCGCCGGCATCACCTGCCCGCCGCCCGCGGGCACCGCCGTGCTCGCCCGCCACGTGGAGTGCACCGCTCACGTCTTGCGCGATCTCGACCGCGCCGGCCAATGGCCCCTCGCCCGCATCGGCCTCCCCGTCGCCCTCGCCGCCGAAAGCCTCGAATCCGGCGCCCGCCAGCTCACCGAGGCCGGCCGAGACCTCGACCGGGGCGTCGTGGCCGCCGACATCTCGCGCAACCTGGCCGACGAGGCCGCGACCAGGGCCGACCGCGTCGTGCCCTGGATCGCTCGGGCACTGGCGAGCCTGTGGCGCCTCGTTGGGGAGGATGGGTACGCGGATCGGATCCGGGTTCGCTGACGGTTCCTCGAACCCAACCGGGAACTCGACCAACCATGCAAGTTGCAGGTATCTCTTGACTTATGATATAGTTAATCTTAATGGGAGCAATGCTGGTTTAGCGTTACCGGAAAATATAGACTCCTCGGCATATCTTGTTGGGTCGCGAACCCTTGCCCCGCGAGGTGGCCCGCATCGACCCGTCGAGAGACTGGCTCTCTAAATGGGCTCGCAGCCTTGTCCATCTGGCTGCAGAAAGCAAACACACTTCTATCCAAGAAAAGGATGACGATATGCGATTTGGTGCAATTGCTCGGATCGACCAGTCCGGGCCTCACTTCACACCAGACGCACTAAAAACCATCGGCGTCTCGAATGGATCTCAATGCTGGGGAGTCTGGCTGCCGCCATCCGACCTGACAGAGACCGAAGCCCGAGAGCGGTCGGAGCATGAAATCTCGAAAGATCCGCACCTTTTAATCGCATCTATAAACCCTGAATCTTGGCCCTATGTCTTTCGCTTACAGCTTAGATTAGCACAAAGAGTTGGCGCGCTGTGCGATGCGACGGAGGCTTTCAATAGACTGCAAGTCAATATCCTGTCCGCCAGATGCACCGAATCAGGTCACCGCCACGCAACCTGGAACATCGTTGGGGAGGCGTTCAAAATCAAGACGGAGATGAGGGAACTTGAACACAAAGTAAAAGGACTTGTCGACCCAAGAGAAAAGAAGAGAGCCGCGGCAGCAATTACCGAGAGGTTAATAGCATTCTTACCGTTCCTTGTCGGAGAAATAGAAAAAGCCGACGCGGCCGCCGACAAGAAATTTCTTCACGAGAGATTCAAGACCAAGCGCCTTTCCTCTTTCGAGCAAAGATTTTTTGAAAACAGGGAACTGTGGAAGAACAATGAAAATCACGTGAGCAAACCCGTCGGATTCACAGTGATGCCTAACTTAACGCACTTCTGGCGGCATGCGCGGAATCTCGACGAGCCTCTGATGTTTAAGTACGAGGCAGCCAGCGAGCAGTTGAAACCAGAGAACGAAAAAATATTCACAGGAGCATTGAGTCAAAATAGATTTCAACTGCCAACAGGCGCAATCGGTTCATTTGATACGGACGAGCACTATGTCAGGATTGACATATTCAAGAGAAACAGAGCGGCCAGAACCCTGGTTCTTGACGTCGGATACGAAAAGACGCTCCATGACTCTGATAATTACGAGAAGGGAACTTCGATAGGTCTACTGGGGTCAACGGCGAGGGCCATAAGCGAGCGGGACGTCAATCTTCTCCATGCCCGCAATGTGATTACCTACCAAACCCGCAGCAGGGAAATCGGAACGTTTACATTCGCTGGAGCAACCAACCCCAAGTCAACTGATAGTATTGAAGAGCAGCATTCTGCAATACGTTCGGCGATAAAATCGATGAGCAACGAGGACCTCAAGATCAAGTGCACCAGCATCCGCCACCTTTCGATAGAAAAGATTTTTCTTTCAATGCATCTCGAAGCCAATCGAGCCGGCACCATCCGAAAGATCATTGAGGAGAGGTCCGCCCGGGCCGGATTCGAGGCCGTGACAGCGGATACTTCACACAGAAGAGTCACAGAGGAAGTGATCAAGAAGATGTGTTCCTGTGTTGGATTTATTCAAGTGCTGACACCGAGGCAGGATGACCAGAAGGAGGGAACAGAAGATTCAGATATTGACTGGCTGGTCGCTGAATACTTCGGCGCCCTGACACTACGCCTTGAACCGCTGCGTTTCGCAGATGAAACTGTGATGTCAGAGAGCAAGTGGCGCTCGAAAATAGACCCCGATCGACCGTTGCATATGTTCAGTTCCAGAAGAAGTGACCGGCAACTTTCTGAAGAAATTGCCCCTCTCATTGACCGGTTTCTTGCGCAACTCCATCCAGAGTCGTGACGACAATCGAGACCCGGATGACCGAGGCCGCTGGCACCTCGGCTCTGACTTGCTGGCCGGTCGGCTCCGGCGCCTGAGACCGGACCGTCAAGATAACGGTTCGAGGTCCTCGTCCAACCGCGCCAGCGCCACGGCTCGGACCTGTTCCGAGGGCGGATAGGTGTGCTCCCCCGCATGCACGACGTCCAAGCGTTCGAGCCCGAGGTCGGAGAGCGCCGTGTGCATGGAGCGGGTCAAGCGTGGTGCCGAGGCGAGCTTGAACTCGAAGCCGAGACGACGCTGGCCGCGGATGACGAGCAGATCCAACTCGGCGCCCGCGTGGGTGGCCCAGAAGTAGCACTCCTCGGGGCGGGCGCCGAGGCGCACCGGCACCTCGGACAACGCGAAGCCCTCCCAGGAGGCGCCGACTTTGGGGTGGCGCAGGGGCACCTGACCGGACCGAGGTCCCTGGCCCCACGGCCGGCAGGCCCCACGGCCGGCAAGGAGCGGCCGGCAAGGAGCCGGCCGGCCGGCCGGCTCCTTCTTCAGACCCCGCGGCCACAGGCGGTCGATGAAGACGCGGAAGCCGTCTTCCACGGCCGGTGGTTCGTAGATTCACTTGATGCGGATCGATCGCGCTCGCCCGGCGATTCACCGCGCCGCGCTCTCAGCGCGTCTCAGCGTGTCCTCGACCTGTTTGCAGAGATCGACACTGATCCATATGTCCTGCCGTGACCGAATGGCGTCGAGAAGGCCGATCGCACCTTCCAGCGAAGCAAACCCCTCGATATAGGCGCTGACGATGATGCCGAGAGTACCCTTGACTCGAGTTCCAGACCCCGAGGCAATGAACACCTGGGCCGCAGCCTGCCGGGCTTCGAGATCGTCAACGAGGAGCCACTCTGCCCTCTGCTGCAGAGCGAGTTGGATGCCCTCGCGCTCACCCCGCCCCAACAGCAGAGAGTCAGCTGGCGAAGGCCCTCGAAGCTCCTCGACTCGCAGGCGCCCGGATTCGTACTCGCCTCGCAGCAAGGCCGCGTCCGCAGCCTGGGCATAGTGCCCTTGCCGGACCGTCTCCTCGTAGACCGCACGCGGAGTGACGACGACCGGATGCAGTTCGAATAGCGTTCCGAGACCGCCGATTTTGGCCAGTGCGATCAGCGGACCGGAATCGGCGACGACCGTCACAGCTCGGTGGCTTGCTCGATCGAGAGGGGGGCCTCGAGGAGGGCCGGATCGACCTTGGGCGACAGGCCGTGGGCATAGGCGAGCGGCACCATCTCACGCAGGCTCACGCCGGCTTGCTCCGCGGCGTATGCCAGGGAGCCCTCTCCGCTGCGATAAGCCTCCAATGCCTCGCGAATCCGCAAGCTGCGCAGCCCGAGCTCCAACACCTCGCTCTGCAAGGTCGGATCGCTCGGCAGCTCGGCTGCGAGATGGTCGGACACTGAGATCTTCACCTGTGTGGTCGCCACGGTTTCCTCCAAGCACAGTCTAGCATGGGCTGACCCGAGCTCCGGCGCCTGAGACCAGACCGTCAAGCCAACGGTTCGAGATCCTCGTCCAACCGGGCCAACGCCACGGCGCGGACCCGTTCCGACAGCGGGTAGGTGTGCTCCCCCGCGTGCACCACGTCCAGGCGCTCCAGCCCTAGGTCGGAGAGCGCCGTGTGCATGGATCGGGTCATACGCGGCGCCGAGGCAAGCTTGAGCTCGAAGCCGAGGCGGCGGTTGCCGCGGATCACGAGCAGGTCGAGCTCGGCGCCGGCGTGGGTGGCCCAGAAGTAGCACTCCTCGGGGCGGGCGCCGAGGCGCACCAGGATCTCGGACAAGGCGAAGCCTTCCCAGGAGGCGCCGACCTTGGGGTGGCGCAGGAGGTCGTCCCGGGTCTCCAGGCCCAGGAGGGTGTGCAGGATGCCGCTGTCGGCGATGTAGACCTTCGGCGACTTGACCTGACGCTTCTTCAGGTTCTCGAACCAGGGCTGGAGCTGCCGCAGCACCAGGGCCGAGGTGAAAGTGTCGAGATAGCGGCGCACGGTGGAGTGGGCGACACCGAAGGCGCGGGCCAGCTCGGAGCCGTTCCAGACCTGGCCGTGGTAGTGGGCGAGCATGGTCCAGAAGCGGTGCAGGGTCGCCGACGGGATGGTGACCCCGAGGGCGGGCAGGTCCCGCTCCAGGAAGGTGCGCACGAGCTCGCGACGCCACTCGGCGCTCGCCGGCAGTGATTCGGCGAGGAAGGAGCGTGGAAAGCCGCCGCGCAGCCACAGGCGGTCTCGCTCACCGAGGCCGACCTCGTCGAGCGCCAGGCCCCCGAGCTGGTGATAGAGGATGCGCCCGGCGAGCGACTCGGAGCTCTGTTTGAGCAGATCGGGGGAGGCGCTGCCCAGGACCAGGAAGCGGGCCGGCGTTCCCGGCCGGTCGGCCAGCACCCTGAGCACCGGGAAGAGCTCCGGGCGGCGCTGGATCTCGTCGAGCACCACCAGCCCGCGAAGCTCCCCGAGGGCGAGCATCGGCTCGGCGAGCCGCCCCAGATCGTCCGGATTCTCGAGATCGAAGACCGTCGACGGGCCCGGCAGACGTTCCACCAGCTGCCGCGCCAGGGTCGTCTTGCCGACCTGCCGCGCGCCCAGGATCGCGACCACCGGGTGACGGCGCAGAGTGCCCTCGAGTGCCTCGATGTGGCGGTTTCGCTCGATCACGACGGCATTCTATCTTGAAAACTGAGCGGTAAGCGCTCAATTTTCAAGTCTGCCGTTCGGCTTCCTGGCAAACTCATCCCGGAGGAGCAAGCTGAAGGCTACCTGACCGAGGTCCCTGCCTCCACGGGGCGGCCTCCACGGCGGCACCGCGGCACCGCGGCGACCGCGACCGAGGTCACCGGGACCGAGGTCCCTGGCCCCACGGCCCTGACCGAGGTCCCTGGCCCTTCGGTCGACCCGGCCGACCCGTCCACGGTCACCGTGCCGCGATAAGGGATCACCCCCAGCGACAGGAAGCCCGCGGTCCGCACTTTCGGCCGGGCCAGGTCCATGAAGTCGCCGCGCGAGCGCGCGTCGAGCGGGCGTCGTCGACTGGAGCGCGCTCCAGGGACGCTAGATCTCGTCGCCCGAGCGTGGACCGCTCAACGTCAGCGTACCGGTGCGCTGTTCGCGGTTGCCGTAGATCTCCGCGTGTTTGCCGCGGAACCGGCCGTTTTCGAACTCGCCCTCGAAAGTCCAGGTCCGGCGCTTGTTCTCGTTCCTGACCCTGCCCTCGAGCGCGCCGTCCTGGAGGCTGCCTTTCGCGGTCCCCTTGTAGGTGTGGGACCGGCCACGGAACTCGAAGTGGAACGCGACGTCCCACCGGTCTTCGCCGGTGCCGGTGAACACCGCTTCGAGGTCGCCGTCGCCACCCTGGTTCCAGACGTATTCACCCTTGAGGACACGCTTGTCCGCGGCACTGGCATCTCCACCTGGAGGTGGCAGGAGAATGACTACGGCGAGGAGGAGGACGTACAGAGCTGTTCTCTTCATGCCCTCTCCTACGTCTGAGACCACCTGCCAGTTTCAAGAGGCTGGCTCAGCCGGTCTTGACGTCGTAGTTGGCCACCTCGGTGAACGGCAGGCCGCAGGGATAGTAGAGCTGGCCGACCTGGCCCTGGATCATCTCGTTGAACGACAGCACCAGCGTCGCGGCGCTCTCGAACGGCGCGTCCTCGCCCGCTTCGATCGCGTGATAAACGTCGACGGTGATGTTCATCTGCTGGGCAACAGTCTCGGCCGACAGGCCACGCTTCTCTCGCTCTTTCTTCAACACGTCTCCGAGTTTCATCTCTCAGTCTCCTGGTTGTCCGTGGGTTTAAGGGCTCCAACTAGACACTACGCGGAACGCGCTCGCGTCCCGCCACGTTTCCTGGAGAACCGCGTCCCGGCGAATCGCATCCTTGTCGCGCGCCCGGGCCTCCTGTAGGGTATCGAGGCGTCTTCACGTCGGACTTTCAGGAAGGTGCGATGCACAAGTGGTGGCTGATTCTCTTCGAGATCGACATCATCGTGCTCGAGATCCCGCCCGTCAATCTCCTGCCCGACGCAATCTTCGCCGACGGCTTCGAATCCGGGGACCTTTCCGCGTGGCACGTGCCTTGACCCGTGACGCGGCGGCCGTGCGGGTTTTCCCGCCGGCGGTGCCTATCGTCGCGATCCTCGCCGGGATCGGTCTGACCAAGCTCTGGCCCATCGACCTCGGATTCGAGCGGGCGGAGCCGCTGCTTCGCCACCTCGGAGGCGCGATCATCATCGCCGCCATCGCGTTCGCCGTGTGGGCCATCCTCCTGTTCAGGCGGTCGGGCCAGGATCCGGCGCCCTGGAAGCCGACCCCGGCGATCGTCGCGCGCGGCCCGTATCGGATCACCCGCAACCCCATGTACCTGACCATGGTGTTCCTCTGCCTCGGCTTCGCGATCCGGCGGATGGACCTCTGGATCCTGGCCCTGACGCCGCTGGCGGTATGGACGCTCCAGAAGTGGGTGATCCTGCCCGAGGAGGCCTACCTCGAGCGCAAGTTCGGCGACGCCTACCTAGCCTACAAGCGCCGGGTGCGCCGATGGCTGTGATGCGCGACGGGGCCAGGAGCCTGTCCGAGTATTCGAGGACGGGCTCCTGGGCCGGTGGGGATGGGCCAAGAAGTCGAACGGCGGAGCCTTCGACTTCTCGAGGCGCTACCGCCCCAGAAAGTTCTCCAGCACCACACGGAAGATGGTCATGAAATCCCGTTCCGAGAGCATGCCCACCAGGTGGCCGTTCTCGACCACCGGCAGGCAGGCGACCCGATGCTCTTTCATCAACGCCAACGCCTCGAGGGTCGGCGTGCTCGGCTCGACGGTGATCACGTCCTTGACCATCACCTCGCGCACCGAGATCGGCCGCCGGGGCTGGCCGTGGGCCTCGGCCAGCACCCGCAACAACCCGCGGTGGGTCACCAGGCCCACCAGGTTGCGGCCGCTGTCCTCCACCGGCACGTGACGGATGTGGCGCCAGTCCATCAGGCTGGCGGCGAGGTCGATGACGTCGTTCTCGTTGACTGTGAAGAGATCGGTGGTCATCATGCTGCCGACCTTGACGTAGTACTTCTCCCAGCCTTCGGTCTCCCGCGGCTGTGCTCGCGACCAGGTGTGCACCGGTTTACCCTCCTTCTGCCTGGTGACGGTGGCGGCCGTTAGACACGCCAGACGTTCGGCGGTGGGGACCGCGACGTCCATCGAGCCCAGCGAATCGAGCATCCATTGGCAGCCCGTGCGGCGGCTCAGCATCCGCTCCTCGATGACCTCGAGGTAGCGGTTGGCGTCGCGGATTCCCAGCGACTCCAGGCCGCTGCGCGCCCGCGGTACGAGCTCCTTGGCCACCACCTCGCTGGCCGCCATCGACGTGTCGCCCAACCACTGCATCTGGGCCCGCGGGCCCAGGCGGGCGGCGGCCAGGAAGTTCTCTTTGACGATGTCGAACTCGATGTGCTCGCGGATGTCTCCGTATTCGTCCTTGAGCGCCTTGAGCGCTCCGAACCACAGCGCCGCGTTCGCTACCTCGTCGATCACCGTCGGCCCGGCCGGCAGGCTGCGGTTCTCGATCCGCAGGTGTGGCCGGCCGCCACTGATGCCATAGCAGGGCCGGTTCCAGCGGTAGATGGTGCCGTTGTGCAGACTGAGCGCCTTGAGCGACGGCGCCTCGCCGCGGCCGAGGGCCTCGAACGGGTCTTCGTCGACCTGGGTCGACACCAACAAACGAAAGCGCGCGATGTCTTCGCGGAAGATCTCGAGCACCGAGTCGTCGATCCAATGTTCGCCGAAGGTCACACGCGGCTGCTGGTGACGGTGGTGGGAATCAGAGGCGCTCGAGCGGGTGTCGACCGCCTGGCGGAAGAGCGCGATGCGGGTCTCGCGCCACAGCCTCTTGCCCAGGAACAGCGGCGAGTTGGAAGCGGCGGCGAGCACTGGCGCGGCGAGGGCCTGGGCGATGTTGTAGAGCCGCGCGAAGCTGGCGGGCTCGACTTGGAGGTGGAGCTGGAAGCTGGTGTTGCAGGCTTCCGCCATGACCGAGTCGTGCTTTACGGTGAGCTCGTCGAGCCCTTTGATGTGGATCTCGAAGTCGCGGCCACGCTGCTGGTAGACGGCATCGGCGAGCGCGAAGTAACGCGGCACGGGGGCCATGTTCTCGATCGCCAGGTCCGCCTTCTCGAGCGTCGGCAGGATGCCGGTCATCACGATGTCGGCGCCGGCCGAGGCCGCTCCCCGGTAGGCCTTGGCCAGCAGCGCCTCGAGGTCGGCCTCCAGGCGGCTCAGGCTGTCCGGGCCGAGGTCGATGGGATCGAGGTTGATCTCGAGGTTGAAGCTCGCCAGCTCGGTGGTGAAGTGCGGATCGTCGATCGCCTCGAGCACCCGCAGCGAGACCGGCGCCGGGCGGTGCGCGGCGTCCACCAGGAACAGCTCCTGCTCGGCCCCGATACGCCGGACGCCCTGCTCGAAGCAGCCGTCTTCGAGCATCTTCTCGAGCGCCCGGGCGTCGCGCAGAACCTTCTGCATGAAGCGCCGGAGCTGCTCGGGATCAGACTCCTTCTCGATCTGTGTCTCGCCCATCTGTGTTCCCGACAGGCTCGGGGCTCCCGCCGACGCGGGCGCGCCTTCTCGGGTGGCGCGATCTTACCAGTCTCGAGGGCCGCCCCCCCGAATCGCCGGACCTCAGTTGCCTTCGGCCATCAGGCGCACGAAATCCGACTCGGTGAGGATCCCCACCAGCCGCGTGCCCAGGGTCACCGGCAGGCAACCGTATTTGTTTTCGAACATGATCTGGGCCGCTTCGCGAATATCGCGCTCCGGCTCGATCGAAACCACGCCGGTGGTCATCAGCTCGCGGACTCGCAGCCGCTCGAGAAGGGCATCCTCGATGAAGTCGGGCATGTCGGGCTGCTCGATCAGGGAGCTCCGCAACAGGTCGCGTTGGGAGACCAGCCCCACGAGGTCTGCCTCCCCCTCGATCACCGGCATGTGGCGGACGTCTCGCTCGAACATCAGATCGCGTAGGGTCGCGAGCGAATCGTCCGGTCGCGCGGCGACCACGTCTCGGGTCATCAGGTCGCTCACACGCAACATTTCCAGGACTCCTCTCAGTTCGATCAGGCTGGTGGTCTTCAGTCCTCCTCCTCCTCCCTGACGTCTTTCGCTTCGTGCGGCGGCACGATCAACACGTTGCAGGTCGCCTGCCCCGCCAGGTCCGAGGCGACGCTGCCGAGCAGGAAACGCTCGAAGCCGCTGCGCCCGTGGGTGCCGAGAATCAGCAGGTCGGTGGGGGTCTCGGCGAGCTCGGCCAGGATCTCCTTGCGGATCTCGCCGATGCGCACCTTGCGGCGGACGTCGAGCCGGCCCGGAGTGAGGGTCTGATCGACGAATCGGTCGAGCTCTTCGTGGGCCAGGCGCTCGATCTGCTCGGGCGTGAACTGAGTGCTCGACTCGTGCTCCTCGGGAGTCAGGATGAAGAGTGCCTCGATGTCGAGCTCGGAGACGTCTTCGAACGTCCCCAGGATCTCGAGCGCCGAGCGCAGGCTCTCGTCGGACAGCGGGGAGAGATCGACCGGCGCCAGGACTCTCTTGGGCGGCAAGCTCGAATCGCCCCCGATCACCCACACCGGGCAAGACGCCTTGCGCAGCACCCGGTCGGTGGTGCTGCCGTGAAGCGTCCGGCCGGCGGTCTCGCGGGCGCCGACCACGATCAGATCGGCCTCCTGGGTGCCGGCGGCTTCGAGCA
The DNA here is from genome assembly GCA_024226315.1 of bacterium. Classification (GTDB taxonomy): domain Bacteria; phylum Acidobacteriota; class Thermoanaerobaculia; order Multivoradales; family J023; genus JAAELT01. The sequence goes on along the minus strand of JAAELT010000071.1, from coordinate 74,047 downwards.
ACATGCGATGCGGCGCTCCGGCCTCGACGATGGTACCGCCCAGGCTCTCAGGGGCGATTCCCAGGCGGCTGAGCTGCTCGTCGAGCATCTGACGCCGCACTTGCCGCTCGGTCTCGAGCAGGTCGGGACTGACGGTGGTCAGCCCGGTAGGGGCGGCGAAGTATGCCACGGGCAGCGAGTGAGCGTGCAGCAGGTATAGCTCGGCGCCCGTCAGCCGCGCGAGATCCGCGCCCGCCCTCACCACGGGATCACTCAATTGATCGAGTGAGGTGCCGACCAATATGGTCTTGGTTTCTCGGGCCATTGCTCGCCTCCTGCCGGTCTCTTCAGTTGCTGGGTTGCCGGATACCAGAAACAGGTCCTACAGAAATAGGTTCCTACAGAAACGGATCGTTCCCTCCGACTCGGTTTCATGCGGCCGCCTGGGCTTGCGCCGATCCTCGCAACGTCAAGACCGGACACGAAGCGCCGCGCACCACTTTCTCGGTGACGCTGCCGAGCAGGAACCGCAGCACACCGGTCAACCCGTGGGTGGCGATGACGATCAGGTCGGCGTCGACGGCTTCGGCATACTCCGTGATTCTCGCCGCGGCATGGCCCTCGAGCACTTCGACTTCGCCTTCCACCTCGGGGCCGCCGAGCCCCGCCACCATCGGCCCGAGGCCGTCACGCACCGCCGCCACCAGTTCCTCGGCGGAGTAGCTCGCGAAACGATCGTGGAAGGGCAGATAGAGCTGTGGATCGAGCGACGGCTCGACCACGTGCACCACGTCGACGCGGCTGCCGAAGGTCGCGGCCAGGTCCTTGGCGGCCAGCAGCGCTTCCTTGGCGGGCTCGGAAAAATCGATCGGCGCGACGATCTTGCGCACCTTGGAGAGCGGCTGCGACTCCTCGCCGCGCATGGTCAAGACCGGGCACGGCGCCAGCCGAACGACTTCCTCGGCCACGCTGCCGAGCAGGAAGCGCCGCAGACCTCTGCGGCCGTGGGCTCCCATCACGATCAGGTCGCAGCCTTCCTCTTCGGCGTAGGCTACGATCTCCGGCGCGGCCGAAATGCCGCGGCGCTGCACCTCACGGATGTCGAGGTGGTCCGTCTGGCGATCTCCCGTCAACTGCCGCATCTCGCTGGCGGTCATCTCCTGGAGCTTGTGGAAGATGTCGTTTGCATCGGGGAAGTGAGCCGCCGGGTTGAACGGGTCGTGCGTGTGGATCGCGACGACATGAAGGAGATCCAGACGGGCATCGAAATGATCGGTCAGAAAGATGGCGTGGGCCAGCGCGGCGCTGGCACACGCGGAAAAATCTGTTGGTAGCAAGATCTTCTGAAACCGCATGCTCGACTCCGTTTCGAGGCCACAGAGGCCGCGAAGGAGCTGCAAGTCTCGCAACGCGATTTCAGGCACGCCATGATCTTCCGGGTGGTTTTCACTCACCCGGGGGTGGGAACACCCGCCTTTTTCCTACCCTGACGGGTAGTAGCCGGCTCTCAGTCTTCCTCCCCGACCGCCTGGATGGATTTCAGGTAGGCGATCAGGTCGAGGATCTTGGCGCGCACCTCGGGCTCCTGGTCGGTGTCTTTGCCGAGATCCTGGAAGCCGATCCCCCACACCGGCATTTCCCGGCTGCCGTGACCGAGAATCTCGTCACGCCCGTCGATCATGCGGTAGACGCGCCGAGTGGGGAACTCACCGCCGTCCGCCCGTGCGAGACGGGTGAGATCGGCCGGCGCGACTTTGAGCACCTCGGCCATCGGACCGTCACCAGTACCGGCGTCACCGTGGCAGTTCATACAGTGCACCCGGTAGCTGACCGCTCCCAGCACGATCCGCTCTTTTTCCGGATCGTCGGTCTCATCGCCCGGCTGGCCAGGCGATGCTGCCGCGACCGCCGTGATCAGAAGACACACCCACAGTGCCATGGGGAGCGCCAGGGACTGGAGTCCACGGATCTTGCTGCCCTTCATCGGCGTTTCCTTTCTCGGTTCGATGCCTATCGGCGGAGCGCGCGTCACCCCCGCTGAGTGTGCAGCTTGTGCACCAGCTCCGCGACCCGCGGATGGGCCGCGGCGATGCCGTCGAACGTGGCCTTGTCGAGCTCGAGCAGCTCGCACTCGTTGACGGCGATGATCGTCCGGTTGCGGGGCTTCTCGAGCAGCACGGAGGGCGTGCCGAAGACCGCGCCGTCCCTGAGCACCGCCACCTGATCGTTGTGGCCGATGCTGGTCTTGCGGTACACCCGGGCAATGCCGCTGGCCAGCACGAACAGGCTGTCTCCGGGCTCGCCCTCGGTGTAGATAATGGAACCGGGTTTTTTGATCAGCAGCCGCATGCCGCCGATCATCGCCGACAGCTCTTCTTTGGAGAAATCGCCGAACAGTGGCGACCAGTTGAAACCGTCGCGCCTCGCCGCCGCCTCCTCGAACCAGAACTCCGACGGCATGATGATCGAGGTCACGAGCCCTTCGTCGAGGTCCTCTTCTTTCTCCTTCGGCTTCGGCTCCGCCGCTCTCCGGGGCGCGGCGGGGGGCGGTCCCTGCGTCCGGGCCGCCTTCGCGGGCGGCTGGTTCTTGCGGCGCATTTTGACCAGGGTGTCGAGCATCACCTCGGCATCCGACTGCTCGGGGTCGATGCGCTGGATCTTCTTGAGCACCGCGATCGCCTTGGTGACGAAGCCCTCGGAGGAGAACTCCTGCACCAGGCCTTCGAGCACCTCGATCGCGCGCCGCTTCTGGCCGTCGCGCTCGAGCACGTCGGCGAGCATCTTGCGCAGATGCACGCTCTTGGGATTCGCCCGGACGTGCCGCTGCAGAATCTTGATCGCCTTCGGATACTGCCCCTTGGCGATCAGTCGATTGACGTCTTGTTTACCTTGAAGCCAACTCAGCATGCCTCGTCCCCGGCTGTCGAATTCTCTTTCATTCTAACAACTGTTGTTGGTGCTCCACGTCTAGAACACGGATTCTGACCCTGCCGATGAAGGTGGCGAGCCTCGCAAGCTCGGCCAGCGTCGACGAATCGTCACCCAGGGCCGACGTGCCGAAGGCGACGTGCGCGGCGTCGAAGGTCCGGTCGAGGGTCGCGTCGAGGTCCATCCAGCGTCCGTCAATCAGGGCCTGGGACCACATGTGGTACGCGAACAGGTCGCGCTCGCCGGCGAATTCCTCGGCGTAGACGAGCCCGGTCACGACCCGCGCCGGGATGTCCGCCGCGCGCAGAAGAGCGGTCAACAGCACGCTGTGCTCGGTGCAGTCTCCCGAACGGCTCTCGGCCACCTGGCTGGCGGTCGCCAGCACCGAATCGAGGTTCTTGTCCTCCAGGTAACCAGCGACGAAGGCGCGCAGGGCCTCGGCCCGCGCCGCGGACCCGGCCTCGGAGCGCTCCAGGCCGGCATCGTCCAGCAGGCGTCGGACAGCGGGATGCCGATAATCGAGGTAGGACGAGGCGAGCAGGTACTCGGCGACATCGTCGTGCTCCTCAGCCTCGTGCAACGAACCCTCCCCGACCTCGACCACCGCACGCGAGACGTCGGGCGTCTCGAGAACGCGTTGGGCGCCGGTCGCGTCGAGGACGCGCTGTGCACCAGAGTTCGGCAGGCTCTCGAGTACGCCGCTGTCGGTCGCGATCTCGTACCGCGCCCGCCGCACCCGCCGCGGCTCACGGATCGGCCGGTCCGGATAGACGAACGATCGCGTCAGGAGCTCCGGCGCGCCGCGCGCCGCCAGCACCGTCTCGCGCCGCGACAGGGTGACTTTCATCTCGAGCCCCAGCATTGGGGTTACGGAGCGGACCACCAGACCGTCTTCGCTGACGTGGGCGACGGATTCGACGTGGGACGCGTAGCTCTGACGCTGCCGGTAACGCCAGGTCGGTGCCGACCGGCCAGGGATGACCGGTTGCTCGTCGCGGCCGTCGAGGAGCCACTCGGTCTCCACCAGCTCGAGGCCGAGCTGCGGATCGAGGGTGCGGAAGGTGAACTCTTCCGCGCCCGCCGCCACCAGCCGGCGCAGGCGCGGCTGAATCTGGCCGGGGGTCAGCCACTGGTCGTGAGACACCGGCAACTGCTTGCGTACGGAATCGCCACCATGGTTGGTCTCGATCACGACGCCACTACGCTGAAACTCCCACGAAGTCTCGGCCGGCCGGGTGCCCAGATTCTGGCGCGCCCAGGCGGAGATCGGGTGACCGGCATCGGTCTCGACGAAACGGCTTTCGAGCTCGAGCGTCTGCTCCGAGGAGCCGCGGCGGAAGCGGAGATGCAGAATCGAGACGCTGGTCAGCCGGCCGTCGCGCCGAATCTCACGTTCGAGCATCCAGCCGGCGGGCGTATTGTCGGCCTCGACCAGGAACCAGTGCTCGCGTGTTTCGCCGGGGGCGACTGGTTCCTCCGCGGGGACCGGCGCGTCGCCCTCGGGGATCGGTGTGTCGGCTGGAACCGGCGCGGACGCGCAGCCCGCGAGCGCGACCCAGAGAACCAGAAAAAAAGGGCGCAATCGCATGAAACCCTTCACGGCGAGCATCGTATACAACGACAGAGCTTCTTCCTCTTCCTCACTGAACCCCCCGGGAGCTCCCAAGCACCCGGGGGGTTTGGTTTGTTCGGGTCTTGTCCACCAGACAGGTCTTATCCACCAGACCACGACAGACTCAGGCTGAACGCGCGGCCCGGCGCCAGGGGAGACTTGTCGTCGGCGGAGTTGAAGTACTCCTCGTCGAGCAGGTTGCGCCCCCGCAGCGTCAGCGCGAGGTCCGCGGCCACGCGGTAGGTCACCGAAGCCGAAACCAGCTGCGCCGAGGGGATCGGGTTCTCGCCGCTGCCGGGATCGTCTTTGCTGTCCCGGTGCTGGATCTGCAACTGGCTCTCCCACGAATCGCGGTCGTACTTCAGGCCGACCTGGAGACGGTCCGAAGGAACGTCGGCGAGCGGACCTCCATCCGCGTCCTCGCCGTCGAGCAGGTGGCCACTCCAGGAGAAGAGCCATTGATCGCTGATCTGGTGGAAACCCTCGAGCTCGAAGCCCACGATCGTGCCGGAGGTGAGGTTGACGAACGTCAACAGATCTTCGTCGACTTCGATTCGCTCGATGTAGTCGTCGATCTCCTGATGGAAGACCTGGGCGGAAAGGAACGTCTGGTTGCCGTACCAGCGCAGGCCGAGATCGAAGGTGACGGAGCCCTCGGGGTCGAGATCCGGATTGCCGATCACGCCGCCGCGGCCGGTGGTGCCGGTGAAGAAGCGCTCGCTCAGATTGGGGAAGCGCAGGCCGGTGCCCAGGTTGGCGGCAAGCTCGAAACCGGCCCCCACGGGGCGGACGTAGCCCAGAAACGCCGTCCAGGCGGTGTCGTTGCGACTCGGGGCGTCGCCGTTGCTCTGTTGCTGCCAGGTGAAACGGCCGCCGGCCTGGAAGGTGCCGACGCCCCAGCCCCAGCGCAGGGTGCCGTAGGCCGCGGCTTCGTCCTGAGTGGCCTCATCGAGGGTCTGGAGCTCGGTGATCGAGCCGTCCGTCAGGCTTTCCCGTCGCTCGAAAGCACTGACTCCGCGACGGCCGACGTAGTCGAAGCCGAAGCGGCCGCTGAGACCGCTGAAGCGCCCCTCGCCGCCGGCCCGCGACCAGTCGCTTTGCCAACCGGCGCCGAAATCGAAGGCTTCGTTCTCGACCTCGGTGATGCGGTTGCCGACCCGCAGATCCTCGGTAATCAGGTCGTTCGGGTGGACGAACGCGGAGAGACTCCACGGCCGAGCGGCGCTGCCGTTCGAATTCACCCCGAAACGCAGCAACAGATGGGTCTCGCGCGGATAGTTGGTGATGCGGCCCGGGAAGTCGCTGTTCGATTTGCCGATGTCGCGGCCGTAGGAAGGCATCGCCTGGACCTCGAAATCGAGGCCAGCGGCACTCCAGGCGCGGCTGATCGACGCCGAGTACTGCGTGTAGTGGGAGTTGAGCTCGCTGCCGTCGGCCGCGGTGTCGTTGTCGGCGGTGCGGTGCGCCACGCCGAGTGACCACGAGCCGCCGGCCGCATCGGTCGCTCCCCAGCCGACGCGCTCGTAGTGAGCGTCACCGAAGCTGTCGTAGCCGGCATCGAACTGGAGGCCGTCGAAAACGCGGGGGAAGATCTGCACCACGCCACCGAGAGCACCGGAGCCGTAGTGGGTGGACGCCGGTCCGCGCAGCACGTCGACCGAGCCCATCAGTGTGGGATCGATGAACGACGTCGACACCCCGGCGCGGCGCTCGCCGATGATCGGGATGCCCGAGACCAGGGTGAGCACCCGGTGCCTGGACACGCCGCGGATCGAGAACACCTGGAAGATACCGCCCTGGCCGTTCTCCGCCACCCCGGCAACCCCCTCGACCAGCTCGGTCAAGGTCGAGGGCGCGGTCGCCTTGTCCTCGGTGCGGATCACTGTCGAGGCAACGCTCGCCGGCGCGAACGCGCCGCTGCCCCCGCGCGAGGCCGTGACGTCGACCTGCTCGAAAACCTCCTGTTTGGCGGTGAGCGCGATCACCACCCGCTCCTCGCCGAACGCCTCGACGTCGTGCACGTGGTCGTGAAACCGCGGATGGGTGATCACCAGCGAGCACGGCAGCTCGCAGCCGTGCAGGCTGAATTCACCGTGGCTGTCGGTGTAGACCTCCGTGGCGGTACCGGCCGCCGTCACCCGGGCATGCTCCACCGCGATCCCGCCGCCGGCTTCGACGCGCCCCAGAAAGCCCGGTCCTTCCGTGCCCGCGCCAGATGCCGGCGCGGCAGACTCTGGTACGGCATAGGCCGGCCAGACCGCGAGAAGCGCGATGCAGACGTAGACAGTTCTTCTCAAAGGTGTTCTCGCTCGGTGCTGTCCTACGGATGAAACTCGGAGCTCCGTGGCTGGGCTCCCCTCGCGGCCCGTGGCGGATCGGGCGCAAAGTCATTATAGATGGCTCATCCTCTGGCGCCAACAGCTCGCCGGCGCTCGACTTATCGAACCGGGCGCCGGTCGAGGGCGATCAGGGCGCACAGCTCGACCTCCGCCCGGGCGAGGATCCAGGTGCTGACCGTCATCACGTCGCCAGTCTCGAACTGGCGCCGCGCCTTGTCGCGCATGGCCGTCGCCAGCTCCTCGACCGTGCCCCTGGGCGCCAGCGGCAGCAGGTCGGTGAACACCGCGTCGAGGAGCTTCTGCGGCTGGCCCTTGAGACCCGGCGTGGCGCGCAGGTGGGCTTCGCCCACCTTTAGCGGATGCGGCACCGCCACAACCTCCAGCAGCCGGAAAAGGAAGTCGTGCATCTCCGAGCGCTGGGCAACCTCCCATGGAAACCGCTGGTAGGCGAGGACGCCGCCGGAGGCCGCCAGCACGCCGAGGAGGACGCCGCGGCGGGTGATCTTCATGCCTCTCTCCCGAGCCGCGAGGCGAGATAGTCCGCCAACCGCAGGGTCATCGCCAGGATGGTGAAGGTGGGGTTGGCGTAGCTCGAGGTCGGGAAGACCGAGCTGCCGGCGAGGTAGAGGTTGGCGACGCTGTGAACCCGGCACTGGCCGTCCACCACTCCCTGCCGCGGATCGGGGTGCATGCGGGTGCCCCCCATGTGGTGGAAACCGGGTTGGTAGACGGCTCCCTCGAGCGCATCGAAGTCCACCGCGACCCGGCCCAGCCCGCGGCGGCCCAGGTCCTCGGCGAAGAGCTCCGCGGTCTTGCGCGCGGTGCGGTACGTTTCCGGCGGCAGCGACCATTGCATATGCACCCGCCGAAGACCGAAGGGGTCCTCCGCGGTGCCCAGCGTCACCCGGCTGTCCGGGGTCGGAATCTGCTCCGGCAACAGGCTGAATCGGCGGTAGTACAGCTTGTCGTCGCGGTGTCTGTCGAAGCGTCCCAGCAGCGAGCTCTCCGGCCGGATGCCCGAATCCTCCAAATAGGGCGCGAGCCTCTGCCAGGCCCCGTCGCGCAGCAGGGCGTGGCGAGTGTCCTCGATCAGGGGGACGTGGTTGAACATCAATCCGCAGTTGACCAGCCGGTGCCGGCGCTGGATCTCCTCGTTCAACCGAAGTACTCGGCCACCCTGCGGGCGGTAGGTGACGAGCGTGCGGTCTCGGTCGCTGACACAAACCGCGGCCACGGGGAATCCGCTGTGATCCATCCAGTAACGGCCCACCAGGTCGTGGGCGTTGCCGACGCCGGTGGACTGGACATCATCGGAGACCAGCAGCATGCGGGAGTTCTCGATCCCGCCGAGGGCGAGGACGAAACACTTTGCGCGGGCCGCGAGGCGCTTTCCGCCCAGCGTCGCCAGATCCAGTTGTTCGACGCTCCCGGCATCCTGGCCCAGAGCCACCCGGACCACGTTGGCGTTGAGCACCAGGCGGAGAGCCGGCGCCTCCTCCAGCTGCTCTCTGTAGACCTCTCCGAACCGGCGCGCATGCCCCTGCGTTTGCTTGACGCCGATCATCGATCCTTCGAAGAGCGTCGGATCGACGTCATCGAAAGCAGGCGGGCTGATGCCGGCAACCTCGGCCGCACGCATGTAATAGGGCCGGAGCTCGGAGCGCTCGAAGGGCCAGCCGCTGTCAGGTACCCAGTCGCGGGCGGTGAAATCGATCGGGTCGAAGGTCAGGCAGGCGCCGATCCAGTGGTTCGTCGTGCCCCCCAGGAGGCGCAGCCGCGACATCAGCGGATAGCCGTCGGCCAGGGGTTCGTCGGAGGTGCCGGCGTAGAGGTTCTGGACGTCGGTTTCGCGCTTCAAACCACCGCCTTCGAGAAGCAGCACCGACCTCCCCGAGTCGAGGAACTGCAACGCTAGAGTAATGCCGGCGGCGCCAGCGCCGGCAATGCACAGATCGGCGTCGAGGACGGCTCCGTGGTCCAGGTCGTTGGCGTCGAGCAGCATCGGCTGGGCTCAGGGGGACCGTGGGCCGAGATCGAGGGCAACGAGCTCTCGCTGGTCGCGCAGGTAGAGGATCGTCCCCACCAGCGCCGGCGCCGCCCAGCTCACCGAGTGCAGCACCTGGGCGCGGGCGTGAACGACCGGGCCGTCCGCCCCGAGGCTCGCCAGTGCGAGCACCCCGTCTTCGTCGAGGATCACCAGTTGCTCTCCCACCAGCAGGAGGTTGGCCTTGGCGAAGCCCCGGCTCTTGAATCGCAGCTCTCCTGTTCGGACGTCGAGGCCGGTCAAGAAGGCAGGACCGAAGTCACCGCTCGAGCCGACGACGGTGTCGCCGAGCCGCACCGCGGTGCCGTGATGGATCTGCAGCTTCCGTTCGTACCACAGCTCCTCGACGGAAGCACCGTCACTCGACAGCTGCAAGGCACGGCTGCCCGAGTCGTAGGCCGCCGACACGAAGATCAGGCCGTCGCCGCCGCCCAGCGGCGTCATCGCGTTGACGCGGTACTTGGTCTCGTGGGGATGGCGCCACAAAACGCGGCCGTCGGCCGGAGCGACGCCGACCACTTCCCGACCCATGAAGGCCACCAGCTGGTCGCGGTCCCCGACCCGCGCCACTACCGGCGAGGAGATTGCGTTGTTGGTCAGCTCGAGGTTCGTCCACCGCACCTCTCCGCTCGCCGCCTCGAGCGCCACGAGCCCGCTGCCCTTGCCCGAGGTCGGGACGACCAGCGCGCCGTCGTATTCGAGCGGGCTCGACGCGTAGCCCCGATCCCCGGGCTTGGCGTCGTGTTCCTGCCACAGGTCGTGGGACCACAGCACCTTGCCGGTGCGGGGGTCCAGGCACCGGACCAACGCCCGCACACTGACCGTGAAGAGCCGCCCGCCGGCGACCAGGGGCGTCGAGTGGGGTCCGGAGCCGAACTGGGAATCGAAGCCCTTCCACAGCTGGGCCTGCTGCTCGTCGCGCCATTTCAGGCCACCGTGGGCCGCGTTGTGCGCCACCAGCACCTCCCGGTCGCCACGGCGGTACGTCGCGAAGAGAGTGCCGTCCGCGACGACGACGGCCGAGTGGCCGGGACCCAGCGGCAGGCTCCACTCGCGCGGTGGCCCGCCTTCGGGCCAGGACGTCGCCAGCTCCCGGGCTTCGACAGTGAAGTTGCGGTCGGGGCCGCCCCATTGCGACCATTCCTCGGCAGCGGCCGTCGCGGCGACAGCCAGGAACAGCAGGCTGGCGAGGCCGACGTGTCGGAGGTGTATCGTCGTAAACATGTGGTCGAATAGCATCGACCGAGGGGAGAGAGGTTGGTAGCCCGTACGGGATTCGAACCCGTGTTACCGGCGTGAGAGGCCGGCGTCCTAGACCCCTAGACGAACGGGCCACGGTCCCGCGCCAGGTCCCGCGCGGGGGAGCGACATTGTAAGCCCTCCTTCCCGAGCTTGCAACCCTCCCGGAGAAGCCCGCTCTTGCTAAACTCGTCCCCCGAGCTCGCTCACCCGCGATCCTGCTCCGACCCCGTTTTCCCAGAGAATCATGCCCTCCTCGCCGAACTCCGTCCGCTCTACCCATCCGCGCCGGCTTCTGCTCCTTTGCGTAGCCTGGCTGCTGGCCGGTAGCGCCCTCGCAGAGGACGAAAAGCCGGAAGCCCCGGTGATTCTCTCCACCGGGACGGCGAGTTTGATGGTCGAAGGGCGCCAGGCCGCCAACGTCGCCTACTCGATCACTCCCGGTGGACCCCGTTTCGCCCTGTGGCCGATCGCCGCGGTCCTGGGAGTGGAGGTCCGAATCGGTCCGCTCGGCGATAGCCATACGCTGGTTTTCGAAGACCGCCACATCATCGTCGGCCCGGCCCAGGCGTCGATGGTGACAGTGGCGCCAGATGGCCGGGGCGAGAGAAAGATCACTCCGCTCGACGGCGCTCCTATCCGTGTCGCCGGAGGGCTCATGGTTACGCTCGAGCTGCTCGAACGTGCCCTGAGCGACGCGCTCAACTACCAGTTCGCCTGGAATCCGGACCAGCAGGCGTTGACGGTCGCGCGACCCGAGCTGCGGCGGCTGCGCGGCTCCGTCAGCCTGGTGCACCAGTACCAGGTCAGCCTGGTCGAGATCCGGTTCTCCGAAGAGCCGCGCTACCGGGTGGAGCAATCGCCGGGAGCTCTCGATATCCGCCTGATCGGCGACCGACTGGAGCTGCCGATCCAGATCCCGCGCGCCGGGGACCCGCTGGTCGAGAACATCATCGTCGCTCCCGAGGGTCTGCGCCTGGAGCTGGCGGACAACGCGGTGGCCGAAAAACCCCGCCTGCTGACCGGACCGGTGACGCGTATGGTGATCGAGGTGTTCGAGGGCCGCGCCTCGAGCGAGGCGCCCGGCCCGTCGCCCCGGCGGGTGCAGGAGCGGGCTCCAGGCATCCGCACCATCGCGCTCGATCCCGGCCACGGCGGTGCCGAGACCGGGGCCATCGGTCCGGCGGGATCGGCGGAGGCGAGCCTCACGCTGCTGGTGGCGCGCGCGCTCAAGCTCCAGCTCGAACGACGGCTGCCGGTGAAGGTGGTGATGACACGCACCGAGAACGTCGAGGTCACGCACGAGACGCGCTCGGCGATCTCCAACCAGAACCGGGCCGACCTGTTCATCTCCCTGCACTTCAACTCGTCGTTCGGGCCCCAGGCTCACGGCGCCGAGACCTACTTCCTGAGCCGCGAAGCGAGCGACCAGAGGGCCGCCGAGGTCGCCGCGACGGAGAATCGGGCCGCCGGCGGCGAGACGAATCCGGAGCAGGACCTGCAGATGATCCTCTGGGACCTGGCTCAGTCCTACCACCTGGCGGAGAGCCAGCGCTTCGCCAACCTGGTGCAGGAGGAGCTCAATCTGGCTCTCGGGCTGCGTGATCGCGGCGTCAAGCAAGCGCCGTTCCGAGTCTTGATGGGCGCCAAGATGCCCGCGGTTCTGGTGGAGCTCGGATTCCTGTCGAATCCCGCGGAGGAGACCAAGCTCCAGACCCCGGCTTACCGGGCCGAGCTGGTCGACGCCCTGGTCAGGGCGGTGAGCCGCTTCAAGACGCAGGTCGAGGCCCGCGACGTCGTTCCCAGCGACGCGGATGCCGACAGCGTCGGGACCGGGGCGGCCGAGGACCCGTCGTGAGCCGGCAGACGGTGCTGATAGCGATCACGCTCACCGCGGTCCTCGTGGCTGTCGTGACGATTGTCTCCTGCGAGCGCGAAGTCGAGCCCGGTGAGGGCTCGGAGCCGATCGAGGAGACAGCGACCGAGGGCGAGGAGGAGCTCGAAGCCCTGGATCTGACGCCGGCGGATCTCTACTTCCCGAGCGCCGGCGGCTGGCTGCGGGCCGAGCGTCGTGAGGTGCCGTCGAGCGAAGCCGTGGCCGAAGGGATCGTGGCCGTGGTGGAGGCACTGCTCGCCGGCCCCGGGGTCGCCGAGACACCGGCCTCGGGTCTGTATGCGCCGCTGCCGGAAGGGGTCACGGTCCGAAGAGTCTACCTGGCCGAGAGAACAGCCTTTCTCGACCTGCAGTCCCCAGAAGGTGCGCCGCCGCCGCCTTCCGGGTCGCGGCAGGAGATCCTGACGGTCTACAGCGTGGTCAACACCGTGCTGCTCAACTTCGAGGAAGTCGAGCAGCTCGTTCTGCTGTGGAACGGCCGTCAGCCGCGCACCTTCGCCGGTCACCTGGACACCATGAGACCTCTTTCGGCCAACACCGATCTGATCGCTCGAGCACCTTGAGCGCCCTGCACGACGAGCCCGGCGCCAGCGCCAGCCTGCCGATCGGAGTCTTCGACTCCGGCGTCGGCGGTCTGACCGTGGTCGCCACGCTGGCGCGGCGGCTGCCCCAGGAGTCGATCCTCTACCTCGGCGATACGGCCCGGCTTCCCTACGGCGACAAGTCGCCGCGCACGGTCCGGCGCTACACGCGGCGCAACATCGACTTTTTGCTCTCGCGCGGCGTCAAAGCCGTGGTCGTGGCCTGCAACACCGCCTCCGCCCTGGCCCTCGACGAGCTCGACCTGCCGGTGCCGGTGTGGGGCGTGGTCGAGCCGGGCGCCGCCACTGCGGTCGACGCCACCCGTGGACGGGTCGGCGTGATCGCCACGGAGTCGACGATCCGTTCCGACGCCTATGGCCGCGCCATCCGCCGGCTGGATCCCGAGATCGAGGTGCTCAGCCGGGCCTGCCCACTGTTCGTTCCGCTGGTCGAAGAGGGCTGGAGTGACGATTCAATCTCGCGACAGATCGCCGAGCGCTACCTGGAGCCGCTGCTCGAGGCCCGGATCGACACCCTGGTGCTGGGCTGCACCCACTACCCGCTGCTCAAGCCGGTGCTGCGTCAGGTCGTCGGCGCGGAGACCCGCCTGGTCGACTCCGCTGAGGCGGTGACCCGCGAAGTCGACCGCGAGCTCGCATCGCGACGCCTGGCGACCGGAAACGGCGAGGTCGTGCATCACTTCTGCGTCACCGACAGCGGCGCGCACTTCGAGCGCGTGGCGCGCGATCTGCTGGCACACGTTCCGCCCCCGGACGATCTCGACACCCCCGACGAGACGGCGGCATCCGAGACGGCGGCACCCGAACCGGCGACGGTGCCCGGCGTCAGGCTGGAGCTGGTCGAGGTCTGATCACGGGCCACACCGAAACACACAGTCTGATAGTTTGTGCCAATGGCGGAACGACCCCATAGCCGTGCCCACGACGCTCTGCGCCCGGTGGAGATCGCCGTCGGGGCGATGAAGTTCGCGGAAGGCTCGGCTCAAATCGACGTCGGCGACACCCGGGTGTTGGCCGCCGCCACCATCGAGGAGCGGGTGCCACGGTTCAAGGCCGACAGCGGCGAAGGCTGGGTAACGGCGGAGTACTCGATGCTACCGCGCGCCACTCACACCCGGTCGCAGCGCGAGGTCAACCGCGGGCGCGCCGGCGGAAGGACGCTCGAGATCCAGCGCTTGATAGGGCGCTGCCTGCGTACCGCGGTCGACTTCAAGGCGCTGGGCGAGCGCACTGTGACGCTCGACTGCGACATCCTGCAGGCCGACGGCGGTACTCGCACGGCGGCGATCACCGGCGCCTACGTGGCGTTGGTCGAGGCCCTGGCCCGGGCGTATCTGGCCGGAGACCTCACGCGATGGCCGGTCGTCCACCAGGTGGCTGCGGTGTCGGTGGGCTATGTCGACGGCGGCGCCCTGCTCGATCTGGAGTACTGCGAGGACTCGATCGCCGAGGTCGACCTGAACGTGGTCGCCACCGCCGGGGGCGAGATCATCGAGATCCAGGGCACCGGCGAACAGCGCCCCTTCGGCCGCCGTGAGATGGACACGCTGCTGGACCTCGCCTTCGCCGGCATCGGAGAGCTGGCGGAGGCCCAGAACCGGGTGCTGGCGCCGACCCTCGCCGAGGTCGAGGCGCTGCGGACGCGAGGCCGGCGCCGGGCCGCGCCGAAAGACGAGAAAGACCTCTGGGGACCGCCGGGATGACACCCGGTATCACTCCACGATGTAGACGTCGACTTGTTCCGGCCAGGGACTGGCAACCGGGGTCGCCAAGGCATCGAGGCGGCCCGCGTATGCGTCTTCACGCTTCGCGGTTGCCCAGCTCAGGATAGCGAGACTCGCTCGAGGCAGGTTGCTCGCCATCCAGAGACCGGTCTGGTCGGCGGTCGGGCGCGTCCCCGTCAACCAGGCGAGCACGCTGCCGGACAAACGCCAGCCATCGACCCACAGCGCCAGCCCGGCGCCGGCCACGGGGTCACGACCCGCTGAATCCAGGATCCTGACTCGCAACGCCTGAGGCGCGCGCGGTGGCAGATCGAGAGCGATTTCTCCCTCACCTTCGACGGGCTGCCACGGGCGCACCGCGAAGCCAGCGGAGGGATGGCGTGAGAGCAGGATGCCGGCGGCGGACCCGCCCGGAATCTCAAGGATCCCCTGCATGTCCGCGCGCGACGCAAACAGCTGGCGACCACCGGCAAGAGTGTCGACCATCATCACCTCGGCCCCGGCCGCGGGCGCGCCGTCCGGAAGGCTCAGTCGCAAGCGGGCGGTATCGCTGAACGGCTCGAGCAGCAGCTCGACGAATTGGTCGCTCATCTCGGATTCGATCTCCAACTCCAACGGCTCGAGCATGGCCCGGTAGCCCTCGGCGGTAGCGCGAGCTTCGAGGCGCCCCTCGCGCAGTGGCGGCAAGCGTGCCGCTCCCGACTCGTCGGCCAGCATCTGTTGGTTGACCGCCTTCTCGCGCTTTCGCCGTTCGTCTTCCGAGAGTGGCGGGTTGTCGGCACCGCGCTCGACGAAGGTGTTGCGGAGGATGATCGAAGCACCAGGAATGGGATCGCCGGTGATGGCATCGAGGACGTTCACCTCGACCACGGCGTCGGGCAAATGGAAGTCGAGAACGGTGTCTTCGGCAATCGCCTTAGGAAAGAAGTCGAAGTACGGTGCCCGTTCCGTGCCTGTGAGATCGATAGTGACGCTGCGTAGCGGCTCCATCAGGAGTAGCTCGTAGAATCCCGACTTGTCGGCCTCGGCTTCCGAAGCTGCGCGGCCGGTGGTCTCGAAGCGCATTGACGCGGGGTGGCCTTCCTCGCCATGATAGACGGTACCGGACACCAGGATGAGCTCCGGGGCGAGCAGCACGTAATCGTCCTGGCCCGCGGAGAGATCGACCTGGCGGGCGAAAGTTCCCAAGGGGGTCTCCAAAGCCACCTCAAGCGTCGCCAGGGGCAACCGCTCGAAGCGCTGGTTACCCGCTCCCGCGCTGAGCGGTTGGCGTCTCACCACAGTGCCATTGCGCAGCGACTTCACCGCAAGAACCAGCGAGCCATCGTTCAAGCGCGCGGGCAGATCGAGCTGAACGTCGAGCGCCGGCCTTGCTGCCAGGTCGGCGCTCACGTACTCGACGGTGCCGGCGCCGAGATCGAGTGCCATCGGCGGCAAAGCCAGAGCATCGGATCCTGCGCGCAGTGTGGAGGGGCCGGGCGGCAGATCGTACCAGGCGGCGAGCACCGAGCGGGCAGCAGGCGCGACGACGTCGGGCGGCCGCCGAACGCCGGCATGGGAGAGGGTCAGAGCGACGTCGTAGTCCTCGACCATGCGTGCGCCCGTGGGACGCGCGAGTCGCACTAAGAGGTGCGCGTGTTCTTTCGGCCGCCGCGGCGAGACCTCCACCGTGTCCCGGGCAATCGCGTCGAACGGCCGACTCAGCCCACGCAAGCGCCCCGTGCTCCGATGCCAGAGGCCGGCGATCACCGGACCCACGGGCATCAACAGTCCCTCGCCGAGCTCGGTCGTGGCCAGTTCCCGGACGAGCTCCTCCCGAGCGAGGTCACCTTCACGATGCGCCGTGGCTCGGAAGAGCCGGAGGACAAGGCCCGGATCCGTGTACTCCGCAGGCAGTGCGACGCGACCGGCCGGGACGATCGGGAAAGCGCCCACCATGCCACGGCCTTCGAAAGGACCGCCACGATAAGACAGCCGATTTCCGTAGGGCGACATCTGCCAGTTGCCCTCGACCCAAGCCCGGTAACGCCGCTGGGCGGGCGGGCGGAACCATTGTCCGCTGGGGAACACGAGCTCGGTGTGGAGGGCGTCGAGCGGAACGAAATGCACCTCGAACCCGCGGGGATCGTGGAAGTGGTCGAGCCGGCCGTCGGCATACGCGACGGCATAGACGACGACTGCCCGGTGCCCGCCCAGCTCGCCAGTTGCCGGATCGAGAAAGAAGGCGGGCACCTCGTCCGGACGGGCCCAGACCGGTACAGTGGCGACCGCGACCAACGCCAGCGCCAGCAACAACGGGCGAAACGGTCTTCGACGTTTGGAGCCGACTTGCCGCTCAGTTCTGAAGAAGACTCGACTCCGCGAGTCAAGTTGCGCGACTCGGTCGGAAGTCACGGCCCCTCAGTCCATGCCGGCTCAGGATCGAGGTCGGGCCAAGGCTCGAGCCGCCCGACGAAGCGAGTGATTTCCCCCGCGCCGAGGTTCAGTTTCTGGGGTGTCAGGACCATGCTGCTCGACTGGGCGCTGATCTCGGCCTCGCCTGGCGGCAACGAATACCACAGGGCGTAGACTATCTTGGAAGTCGGCACTTTGAGATCCGGCGTCCGGGCCACGCCATCGATGGTGACCGACATCTGGACGTCGTAGCCGGTCTCGCGGTCCGCCTTCTTGTGTCGCTGCAGCTGGACAATCGCCTGAGCCACACCCTTCGGACGTTCGAGGGGGGCGACCACGATTTCTCCAGCCAGGACATCGAACGGCACAGTGAGGGCCGTGTAGCGACCGGTCTGCTCGTCCCACAGGGCGGCTACCGTGGGACCGGCGGGCATCAAGACACCCTCACCGATCTGGTCGGCCGGGCGCCTACGGCTGAGCTCGCGGCGCGCGAAGCCGGCCTCGACGTAGCGCCCCGCGTGCAGTAGCCGAAGAACGATGTTGGCCTCCGCCTCGAGATCGGGTGGAAGTACCACCCGGCCAGCTTCGCCCACAGGAACGGCCGCCGTCAGTCCGCTGCCTTTGAAGACACCACCGGCATAGGTCAACATGGACGTATACGGCGACATGAGGCCGTTGCCCGCGACCCAGACGCGGTAGCGATCGGGTGGCGGCTGGAACCAGGTGCCGCAGGGAAAGACCAGCTCTTGCGACGGATCTTCAGCCGGCGTCAGATGGACTTCGAAACCGTCCGGAACGAAGAACTCCGCGGGCTTGCCATTGGCATATCGCGCCGGGTAGACGGCGACGGCAACTCTGTCGTCGATATTCCCGCTCGCGGGATCGAGAAAAAAAGTGGGAGGGCTGTTGGTTTGGCCTCCCGCCGCCACACCGAAACCGAGACACAGCAGCGTATGAAGGGCGACTCCGACGGCAGACCTTGGCATGTCGTTGCCTCCGGGCACTCTTAGAAGCCCCCGGCCTCGGAACAGTCGCACTCCCAACAAGTCCAGGAATCACCGCACACGGTGCCAGTCCCCGACTCCCAGCAACAGCGAGGCGCCGAATCCCAGCAGCCCCAGCCCCAACCGCTCAGATAGTGGCACTGGTAGTCGCACCAGACGTCGGTATACGAGAGGCAGAAGCCGTGGGCGGGCAAGGTCATCAACAGCGACAGGGCGATGCCTATCCAGAGTTTCTTGGTCCGATTCTTCATCGTGATCCTCCTCTTCGAGTCGTCAGACTATTTCGGCGAATCCGCAAGCCGAGCAATCGATTAGACAATTAGGTTACCGAATGAATCTCAACTCCGTCAACCCGCGAGATCGCGCCAGGTGGTCCGCTGTCTTGGACAGGCGGGAACTCTCGGGACCACCGGGAGATTGGCGCCAGTGCCACCGGTCATGGCGTGTTTCAGCTCTGACCCGGTAGACTACGCGCTCGCCTCTCGCGCCCAACCCAGAGGGACTCACCGAATGTCGCTGACCTTCTCCAGCTACCTGAAGCTCGACCAGCTCCTCGACCTGCAGGTGCCCGAAACGGACGAGCTGGATCACGACGAGATGCTGTTCATGGTCATCCACCAGGTCTGCGAGCGCATGATGGACCTCGACGAGGGACAGCAGGAGTGGCGCTACCGTCACGTCAAGATGGTCGAGCGCACCATCGGCAGCAAGCCGGGTACCGGCGGGTCGCCGGGCGCGGCGGACCTGAAAACCACGCTGTTCAAGCCGATCTTTCCGGATCTCTGGGCGATCCGCGCGAGTCTCTGAGGCGAGCCTCATGCCCCCGACGATCGGAGCCGAGTCCTCACCGGCTGCAGCCTCGGCCCCGATCACCGCCGAGGCGCTGCATCGCAGCCCCAACGCCCTGGCGCCGCATTATTCCCGCTTTCGCGTCGCCGAGCAGTTGCTGCTCACCGGCCACTCCCATCAGGCGTGGCCCGACTGCTCTCTCGAAGGCCAGGTACGAGCGTGGGACGACGCCGTCGAAATGGCCGACACCAAGTGGCAGCGCGCATTCGCCATGGCCGAACAGGTGAAAGCCGCATACGCCCGCCTTATGGACGACCGGACCGGCTCCTACACCCTCGGCGCCAATACCCACGAGCTGGTGGTGCGGTTTCTCTCGGCGCTGCCGCTCCGAGATCGCCCGCGACTGGTCACCACCGACGGCGAGTTCCACTCCATCCGCCGCCAACTGGACCGCCTGGCGGAAGAAGGTGTCGAGATCGTGCGCCTGCCGGCGAACGATCCCCAGCGCCTGGCCGATGGGCTGATCGCGGCGATCTGCGACAAGACCGCGGCGGTGCTGGTCTCAGCGGTGTTGTTTCAAAACGCCCGCATCGTGCCCGGCCTGGGTGAGGTGGCGATCGCCGCCGGGCGCCATGGCGCGGAGCTGCTGGTCGACGTCTACCACGCTCTCGACGCCATCCCCTACTCGCTGGTCTCGGAGGGCCTGGAAGGCGCTTTCATCGTCGGCGGCGGCTATAAGTACTGTCAGCTCGGGGAGGGCAACTGCTTTCTGAGAGTCCCCGACGGCTGCCGGATGCGGCCCGTGATCACCGGCTGGTTCGCGGAGTTCGACGTGCTCTCGAGCGAGCTAGGAGGCGGCCGTGTCGCCTATGGAGAAGGCGCCGCCCGCTTCGCCGGCGCCACCTACGATCCGACCAGCCACTACCGGGCCGCCCGGGTCTTCGACTTCTTCACCGACATGGGCCTGACGCCGGAGCTCCTGCGCGAGGTGAGCCAGCATCAGGTCGCGACCCTGGCCGCGGCATTCGAACGCCTCGACGTCGACCCACTGGCGATCCGGCTGCCGGCCGTGCCGCTGGCCGAGCTCGGCGGTTTCCTGGCGCTTCAAACCCCTCACGCCGAGCACTTGCACCAGGAGCTGAGACGGCGCGGCGTCTTGACCGACTACCGCGCCGACAAGCTCCGCTTCGGCCCGGCTCCCTATCTCTCGGACGCCCAGCTGCGCGACAGCATGGGTCTGCTCGGAGAGGTGATCAGAGAATCGTACCCTTGATTGGCAGCTCGATGATCGGGTTCTGCGAATCCGTGGTGTGGATCATCACCTTGCTGGAGAACTCGCCCTTGGGCATCTCCGGGCTCAGGGTCAACACCAGCTTGAACCTGTAGCCGGCGTCCCGATCGGAATCGACGACCTTGGCGGTCAGGCCCTCGATCTGGGTCTCGACTTCGGTCAGCTCGATCGAGTCGGTGATGAAGTTGGTGAAGTGCAGCGTGCGCTGGAGAGGCAGAGCCGCCCCTTCGAGCTGGCCAAAATCAACGTTCGGCGGCGTGATGTGCTGCCGGGGCCGGACAAAGCCCGAGATCGGAATCTTGGCGACCTTCTGTTTGGGGTGATTGGTCCGGATCTCGACGTAGTCGCGCAGGGCGCCCACGGGCGACTGGGAATCGAGGTCGAATTCGAGACGCCACTGCTTACCCATACCCTTCGGGTGGCGCTCTTCTTCGGTGGCTTCCCTGAAATTCACCTTCAGATGATCGTACGGCGCCTTGACCGACACGATCTCGACTTCGCTACCGTCGGTGGCCCACAGCGTCTGGGCGATGCCGTCGGTCGGCTCTCCCTGCACGTAGTTGTAGCGCGCGAAACCGGGGACCACGGCGATGTAGGGCTTGACATTGGCCTTGACCACCAGCTGCAGCTTGGGTGCCTCGGGGTCGTTGGTGAACACCGCGATCGACTTGCTGATCGGGCCGCCGAAGTGATCGGTCTTGACCGTCGCCTTGACCTTGCCGGTCGCACCCGGCGCGATCTTCTTGTCGTACTGGGCGACGGTGCAACCACAGGCCGGACGGACGTCGGTGACCTCGAGCGTGGCCGTGCCCTCGTTCTTGATCTCGAACTCGTGGACGATGACCTCACCCTTGGCGACGACCTCGAAATCCTTGATCGGCTCGGTGGGAACGGCCCGCGGCCGGCTTTCTTCGCCCTGCGCGGACACGATCGTCGCGGCGGCGACCAGCGCGGCGAGGATCACGAGAATGGGGATGAAACGACGCATCGGGAGCTCCTTGTTTCTCTATTCTTCAGGGGTGCGAACGCGATGATGATCGCGGAGCGGAAACCAGCGGAAGGCGTGGCCTCCGGGGCGGGTGTGCTCGGAAAATCAATGCTATACTCGGCCTCACTCGCTGGCAAAGCTCGCAGGTAAAACCGCGGTAAAAGGTCTCCCTGGCCATAAGGTCTTCCAGGCCATAGAGTCTCGCCCCCCTCGCCGCCGTGCCATCTCCTTCTCTCGATATCTATTGTATCGCCATCGGCGGCACCGGCATGGCGCCCCTCGCCTGCCTGCTGCAGCAGCTCGGCCATCGGGTCCGGGGTGCCGACGGGCCGCTCTACCCGCCGATGAGCACGCTGCTGGAGGAAGCCGGCATCGAGCCCCTGGTGGGCTACGACCCCGAGCACCTTTCCGAGTCGCCGGACCTGGTCATCGTCGGCAACGCGGTACCGCGACAGAATCCGGAAGCGGAAGCGGTGGAGCGGCTCGGCTTGCCGAAGCTGTCGATGCCCGAGGCCGTGGCGCGCTTCTTCCTGGAGGACCGGCAGCCGCTGGTCGTGGCCGGCACCCACGGCAAGACCACCACCACCTCGATCGCCGCCTGGACCTGGACCCGCTCGGGCGCCGATCCCGGCTACCTGGTCGGCGGCATTCCGAAAAACCTGGACCGCAGCTTCCACATCGGCACCGGCTCCCGCTTCATCATCGAAGGCGACGAGTACAACTGTGCCTACTTCGACCGCGGACCGAAGTTCCTCCACTACCGGCCGCAGACGCTCATCCTGACGAGCGTCGAGTACGACCACGCCGACCTCTACCCGGATCCCGCGGCGTTGATCGAGGCCTACCGGCGGCTGGTCAGGTCACTGCCCGAACACGGCCTGCTGGTGGCCTGCGGTGACTCGGAGCAAGTCCGCACGGTGGCCGCGGACTCCCCGTGCCGGGTGATCTTCTATGGCCTCGCGGAGGCCAACGACGTCCACCCGCTCGGCGAGGTCGACTACAGCGCCGCCGGCAGCCGGTTCACCGTCGCGGACACGGAGTCGGGTGAGGTGGCGCTGGCACTGCCGCTGCCCGGCGAGCACAACGTCTCCAACGCGCTGGCGGTGTGGACGGCGGCGCGCCACCACGGCCTGGAGGCCGCGGCCGTCCGACACGCCCTGGCGGAGTTCAGCGGTGCCAGCCGGCGCCTGGAGGAGCTGGGCACGAGCCGTGGCATCACCGTGGTCGACGATTTCGCGCATCATCCGACGGCGGTCGAGAAATCGCTCGACGGGCTGCGCAAGGCTCACCCCGACCGGCGGCTCGTGGCCTTGTTCGAGCCGCGGAGTCTGACCGCGGGACGCTCCTTCTTCTCCCGCGGCTACCGCAAGGCCTTCGCTCATGCCGACGTGGTGCTGCTGGCGCCGGTCTTTCACCGCCAACGGATCGAGCCGGCACAGCGGCTCGATGTCGATGCGCTGATGCGGGATCTCGCCCAGGACGGGGTCTCGGTCTCGAGCCTCGACAGCATCGACGAGGTGCTGGCGGAGGCGCTGCGTCAGGCGCGGGAGGGCGACGTGATCGTCACCATGTCGTCGGGCTCGTTCGACGCTCTGCCCCACCGTCTCCTGGCCGCTTTCGAGGAGACGCCCGAGCCCTGAGAGTCGTGGACCGGCACGGTTGGAGAGCGCCGGACCATTTGCTATCATCAGACGCTTCGAGCATCCCAGGGCAATAGTCGCTCCGAGCATCCTCGACAGCGGTCGTCCCGCCCGACGGCCATCCGCTCCCCGAGAGCCGCGAACATGTCGTACCAAGGAAACCCCTCGCTAGCCCAGGACGTCCAGGAACGGATTTCGAACACGTTCCAGCAGACGCTCGAGCTGATCACTGAGGAGCGACACCAGGAAGCGCTCGTCGGCTGTGAGTTCATACTCCGGATGGATCCACAGTTCCAGCCCGCCAGGACCCTGGTCGACAGACTCAAGGCGGACACTCGACCCGTGGTGGTCGACGACCTGAGGTCGGCTCCGGCGGTTCCGTCCCTCGATGACCTGCCGGCGCTCGACGATCTCGAAGAGCTCGACGATCTCGACGACCTGGGGCCGCTCGACGATCTCGGAGACGTCAGCTTCGACGATCAGGCCACCAGCGCGGCGGTTCCCACTCCGGCGCCACCAGCGGCTCCGGCTCCAGCGCCACCAGCGGCTCCTGCCCCGGCACAACAGGCCGCGGCAAGCGGCCTCGGCACCGTGCTTCAGGATCTGTTCGCCAAGCGAGATTTCGAGCAGATTCTGCAGATCGCAACCAGTCAGAAGCAAGTGCTCGAGAGCGACCCGGTGGCGCGGCAGATCGTCGAGCAGGCGAACAGCCTGCTCGAATCAGAAACCTACGTCCAGACGTTTCTGAAGTCCGCTCGGCAGGCACGCGAGGCCGGCCAGGTCGAGGAGATGCAAAAGCACCTGGAGAAAGCGCGCGCGCTCGACCCCGAGCATCCGGAAGTCGTGGGCTTCGCGAGCCAGGAATCTCCGCCGGCGCCGGCAGCCGCCGATCAGGATCTGCTGGCACTCCAGCAGCAGAGCCTGTCGCTCGACACGGACGACGACGGGACCGACATGGTGTCCGAGCTGGCCGCCAACGATCCCCGGCAAACCAAACCGATAGCGGCGATTCCGCCCGACGACGCGCCGGCAGCCGAGGCTACCTTCGAGAGCGCCGGCGCCACCTTCGAAGGCGCGGATGCGACGCTCGAAAGCGCCGATGCCAGCTTCGAAGGCGCTGACGCCAGCTTCGAAGACGGCCCGTCGTTCGAGGACGGCACTTCGTTCGAAGGCGGCACGGATCTCGAGGCCGACCTCGACTTCGGCGACACGCCGGAGACCCCGGAAGCCACTCTGCAGAACCTGGACGCGGAGCTGTCTTTCGACGATGGTGCCGCCGAGGACGACCAGGAAGGCGGGGACCGGGTCGGCCAGCTGATGGCGGAAGGCCAGGATGCGTTCGAGCGCGGCGAATACCAGGGCGCGATCGACATCTGGTCACGGATCTTCCTGATCGACATCGACAACGCCGAGGCCTCCAGCAAGATCGAGGAGGCCCGCGCCAAGAAAGCGGAGATCGAGCGCCAGGCCGAGGAATTCTTCCACGCCGCCACCGGACACCTCGAAGCCGGCTCGGTAGACGAAGCGAAGAGCTCGCTGGCCCAGGTGCTGGAGCTGCAGCCGGACCATTCCCTGGCGCGCGAGTACCTGGAGCAGCTCGAATCCGGCCAGGTGCCGACGCTCGCTTCCACGGGCGACGTCGAGGGCTTGAGCGATCTCGAGCTGGGCGAGACCGGCGACGGTACAAGGGAAGGTGCAAGCCCGTCACTGGCGGCCGCCGTGGAGCGCGATCGGGTGGTGGTGGTCAAGAAGACCGACATGAGGATCGTCGCCGTGGGCGCCGCGGTGCTCCTCGGGGCGATCGGCCTGGTCGCGTTTCTGATGATCAAGTGGGACGACCTGTTTCCCAATCAGGAGCTGCCGCAACAGATGGCGCAACCGCCCAAGGTCGATCCGATCGAGCGAGCGACCAAGATGCACGAGGGCGGCAACACCGAGAACGCGATCCTCATGTTGGAACGGATCCAGGCCCAGGATCCGATCTATGAAGACGCCCAGGCACTCATCGCTCAGTGGAAGGCCCTGGTCGAGGCCCCCGATCCCGTGGAGGCGGGGCCATCGGAAGAACAGCGTGAGCGATTCACCATGCTGGTGGGCGCGGCCCGGGACGCACATCAACAGGGTCGCCACATCCGTGCACGCAAGTACTTCGCTCGAGCAAGCAAGATCATGCCTCTCGAGGAGGCGGATCGGCAGCTGAAGCTGGAGGGCGATGATCAGCTCGAGTTGCTGGAGGACGAGATCAAGCTGTTCGACGAGGGTCAGTACGCCGCGATCATTCCGGAATTGTGGCGTCAGCGGGAAACTGATCCGAACAACCGGGACATCGAGCGCCTGCTCGTGGACTCCTACTACAACCTGGCCTTGAGCGATCTGCAGCGAGGGAACGCCCAGGGCGCGGCCAGGAAGCTCAAAGAGGCCCTCGAGGTGCAGCCCGACAACGAAGAGCTGCAGAGGATGCGACTGTTCGCGCAGACCTACGTGCAGAGACCGAAGGATCTGCTCTACCGCATCTTCGTGAAGTACCTGCCCTCGCGGTGACCAGCGCGAGAGGCCGGCGTCGCTATGGGTAAACGCAAGCGTTCCCGGGGCTCGGAGCTGCCGCTGTTCGACCTGCCCCTTCAGTCGGAATCCACGGAGGATGGCCTGGGGGCCGAACAGGTGGCGGCGACGCCGGCACCGACGAGCATCTTCGCAAGACAGGCGTCTTCCGGCAAGAGCGGGGATCCCGAGCCCGAAGCGGCGGCGCCCGCGAAGGGCGACGCCGAAGTGTCCGACGCGGTGCTTGGTGGAGATACGGTGCTTCGTGGGGACGCGGCGGCCCGCGGAGACACCGTGATTCCTGCAGACGCGGCCCTTTCGAACGACCGGGTGCTTCTCGGCGACCGGCTGCTGGCCAGCCTGGCCGACCTGACCGTTCAGCTCGTGATGCTCGCTCTCGCGGTGGCGGCCTGCCACACCCTGGGAATCGCGGTCTCGCTAGCCGACTGGAAGCCCTTCGCCCTGCTGGCGACGGTGTTTTCTTTCCTGTACTGGGTCGTGCCTCTGGCCTTCTGGGGTCAGACCCCGGGCATGGCCTGGGTCGGCCATGTGGCGCGGACTTCCGAAGGTGAGCCGTTGACGTTCGGCCAGACCTTCCGGCGCTGGCTCGGGGCCGTCGTCACCCTGGCCCTCGGCGGTCTGCCGTTGCTGCTGGCTCTCACAACCAACCGCAGCTTCACTGACCGCCTGAGCAACTCCGAGACGCTGGCTGGCTGATATCCCACATCAGAGCCGATACTCGTACCGGTAGACCGTCCCCGGTCGGGCGTCCT
Organism: bacterium; assembly: GCA_024226315.1. Lineage (GTDB taxonomy): Bacteria > Acidobacteriota > Thermoanaerobaculia > Multivoradales > J023 > JAAELT01. The sequence goes on along the minus strand of JAAELT010000071.1, from coordinate 48,266 downwards.
CGATCCGGAGCCGCACGCGCTGGCTGCCCTTGCGCAGAGTCGCGGCGCCGCCGGTGCCGTCGGCCGCCCATCCCTTCTCCCGCGCCATGGCGCCGAGCTCACCCTCGACCTTCGTCTGGGAATCCGGCGTCAGAAGGTCGACGTAGCGCCAACCGTCGTCGGTGGTGCCGAAGTCGATCAGGCTGGCGGGCAGATAGAGCGGCAGGTCGGGCGGGAAGTCCCCCGGCATGAGGCCGACCAGGGCCGGAGGACGCTCGACCGCGGTCTCATCTTCCTCGGTCGTAATCTGAAGCGACGGTGCGACGTCGACCGTCTCGACCTGTGGCCGATCTTCCTCGTCCGAGCCACCACGGCAGCCGAGTGACAGCGCGAGGATCGCGACCGCCACCCAGCGCCACGGGCGAGACACCCCGGCGATGCTATGCTCGGACCATCTCATGTCGAGTCGATCGCGCCTGCTCGTGGCTTGTACCCTGCTCTCGTGCTGGATGGTTCTGCTCATGACGGGTTTCGCCGCGGGCGGATGGATTCATCTCGTGTTGGCGGGAGCGCTGGCGGTCTTTCCGTGGAAAGAGACCCCCGGACGGCCACCCTGAAGCGAATCTATGATCCCTCCTCGGGCTCCTCGCCTCGATCCGGCCCCCGGAGGAGACGATTCATGCGCGTCCAGGTGACCTGGGCCGAGTAGACCAGGGCTCCGATGGCGGTAGCGGTGAGCAACGCCAGCTGCCACTGATAGCCCGCGCCGAGCAGGTACGCCACGAAGGCGCCCGCCGCGCCCACGACTGGCAGGAGCCACCTGCGGCTCATGAACGCCTCGTGGAACGACTCCCTAGTTGTCGATGTCCATGTTGCCGATGCCGCCGCCCTCGGACCCCGGAACATCGACGAACTGATCGAGTGAGAACGATGCCTCGGGCTCGGGAAACATCTCCTCGAGATTCGGAGCGCTCTCGTCCTTCTCTTCCTCGAGCTCGTCGCCCGGTACCCAGCCGACGAACAGCGTGGTGGTGTCGAGCTGATATCCGAAACCGGTGATCTCGGCGTGGGAGGTGACGTCGGCGATCTCGTCCTCATACAGACCGATCCAGTTGCCGGTGTCGGTACTGATCATCACGACGCTCTCGTCCCATTCGGCGGGAACCGGCCGGTAGCGGGTCTGGAAGCTCGTGCCGTTGGTCAGGGTTACGGTGAAATACTCGGCGTGAACCGCGGACGCGGCAGCCAGGAAAATCAACGTCAAAACGATCAGGCGTAGGGCTCGTCGGTGCATGGAGGCCTCCCGTGCGGGGTTAATCTCCGGAAGTATAGCATTCCTCACATGGATCGCTAGTCCATCTGTTTGCGCAGCACGGTCGGGATGTCGTAGTCGTCGACATTCGACCAGTTGGGGCCGTAGCCGCCGGGGTCGTCGGCATGCCGCTGAGCCAGGACCTTGCGGTAGAAGGGGATCTCCTGCTCGTCGGTCTGCTCCGGCGCTTCGGGCTCGACGGGAGCGGCCTCCCGCACCGGTTCGACGCGCTCCTGAACCGGCGTGGCGGCCACTGCCGCGTTGGCCATCCTTGGGCGAGCCGCCGGAGCGGCAGCCGGAGCAACGGCTGGTGCAGCCGGTTGACGTGGCACCTGAGCCACGGCCGGACGCGCCGGCGCCGGAGGAGTGGGGCGCCAGGCCTCTACCGCCGAACGGACTTCCGCCGGCGTCTCTCTGCGCTCCGCCGCCCGATCGAAGCCGGTGGCGATCACCGTGACCTTCATCTCGTCGGTCAGATCCTCGTCAATCACCATGCCCGAGATGATGTTGGCCTCGGGGTCGACAGCCTCGGAGATGATGCGCGCCGACTCCGCCACCTCGTGGAGCGTCAGGTCGTGACCGCCGGAGATGTTCAGCAGCACACCCTGGGCGCCTTCGATCGAGGTCTCTTCGAGCAGCGGCGAGGAGATCGCCCGCTGCGCGGCCTCGACCGCTCGGTTGTCGCCCTTGGCGATGCCGGTGCCCATGAGGGCCATGCCCATGCCGGTCATGATGGTCTTGACGTCCGCGAAGTCGACGTTGATCTCGCCCGGAACGGTGATCAGATCGCTGATGCCCTGCACCGCCTGGCGCAGCACGTCATCAGCGATCAGAAACGCCTCGGTCAACGGCGTGCCACGATCAACGAAGCTCAACAGACGCTCGTTCGGGATGGTGATCAGCGTGTCTACCGAGTTGCGCAGCTCCTCGACCCCGCGATCGGCCAGAATCCCCCGGCGCCGGCCTTCGAAGCCGAAGGGCTTGGTCACGACCGCCACGGTCAGCGCGCCGATCTCGGCCGCGAGCGAAGCGAAGATCGGCGCCGCGCCGCCACCGGTGCCGCCGCCGAGCCCGGCGGTGAGGAACACCATGTCGGCGCCGTCCAGGATCTCGAGGATTCGCTCGGTGTCCTCGAGCGCCGACTCGCGGCCGACCTCCGGGTCACCGCCCGCTCCCAGGCCACGGGTCAGGCTTTCGCCGAGCTGCAGCTTGGTGGGTGCCTGCGAGCGCCGCAAGGCCTGGACGTCGGTGTTGGCGCTGACGAACTCGATGCCACGCAGCTGCGCCGAGATCATGCGGTTGACCGCGTTGCCACCGCTGCCGCCGATGCCGATCACCTTGATCGTGGCCGGCGCCTGGTCGGCGTTTTCGAGGGTGATCGGCAAGCTGCCGCTCTCTTTGGTGGATTCGTCGAACAGGATCATCGTTCGTCCCCTTCCTTCGGTCCGTGACTTACAGTAAGTCGGAGAATACGCCCCGCAGGGTTCCGATAAATTTGCGTACAGTGAAGGTGCGTCGCTTCCGGTTCTTGCTCTGGTCCTGCTCGCTGGCCAGACCGTAGAGCAACAGCCCCGAAGCGGTGCACCATGTCGGGCTGTTGATGACGTCGACCAGACCGCCCAGCCCCTGGGGCAGTCCGTAACGCACCGTCGATGAGAAGATCTGCTCGGTCAGCTCCAGCAGACCGTCGAGTTGGACGCCGCCGCCGGTCAGGACGACGCCGCCACGCAGAGTCTCGTCCCAGCCGTTCTTGCTCAAGTCGTCGTGAATCAGGTTGAGCAGCTCCTCGGCCCGCGGCTCGAGGATCTCGCACAGCTCGCGCTTCGGCACCACCCGCTGGGCTCCGCCGGCGACCGCCGGCACGGTGACACCCTCTTCGTCGTCGATCATGCTCCCCAGGCAGCAGCCGTACCGGGTCTTGATGCGCTCGGCCTCCGCGAACGGCGTGCGCAGCACCATGGCGAGGTCGTTGGTGAAGTGGCTGGCGCCGATCGGCACCACCGAGCTGTGCTGCGGCTCGCCCTCGGCAAAGAGCGCGTACTCCGTGCCGCCGCTGCCGACGTCGACCAGCAGCACCCCGAGCTCGCGCTCGTCTTCCAACAGCACTCCCTCCGCGGTCGCCAGCGGCTCGAAGACCGCTTCGATGACCTCGATTCCTGCCCGGTTGACGCAGGTCTGAAGAGTCTTCGTGCGGGTGAAGTTGCCGGTCGTCAGGTGCACCGAGACCTCCAGCCGGCTGCCCAGCATTCCCAGCGGGTCGACGATGCCGCCCTGCTCGTCGACGAAGAACTCCTGCGGGATGGTGTGGAGGATCTCGCGATCGGTGGGCAGCGCGGCCGACTGCGCCGCTTCCAGCACCCGCTGGATGTCCTGGCGGGTGATCTCCCGGTCTCGCCGGGCCACCGACACCATGCCGCGGGAGTTGACGCTGCGGATGTCGGATCCCGCCACGCCGACGTAGGCCCGCGAGATCTCGATGCCGGCCATCACCTCGGCTTCCTCACTCGCCTGCTTCAGAGCGTCGACCGTCTGCTCGACGTTGACGATGTTGCCGCGCCGGGTGCCGCGGTTGGGGGCCAGCCCCTTGCCGACCACCTCCATCCCGCCCGAGCCGTCTCGGTGGCCAATCAGCACACCCACCTTGGAGGAACCGATATCGATCCCTACTAGATATCCGTCTACGTTAGGCATGATCTGCCGTCGCCTTTCCTGTATCCGCCGCGGCCGACTTGCCGGACGCCGAGACGGAGGGTTGTACGATGATGCGCCGCGCGAAGCGGAGGTCGACTGTCGCCAGGGCGCCGTAGCGTCCCGAGATCCGTGGCAACAGCTCCTCCAGGCGGCTGGATTTTTCCGCCAATGTGCCGGAGCGAACCAGCAGCGGAAACGGTAGCTTTGTGGTGTGGAGACGAAAGTCCTGCTCGCCGAGGATCTCGATCTCTGAGAGGCCCGGGCGCCAGAACGGGTCCTCCCGCTCGATCTCCTCGGCCAGACGGACCGCGGGGCGCAGGTCGGCGCCCGGCCGCGAACGGCTGATGAGCAGCAGGTCGGCGCCCGGCGCCGACGGATCGAAAAGCGTGATCGGTTCCCCGTCCGCGTCCAGGTAATAGAGCTGCTTGCCATCGCGCAGCAGCGCCACCGCCCGCTTCTCCCGCACCCGGACGTTCAGACTCGCCGGCAGCTCCTTGCGCAGATCGGAGCTCTCGACCCACGGGTGACGGCGCAGCCGGGCCTCGGCCCGCTCCAGGGAGATGCGCGGCAGGTTCTGGCCCGCGAGCGGGGCAAGGGCCTGCCGCACCCACTGCTCGCTCACCCGCTCTCCGGTCTCGATCACCATCTCCTGAAGCGCGAAGCGGCTCGACATCATCGGCCAGGCGACCAGAGCCGTGGGGATGCCGACGATGGCGGAGGCGGCGAGAAGGGGCTTCAGCCACTTGACCAGAGGGCTCCGGCGCGAGCGCCGTACCTTGCCGCCGCGACGCCTGTACGGCAGCACGTTGTCCGTGTCGCGCCGCGTCGCGCTGCCGCGCAGCAGCGGCGTGGTGGAGACGTCGCTCATGCCGCTGTCTCCTCTTCCAGCCGGCGCGCCAGGCGATAGATATCGCCGGCGCCCAGCGTCAAGATCACGTCGGCGGCGCCCGGGCGCTCGCCGCCGTTGCGGCCGGACAAGAGAGCCGGCACGTCGTTCCAATCGGCGCAGTATTCGACCCGGCGATGGCCGCTGGCGCGCGCCGCGGTGACCACGTCCTCGCCGCTCACTCCGGGGATCGGTGACTCGCGGGAGGCGTAGATGCCGGTGACGATGGCTTCGTCGGCCTCCATCAACGAGTGGGCGAATCCCTCGCACAGGTCGCGCGTCCGCGAGTAGAGATGAGGCTGGAAGATGGCCAGGATCCGTCCCCTGGGGAACGCCTGCCGGGCGGCCTCGAGCGTCGCCGCCACCTCCGTGGGGTGATGGGCGTAGTCGTCGATCACCGCCGCGCCGTGCCACTCACCAATCCTCTCGAACCGGCGGTGGACGCCACCGAACTTCGCCAGCGCCGCGGCGATACGGGGAAACTCGATTCCCAGTGCGCGGCCCACCGCCACCGCCGCCAGGGCGTTGCGCACGTTGTGGCGGCCCGGCATCGGCGCTTCGATCTCGCCCAGCAGGCCTTTTCCGGCGCTGGTCACCGAGAACCGGCAACCGTCCGTCGTCGGCTCCAGGTCGTGGGCCGCGAGATCGGCCTGGGGGGAGAGGCCGTAGGTCACCACTCGGTGTTCCGCCAGCAGCGGCAGGATGCCCTGGATGTTGGAATCGTCGAGGCACAGGATGATCTGGCCGAAGAACGGCACCCGGCCGGCGAAGTCGAGGAAAGCCTCACGGATCGCGTCCAGATCCTCGTAGGTGTCGAGGTGGTCGAGGTCGATCGAGGTGACGATGGCGAGGATCGGCATCAGGCGCAGGAAGCTGCGGTCGAACTCGTCCGCCTCGGCCACCAGGTAGTTGCTCTTGCCCACCCGCGCGCCGGTTCCCGAGACCCGCATGCGGCCACCGACGATCACCGTCGGGTCGAGCCCGCACTCGGTCAACAAGGTGCCGATCAGCGAGGTGGTGGTGGTCTTGCCGTGGGTGCCCGCCACCGCGATGCCGTACTTCAGACGCATCAGCTCGCCGAGCATCTCGGCCCGCCGCACCACCGTGATGCCGCGCTCGCGGGCGGCGCGGATCTCGGGGTTGTCCTCGGGAATCGCCGAGGATTTCACCACCAGGTCGACGCCATCCAGGTGCTCCGGCGCGTGCCCCTCGTCGATCCGTACCCCGAGGCGCTCGAGCCGCCGCGTGGTAGCGCTACGCGCCTGATCGCAGCCGCTGACCTCGAGGTCGTAGTCCAGCAGCACCTCGGCGATGCCGCTCATGCCGGCGCCGCCGATACCGACGAAATGCGCGTGGCTGAGGCCGGCGAACATCTTGAACATCAGCTCGCCTCCTCCCCGAGAAACTCCACGCGGTCGGCGATCGCCTCCGCGGCATCGGGACGACCCAGCTCGCGAGCGTTTCGCGCCATGGCGGCGAGTGGTGAGTCGGCGGTGAGCAGACGGCCGAGGATCTCCGCCAGGTCCGCCTCGCCGGCCTCGCGGGGGAGGATCTCGGTGGCGCCGGCCTTGGCCAGACCGCGGGCGTTGGCGGCCTGGTGGTCGCCGGCCAGGGCCAGTGGCACCAGCAGGCTGGGGCGGCCGGCGGCGCAGATCTCGGCCAGGGTGATCGCCCCGGCCCGCGAGACGATCAAGTGGCTGCGCGCCATGGCCGCCGAGACGTCGTCGAGAAACGCGACGGTCTCGAAACGGCACTCGGTCTCGAAACGGCATGCCGCGCTGGGCGCGATCACCTCCGCCAGGCCGGCGGCCCGGTAGGCCTCGGTGGTCGACTCCAGGTGCTTCTCGCCCGTCTGGTGGCATACCGTGATATCCCGGTCGGCCAGCAGGCCGAGAGCGCGAGGCACCAGCTCGTTGATCTGCCGGGCGCCCTGGCTGCCACCCAGGACCAGCAGGCGCCAGGGCGGGCTCGCCGGCAGATCCTCGGCGACGGTGAAAAACTCCGAGCGCACCGGAATCCCGGTGGCGCTCGACGGGCATTTGAGCTGCTGAGCCGTTTCGTCGAAGGCCACCGCCGCCTCCGACGCCAGCCGCGACAGCCAGCGATTGGCGAAGCCGGCCTCGGCGTTGGGCTCGAGCAGCAGCACCGGGCGCGCCGCCAGGGCGGCGCCGACCACCGCCGGTGCCGAGGCATAGCCGCCGGTGCCGACCACCACCCGGGCACACAGCCGCCGGATCAGCGACCGGGCGCTCCACGCCGAGCGCGCCAGGGTGGCGGCGGCCCGCGCCTTGCCGTAGAGACCCTGGCCGACCAGCGGCCGCGCCGGCAGGGCATGGAAGGGGATGGAACGCTCGCTCACAAGGCGCGCCTCGATCCCCCGCCCCGAGCCGGCCCAGCTCACCCGCCAACCGCGGCGCCCGAGCTCCTCCGCGATCGCCAGGCCGGGAAACACGTGACCACCGCTGCCGCCGCCCGAGAGCAGCGCGTGCGGTTCCCGGGCTTCGGTGCCGGTGTCTGGGTTCAGTGGCTGAGTCATCGGCGTCATCGGTGCTGGGAGACGTTGAGGATCAGGCCGCAGGCGGCCAGGGTGGTGAGCAGAGACGAGCCGCCGTGGGAGATGAGCGGCAGCGGCACGCCGGTGGTCGGCATCAGGGACAGCGCCACGCTCATGTGGATCAGCGCCTGGGCAACCACCATGCAGGTGAGGCCCCAGGCCAGGTAGCGCCCGAAGAGGTCCGGCGCTCCCATGCCGGCGAGCACGCCGCGCCACAAGAAGGCCGCGAACAGCGCCACCAGGAAAACGGCCCCCAGGAAACCCAGCTCCTCGGCGACGATCGAGAAGATGAAGTCGGCGTGGGGCGAGGGCAGGAAGAAGAGCTTCTGCATGCTGTTGCCCGGACCCAGCCCGAAGAGCCCGCCGGAGCCCACCGCGATCAGCGACTGCAGCGGCTGGAAGCCGGTGCCGAGCGGATCGTTCTCGGGCGCCAGAAAGGCCGTCAGGCGCTTCCACCGGTACGGCTCGGTGATCACGGCGAGGGCCACCAGCGGCACCATGACCGCGCCCCCGGCGAGCAGATACCGGGCCCTGAGACCGGCGAGGAAGACCATCACCAGCGGCGGGATAGAGAGCAGGATCATCGTCCCGAGGTCGCGCCCCAGAACCACCAGGGCGACCATCAGCCCGGTGGCGCCGGCGCAGGGAATCAGGAACGAGAAGCTGTTGATGCGATCGGACTTGCGATCGATCTGATACGCCAGGAAGGGGATCAGCACGAGCTTGGCCAGCTCCGACGGCTGCACCGACACTCCGGCGATGAAGAACCAGCGCCGGGCGTTGTTGATCTCGGGCGTGAAGAGCACGGCGACGAGCAGGAGCAAGGCCCCGCCCAGCGCGGTGTAGATCACCGCCGGACGGCGCAGGATCCGGTAGTCGACGTGCATCAACGTCAGCATGGCGGCCAGGCCGAGCAACCCGGCGATGCTCTGCTTGACGAAGAGCGGATTGAACGACATACCGCTGTCTCGGGCGAGCGCGGCGCTAGCCGAGTACACCATGACCAGGCCCAGGCCGGTGAGCATCAGCACGGTCGCGAACAGGCCGCGATCAAAGACCAGCTTGCGCGCCAAGACGGCCTCCTTCGAGCTCGCTCACCAGGCGCTGAAACGCGCGGCCACGCTCAGCGAAGTTGTCGAATTGGTCGAAGCTCGCGCACGCCGGCGACAGCAGGACGACCTCACCGGGCCGAGCGTCGGCGGCGGCCCGCGCCACCGCGCGCTCCAGGGTGCCGACCGCCTCGATCGGCACGTCCGGTGCCAGCACGCGGGCGAGCTCCTCGGCCGCCTCGCCGATCAGATAGGCCCGCCGTGCCTTGCTCTCGAGCACCGGACGCAGCTCGGACAGGTCGCCGCCCTTGTGGCGACCGCCGAGGATGACGTGGACGGCGCCGTCGGCGAAGCCCTCGAGCGAGCGCAGAGTCGCCGCCACGTTGGTGCCCTTGGAGTCGTCGTACCAGGCCACGCCGCCGCGATCGGCGACCAGCTCGAGCCGGTGCGGCAGACCACGAAAGGCCCGCATGCCGGCCGAGATGTCGTCCGGCTCGGCGCCGTGCGCCCGAGCGAGCAGCGCCGCCGCCATGGCGTTCTCCAGGTTGTGCGGACCGGGCAGCGGCAGATCGGCGCGCTGGAAGAGCTCGGTCGGCTCCGCGCCCGGCAGCGCCTCCATGACCGCGTCGCCCTGCGGGTAGCAGCCGTCGGCAACCTCGCCCCGCGAGGAGAAGAAGCGCCGGCGCGACGGCACCTCGAGCGTCGCGACCAGCGGATCGTCGGCGTTGAGCACCGCCAGATCGCCGGCGTGCTGGCGCTCGAAGATCGCCGCCTTGATCCGCCGGTAGGTCTCGATGTCCAGATGGCGATCGAGATGATCGGCCGAGATGTTGAGCAGCGCCGCACTGCGGGGATGAAAGCGGTCGACCGTCTCGAGCTGGAAGCTCGACAGCTCGACCACGAAGACCCGGCCCGACGCGCCCTCGGCCCGCGACGACAGGGCCGCCCCGATGTTGCCGCACACTTCCACCTTGCGGCCGGCGGCTTCGAGCATCGCTCCGGCCAGCGCCGTGGTGGTGCTCTTGCCGTTGGAGCCGGTGATGCCGATCACCTCGCCCTCGAGCAGAAAGAAGGCCAGCTCGACCTCGGCGATGACCGGCAGCTGAAGCCGGTGCGCCGCCTCGATCAGCGGATGGGTGATCGGCAGCCCCGGGCTGGTGACGACGCCGTCGAGCCCGCGCAGCTCGCCTGCCCCGACGCCGCCCGGACGCAGCTCGACGCCCGGATCGCGGTCGAGATCAGTGGTGTCGAGCTGCTCGAGCGGCCGGTCGTCGTAGGCCACCACGCCGACGCCGCGGCCACGCAGCAAACAGGCCGCCGCGCGGCCCGAGATGCCGAGTCCGAAGACCGCCACTCGCCGCCACTCCTCGTTGCTCCAGGGTACCTGCATCACTTCCCTACCGCAGCTTCAAGGTGGAGAGGCTGAGCAGCGCGAAGAGCACCGCCAGGATCCAGAAACGGACGATGATCTTGGGCTCCGACCAGCCCTTGAGCTCGAAATGATGATGCAGCGGCGCCATGCGGAAGACCCGCTTGCCGGTGAGCTTGAACGACGCCACCTGGATGATCACCGAGCCGACCTCGAGCACGAACAGGCCGCCGACCAGCAGCAACACCAGCTCCTGCTTGCACAGCACCGCCACGATGCCGATCGCGCCACCGAGAGCCAGCGAGCCGACGTCGCCCATGAACACTTCGGCCGGGTGGCTGTTGAACCACAGGAAGCCCAGGCTGGCGCCCACCAGAGCGCCGCAGAAAATCGTCACCTCCCCGACCCCGGCGATCGCCGGGATCTGCAGGTAGGCGGCCACCAGCGCGTGCCCCGCCACGTAGGTGAAAATGGCGTAGGTGGCGGCGGCGATCAGGGTCGAGCCGATCGCCAGGCCGTCGAGGCCGTCGGTGATGTTGACCGCGTTCGAGGCCGAGACCAGCACCAGCATGACCACGGGCACGTAGAACCACCCCAGGTCGGGGGCGAACTGCTTGAAAAACGGGAAGGTCAGGGTGGACTCGAAGCCGTAGCGGTCCGGCAGCCAGAGCAGCACCAGGGCAGCGGCCGCGGCGACCAGCAGCTGCAGCTGGAACTTCGCCCGTGAGGTCAGCCCCAGGTTGCGACCCCGCTTGACCTTGATGTAGTCGTCGGCGAAGCCGATCAGCCCGAAGGCGACCGTCACGCCGACGGCGAGCCAGACGAAGGGGTTTTTCAGGTTGGCCCACAACAGGGTCGAGGTGAGGAACGAGAGCAGGATCAGCAGACCGCCCATGGTCGGCGTCCCGGCCTTCACCTGGTGCGACTGCGGCCCGACCTCGCGGATGTTCTGGCCGACCGACAGTCGCCGCAGGGTGCGGATCACCCACGGCCCGAGGAGCAACGACAGGGCCAGTGCGGTGACCACCGCCGCTGCTGTCCGGAACGTGATGTACCGAAAGACATTGAACGCGCCCGAGAGCTCGTGCAGAGGGTAGAGCAAGTGGTAGAGCATCAGTTCTGCCGCTCATCCACATCACCCACGGTGTTGTCTGGAGCCGCGGACGGCTCGGTGATCATCATCCTGGCCACGACCTCGAGGCCCACGCCGCGCGAGCCCTTGACCAGAACCAGGTCGCCGGCGCCGAGATCAGCGCCTGAAACCACCCGCGACGCCCAGTCCGCCGCCTGCTCGGCGTCTTCGAACCACAGCGTCTCGGCGCCGCCGCGAGCCGCCGCCGCGACGATCTCGCGCGCCAGCTCGCCGACGCCCACGACCACGGCGAATCCGAGCGCGGCGGCGCGATCACCCACCGCGCGATGAAAGGCCGGCGCCCCGGGCCCCAGCTCGAGCATGTCGCCCAGCACCGCCACGTATCGCCGCGCCTCCAGCCGGCGAGCGCTCTCGAGCGCCCGGACAGCGGCATCGGGGTTTGAGTTGTAGGAATCATCGACCAGGGTGAGCCCGCCCAGACGATGCACCTCGCCGCGCATGGCGCCGGCGCGGAAGTCGGCCACCGAGGCGGCGATCTCGGCCAGCGGCACGCCCAGGGTGTGCGCGCAGGCAGCCGCAGCCAGGCAGTTCTCGACGTTGTAGAGGCCGTGGACCTGAAACACCACCTCGGCCGAATCACCGCCCGCGCTGAGCACGAAGCGGTGCCCCGGCCGGCCTTCGAGGCTCTCCGGCGAGCTGGCGGTGACCTGTGGCCGCGAGTCCGCCGGCGCCTGGTCTTCCCTCTCCATGCCGTACAGCACGTAGCGCGTGCCGCTTCCCTCGCAGCGGGCTCGATGCTGCTCGACGATGTGCAGCACTTCCGGGTCGTCGGCGTTGGCGACGATCAGGCCGCCCTGTCCCAGCCCGGCCAGCAGCTCGGCCTTGGCGTCGGCGATGGCGCGAAGATTGTCGAAGTTCTCCAGGTGGGCGGGCCGGACATTGGTGAAGACCGCCGCGTCGGGCCGGCCCAGGAGCGAGACCTGGCGCAGCTCCCCGGGGGTCGACATGCCCATCTCGGCGACCATCCACGCGCAGTCGTCGCGGATGTTCAGCAGCGACAGCGGGAAGCCGTAGAGGTTGTTGAGGTTCCCCGGGCTGCGTTCGGTCCGGAACCGGCGGCCGAGCATCGCCGCCAGCAGCTCCTTGGTGGTCGTCTTGCCGGCCGAGCCGGTGATCGCCACGAGGCTCTCGGGCACCTGGGTGCGCACCTCGCGGGTCAGGGCGTGCAGCGCCTCGTAGGTGTCCTCGACCCGGATGCAGGCCGCCTCGCCGAGCCGGGCGGCGGGGCCTAAATCGCGGTGGACCACCACCGCGCCGGCGCCACGCGCCAGCGCCCCGGGCACGAAGTCGTGACCGTCGGCCCGCTCGCCCGGCAGCGCGAAGAAGATCTCGCGCCCCTCGATCTTCCGCGAGTCGATCGCGGCGCCGTTCCACATCACCGCCGGATCGCCACTCACCACCTGGCCGCCCATCGCCGCCGCCGCGCTCCCGGCGCTACGCTCGACCATGGGAAACCTCCACCGAGCCGTCCGCGGCTCCAGACAATACAGCCTCCAGCTCCTCGCGGTCGGAGAACGGCATCCTCTCACCGCCGACGATCTGCTCGCTCTGGTGGCCCTTGCCCGCGACCAGCAGCACCGCGTCCTCGCGTTCGGCGGCCAAGGCCGCCGCGCGGCGGATCGCCTCACCGCGATCGGCCACCAGGTGGTAGCCGGTGTTGCCGCTCTCCCGCAGCCCCTCCTCGACCATCTGGAGGATCGCCTCCGGATCCTCGCCGCGAGGATTGTCCGAGGTCACCACCGGCACCTGCGCCAGACGGCCGGCGATGCGGCCCATGATCACCCTCTTGCCCTGGTCGCGGTCGCCGCCGCAGCCGAAGACCAGCACGATCTCGCGCTCGGTCAGCTCGGCCACCGAGCTCAGCAGCGCCTCGAGCGCGGTGGGGGTGTGGGCGAAGTCGATGAAGGCCGGAAAACCCTGGCCGGCCTCGACCGGATCGAGCCGCCCGGCCAGCGGCTCCTGGCCACCGATGGCCGCGGTGATCGACTCGTGCGACAAGCCCAGGGCCTCGCCGGCCGCGACCGCCGCCACCAGGTTCTCGAGGTTGTAGCGACCGATCAGCGGTGAGCGGAAGCGGATCCGGCCGCGCGGCGTGTCGATCACGCCGCGGGTGCCATCGAGAGCCAGCTCCGCCTCGAGCGCCGAGACCGCGCCGCCGGGGCCGAAAGTCAGCGGACCCTCGAGCTCCGCCGCCAGGCGCTCGCCGAAGCCGTCGCCCAGCGACACCACCGAGCGGCCCGCCGGCTTGAGCTGATCGAAGAGCCGGCGCTTGGCGGCGAAGTACGATTCGAGATCGCCGTGGAAATCGAGATGGTCGCGCGTCAGGTTGGTGAACAGGGCGACGTCGAAGCTGGCCCCCGCCAGGCGGCCGAGCACCAGGGCGTGGGAGGAGACCTCGACCACGGCGGCGCGGGCACCCGAGGCGCGCATCTCCCCCAGGATCCTGAAGACCTCGCTGGCCTCGCGCGTCGTCCTGCCCGCTGGGTAGGAGATGTCACGGAAGTGACAGCCCAGGGTGCCCAGCACGCCGGCCGGACAGCCGTCGGCCTCGAGCATGCGGGCGATCAGGGTCGCCACGGTCGACTTGCCGTTGGTGCCGGTGACGCCGACCATCTTCAGCCGCTCTTCCGGATGACCGTACAGGCGCGCCGAGACCGGTCCGAGCCAGCGGCGCGGCTCCTCGACCTCCACCCAGGGCACCTCGAGCCCGTCCGGCGCCGGCCCCCGGCCGAACGCCGCCACCGCGCCCAGCTCCGCCGCGCCTGTGGCGAACGCGCGGCCGTCGAAGCTCTCGCCGGTCATCGCCACGAACAGGTCTCCAGGCGCGACCTCGCGCGAATCGTGCCGGATGCCGGTGATCTCGGGATCCTCGGGCGGCAGGTACCGCGCCGGCAGCTCGTCGAACAGCTGGTGGAGGCGCATCACATCACCCCCTCGGCGACAAGCCCCGTGGCCGCGAGCCAGAGCTCGACGCTGGCGCCCGTGGCTTCCAGCGGCGTGCCCGGTGAGGGCGACTGGCGCGCCACCACGCCGTGACCGTTGAGCGCCAGATGAAGGCCGGCATCGGCGGACAGCGACACCGCCTGGCGGGCAGAGAGCCCGGCGAAGTCCGGCACGGTGCCGGCGGGCACCTCCGCTCTGACCACCTCCGCTCCAACCGCCTCCACGTCAGCGCCCGCCCGGCGAGGCTCCGCCGCGGCACGCCGAACGTTCGAACGCCGGGACCTTCCGGCCGGCGGCGGTGTCTCGTCCCGCCCGCGATCCGGCGGCACGCCGAGGCGCAACAGCACCTGGGTGGCGATCTTCTGGAACACCGGCGCCGCGGCCTCGCCGCCGTGATACCTCGGCCAGGGCTCGTCCAGCACCACGGCGCACACCAGCGCGGGATCCCTGATCGGAGCGAACCCGACGAAGCTGGCGATGTACTTGCCGGCCACGTAGCCCTGCCCCGGGATCGCCTTCTGGGCCGTGCCGGTCTTGCCGGCGGCACGATACCCCGGCAACGCGGCGGCCTTGGCGGTGCCTTCGATCACCACGCTCTCGAGCATGCTGCGCGCCTGCCTCACCGAGGACGGCGAGATCGGCCAATCGCGGACCACTGTCTTGCGTGCCGGCTCGTCGCCGACCGAGGCGACAATGTAGGGCTCCACCAGGCGGCCGCCGTTGGCGATCACCGCGAAGGCACCCGTCAGTTGCAGGCCGGTGACCGAGATGCCGTGGCCAAACGAGATGTAGGCGGGTGACAGCTTCGACCAGCTGCCGATAGGACGCGAGATGCCGGAGCTCTCGCTGGGCAGGTCGATCCCCGTCGGGCGGCCGAAGCCGAGCTTTCCGATCGTCTGCCACAGGCGCTCGCGGCCGGCGGCGAAGCCGAGCTTGATCGTCCCGACGTTGGAAGACTTGGCGATGATCTCGCGCGTCGTCAGGTCGCCGAAGGACCTGTGGTCGGCGATCCGCACGCCGGACAGCGTGATGCCGCCCATCTCGCAGTCGATAGTCTCGAGCGGGTCGACCACGCCCTCCTCGAGCGCCGCGGCCAGCGTCACCAGCTTGAACGTCGAGCCGGGCTCGAAGACGTCCTGGACTGGCTGATTGCGCCAGTGGCTCTTCGGGTAGGCATTGAAGTCGTTGGGGTCGAAGGTGGGGTGCGAGGCCATGGCGAGGATCCCGCCGGTGGCCGGATCCATCACCACCACCATGCCCTTGCTGGCGCCGGTGCTCTCGATCGCCGCGGTCAGCTCGCGCTCGACGACGTGCTGGATGGCGGCGTCGAGCGTCAGGTGCAGGTCCTTGCCCGGCTTCGCGTCCGCCCGCTCCAGGTTGGGGTAGAGCACGGTGCCGCGGCGGGCGTCACGCACCACCTTGCGGCGGCCGGGCTCGCTCGCCACCGTGTCGTCGTAGAGGAACTCGAGGCCGGCGAGGCCGGTGTTGTCGGTGCCGACATAGCCCAGCACCTGCGCCGCCAGGCTGCGCAGCGGGTAGTAGCGCTTCGACTCGCGGACGAACTGGACACCCTCCAGCTCGAGTGCCCGAACCCGCGCCGCCTGCGGCGGATCGAGCTTGCGCTTCACCCACACGAACTCCCGGTCCGACGCCAGCGCCCTTTCGAGGCGTTCGACATCGACCTCGAGCACGGTGGCCAGCGCCGCGGCGGTCGCCGCGGGATCCTCGACCAGCTGCGGATTGGCGGTCGCCGAGCTCACCTCCACCGACACCGCCAGCTCGCGGCCGGCGGCGTCGAAAATCGTGCCGCGCGGGGGATGCAGCTTCACCATCTTCTGCTGCTGCCTCAGGGCGAGGTCCCGGAAGCTGTCGTGGCGATTCACCTGCAGGTCGTACAGGCGAAACAAGATCGCGCACAGCCACAGGCCCGAGAGCACCGCGAGCAGAATCAGCCGGTTGCTCTTCACCGTGTCAGCTCCTGAGAGGTGAGCTCCTGGGAGGCCACCTCCTGGGAGGTCAGCTCCTGGTAGAAGAGGGTCTGTTCGAGCGTCGGCTCCCGCATGTCCAGATCCTGCCGGGCGCGCTCCTCGATCCGCTCGGGGTGGGCCTGGTACGACGCCTCCAGGCGCAGCCGGCGCTCCTCCTCCAGCAGCTCGTGCAGTCGCTTCTCGTGATCGTCGATCCGGTAGCCGGTGCCCAGGATCTCGATGTGGACCCAGGTGTAGGCGAGCAGGCCACCGCCGAGCGCCAACACCACGGCCACCACGCCCAGCAGCTCGCGCAGCAGGCGTCTGTCGCGCTCGCGCACCAGGTAGGTGTTCTCGACCGGACGGTGGATGGCGTAGGGGCTTCTCACAGCGAATTCCTGACAGTCTTCTCGGGACTTGCGGGGGCTACAGTCTCCTCCCGGCTACAGCCTCCTCGCGGCGCGCAGCCTCGCCGACCGCGACCGCGGGTTGGCCGCCACTTCCTCTGCCGTGGGCCGCACCGGCTTGCGGGTCAACACCTCGATCACCCGGCTCTCGGCTCGCGGCCGGCCGGTGATCGGCTCGATCTCGCCGGTCGCCAGGTCGCGCAGCGTGTGCTTGACGATGCGGTCCTCCAGGCTGTGGTACGAGATCACCACCAGCCGGCCGTCCCGCTCCAACATGCGCACCGACTGCTCCAGCAGCTCGCGAAGCTGATCGAGCTCCTGGTTGACCTCGATGCGCAAGGCCTGAAACGTCCGCGTGGCCGGGTGGATGCTCCGCCTCCGGGGACCGCGGCGCGGGCGGGGCTGTGCCCGCTCCACCAGGTCGCGCAGCTGGCCGGTGGTCTCGATCGGCGCCTCGCTCCGGGCTTCGACGATCGCCCGGGCGATCCGCCGCGAGTGCCTCTCTTCGCCGAATTCATGGAAGATCCTGCTCAATTCCTTCTCCGGGTAGTCGTTGACGATGTCCGTGGCAGTGAGCTCTCCGGCCCCCATCCGCATGTCGAGGGGCCCCTGGTGCATGAAAGAAAAACCACGCTCGGCGGACTCGAGCTGCATCGACGAAACGCCGAGATCGGCGATGATCCCGCTCGCGCGATCGATTCCGAGCTCGGCCAGACGGTCCTCCAGCTGGTCGAAACGCCCGACGACCAATTGCACCCGTTCACCGAGGTCCTGGAGACGCTCGGCGGCGAGCTCGAGAGCTTGCCGATCACGATCGATACCTACCAACTTCGCTGCAAAGCGGCTCTCGAGGATCGCGCGAGCGTGGCCTCCGAGCCCCACCGTGCAATCGACGAACAGGCCGCCCCGCGACAGATCCAACAGTCGAACCGTCTCGGCGAGCAGAACCGGCGTATGCGCGAAATCTCCAAGGGGTGTCTCCAATTCAGATCCCGCGCTCGGCCAGGGCCGCGAAGTCGTCCTCCGTGAAGGGCTCTTCGACCAGCTTCTGATCGAAGAGCTCGCGGTTCCAGATCTCGAGGTGCTCGATCCGGCCGCTGACCACGACTTCGCCCGTGACCTCAGCCCGATCGCGCAGGATCTGCGGAATGACCACCCGACCCTGCGCGTCTAGCCGTAACTGCTGACCGAAATAATTGACCCGCTCGAGAAACCGCTGCTTGGCACGGTCAGAGGACGGCACCTCCGCGAGCCTGCGCTCGATGTCTTCCCACACCTGCAGGGGATAGAGCATCGCCGAACGGCCCATCACCGAGGTGATGAAGACCTCCCGGCCGTGGCTCTCCTCCAGAATTCGACGGAATTCTGTTGGGACTTTCAGACGTCCCTTGTCGTCGATCTTCGCTGGAGAACTTCCACGGAACATCAGTCTCACCCACCTCGAGCGGGGAAATATCCCCGAACCCTAACAGTTCAGGCCACTTCTGTCCACTTTGTTCCACTTTGTTCCCCACCAGATCAGCACACACTCCACTCCGGTCCCCCGGCGAAAACACCGCGTTTCACCGACTCGATCACCGATTCGGGGAGCGGCTCTCTCGGTCGAAGCCGGGGTCAGGGGGCGGAACGCGCGATGCCATTACCGGGCCGGCGCCCGGAGCTTCTAATAACGCAACATTCCGTGCAGCCCATTATATAGATGCTGCGCTCGCGGACACCACAATATATTGAGGTTGGTGCCGGACCTCTCGTGGCCCAGCCTCAGCGGCTTCCGGTGCCCTCGCCGTCTTCGGACTCGGCCGGAACCTCGAGCACCGGCGCCCGGAAGAGTTCCAGCTCGTCTTCGGCCTCGAAGCCGGAAGCCAGGGCTCGGTAGCCCACTGCCTCGGGGGGCAGATTCTCGTGAATGTAGGACTTTTCTTCGAGATCGGCCAGGAAAGTCCGCAGCTCACGGTTGAACCGAGCGCCGTATTCTCTGCGCATGATGATCTGCTCGACCTCTTTGAGCGGCTTCATGCCGGCCTCGCGAAGGCCCGCCACCAGCAGGATGTGGTAGCCGCCCCGGGCCGCCACCGGCGCCGAGTAGTCGCCCGCCTGGAGTCCCCAGGCGGCCTCGGCCAGCGAGCTCTCGAGCTCGTCCTGGCGCAGCCATTCGAGGTCGATCACGCCGGTGGCGACCCCCTTCTCGCGATAGGGCTCGACCACCGCCTCGAGCTCGCCGCCGGCGATCAGCGCGGCGTGGATCTCCTCGGCCTGGCTCAGCAGCTCGGGAGCGTCCAGGCCACTGGCCTCGAGCACGATGACTTCTTTCAGCCACCGCTGCTCCGGAATCGCGAACTGGTCCTGGTTGTTGCGGTAGTAGGCGCGCAGCTCCTCTTCGCCTATCGCCACCTTGGGCTGCACCTCGCGGCCGACCACCTGCTGCCAGAGCAGCTCGCGCCGGGTGTTGTCGCGCAGGTCGTCCATGGTCATCCCCGACTGTGCGAGAGCCTGGGTGAGCTGCGACTGGGTCGTGATTCCTTGACGCTCCATCAGCCCGCGCACCGCTTCTTCGACCTCGGTCTCGGTGATCCGGATGCTCTGCTGGTTGGCGAACGACAGCAGCAGCATCTCCGAGAACATGCTCTGCATCACCATCTTCCCCACCAGCTCGAGCTGTTCCTGGCGCTGCTGTGAATCGAGACGATTGTCCGCCAGGAGGGTGGAGATCTCGCTGGCCTTGCGGGACTCGTATTCGTGCAGGGTCAGGATCTCCTCGTTGACCCGCAGCACGATGCGGTTGATCTCCTCGGCGCCCACCGGTGACGTCAGCGTGGCCAGAGCGAAGACGGTGGCCAGCGCCGCGGCGGAGGTCCGGTTAGTCAGTGTCGAGCGAACGATCTTGATGGACATAGTCACCCTGATAGTCGAAGGGGAAGTTGGCTGGAAAGATCGTGACATTGTAGCGCTCCCGCGCCTCGTGGATGAAGCCCTGGACCGACTCGTCGACACTCAGGCGCTCCAGCGTGCGCCGGATCTCGCCCTCGACCTGTTCGAACGGTACCACCTCTTGCGGGTAGTGCTCCATGACCTGGAAGAGATGGAACCCGTAGTCGGCCGGAATGATGTCGGTGACCTCTCCCGGCTCCAGCTCGAAGATCGCGTCGACGTAGGCGACGGGTAGATCCTGGCGCGCCAGGCGCCCCTGATCCCCGCCCAGCTGCGCGTTGGGCTCCTGCGAGAACCGTGCCGCGACCTGCGCGAAGTCCTCACCGGCGGCGATCGCGTCGCGCGCCTGCTCGGCGGCGTCGCGGCCCTGCACCAGGATCTGCCGCAGATGGACCTCCGCCGGGCGCTCGTACTCCGCGCGGTGCACCTCGTAGTAGGCGCGGACTTGGCGCGGCTCCCAGGGCTGCCGGGGATCGCCCCGCAGCAAGTACTCCACCGCCTGGCGCTGATCCACGCCAGGATCCACCAGGCCGCGCTCGATGGCAATGCGGATGAGCAGCTGCTCGTCCAGGAACTGGTCGAACAGGGCGCTGTATAGCTCGGCTTCAGAAGCCGTCTCGACCCCCTCGACGTTGGCCTGCAGGTAGGCCTCGAATCCGCCGTAGGAGATCTCCTCGCCGTCGATCCGCACCACCACGTCGGCGTCGAAGGTGGCCGGCTGCTCGCAGGCCGAGAGCAGCGCCGCGACCAGCGCCACCGGGGCGGCGGCCTGAGCGAAAAAACGAACACCTGTCGACATCAAGCCTCCCCAGCCGTGCGGAGCGATTCGAGCACCTCGCGCGCCGTGTCGATGGCGCCCCCGGCGGCAACCCCCGAAAGCGTCAGCGCGCCCGAGGGGGAAAAGCGCGTGCCCGGGCGCTTCGACACCAGCTCGATCAAACGGTCGGGATCGATGCGGGCGTCCTGGCGCAGGCGCATCACCAGTTTGTCGCCGCGAGCCGAGATCGCCTGCAATCGCAACGACTCGGCGAGGTGTTTGAGCGCCGCCACCCGGATCAACGTCCGCACGCCCTCGGGCGGCGGGCCGAAGCGGTCGCGCAGCTCGGTGAGCACCGCTTTCTCCTCTTCCTCACCCGAGGCCAGGCGCCGGTAGATCTCCATGCGCAGGTTGGCGTCGCCCACGTAGTCCTCGGGAATCGACATCGCCACCGGCAGGTCGAGCGCCACAGACGGCGGCTGATCCGGCGCCTCGCCCTTGAGCTCGGCGACCGTCTCCTCGAGCATCTTGAGGTAGGTCTCGATGCCCAGCGCCGCGATGTGACCACTCTGCTCGGCGCCCAGCAGATTGCCCGCGCCGCGGATCTCGAGATCCCGGCCGGCGACCCGGAAGCCCGCCCCCAGCTCGGTGAACTCACGGATGGCGTCGAGGCGCTTGCGCGCCTCCTGGGTGAGCACCCGGTCCGACGCCACCAGCAGGTAGCAGAACGCCAGCTGGTCGCTACGCCCCACCCGGCCGCGGAGCTGGTAGAGCTGCGACAGCCCGAACCGGTCCGCCCGGTGGACGATCATGGTGTTGACGTTGGGGATGTCGATGCCGTTCTCGATGATGGTCGTGGCCAGCAGCAGCTGGTACTCGCCGGCGACGAAAGCGTGCATGCGCCGCGACAGCTCCTTCTCGTCCATCTGGCCGTGGCCGACGGTGATCTTGATGCCGGGGATGATCTCCTTCAGGTAGACCGCCATCTTCTCGATCGACTCGACCCGGTTGTAGACGTAGTAGACCTGGCCCTGGCGCTCCAGCTCGAACTCCACCGCCTCGCGGATCAGCCGCGGATCGAACGGCAGGATCGCCGTCTCGATCGCCATGCGGTCGCGCGGCGGAGTCTCGATCAGCGATAGGTCGCGCACGCCGGCCAGCGACAGCTGCAGCGTGCGCGGCACCGGCGTCGCCGACATCGCCAGCACGTGGACGTCCTTGCGCAGGTGCTTGAGGCGCTCCTTGTGCGCCACCCCGAAGCGCTGCTCCTCGTCGATGATCACCAGGCCCAACTTGGCGAAAGAGACCTTGCTGCCCAGCAAACGATGCGTTCCGATCAGGATGTCGATCTTGTGGGCCGCCAGGCGTTTCTCGATGTCGCGCGCCTGTTTCGCGGAGCGGAAGCGCGACAGCATGTCGATCTCGACCGGCGTGTTCGCGAAGCGGCGGCGGAAAGTCTCCAGGTGCTGGTCGGCGAGGATCGTGGTGGGCGCCAGCACCGCCACCTGGTAGCCACCGTCGACCGCCGTCAACGCCGCCCGCATGGCCACCTCGGTCTTGCCGAATCCGACGTCGCCGCACAGCAGGCGATCCATCGGCCGGGACTTCGACAGGTCGTCCTGGATCGCCTCGATGGCGTCGAGCTGATCGGGGGTCTCGTCGAACTCGAAGGCGGCGTCGAACTGCCGGTGCATGTCGCTGCCGCCCTCGATCACCGGCGCCTGGGCGAGCTGGCGCTCGGCGTAGAGCTTGAGCAGCTCCGCCGCCATGTCGCGCATGCCCTTCTTGATCCGGCGCTTGGTGCGCCGCCAGGAGGTGCCGCCGAGCCGATCGAGACGCGGCGCCAGGCCCTCGATGCCGCTGTACTTCTGCACCTGGTCGAGCCGGGAGAGCGGCAGCAGCAGGCGCTTGCCGTCGTTGTAGGCGATCTCCATCACCTCGACCTCGCCGGCGCGTCCGGGCGCCGCGGCGGCGAGCTCGGGCGGCAGGTCCTCGCCCGAGCGCGGCGCGTCGGTGAACGCCTCGCCGAGGTTACGCAGGGCCACGAACTGGCCGATGCCGTGGTCCGAGTGGACCACGAAGTCGCCGATCTTGAGGTCGCGCAGCGACGACAGGAACGGGCCGAAGCGTCGCTTGCGGGCCTTGGGCCGCGCCAGCGGGCTGCGGCGCAGCAGCTGCCGCTCGCCGAACACCGAAAGCCCCGCCGCCGGCAGGTGGAAACCGCGCCCGAGCTCGCCGGTGGCCAGCTCCACCCCCGCCGAGCCGACCGCCACCTCCCGGCCCTCGAGCATCTCGGCGAGGCGCTCGCGGTGATCCTCGGCCGTGACCAACACCACCCGGTCACCGCGCGAGCGCGCGGTCTCGACCTCGCGGGGGAAGAGCGCCAGCCGGTCGTGCATCAGGTCGGTGAATCCGGCGGCGAAGTCGACCGCCTCGTCGTTCCGGGTGAACAGGTCACCGAGCCGTACGTCGGCATTCTCGATCACCTCGGCGACCCGCTCGGCGGAGTGCTCCAGCGCCTCGGGCGCGATCGCCGGCCGGCCGTGCGCGGTGCGCGAGCGGAACTCGACCTCCAGGATTTCGGCATGGTGCATCACCTCGTCGGCCAGGGACGACGGATCGAGCGCCACCACCAGTGGATTCTCGAGCGCCTCGGGCAGGGCGAAGGTCTCCTCCACCAGCAGCGGCAGGTAATGCTCCCAGCCGTCGAAGCCGTCGCCCTCGCGCAGCGCGGTGAGGCGCTCGGCCATCTCCTGGCTGATCTGGGTGCCCAGCTGCTCGGCCAGGAGATCCGCCACCCGCGACGCTTCGCCGGCGCCGCGTGGAAACAGCGACAGCGGCAGCAGCTCGAGCCGCTCGAGGCTGTCCCGCGAGCGCTGGCTCTCGGGCTCGAAGGAGCGCAGCGACTCCACCGTGTCGCCGAACAAGTCGAGCCGCACGGGCAGCCGGCAGCCGGGCGGGAAAATGTCGAACACCCCGCCGCGGACGGCGAACTGCCCGACCTCGAACACCAGGTCGCTGCGCCGGTAGCCCCAGCGCACCAGGTGCTCGATCAGGTCGTCGAGCGGGATCTCCTCCTCGGGCAGGATCTCGAGCGCCGTGCGGGCGAAGTCCTCACCCCGCGGCAGCCGGCGAAACAGCGCCCGCGGCGTGGTGACCACCGTGCGCGCCAGGCCGCGGGCGATGCGGTCCACCGTGCGCGACTCCTCCGCGCGCACCAGGAGCGAGATCTCGGCCTCCTGATAGGGCGAGAGCGACGGCGCCGGAAAGTACGCCGCGTGATCCGATCCGGGCACGGAGGAGAACAGCCGCGCCGCCTCGATCCAGGCGTAGGCCTCGGTCTCGTGCGGCACGATCACCAGCAGCGGCCGGCCGAAGTCCTCGGCCAGCAGCTCCGTCACCCAGGCCGCCGCCGGCACCGGCAGGCGCACCACCTCGCCCAGCCGCGAGGCAAGTTGGCGATAAGGTGCGCTCTCGCGCAGCATCGGGGACAAGTCGTCCCAGAAGCTGGGCGCGCGAGCGGCGACAGCGGAGACGGCGGGCACGGACATGAGAGCTAGGGTTCCGTTTGTTCTTCCGGCAGCACGATCACGACATCACCCTCCCGCACCATGCCCAGCTCCTCGCGGGCCAGCTGCTCGAGCATCGCCGGATCGTTCTCGATCCGCTCGATGCGCGCGCCGAGCACCCGGATGCGCTCCTCCGCCTCGGCGATCTCCTCGAGCAGCTCGCGCTCCTGATCCCGCGCCACGCCCAGGTCCCGGTAACTCTTGACGCCGGCGGTCGCCAGCAGAGCCAGGATCGCCAGCACCGCCGCGCCCAGGAACGGACGCACGGGACGCCCCCCCTCGGGGCCCCGCGTGGAGCGGCCTTCAGCGGACTGTCCTCCGCTTGCCCCACTCCGGGACGGCGCCGAGCTGGAATCCTCGTTCACTCTCCCCAGCGTGGAAAGGCGCCGGCTCCCAGATAGGCCGCCGCCCCCTCCAGCTCCTCCTCGATGCGTAGGAGTCGATTGTATTTCGCCACCCGATCGCTGCGGCACGGCGCCCCGGTCTTGATCTGACCGGCTTGCGTGGCTACCGCCAGGTCGGCGATGGTGGTGTCTTCGGTCTCTCCCGAGCGGTGCGAGATGACATTGCTGTAAGCGTGGACCTTCGCCATCTCGACCGCTCTCATGGTCTCGGTCAGCGTGCCGATCTGATTGACCTTCACCAGCAGGGCGTTGGCCATGCCGGCGGCGATGCCCTCTCGCAGGATCCGCGGGTTGGTGACGAACAGGTCGTCGCCCACCAGCTGCACGTCGTCGCCGAGCTCGGCGGTCTGTGCCACCCAGCCCTCGTGATCGTCCTCGGCCAGGCCGTCCTCGATCGACACCAGCGGGTAGGCCCCGATCCACTCGCGGTACATCTCGATCAGATCGCCGCTGGCCAGATGCGCGCGCCCCTCACCGGGCAGCGAGTAGCTGGTGCCGCGGCCGTTGGAGCCCTCCACCAGCTCGCTGGCCGCCACGTCGAGCGCCAGCGCGATCTGATCGCCGGGCTTGTAGCCGGCCTCCTCGATCGCCTGCATCAGCAGATCCAGCGCCGCCCGGTTGTTGGGCAGATTGGGCGCGAAGCCCCCCTCGTCGCCGACCGCCGTGGTGAGCCCTTCGCGGTCGATGCGCTTCTTGAGCGTGTGGTAGATCTCCACCCCGGCGCGCAGGCCTTCTGAAAACGAGTCGAAGCCGATCGGCACCAGCATGAACTCCTGGATGTCGACCGAGTTGTTGGCGTGGGCGCCGCCGTTCAGGACGTTGAGCATCGGCACCGGCAGCAGCGTCGCGGTCGGGCCGCCGAGATAGGAATAGAGCGGCAGGCCCGCGGCGTCGGCGGCGGCCTTGGCCACCGACAGCGACACGCCGAGGACGGCGTTGGCGCCCAGACGGCTCTTGCCCTCGGTGCCGTCGAGCTCGTGCAGGGTGTCGTCGATCTGCACCTGGTTGCGGGCGTCCATGCCCTCGATCGCCTGAGCGATCTCGCCGACCACGTGGTTGACCGCCCGCTTCACTCCTTTGCCGCCGTACCGGTCGCCACCGTCGCGCAGCTCGAGCGCCTCGCGCGCGCCCGTCGACGCCCCGGAGGGCACCGCCGCGCGGCCCGACGAGCCGCCGCTCAACACACAATCGACCTCCAGCGTCGGGTTGCCGCGCGAGTCGAGTATCTCCCGCGCGGACAGATCTTCGATATCGAACATGGATCTCCTCGTTGATCTCGTGGGGGCCGGGGGCTGTTCTCTCTATATACACCCCGGGCCAGAGTCGAGGATATCCCGGGGTGTGGGTGGGGACAAGACGGACCGCCGGCTTTGTGCGCCGGCAGGATAGAATGATCTCTGCCCCGTGATGCCGTGACGCCGCCTCACTATCTTTCCAGGAGGTTCCATGCGTCGATTCGTGATCGCAGCTCTCGCCCTTTCGATGTCGGCAGCTCCGGCTGCGCTCGGCGATGAGCTCTACAACTGTGAGATGGAGTTCGACCTCAGGAGTTGGTCGGCGTTCGTCAAGAAGGCACGGGGCTCGGGTACCGTCACCTGTGAAAACGGCCAATCGGCCCGCGTCGAGATCCGGGTGCGCGGTGGCGGCCTGACTTTCGGCAAGTCCGAGATCGTGAATGGCAAGGCCAAGATCTCGGGAGTCAAAGACATCAGCGAGGTCTTCGGCAGCTACGCCTCGGCATCGGCCCACGCCGGCGTCGGTCCCTCGGCCGAAGCGACGGCAATGACCAAAGGCGAGGTGTCGCTGGCGCTCGCCGGCACCGGCCGTGGCATCGATCTCGGGGTCGCCTTCAGCAAGTTCAAGATTCTGCGGGCAAAATAGCTCGCTTGCCAGCACATCTTGACCATGCGGGAAGCCGCACGCCCATTCTGCGAATCACATATCGACCTTGCGGGACGCCGCACACCCGTTTTGCGGTTCGCATATCGACCACGCGGGACGCCGCACGCCCATTCTGCGAATCACATATCGACCTTGCGGGACGCCGCACACCCGTTTTGCGGTTCGCATATCGACCACGCGGGACGCCGCACGCCCATTCTGCGAATCACATATCGACCATGCGGGACGCCGCACACCCGTTTTGCGATTCGCATATCGACCATGTTGGACGCCGCACACCCGATTTGCGGATCGCATATTGACCATGTTGGACGCCGCACAGTCATTATGCTCCGGACTTTCTGGCCAATCGGCCAGATCGCTCAGGCTCTCGACTCAATTCTGGCTTCTTGATCCGGAATCCCCTCAGGAAGCGCTTCTTCTACTTTCAATGCGAGAACTTCTCTGATATTTTGTCCGCACTTCCAACGGACAGGGGGAGCCATGAGCCAGGCAGCGAAGAGCTTCAGCGCCTCTTCTCGCCGGCGACGGAGCCGGCCCAGACGACGCTCCAGGACGAACCGTGGCGAGCAACGGCACAAGCGCCTGCTCACCCGGGCGAAGAAGGATCCGCGCACGGTACTGAAGGACCGACGCTGCCTCAAGCCCGCTTTCTGCCGGGCATTCCTCGATCACTGTCACGACATGGCGCTCCGGGACGAGGAGCGCGCTCTGGAGCTGGCGCCGATCGCCGCCGAGTTGGCGGCCAAGACCGGCGATCCGCACCTGGTGCATTTCGCCGAGGGCGTCCGGGTGCACACCCACATCGCCAACGAGCAGCACGAGAAGGCGAGAGAGGTGCTGGCGGACTACCGCCTGTCGGCTCTCGCCTGCTGCTCGTCCTGCGCCGCCGACTGGCACCTGCGTCAGGGAGACCTGCTGCTCGAGGACCGCGAGTTCGAGTGCTCCGGCGAGGCCATGGAGCGCTCTCTCGAGAGCCTGGGCGTCCAGAGCGGCGACGCCTACGGGCGGCTGTGCGTGGTGCGCGGTGTCGATTACCACTTCAAAGGCGACCGCGAGCGCGCGCTCGAAGACATGGCGACGGCGCTGCTCGAGATCGCCCTCTCCTCGCCCCAGGGCTACTTCCTCGACGCCCTCGCGTTGCTCTTGTGCTTCATCCAGGCCAACCACGTGCTTCGCCACGACGAGAGGGTACGGGAGATCCTCGATCTGTTCCGCGCGCGCCTGCTGGGCGTCGACGGTATGACCGCCGTGCGCGTGCGCCTGTCGTGGGTGGAGGGCCAGATCTCCGCCCGGCTCGGCGATTTGCGCCGGGCGCACGACGACTTGGCGCGGACACGCAAACATCTGCTCGCGAGCGGGCCCCGCAAACACCTACTTGCGGTCGGCCTGGACCACTGCCAGCTCTGGTCCTGGCGGTCCAACGAAGAAAGTCGCCGGGAGATCCTGCGCATGCTGGGCCACTACGAGACGGTGCTCGATCTCGAACCGGCGCTGGCCGAGCGGTTGCACGAGACGATCGAGGTCGTCCGCCAGAGACCTCGCAAGACCGCCGGCGCGCTGGCCAGACTGCGCCGCTCGTTCATCGTGCCGGTGCCGGGCATCGTCAGGCAGGTTTGGTGGATGAAGAAGAACCCGCGACGATTGTCGAAACAAGAGGCCATCGAGTACAGGGAGAAGCTCGGGGCGTTCAGAAACGACGTGATCGCCGAGCGTCTCCGCCTTCTCTACCCTCAGCGCTGATCTTTCTGACTCCCTTCGGTGGGGGGGGTCCCAATGATTCGACCGAGCGGTCGGTCTTCGGAAAACGTGTATGAGCCCTTGCGGTTTCAAAAACCACTGCTACCTTGGTCTCACGTGATCACGGTGGAGTCCTCGAGGCCGCCGAGACCAAACAGTAATTCGCCCGGGTCTTCCGGGCAGAAAGGAGGTAGCCGAAATGATTGCCAACCTGTCCAAAGAGGTCACCGCGCGATTCAAGTCCGCCTTGTTCGTGCTCTCGGCCCTGTCTCAACAGGGACCGAGTGTGGCCGCCAAGGCGCTGGAGCTGATTCAGCCCCAGCTGCAGGAGGGTGACAACCCGCCCGACTTTCTCTCTCAAGTCGTCGCTTTCGCGCGTATGCTGCGGGCCGCCATCGAGCGGCTCGTGGCCACCGATCGGGAGCTCTACGACGCCAACGAGCGAGACGGGAGGCTGCGCCGCGAACGCAACGCGCTGACCGCCAAGATCACTCTGTTGATCCGCGGTCTGCGCGGGACCGTGCTGGCGCAGTATGTCGATCCCCGGCTGGAGGCCCTGGGCCTGCCGCCGGAGGCCAGCCGGGAACCGGTCACCCTCATGCGTCAGGCCGAGCTGATCGGCGATCGGCTGAGTCGCGACGACGTGGGCGAGGCTCTCGGGGAGAGCGTTTTCGAGTTCCCCTACGACCCTCGTCCACAAGCGGCGCAGCTGAAGTCGGTCGGTCAGGACCTGAGCTCCATTCTCGAACAGATGAACCACTCGAAGCGCGCGATCGACGAGATCGTGATCGCGAAGCAGAAGCACATGTCGAATCACGACGACGTGTTCCTGCGAGTGGCGCGCCAGTTCGAGGATCTCTGCCGGTTCGCCGGCGAGAAGGAGCTGGCCGACCGGGTGCGTCCGTCGATCAGTCGACCGGGTCGCACCCTGCGGGATCCGGACGGCGGCGACTCTTCCCCACCGGAAGAGGCCGTCGCCGACCGCCCCGACACGGACGGCGAATCGCCCGAAAGCGATGAGTCGGTCGATGTCGAGGCGGGCACCGTGCCCGAAACCGACGCTGATGCCGAAGCGGGCACCGAGCCCGAAGCGGTCTGACGCTTCTCTTGTTTGATGTTCTGACATGAACCGGCGCCGGCGATCGTCCCACCGAGGCGGTTCGCCGGCGCCTTTTCTACACTGCCAACGATCACCTTCGCGCCGAACCATTCACCGCGGGCTCCTCGCTTCGAGCACTCCCCGAGCAGTATCGATCGCTGCAGCGGCGCCCTTGCGGGCCTCGACGGCGTCGACCCAGAGCGACAAGGCGGCGATCGCCTCAAAGTCTCCGCACAGCTCACGGAAGCGGCGGAAGGTATCCGCGGCGAGGGTTTCCAGTTCCGCCCACTGACCCGAGGCCCGGTACAGGGCCGCGAGATCGAGGCTCACGAGCGCTATCTCCCAAGGCACCTCGAGCCGCACGAATCCGCGGCGAGCGACCTTGAACCGAGTCTCGGCTCGGTCTTGACGGTTGAGCTTCTGATAGAGCTTGCCCTCCGTCCACTGAAGCAAGTGGCGCGTCAGGCTATTCCGCCGGCCGTGCAGCTCGCGGTGGGCGATGCCGATGTGCTCAAAAGCTCTCAGGGAGGTGAGCACCCCGCTCTGAGAGACGGCATGGGCCATGTTCGTTCGAGCGGATTCCGCTACCCTGGCCAGAGCGGCGCGGTCCGCCGGGTCGGCTGGCTTCGCCCGTTCCAGCCTGAGCGCCAGGGTCAGAGCCTGCCCGTGCCATTGCGTCGCCTCGGCGAAGCGCCCGGCTTCGTTCAGGATATAGCCGCGGACCGCATGAGCTTCGGCCAACCGGCGGCCATCCTTGGCGACACGGTATGTTGCCGCAGCGGCGTCTACCAGCTCGAGGGCTTCGGCGCATCGCTGCCGCGTCAGGCTGTCCCGCCGGCCTCGCGTCGCAAGGCGAAGGCTCAGATCCGCCCGAGCGATCGGAGACAGAGTCTCGGAGTCAGCAATCTGCTCAGCCTGTTCGTATTCCGAGTCGGCGGCGACATCGCGCCCCGCTACGCGGTAAGCGCCGGCCAGGACCAGGTGAGCCCGAACCAGGTTCTCGCGATGCTCGCGGCGCCCGGTGGTGCCGGGGGACTCCGGCACCAGGAGAGCCAGCCGCGGGCCGACTTTGGCCAGCTTCAGACCCGCCTGAGGGTCACGGAAACGTATCTCTTCCACATGGTCGAGGTAGAGCCGGAGAAAGACCGGCGTCCAATACCGCCGGCGCCGGAGAAGCTCCCGCGGGTTGTCCATCTCCCTGAGTAGCCGACGTGCCCATGATTCGGAATGCATCGACCAGGATTCTAGAACAGAGGATCAGCTGAACGAGGGAGAAGGCCTCCCCCGTTCAATTTTGATCAGCCTATCGGCGAGATATTGGGCCCGGTACCGGCCCGTACGGTCGTCATGATGCGCACGCGCACCTCCTCTGAGCGGCTCACGGGCTGCGTGATTGCGGACTCCGCGGCTTTCGCTCCAAGAAGTGACGTTACCGCCTGCCAGTCGGCAGGTAGCCCCGCAAGATCCGTGTGCACAGCAGTTGCTACGGTTTTGGCAAGATGAAACGTCCGAACAAGGCAGCGGCCCTCGCCGTGCTCGAAGTCGTGGCCACCGAGAGCCCGGAGCAGCTGGCCTGGCTCTGCGCGACGCTGGCGGTGAGTCCGGCCCGGGCCGGCCTGCGCAAGCTCGCCGCGGACTGCGGCGTCCTCGACGTCGACCAGATCGGCGGCGTGCTCGAAAAGGCTGCTCAAGATCTATACGTCTTGCGTTCGCGATACCGGAGCCGCTGGCGCCACCCGCGTGAGCTCGTCGAGGCTCCGAACATCGACGCGCTCCACGTCCTGGCGCTCGCCAGGGCGTGGCGGTCACCCGCCGGCTCTCCGGCGCGCTCGGCCTGGCTGACAATCAGCCGGCGGATGACCAAAGCCCAGATTCTCGATCGCGGGCCACTCGAGGAGCCCATGAGCGGCAGCGACCCGGAACGCTGGATCCGCCGCTGGATCGGCCTGCCACTATCCAATCAAAAAACGCCGCCCGTGGCGGGGGGCTCGCTGTGATGAGCTTTCGACCCTCCCCGCTCCCCACCGCGGGCGGCTTTGCTCGCCAGGATCAGCATGAGCGCTGCGACCGACCCCAGCGACGAAGACGTTGCGCCGTATCCTTCAAGGAGCTAGAGCGGCCGGGCGGGGAGTCGTAGCCGTTGCCGAGGTAGGGCGCGCCCATCCCGACAGAATCGGGCGTCGGGCGGACAGATGCTCGATCAACCGCCGCCGACCGGCGAAATGGACGGGCCATGGCCAACCCGCACTGTTGTCCTGACGCGCATACGCACCTCTTCTGAAAGCCTTACGGGCTGCTTGATTGCTGCACCCCCGGCTGTCGCTCCATCTTAAGAGGTGCCCAATAGAAGTGCGACCTGCACTCTTCAAGGTACCGGCAGAATGGGCGTCGCGTCGTCCGGCAGCGGGTGGCTTCGCCGACTTCACCTCCGTAAGTCACTGAATCTAGGCAACTACGACTCGGCTGGCAGCAACTACGACTCGGCTGGCACCGAGTTGGGCCGGTGATAGGCGGCGCTTGGCGTGACGCGGAGCGACAGTCCTTGCCTTCAAGCCGGCCGCCAACGACGCCGGCCGACGTGGGTGACACCGCGGTCATGGCTGACCTTCTACCTGGCCTACGACGGCGCGCCAAAACTCGCGACACTGTCGCGAGAAATTGGCTGGAGCCACAACCTGGCGATTCTCGAGCGCTGCAAGGACGATCTGGAGCGCGAATTCTATCTGCGAATGACCCGGCGTATGGGTTGGAGCCAGCGGGTGCTGGTGCAGCAGATCGAGAACCGGAGCTACGAGCAGACTTTGCTCGGCCAGAGCAATTTCGCCGACACGTTGCCGGTGCCCTTGCGGGACCAGGCGCGCCTAGCGGTGAAGGACGCCTACACGTTCGACTTCCTAGAGCTCGGCGACGAGCACACCGACCGAGTTGGCCAACGACGTCGGTCCCGCCGCTCTCGAAACCGAACCCCCGCCACGCCGGCACGTGGACCCGCTCCTTCGGTCGCACTCCGAGGAGGAACTTCCGCCGGCACAGTCAGGCGACCCGGAGTGGCTTGATGAGCCGCACCTCAGCTCTGATTGCTTCTCCAGCGTTCCAAAGGTCAACCGACCGTTGGAGGTTGAGCCAGAACTCTGGGGTGTTTCCAAAGAGCCTGGAGAGGCGCAGGGCCATCTCCGGGCTCAGGGCACGTCGCTCACGGAGAAGCTCATTCACCGTCTGCCGGGACACGCCGAGGTCTCTGGCCAACCCTGAGACGGTCAGGTTGTAGTCGGGCATGAAGTCTTCGCGCAGAATCTCGCCGGGATGGGTGGGTTGCCGCTTCATCCTTCTGGTGTTTGGAACACTCATCTCTGACTCCCTTCTAGTGGTAGTCGCAGACCTCGACATCGTAGGCATCGCCATCCTGGAACACAAAGCAGATCCGCCACTGCATGCTCACCGAAATGGAATGCTGACCTTCTCGGTCGCCACTGAGAGAATGAAGGCGGTTGCTTGGCGGGACCGCGAGATCACCCATACCAGTGGCCGCGTTGAGCTGCCCAAGCTTGCGCAAGACCCGCTTGAGAATGTCAGGCGGGAACCGGCGTGATCGGCCAGTTACATACAGTTCCTCCGTACGCTTGTCGGCAAACGTCCTGATCACATGCTGGATTGTACTGTATCACGTGACACGTTTCAACCTCCGGGTCCGCCTGATGGACACCCAACTCCTGCTCTGGGCAGCCGGCCAACCCGAGCGGCTGTCCGCGGCGGCCCGCGAGCTTCTGAACGACCCGCTCAATGAGGCCGGCGCCGGCCGGCGCCGAGCGAGCCGACCGGCTGGTGATCTTGCCCAGGATCGGCGGCCTCGGGGTCAAAAGGGGGCAACCGTCCGAGAAAGGGGGCAAAAACACACTTCCATTACCCCCTTTCAAGTTAGACTACCCCTATTACAGGCGCCAAGGTACATGCCTTCCCTCAACCCCGACACCCTCGCCCGTCTTCGCTACTCCGCGGAGGATATCGCCAGCCTGCGCCAGCTCGGCGAATACCGCGGCAAGCAGGAGCTGTTCGCCAGGCAGCGGCCCGAAGTGCTGAAGACTCTTCGCACGGCGGCCGTCATCGAATCCAGCGAATCCTCCAATCGCCTCGAGGGCATCGTCGCTCCCAAATCTCGCATCGAGGCCCTCGTCCTCAAAGATACCCGCCCCCGCAACCGCTCCGAGCAGGAGATCGCCGGCTACCGCGACGCCCTCAATCTGCTCCACCAATCAGCCCGCGACATGCCGTTCACCACCAACGTCGTCCTCCAGTTGCATGCGACCGTCTATCGCTACCTGCCGCAGCGGGGCGGCCGGTTGAAGATGACCGACAACGAGATCGTCGAGCGCGAGCCCGGCGGCAATGTCGTAAGAGTGCGCTTCAGGCCGGTCTCCGCCGTGGCGACTCCCGACGCGATGGAGGCGCTGACGCGGGCGTACCGGATTGCCGTCCGGGAAGAAGTGCACGATCCGCTGGTCCTCATCCCCCTCTCCATCCTGGACTTCCTCTGCATCCATCCCTTCACCGACGGCAACGGTCGCGTCGCCCGGCTGCAGACCTTGCAGATGCTCTACCACGCGGCCTACGAAGTCGGCCGCTACATCAGCCTCGAGCGAATCTTCGAGGAGTCCAAGGAGTCCTACTACGAAACTCTGGAAGCCAGTTCTCAGGGCTGGCACGAGAACGACCACGATGTGCATCCATGGATGAGGTACTTCTGGGGCACCCTGCTGCGCGCCTACAAGGAGTTCGAAGAAAGGGTCGGAACCATCGATCGCGGCCGTGGTTCCAAGACGCGCCAAGTGCGCACGGCGGTGGGCAGAAAGGCCGCGCCCTTCGCCATCTCCGAGCTCGAGCGCGACTGCCCTGGCGTCAGCCGCGACATGATCCGCCGCGTACTTCGCCAAATGCGGGACGAAGGGCTGCTCCTGGCCGAGGGTCAGGGCCGAGGAGCCCGCTGGCGACGGGTGGAGGATGCGCGCTAGCCCTTTCGTCGCCGGCCGCAGAGTCGCTGACCGAACTGACTTCTTGGCGCTCAGAGCGCGCACGGGCCTGACCGGGCTTGACCGGGCTTGACCGAGGTCCCTGGCACTCCGGACGACGGTAAGTCGCTCTAGGGGACTACGATTCGGCTGGCACCTGTCGAGGCACCTGTCGAGCACCTGTCGAGCAGGCACTCGCCGCGTCGATCTCGCCGATGTCGAGGATCTCGCGAGCAGACCTCCGGAGCGGACCCGACTAAACCAAACTACCAACCGTCAGTTCTTAATAGGACGACGGAATGGTAACAAGCCGGGCAGGTGCCGGACACCTCCTGGCCAAAACCCCTACATAGAATTCATTTTTGGGAGGTCAGCGAATGACTAATGCGACTTGGACGCTCAGGAACTCAGTTACTCGTATCGTAGTAGTTTGCACGGTCTTCACACTCGGCTTCTTCGTTTCGGGCGCCGGCGCCCAGATATCTTTCGAGCCCTTTACCGAGTACGCCGGCGGCAACCGGCCCAACTCGATCGCGACCGGCGACTTTAACGGCGATCACCGGCTCGATCTGGTGACCGCCAACGTCAACGGCGACGACATCTCGATCCTGCTGGGCGACGGCGACGGAACATTCAACCCGACGCAGAACTTCGCCGTCGGCCCATTCCCGGTCTTCGTCGTCAGCTGCGAGCTCAACGGCGACGCCAGGCCCGATCTGGCGGTGGCCGAGTACGAATTCGGTCACGATCGATTCTCCATCTTGCTCAACGAAACGCAGGACACCAACTCAATGGCCTTCTCCCGCGCCTCCTATGCCACGGGTCAACGGCCCATCGCCATCGCCTGCGGCGATCTGGACGGCGACGGCGACTTGGACCTGGCGGTGGCCAATCAGGACTCAGACGACGTTACCGTGTTCGCCAACGACGGCGCCGGCGGCTTCCAGATGCTGGCTTCCTACGGCACCGACGAGTGGCCCTGGGCGGTCCAGGCAGCCGACTTGAACGATGACGGCTACCTCGATCTGGCGGCGGCAAACAACAACGCCGACACAGTCTCGGTGCTGCTCCAGGACGCCGCGAACCCCGGCGCCTTCCTGCCCCAGGTGAGCTTGGCGGTCGGCGCTCGGCCCTCGGGTCTGGCGGCCGGCGATCTCGATGGCGACGGTGACGTCGATCTGGTTACCGCCAACCGCGGCACCCGCGACGTCTCGGTGCTGCTGAACGAAGGCAGAGGACTGCAGTACGCGCGGACGGACTACGACGTCGGCGGCGGCACGCTGTCCGTCGCCCTCGGCGACGTCAGCCATGACGGCAAGCTCGACATCGTCGTAGACGCGTCTCCCGACCGCGTCGCGGTCTTGCCGAACGACACCTTGAACCCGGGCGACTTCCTGCCGTTCGTTGACTTTCCGGTGGCTTCGGATCCCCGCTCGGTAACGCTCGGAGACTTCGATGGCGACGACAAGCTCGACGCCGCCGCCGCCAACACCAACCCGAGGACCGTGTCGATCCTGCTCAACCGTACTCCGAAGGTTCCGCGAGGGATCTCGTGCAGCCGGCTCTTCACGTTGTCGACGACGCGGACCGCGGGCATTGCCGACCAGTTTGCTCCACCCACCGAGCCAGCGACGCCCGGCCCGGATCTGCAACCTATGTGCGAAAGAGACAAGGACTTCGACGACGCCTCGATCGACGCCTGCTTCGGGCATACCTTCATTGATCTGCCAGCCAACATCGTCAGCGCCACCTTGACGGTGGGGATGCGAGGTTCGAACGCTCTCGCCACGACCGATAGCCTACAACTCGGGCTGCGCGACGGCACCTTCGCCTGGGGCCGTCGCATCGGTACCGGCGGCGATTTTTCGGGCGACGTCCCAGGACTGTTGCCGACCCCATGGCAACAAGGGACGGCCAACACTTTCGTCCTCAACCTAAACGCTCTACCCACCGGCGGCGGCACGGTCACCAGCATTCTCGACGTGATCAACGCTGGGCACAGCCTCGACGTGCGGGTGGCCGACGATACCGAGGTCGATTTTCTGACCCTTGACCTCCGTTACTGCCAGACCGTCACGGTCGGTGGCCTGGATCACAACCCCGTCGGCAATGGAGTCTTGACCTACCAGCCCTTCGACGGCGAGCTCGAGATCGAGCTGCCCGATTTCGAAGGCGGTGTCGGCATCGACACCGGGGAAGCCGACGGCGTGTGCGTCCAGCTTTCCTGCCCGAGCGCCGACGACCGCGGTACCGCCCTCGAGCTCGCCGCCAACGGTACGGTGTTGGACGAGCCGAAGGTCCTGGGCTCGATGACGATCGAAAACTCCGGCACGACCGGGACTTTCGTCACAAACTTTCCAGATCAGGGCTCCCGGCCGATGGTGGTCAAGGTCTGCGTCGACGACCAGGACGTCGCCGAGGATTTCATCGTCGGCAACGGCCAGATCGCCATGATTCCCATTGACACCTGCATCCGCGAGGTCGACTACCTGGAGATAAACAGCGAGACCAAGGGCTTCAGGGTCCTCCTCGACGGCCTCACCGAGGTGA
This sequence comes from bacterium, assembly GCA_024226315.1. GTDB lineage: Bacteria > Acidobacteriota > Thermoanaerobaculia > Multivoradales > J023 > JAAELT01. The sequence continues at coordinate 12,004 of JAAELT010000071.1, read as the reverse complement.
CGCTGCCAGACGGCAGCACCGTGATGGGAGACTCGATCAAAATCCATCCGGACGTGATCCCAGGCCTGCCAGATGAGAGGCTTACCGAGTTCACGATCACCGCCACCGGAGCCCCGTCCTTCACCATCACCGGCGAGGCGATCCAGCTCTTCGGCCAGCTCCAGAGCTCCCTCGGCGTAGCGGTGCTGGAACCGTCCGCGGACCGGCTCACCCTTTCCAATCTCGGCGACAGCGGCGATGATGGGCTGCGGGTCCACCTCGGGCGGACGGAGGACTTCCACCTGCAATGGCTCGACCCCGACCCGAACGGCGACTTGACGGACGGTGCCGCGCTGCGCGTCAGCTCGACCGGCTCGATCGGCGGCGGGCCGGAGCAGCAGTTGGGGTCGATGGCGATGGAGAAAACCGCCGCCGGCCTGAGCCTGACAGCCGACTTCACCGCCATCGACTCCCCGACCCAGCGCCTGGAGGTCTATGATGACGGCCAGCTAATCGCCGCGATACCGGGCAACAGCCAACCGATCAACGTCCAAGGCAGCGGCACCACCGTTGTCTGGCCGATCGCCGTCGACAAGCTCGGCGGCGGCGGCACCACGACCTGCTACGCGCCGACCTGGCCCGAGGACGTCATCTTCGACCTGCCGCTCGGCCAGTCGGTGATCGGCGACGAGCTGCGCATCCTGGCGGAAGGTCAGGGCGAGCGCCTGGAGCACCTGGACAGCTTCAGCGTCCAAGCTGCCGGCATTCCGGAACTCTCCATTGTCGGCGCGGGCGAGAGCGTCCTCCCCGTCGCCTGCGACGATCCGACTCGGCTATGCCTCGATCGGGATCGCTTTCACATCGAGGTGGCATGGACCGACTTCTCGGGCAATTCCGGCGCCGGCCGGCGCGCCGTCCTGTCCCAGGACAGCGGCACCTTCTGGTTCTTTCACCAGGACAACATCGAGATCGCGGTCAAGGTGCTCGACGGCCGGGCGATCAACGGCCATTGGTGGCTGTTCTACGGCGCCCTCACCAACGTCGAGTACACCTTGACGGTCACCGACAGCCACACCGGGGCCTCCGCCACATACTTCACCTCGTCGGGTCACTTCTTCAGCGTCGCCGACACTCAAGCGATTCCCGACCTCGGCGCCGGTGCCGGCGCCAGCCGGCGGTCGGTTGAGGTCGGATCGGACCAGTTGCCGGGCTTGCATTACTCGCGGGCCGGGGCCGCAGTCCCCGCGTCGAACGAGCGTATCCCGACCGCGAGCAAAGCCGCCTGCACCGCCGGCCCTCAAAGCCTATGCCTGAACGGCGACCGCTTCCGGGTCGATGTCGATTGGCGGGATTTTCAGGATCGGCAGGGAACCGCCAACGCCGTACCCTTAACCGGTGACAGCGGCTATTTCTGGTTCTTTGGGGCCGACAACGTGGAGCTGGTGATCAAGGTGCTGGACGGCCGCGGGCTCAACAACCATTGGTGGGTCTTCTATGGCGCCTTGTCCAACGTGGAGTACACCATCACCGTGACAGACACCGTCACCGGCGAGGTGCGCACCTACTTCAACCCGCTCTCCCACCTGGCCAGCCGAGGCGATACGGCGGCCTTCACCGACTGAGGCTGGGAAACGCGCCAACTCGGGTGGCGCTATCCTCAAGAGGTGCCGGCCGAATCGGCAGACAGGGGCTCCGAGGCGGCCGGCAGTGGATCGCTTCGGCGATCGGGAACCGTGATTCAGCTTCCCGACGAGCAGCCGATGTCATCGGCGAGTCTTTCAAGACGCCGGACGAGCGCTCATGCGGCCTGCACTCTTCACCAACATCGCGGGATCCGCTCTTGTGCATAGGACTCCCGTCTCCGGTATGGAAGGCCGCGAAGGCAGTTCCTCCGCTTTGCTCGCAGCCGGACTCGATTTGGTTTCTACGTTTTGCTGAATGTTCGGGGCGCTCATAGCCTTGGCCTCCTAGGTGGCCAGGGCAGCGCTCAGCGGCTCTGGCCACACGAACTTGGTAGGTCGCGTCTTCCAGAGCGCTCTTTTTGCCTCTGGTAGAGTAGGCCCCTGATCGCAAGGAGACCCGAGTGAGCGCCACAGCACCCTCCGCCGCCACCTATCCACACATCGACTACGATGCGCAGGGGGCACCCATTGTCGCCGGGACGACAATGAAGGTCGTCGAGATCGTGATGGCTCAGAGGGCGCATGGCTGGAGCCCGGAGGAACTCTGCTTCCAGTTTCCCCATCTCTCCATGGGAGACATCCATGCCGCGCTCGCCTACTACTGGGACCACGAGCACGCGCTCGATGAGGACATTGAAAGCAGGTCTCGACTCGCCGACGAGTCTCGGCTCCAAAGTGCCTCTTTGCCTGTTGCGCAGCGCCTTGCCGCCTTGAAGCATCGGCGGTGAGCACGACGCTCTATATGGATGAGAACGTCAACCGGGCGATCACGGTCGGGTTGCGCCAGCGGGGCGTTGACGTCGTTACAGCACAGGAAGACTGGCGAGCGGGCGCTCCCGACGACGAGATTCTGAGCCGTTCGACCGAACTCGGACGAGCTCTCTTCAGCCAGGACGATGACCTCCTTCGAGTGGCGAAGCAGTGCCAGGTCGAAGGCATCCCGTTCAGTGGCGTGATTTACGCTCACCAATTGAGGATTACGATCGGCGAAAGCATCCGCGACTTGGAGCTCGTGGCCGAAGCCGGTCAACCACAGGAGTTGGCAGATTCGGTTCTGCACCTACCGCTGTAGGTAGACACAAGTTGCTCCAGCAGTCACAGCCTGAGAGTCCTGGGAAGCGGCAAGGCCGACTCGAGCTACGATCTTGGCTGGAGGAGTGAGAAGGTTCCGAAGATCTTCGGACTGGGACGGGCGAGAAGCCTATTCAACGCCCCGAGGGATCGGCCTACTCCGCTAACGGCTCTTCGCGTCGCGGCTCTGGCTCTGGCCCCTCGCCCAAGCCGAGCCGGGCTTCGAGCTCGGCAGCGGCGTCAAATCGCCGCGCCACTTCGAGGTACTCGGCCTCCTCGGCGCGCCGGTCGAATCCGCTGGCCTCCTTGCCGACCTTCACGACGGCCTCGGCCTTGCGCACCTGACGCCGCAGGCCTTCCAGCTCGCGCTCGGTCTCGCGGCGGCTCCCGCTCATGCCGTCGAGCACTTCCTGCTCGAGCTGGGCGGCCACCATATCGGCCGAGGCCTCGGCCGACTCCTCCTCGAGGCGTTTCAGCTTGTCCGCCAGCTCCTGTAGCTGCGCCTCGTGATCGCGAAGCCTCTCCAGCTCTTCCCGCGTGTCGGCCTGCAGCTCGGCGAAACGCTTCCGCTGAGCGGTCAGCTCGGTGGAGCAAAGCTCGAACGCCTTCAGGCACCGCTCGTAACGAGCGTCGCTCTTGATCTCGGCCTTCGACATGCCCGCCGCCTCGAGCCTGTCGACGAGCCGCGTGGTTTCGGCCACGACCTTCTCGCGGCGCTCTTCCTGGCGCTCGATCTTCTGGCCCTGGACAATAAGGCGGCTCTTCTTCTGCCGCCAACGGCTCATGAAGTACGCCACCGACTGCTTGTAGCGGCTGATCCGCGAGGTCTCCTCGCGGAGGATCTCCTCGTAGCCGGCGCGGACCGATTGGGCGCTGCCCGCCGGCGTGGGCGCACGACGCCCGAAGAGCCGGCGCCACGCCTTACCGAGGCTGGACAACAACTGGCGCAAGACACCGCGCCGTTTCTCTTTTCGCCGCATCGGGGCTACCTCGCTGGAGTGATCTCGAGCTCGGGCAGATTCTACTAGCAGCCGTCGTCGCAGCACCGCCTTCTTGGGCATCACCCGCATCGGCACCGCCCGGCGTCGCCGGCGATCACGGCAAGATTTCCGATGCGCTAAACTGCCGCCATCGTGATTCTGGTCATCAATGCGATCCGCGACCTTCGCGAATCGCGGCGCTTCGACGAGGTCGTGTTGCCGGGTCTGCTGGCGCCGCGGGATTTCGTCGCTCACCGTCTCTCGAGCCCCGGCCCACTCCCGCGCCGCCTCGCCTCGTACTCCCGCCTCCTCATCTCCGGCTCGGAGCTGTCGGCGGCGGAGCGGAATCCCCGCGACGAGGAGCTCGAGGAGCTGATCCGTGCCTTCGCCGGGACCGGCAAGCCGGTCCTGGGAATCTGTTACGGGTTTCAGATGCTGGCCCGCGCTCTGACCTCTCGCCCGGTCTGCCGCCGGGCGGCGGTGCCGGAGTTCGGTTGGAAGGAGCTGCGGATCCGAGCTCGGAGTCCGCTCTTCGCCGGTCTGGACCACATCGTGCCCCTGCACTCCCACTACGACGAGGTCTTCGATCTCGGCCCCGACTTCACCGTGCTGGCTTCGACCGCGGAGTGTGAGATTCAGGCCGCGCAGTATCGGGATCTGCCGGTCTGGGGAGTGCAGTTCCATCCCGAGCTCGGCTACCGGGAGGGTGAGCGCATGCTGGAGCGCAACCTGGAATCCGAACCCCTGGCTCGCGAGCTGGCGGGGCGGGATCTGGAATCGGCCGAGCAGGCGGACGCCAATCTCTCGATCGTGAATCATTTCTTGTGCGCCCGGGCCATCGAGGCCGTCGCTTGAGCCCAGCGGCCGCCACCGGACCGCTCGTCGAGGTGTGCCTGGACTCCGCCGAGTCCGCGGTCGCCGCGGAGGAAGGCGGCGCCCACCGGGTGGAGCTCTGTGCCGGCCTGGTGGAAGGCGGGATCACTCCGAGCGCGGGAACGATCCACACCACCCGGCGTTCGATCGACATCGGCCTGCAGGTGATGATCCGTCCTCGAGGTGGCGACTTCTGCTACTCGCCCACCGAGGTGGAGATCATGCTGAGAGACCTCGAGGTCGCCCGCGAGGCCGGCGCTGACGGGGTGGTCTTCGGCGCCCTCCTCCCCGACGGCCGCACCGATGCCGAGCTGACGGCCAGGTTGATCGCCGCCTCGCGCCCGATGAGCGTGACCTTCCACCGCGCCTTCGACATGACGCGCGATCCCTCAGAAGCCCTCGAGACACTGATCGAGCTGGGGATCGACAGGGTGCTGACCTCGGGCCAGGAAGCCGGCGTGATGGAGGGGCTCGAGCTCGTCGCCGAGCTGATCCGGAAAGCCGGGGACCGCATCGTGGTGATGCCGGGATGCGGCATCACACCGCGCAACCTCGGGCAGGTGCTGCGAGCCACGGGCGCGCGCGAGGTCCACGTGGTGGGAACCGAAGCCGTGGACAGCCCGATGCGCTACCGGAATCCACGCTGTTTCATGGGCACGGCACTCCACACGCCGGAGTACCGGCGAGAGGTCACCAGCCCCGAGCGGGTGCGCGCTTTCCTCAGCCCGACAGGCGCCTGAGCCTGCCGCATGCAGCTCGCTCTGCTCGATTGGCTCATCATCGCGGCGTACGTCGCCTTCGCCCTGGCGGTGGGCTTGCACTTCGCGCGCCGGGCGAGCTCCAGTCCTGACGAGTTCTTTGTTTCCGGCCGGTCCCTGCCCTGGTGGTTGGCCGGCACCTCGATGGTGGCGACCACGTTCGCCGTCGACACGCCACTCGTGGTCACCGGCTGGGTGAGGGATTACGGCATCTGGAAGAACTGGCTGTGGTGGTGTTTCGCCGTCGGCAGCCTGCTGAGCGTTTTCGTGTTCGCCCGTCTGTGGCGACGCACCGGTGCGCTGACCAAAGCCGAGCTGGCCGAGCTGCGCTACGGCGGTGCCGGGGCTCGGGCGCTGCGCGCCAGCCTCGGCTTCTTGCACGCCGGGGTGACCAACACGATCGTCCTGTGCTGGGTCCTGCTCGCCGCCGCCAAGATCGCCGATGTCATGTTTCAGATCGACAAGGCCTGGGCTCTGGCGATCGGCTGTGCCATCGCCCTCTCGTACTCCTTGCTCGCCGGTTTCTGGGGCGTGGTGGTCACCGATCTCGTGCAGTTCATCATGGCGATGGTCGGCTCGGTGGCGCTGGCGTTCATCTCCTGGCGCGCGATCGACGGGCTCGGGGGCCTGGTCGCCAGCGGCGCCCTGGGCCCGGACACGCTACGCTTCCTGCCCAGCCCCGGGCCCGGTGCGCTGTGGGAAGTGTCGTTCTGGACGACGCCGGTGGCCATCCTGGCGGTGAATCTCGGTATCGGGTGGTGGGCCACCGAGTGGGTCGACGGCGACACCGTGGTCGTACAGCGAGTCCTGGCTTCGCGAGACGAAAGGCAGGGCAGCCTGGCGGTGCTCTGGTACGCGGTGGCCCACTACGGTCTTCGTCCCTGGCCGTGGATTCTGGTGGCGTTGGCGTCGCTCGTGATCCTCCCCACTCTGCAAGTGCAGAGTCCGGTGGACGGCGTCGTCCGCAGCGTCGACGAGCGGCGCGTCGTGATCGAGCCCGCCGGCGGTGGATCGCCCGTCGAGGTCTCCTTGCGGCAGGCGGGAAGCGCGGAGGACTGGTATCCGCTACCCGCGGCGGACCTGACGCCCGGGCAAGCGGTGAGCCGCGGTCAGCAGGTGGCGCGCACCGACTCCGAGCGTGCCTATGTGGTGATGCTGACGCGCTACCTGCCCGCCGGACTGCTCGGCCTGGTGGTCGCGTCTCTCCTGGCCGCCTTCATGTCCACGATCGACACCCACGTGAACCTGGCCTCCTCGTTTTTCGTCAACGACCTCTACCGTCGCTTCGTCCGCCCTCGAGCCGCCGAGACCCACTACGTCTTCGTGGCGCGGCTCGCCGGCCTCGGTGTCATGGCCATGGCGGCTTTGTTTGCCTATGCCGCGGAGTCGATCAGCGATCTCTTTACGTTTCTGTTGGCGTTCCTCGGGGGTGTCGGGCCGGTGTATGTGCTGCGTTGGTTGTGGTGGCGGGTCCGTGCGTCCACGGAGATTGTCGCCATGGCGGCGTCGGCCGTGACCACGGTCGTGGTCTCGAACCTCGACCTGTCCTGGCGATTCGGCCCTCTGAGTCCCGACGGAGGCCTCCTGCACGAGGCGCGACTGTTGATCGTGGTCGCCGTTTCCATCCTCGCGGCTCTCGGATCGATGTGGCTGACTCCAGGCCCGGACCCCCGATCTCTCGTGCCCTTCTACGAGAAGGTCCGGCCGGTGGGCTGGTGGGCACCGGTGCGTTCCCTGGCCGCACCCACCGAGGCGGGGTCGTCGTCTTTCCGGTCCGTGCTCGGGGTGATCAGCGGACTGGCTTTGATCTACGGCGCCTTGTTCGGCCTCGGGCACCTGCTCCTCGGCGGCCGTGCCACTGCCGCGATGTGCGCGACCGTATCGGTGCTCGGCGCGGCGGGCGTGCTTTTCGCTCTACGGCCATTCTTGGCTGGGAAGACTCCTTCGTAGCCATGGAGCCCGATCGCCACAGCCCGTCTATTGAGTCCTTCTTACGGCAGACTTGAAAATCACCAGATCTTCGCTGGATCTCTTCCGGCACTCTCGACCGGGGCCGGACCGTCTTTCAGATCCTGGCAGACCTATTACCCGTGGCGGCCTGTTCGACGTACCCCAGAAGAACTGGTGTCATCGGCCTTCTTCTACAGCTCGGTGCCGGCCTTCTTCTTCGTCACTCTGCTCATGCCAGTGGCTCGAGATCCTCGAGCAACCGACTGATGCCCAGTGCACGAATGCGGTCGCGCAGCGGGAACGTCTGCTCCCCCGGATAGACGACGTCGATACGCTCCAGCCGCAGGTCCTCGAGCGCCGTGTACATCGACTGCGTGGGGCGTGGCGAAGCCGTGCGCTTGAACTCGAACCCCCATCGCTGCTCGCCGCGCGTCACCAGCAAGTCCAACTCGGCACCCGCGTGGGTCGCCCAGAAAAAGCATTGCTCCGGGCGCGCGCCGAGACGATTCGTGACCTCGTTCAGCGCATGACCTTCCCACGATGCTCCGACCTTGGGATGCCGTTCCAGATCCCTGCGGGTCTCCAGATCCAGAAGACAGTGGAGCAGCCCGCTGTCGGCGACGTAGATCTTGGGCGCCTTCACCTGGCGCTTCTTCAGGTTCTCGTGCCAGGGAAGAAGCTGGCGGACGACGAAGGTCGACGTCAGGACATCGAGATAGCGTCGCACTGTTGGCGCCGAGATGCCGAATGACTGCGCCAGCGCCGAGGCGTTCCAGATCTGGCCGTGATAGTGAGCCAGCATGGTCCAGAAGCGACGCAGGGTCACGGCGGGAGTCCTCACCCCGAGTTGGGGGAGATCACGCTCGAGATAGGTGCGCACGAAGTCGTAGCGCCATTCCAGGCTCGCGGCGTCGGACTCTGCCAGTAACGACCGCGGGAACCCGCCGCGCAACCACAGCCGCTGCTGCGTCGCGACTCCCACTTCGTCGAGGGTGAAGCCATGGAGCTCGTGGTAGTGGATCCGGCCCGCCAGGGTCTCGGAAGATTGGCGGAGGAGATCCGGCGAGGCGCTGCCGAGGATCAGGAAATGGGCGGGGTTGTCGGGCCGATCCACCAGAACCCGCAGGATCGGGAAGAGATCGGGGCGTTCTTGAACTTCGTCGATAACGATCAGCCCCTGGAGATCCTGGAGCGCCAGCCGGGGCTCGTCGAGCCGCGCCAGATCGAAGGGGTCCTCGAGATCGAACACGGTCGCCGGACGCTGGAGGCGTTCGAGGAGCTGCCGCGACAAAGTCGTCTTGCCGATCTGTCGGGCGCCGAGAATCGCGACGACAGGATGCCGGCGCAGGAGGTCCGGAAGGACACTCAGATGACGCTCGCGGGGCAGCATGACGCCATCTTACATTGAAAATCGAAACCTTGTCGTTCAATTTTCAAGGTGCTCAGCGGCCGAGGCACTGCAAACGGCCGCTCGTCCGCCCGCTACTGGCAGGTCGCGAACGCTTCGGTGTCGGTAATCGCCGGAGCGGATCTGCCGAGAGGGTTGAAGTACTCTCGCCCGCGACCCGCGTCTCGGGAAGGCATGTTCAACGCCGTACGGCGTACACCCGGTGATCCAGGGCTCCGAAAATGACCCGGTCGTCGAGGACCAGGGGCCGGGAGAAAACGCCTCCGGTGACAAAGCCCGGCAAGGCTCTGGTAGCCACAGACCAGAGCCGGGTACCGGTTCGACGGTCGACCGCGTGGAGGCCCCGCTCGAGCGTGATGCCCTCGAAATAGTACGGGTGGGCGCTGATCGCGCCGATGTACACGGCGTTGTCGGCCACCACCGGGGTGGCCCAGGACCAACCACCGGTGCGGTAGCTCCACCGGACCTTGCCGGTGGCGGCGTCGAAGGCCAGCAGCTTCAGGGCGTCGGAGCTGCCCATGTACACGGTTCCGTCGTCGTACACGCCCGTGGACTCGGCCCACGAGCCGTCCTCGTGAACGTATTCCCAGATCTTGCTGCCATCCCTTCGGTCCAGGGCGAATACCTTGGGGTTGCGGCTGCCGACATAGAGCCTGCCGTCGCCGAGGACCGGGGATGCCTGAACGATGCCGCCGGTGTCGAAACGCCAGATCTCCTTGCCTTCCTCGGCGGTGACGGCGTAGACATGGTGGTCCCAGCCGGTGAAGAACACCGACCCGCCGTTGACCACCGGAGTGGACCGAATCGGGGCCTCCGTCCTGAAGCGCCAACGTTGCCGGCCCGAGGCCACGTCCACGGCGTAGAGGTGGCCGCCGGCACTACCGATGTAGACCACGCCGTCGTGCACCACGGGAGAGGACGACAGGTAATCGTAGGCGTGGGGTGGTCGTGTGTGGGGCAGAATACGAGCGACCGAACGGCCGCCGAGGTCGAAGCGCCACCTTTCTTCGCCCGACAGCGCAACGGCCCGAAGGTGGCCGTCGTCGCTCGAGAACAAGACAGTGTCAGCCACGACCGTCGCGCCGGAGGCCCGCGCGGCGACGGCCACCGTCGAGCGGACACGGCCGCCCGTGTGGATCTTCCAGCGCGGTTCGAGGGACCGTACGTCGAGGGCCCACAGGGCCCCGTCGTCACTGCCGATGAAGACGACCCCCTCGTGGTGAACGGGAGAGGACCAGACCTGGCCCCCGGTGACGTGCTCGGCCAGGACCTCGCCGGCCTCGGGCGTGGATTCGCGCTCTTCGCCTGCAACGGAACCGACGACGGCGAGCAGTGCTCCGAGGAGGGGCAGCAAACGGGTGGACGAGTGGATCATCATCGGGACCTCCAGAGGAGCTCGAACGCGGCGCCAGTGCAGGGTCACGCTGGCGCCGCGATGTACATCTGCACCATGAGAATAGCATCCATGTAGAAGTGGGCCAGAACCAGAATCCACAGATTGCGACCGACGACCGTGGACCGCTCTGACCGCTGGGCACTCTGGACCGCTGGGAGTTCTCGGCCCGCTACTGACAGGTGGCGAACGCCTCCGTGTCGGTGATTGCGGCGGCGGACCTGCCGAGGGGGTTGAAGTACTCCTGAACCCGGCCGGTCTCGATGTCTGTCACTCGTAGGGTGTATTCGACGTCGGTGGTGGCGGCGGCGAAGACCCAGAAGCGGTCGTTGATCGAGCAGCCGTCGAGTACCTTGACCAGCAACTCCCAGTTGCCCGGGGTGAAGAACCAGAACAGGCCGGAGTCCGATGAGCCGAAGGGCAGCACCCGCCCGTGGCCGGTGTTGCCCTGCCTTGAAGGTGCCGGCGTGCACCGCTGGCGCCGGAGACTTCTTCGTGCGAGGTGGACGATCGTGCGGATGCTGTTTGCGTATCGCCCCGACGCCGAGCGGCGTGACGCCGCCGAGCACTACTCGGCGGGCACTCGCCGCGTCGATCTCATCGACCATCTCGGTAATCCGCCGCCGGATTTCGTCTGTCGGTAGATGTTGCCAGCAAGGTAGAGGATCGAGCTCTGCCCCTTGAAGGTGCCCTCAGTGCATCAAAGCGGGATTCTGGCGCGGAACGGGCCTCAGATCCAAAACCGGTTAGAGTCGGTGGTCTATGAGGCGCCGCCCGATGATTCACCGGATCCGGCTAGCTCAGATGCCGATCGCGGTGATCTTCATCTGCGCGACTCTCGCCGGCGCCTGTTACGTGCCCTACTCGGTTCACGTGAAGGTCCCCGATGGCGCGGAGACGGTCCTGCCGCCACAGCTCGAGCTGGAGGACGAGAGATTCCTGGCCATCCCCGTCTGGTGGAGCTCCGAGACCAGTAATTTCCTCGGTTCGCCGGTCCTGCTCGAGAGTGAAGAGCTGAGCAGGCTCGGGGAGATGACCAGCAGCTATCGCAAGCGAGGCATGGTCGACATCTTCGGGCACGAGGGTTCCGGGATCCCGATCTTCAAGGAGCTGTACCTGCTGTCCGAGTCTGGCATTGCACTTCGCGCGAAGTTCGATATATGGGCCCACATGGGGCCGAAGGGCTGGGCTCAGCACGAGAGTGGATGGACCGAGGTCTACTTCGCACCGGTCACGGATACTCTTCGGAATCACCTCGTCGATGCCGCGACGGAAGAGACGATCAGCGAGCCTTTCGGCTCTGTTGGTCACGAGTTCTGGCGACCTCCCGCATTGTTCGCGTACTACGAAGAGAAGGGTATGCCCATGCCGCCCTTCGAGGTGGGCATACCCTGGACCGAGGGCCAGCGAGCCGCCGCGAGAGTGTTCCTCGACGCCATGGCCACCCGAAACCGTTCAGATGCCTACCTGTGGGAGCTCGCCATGGATCTCAACCCACAGCGACACCAACGCGAGCTCTTGTGACGAAGCGGTTGTTCGCGGCTCCTCGGCAGGCATCCAGAACGGCGTGAAGACTCCTATTGACAGCCGCAAACTCTTGTGCCACTCTTCGCTTTCCGCCGCCGAAAAAGCGGTCGGACGAGTGTCGCGGGGTGGAGCAGTCCGGTAGCTCGTTGGGCTCATAACCCAAAGGTCGCAGGTTCAAATCCTGCCCCCGCAACAATCAAATATACGACCTCCTCTAAGTCGAGGAGGTCGTTGTATTTACGGGACTCTGCCTGCGCCGAGCCCGCTTTGAATCTGCCACCTCGGATCGCCAAAACGGCTCCCAGGCACCATTTCCCACCGGGCCGAAGCGTTGGGAAATCTCTGCCTTGTGGTCAGGTGCACGTTCACCGATGTGGTCTTGT
>JAAELT010000070.1 GCA_024226315.1 bacterium | reverse complement strand
TCGCTGTTGGCCGAGATGGTGCCGACGTGGGCGATCTCGGAGCCCTCGACCGGCTTCGACATGCCGTCGATGGCGCCGACGGCGGCCTTGACCGCGAGGTCGATACCGCGCTTGAGCGCCATCGGGTTGGCGCCGGCGGTGACGTTCTTGGAGCCCTCGCGATAGATCGCCTGGGCGAGCACGGTGGCGGTGGTGGTGCCGTCACCGGCGACGTCGGAAGTCTTCGAGGCGACCTCGCGCACCATCTGGGCGCCGAGGTTCTCGACCCCGTCCGGGAGCTCGATCTCCTTGGCGACGGTGACGCCGTCCTTGGTGATCGTGGGCGAGCCGAAGCTCTTCTCGATGACGACGTTGCGGCCCTTGGGGCCGAGGGTGACCTTCACCGCGTCGGCCAGCTTGTTGACGCCCCGCAGGATCGCGGCGCGGGCATCATCGGAGTAAATGATCTGCTTTGCGATTTTTCAGTCCTGTTCAGTTGTGGTTCTAGTCTGGATGGCCGGTTCTAGCTCTCGATGACGGCGAGGATCTCGTCCTCGCGCATGATCACCAGATCCTGGTCGTCGAGCTTGATCTCGGTGCCGGAGTACTTGCCGATCAGCACGCGGTCGCCGGCCTTGACGTCGACCGGGGTCCGGTTGCCCTTGTCGTCGAGCTTGCCGGGGCCGACGGCGACGATCTCGGCCTCTTGCGGCTTTTCCTTGGCGGTGTCCGGGATGATGATGCCGCCCCGGACTTCCTCGGACGTCTCGATACGCTTGGCCACGATGCGGTCATGCAGGGGACGAATGTTCACTGCTCAGCTCCTCCTAAGATTTGGCGTGAAGCCGTTTCTCGGATCAGGTTGTGTGTGTAGACAAAAGAACCCACGCGGTGAGTGGTTACTAGCACTCGACCGAGGTGAGTGCTAGTAATCTACCGAGACCGCGAGCGGTCTGTCAAGAGGAGGTCTGTCGAGAGAAGAGGCGTCGAGAGACCTGAGAGCGCGATCAGACCAGCTTGAGCAGGTGCCCGAGCTTCTCGCGCTTGGCGCGCAGATAGTCGCGGCTGGTTTCGGTCGGCGGCACTTCCAGGGGGACCCGCTCGGCGATCTCGAGGCCGTAGCCCTTGAGTGCGATGTACTTGCCCGGGTTGTTGGTCATCAGGCGCATCTTGCGGACTCCCAGGTCGCGCAGGATCTGACAGCCGATGCCGTAGTTGCGCTCATCGGGGCGAAAGCCCAGCTTTTCGTTGGCCTCCACCGTGTCGTGGCCCTGCTCCTGGAGCTCGTATGCCTTGAGCTTGTTGAGCAGACCGATGCCGCGCCCCTCCTGCAGCAGGTAGAGCAGCACCCCGCGCCCCTCCTTCTGGATCTTGTCGAGCGCGTTGTGCAGCTGGGGGCCGCAATCGCAGCGCTCCGAGCCGAAGATGTCGCCGGTCAGGCATTGACTGTGCACCCTCACCAGGATCGGTTCCTCGCCATCGATATCGCCGGTTACGAAGGCCAGGTGCTCCTCGCCGGTGACGTCGGAGAGGTAGGCGTGAGCCACCAGCTCGCCGTATGGCGTCGGCACGCGTGGAGATGCGACGCGCCGCACCAGGGTCTCGTTTCTCAACCGGTAGCTGATCAGGTCGGAGACGGTGATCATCGGCAGCTCGTGCTCGGTGGCGAAACGTTCGAGATCGTCGACCCGGGCCATCGAGCCGTCGTCGTTCATGATTTCGCAGATCACCGCCGCCGGGGTCAGCCCGGCGAGCACCGCCAGGTCGACCGACGCCTCGGTGTGGCCGGCCCGCTTGAGCACGCCGCCGGCGCGGGCGCGGACCGGAAAGATGTGACCCGGCCGGAGGAGGTCCTCGGGTCGGGTGTCGGGGTCGATCGCGGTCTTCACCGTCGCCGCGCGGTCGGCCGCGGAAATACCCGTCGTGACCTTGCCCTTGCCTTCGATCGAGATCGTGAAGGCGGTACCGAAGAGGGTTGCCGAGGAGTTCTCGACCATCAGCGGCAGGTCGAGCTCCTTGCAGCGTTCCTCGGTGAGGGAGAGGCAGACCAGGCCGCGGGCGTGCTTGGCCATGAAGTTGACCGCTTCGGCCGTGACGTTCTCGGCCGCGACGACCAGATCTCCCTCGTTCTCACGATCCTCGTCGTCGACGATGATCACCATCTGGCCCTGGCGGAAGAATTCGATCGCCTCGACAATCGAAACGAAGGCGGACGTTTTTTTCATGGGGGTCTCCGGCGACGGACAGAGATTCTGCGGCAGTGCAGTTCTGCGGCAGTGCCGGTCGAACAGACTGAAGCAGTCTATAGAGGGCCTGAATGGCGGTCAAGGAACCGGGCTTTTGGGGATGTGTCAAACTTCCTCGTGATGGTCCGCTCTCCGCTCTTCGTCGCGCTGTTGTTGGCGGCCTGTTCCGCGAGCCCGTCGTTCGACAGCGCCGCGCACCTCGGCGATCGGCTCGCGGAGAGCCTGGGAAGTGAGGCCGCGGCTCAGATCGAGCTGCCCTTCGAGCTCGATGCCGAGATCCTGGCTGAGGTGGACGCGCTGCTGGAGCCGAGGGGCGGTCATCGGCGGCGGGCGCGACAGATCGTCGAGCTCATCTTCGGTCCGCTCGGCCTGGAGTACTCGACCTACCCGACCCGTACGGCCAGTGACACCTACCGGGCACGCCAGGGCAACTGTCTGTCGTTCGTCAACCTGTTCGTCGGCCTGGCGCGCCATGCCGGGCTGGCGCCGGTCTATGTCGAGGTGATCGACCGCCGGGGCTGGAGCTACCGCCAGGGAACGGTGGTCAGCCATGGACACATCGTCGCCGGCCTGATGATCGACGGCGAGCTCGAGACGTTCGACTTCCTACCCTACCGGGCGAAGTCCTACCGTCAGCTCGAGCCGCTCGGCGATCTGCGTGGGGTGGCGCACTTCTACAGCAACGTCGGCGCCGAGGCGTTGATCGCGGGCGATCTGGACGCGGCGTTTCGCAACCTCGAGCTGGTCAGCAGGATCGATCCCGACTTCGTCAGTGGCCTCAACAACCTGGGCGTTCTCTTGACCCGGCGGGACGAGGTCGACGGGGCGCTCCAGGTCTACCGCCGCGGCCTCGATCTGCAGCCGACCAACGCCGCGCTTTTGAGCAACGCGGCACGCCTGATCCGGCAGCAGGGGCGGCCAGACGAGGCCGACGAGCTGCTGGAACGGCTCCGCCAGACCCGCCTGGCCAGCCCCTTCCATTACCTGGTGCAGGGCGAGCGGGCGCTGGCTCGCGGCGAGGGCACGGTGGCACTCGAGCGCATGCGGGAGGCTCTGCGCCGAGACAGCGAGCTGCCGGAAGTACATCTGGGGCTGGTCAAGACCTACCTGGCGCTCGGCGAGCTGAGCCGGGCGCGACACCACCTGGGCCGGGCCTCGAAGCTCGATCCTACCCATCCTGAAATTGTGGGCTACCGGGAACTGCTGGAGGGAAACGGGTCTTGAGCAGGCCGGGACAGCGGCTCGTGTGCCTCGCCCTCCTCGTGATCCTCCTGCCCTTCGCCCCCGCCGCGGCGCAGGTGGTCGAAGAGACCGCTGACGTAACGGTGGTCGAGGTGCCTGTGAGCGTCCACACGCGGGACGGTGAACCGGTTCGCGGGCTCAGGGCCGCTGATTTCGAGCTCTACGACCGCGGCCGCCGCCAGAGGATCACGGGTTTCGATCGGTTTGATCTGTCGGCGACCGGTGCCGCCGCGTTACCGCACGACCTGCCTTCGATCGTCCGGCGCAGGTACCTTCTGCTCTTCGACCTGGCGTTCTCGAGCCCGGCGGCGGTGGCCCGGTCTCGGCTGGCCGCCCGCGACTTCGTGCTGCGGGCACTCCATCCGAGTGACCTGGCGGCGGTGATGGTCTTCGATCTCGAGGTGGGGCCTCGCTTCCTGGTCAGCTTTACGTCGGATCGGGGCCAGCTGGCGCGCGCGCTCGACACCCTGGGGGCGCCGTCGCTGCTGGGTAGCGCACGCGTCGACGATCCCCTGAGCTTGCTGATCGAGGCGCCCGGCGCGACGGGTACCACGCCGGGCAGTTTCGGTCTGTCGGACGGCTCCGCGATCGAGACCGTCGCGCCGCGCGGTGATGATCGGACTGCCGAGGTGCTCGCCCACCTGCGCTCGCTCGATCGCCAGCTGGAGAGGGGTCGCCGGAGCGCGGACAGAGGCCGGGCGGCCGCCTGGCTGCGAGGGCTGGCGGAGCTCGGCCGGATTCTCGGGAGCGTCGACGGGCGCAAGCGGCTGATCTGCTTCTCCGAGGGCTTCGACGCCGCGCACCTGATCGGCCAGGAGCCGGCTCCGGCCGCGACCCTCGAGAGTCTGGAGGCCGAGCGCGGGGAACACTGGCTGGACACCGGCGGAAACCCGAACGACGCCTCCCTGCGGGCCGACCTCAGGCACATGCTGGAGCAGCTCAGGCGCTCGGACACCGTTGTCGACGCGGTCGACCTCGGCGGCCTGGCCATCGGCGAGCCCGAGCGTCGCCGGGCACGCCGAGCGACATTGGCCACGATTGCTCGCGGCAGCGGCGGCGAGCTCCACGAGCATATCGAGCTGATGCGCGAACGCCTCGCCCGCGAGGCCGTGACCTACGTGTTGAGCTTCGAGCCCGAGGGGCTCGAGCTCGACAGCAGCTTCCATCCCCTCGAGGTGCGCCTCGTGGGCGCCGGAGATGGGCGGGTGTCGCACCGCCGCGGGTACTTCGCTCCTCGCCCCTTCGCCGAGCTCCATCCGCTCGAGAAGAGCCTGTTGGCGTCAGGCGCCATCGTCGCATCGGTGCCGCGGCGCGACCTGCGGCTAGATGCCCAGCTGGTACCGTTCAGGATCGACGCCGGAGCCTACGTGCCGGTGATCCTGGAAATCGACGGGCCAAGCTTGCTCGACGGGCACGCCTCGTCTCGGCTCGAAGTCGAGATTTTCGCCTACGTCACTGACCAACGGGGTGCGATGCTGGACTTTCTCACGCATCGGGCGGTGCTCGACCTTGCCCTTGCCCGGCCGCGGCTCGAGGCCCGCGGCCTCAAGTTCTACGGCCACCTGGAGCTCGGCCCGGGCCGCTACCTGGCTCGGATCCTGGTGCGTAACGCCGCCACCGGCCGGACCTCGGTGCGCGCCGTCGACCTCCCGATTCTCGAAACCGAGGCGGAACCGCGACTGCTGCCGCCCTTCTTCCTCGGCGCTCCCTCGGACTGGATCCTGGTCCGCGAGAAGCCGGCCGGCGGCCGGCCGGCTGCCGAGGAGCGGTTGATCTATCCGTTCCTGGTCCGCGGCGAGCCCTTCGTGCCGGCCCTGCGGCCAGCCCTGCGGCCGGGCGAGGGTGCCGAGGTCTGGCTCGTCGCCTACGGTTTCGAGGGCCCCCTGAGCGCCCGGGCGCGGGTGTTGTCGGTTGCGGGGCGAGACGTCGAGGGTGGGCGTCTCGAGAAAGTCGAGAGGCTTGGCGCCAGCGGCCGGTCCGAGCTTCTCGCCCACTTCGATCCGCGGAACCTGGAGCCGGGTGAATACATGCTCGAGATCACGCTCAGCGACGGAACGGAGAACGCCTCCGCCGCCGCCGCATTTTCCGTGACGAGCGGGCTCTTCGAGGCACCCTCGCCCCATTGACACTCGAGCCTGCTCCTGGTAACTTCGCTGATCCGCGCGGCGGCTGTTACGATCGTCCTGCCGCGAGACATAGAGACCCGTAGCTCAGTTGGTTAGAGCGCTACGTTGACATCGTAGAGGTCAGCGGTTCAAGTCCGCTCGGGTCTACCAGAGGCGCTTAGCTCAGCTGGTTAGAGCGCTACCTTCACACGGTAGAGGTCAGCGGTTCAAGTCCGCTAGCGCCTACCAGACCTTCAGAATCCGACACCAGGAGGCAGTCCATTGCCAAAACAGAAAACCCACCGGGGCGCGGCGAAGCGCTTCAAGGTCAGCGCCACGGGCAAGGTGCTACGTCACCACTCGGAGACCAGCCACATCCTGACCAAGAAGAGCATCAAGCGCAAACGCAAGCTCCGCAAAGCCACCCGGGTCTCGCCGGCCTTCGAGAAGACGATCAAGCAGATGCTTCATTGATCGCGTCGTAGCCAGCCAGAGACGCGAGATCAAGGCGTGGGAGGAAACCCGCGCCGATGCCGCTGCCGATGGGGGAACCTGTCCATCGGGGCGACGAAAATCGACCGCTCCCGAACGGAGCAGAAACGAGGTTCATCATGTCGAGAGTTCGACGCGGAACGAAGCGTCACCAGAAACGCCGTAGGGTCCTGAAGCTCGCCAAGGGCTACTATGGCACCCGTTCGAAGGCCTACCGGATCGCCAAACTGGCGGTCGATCGCGCCCTCGCCTTCTCCTATCGTGACCGGCGTCAGCGCAAGCGGCAGTTTCGCCGCCTGTGGATCGCGCGCATCAACGCAGCGGCCCGCGCCAACGGCCTGTCGTACAGCCGGTTCATCGATGGTCTGAAGAAAGCCGGCAGCCAGCTCGACCGCAAGGTCCTGGCGGATATTGCCGTCCACGAGCCGGATTCCTTCGCCAAGCTCGCCGAGACCGCCAGGGAAGCGCTGGCGGCTCGAGCCAAGGGCTGAGGCCGGCCACGATGACGACAGCCTGGTTGCGGGACCTCGAAGAGAGAGTCCAGGAAGCATCGGCTCGCTTGAGCGACCTACAGAAGAAGAACGGCGAGCTCGAGAAGAGAATCCAGGAGCTCGAAACCGAGCTCGAGGCCGCTCCTGACGCCGCGCAGGCGGCGGCCTGGAGCGAAGAGCGGGACGACATCAGGAAGCGGGTCGAGAAGCTCGTCGACCACCTCGGGGAGCTGCTGGAGGCCTAGGAGTCAGGCCGAGTTATCGGGCGACTCCTAGGTCGGCGGGGCTGGGCCAAGAAGCCAGAATCGAAGATTCTGGCTTCTTGGGGCGCTAGGAGGCGGTGCTCTCCAGGGTCGCTACCTGTGCTATAGTACAGACGTGTCTAACTCTCTGACAGAGCAGAGTTTGCCAGCCGGGCGCGGAACTTCCGAGCCCAGTGCCGTCAAAGCCGACGATGTAGAGCCCGCGGTGGGGATCGAGCCGCCGCCGGCCATAGCAGAAAGCTCCGAGCAGAAAGCTCCTGATTCGGACGTCGAGGCGTCCGGGGAGGAGCGAGATTCGAAGAAGGCCCCGAAGGGAACAACCTCGCTCGACGTGGAGATTTTCGGTTCCGTCTACCATGTGCGGGGTAAGCAGAATCCGGAGTACCTGCTCGAGTTGGCTGAAGTCGTCGACGGCAAAATGCGCGAGATCTCTCACCATGTCGGCGTGGTCGACAGCGGGAAGATCGCAATTCTCGCCGCGCTCAACCTGGCGGACGAGCTGCTTCAGTGCAACGATCAGCAGGAAGGGGAACGGGTCGAAATGATGGAAAAAGTGGAAGAGTTGACCGGGGTGCTCAACGAAGCCTTGAACGATCGAACTGTCTAGCCCCGGGAGACGATGCCGCTCGCAAACTGTAAAGACAACGAGTTCTTGCATCCCCTGTGTGGTTGGTGATGGATTCTCGAGTACTCTAGAACCAACATTTTAGATCCGGGAGTCTAGATACGCGCAGCCCGAGCCAGCCTCGCTTCGACGAGGACGCTGAAGGCTTCGCGGGCGGACACCCACCTGGTTGGAACCCGGTTCTAACCACTCAGAGTCCACACGGCCTTCGCGGGGGATGCAGCTTACCTCCAACGCGAGCGATTCTTCCCTCCACCCGTACCTCACCCTCCACACTTTACGGGGGTGAACGCATTGATTGATCAAGTCGTCTGGTTGGCGGTGATCCTTTTCGCCGTCGTCATCGGTTTCCAGCTCTACTACTTCCTGGCGCGCCGCAGCGCCGGCAAGTTGGTGGCCGATGCCGAGGAGAAGGCCGCCAGGATCGCCGCCGAGGCCAAGCGGGAACGCGAAGACCAGCTGCGGGAAGGCGAGCTGCAGGCCAAGGAGAAGCTGCTCCAGGCCCGCAACGAGTTCGAGAAGGTGTCGCGCAAGCGTCGCGGCGAGCTCGAGACCTTCGAGCGCCGGCTGGCACAGAAAGAAGACAATCTCGACAAACGCCTCGACGAACAGAGCCGGCACGAGAAAGAGACCGCGTCGCTGGAACGTTCGCTGGCGAGCCAGGAGAAGGCGCTCTCGGAGCGTGAGGAGGAAGTCGAGCGCCTGCTACTCGAAGAGCGCCGCAAGCTCGAGCAGATTGCCGGTCTCACCGCGCAACAGGCCAAGGACGAGCTGATCCGGGTGATGGAGAACGAGGCGCGCAACGACGCCGCCCACCTGGTCAAGCGGATCGAAGACGAGGCCCGCGAGCAGGCGACCCGCCACGCCCAGCGCATCATCGCCAACGCCATCCAGCGCAACGCCTCGGACTTCGTGGCCGAGACCACCGTGTCGGTGGTGCTGCTGCCCAACGACGAGATGAAAGGCCGGATCATCGGCCGCGAGGGCCGCAACATCCGCGCGCTCGAAATGGCCACCGGCATCGACCTGATCGTCGACGACACCCCCGAGGCGGTCATCCTCTCGGGCTTTGATCCCTTCCGGCGCGAGATCGCGCGGGTGGCGCTCGAGCGCCTGATCTCCGACGGCCGTATCCACCCTGCGCGCATCGAGGAAGTGGTGGAGAAGACCAAGGCCGAGTTCGAGATCCGGGTGCAGCAAGAGGGCGAGGCGGCCCTGCTCGAGCTCAACATCCCCGATCTTCACCCCGACCTGGTCAAGCTCCTGGGCCGGCTGCGTTTCCGCACCTCCTACGGCCAGAACGTGCTCAAGCATTCCAAGGAGGTCGCCTACCTCGCCGCCACCATGGCCGCCGAGCTCTCGGTCGACGTGCACGTGGCCAAGCGGGCGGGCCTGCTGCACGACATCGGCAAGGCGGTCGACCGCGAGATGGAGGGCAGCCACCTGGAGCTCGGCATAGATCTGCTCCGTAAGTACGGCGAGAAGGAAGAGGTGGTGCACGCCATGGCCTGCCACCACGGAGACTACGACCCCGAGAGCGTCGAGGCGGTGCTGGTCACCGCGTCCGACGCCCTGTCGGCGGCGCGTCCGGGAGCGCGGCGCGAGATCCTGGAGAGCTACATCAAGCGGCTCGAGAAGCTCGAGGAGATGGCCACCGGTTTCAAGGGGGTGCAGAAGAGCTTCGCCATCCAGGCAGGGCGCGAGGTGCGGGTGATCGTCGACTCCAACAAGATCACGGACGAAGCCGCCATCTGGCTGTCGAAGAACATCGCCAAGAAGGTCGAGAGCGAGCTCACCTATCCGGGCGAAATCAAGGTCACGGTCATCCGTGAGACGCGGTCG
>JAAELT010000069.1 GCA_024226315.1 bacterium | reverse complement strand
GCGCGCCGGCACGCGCGTTGTCGACGATCAAGGCCTTGTTCGCTTCCAGGCTCGCACCGCCGGTCAGCGACTCCATCTTCGACAGCAGGAACGGAGTCACGTCCTTGCCGGTGACGCCGGCGTCGGCGGCCTGCGCCAGTGCCTCGTCGAGCGCCCGATCGACCAGATCCTGCTCCAATTCGTGTCGCCGGGGGATCGGGTTGGCCACCACCAGGCCACCGGCGAGTCCGAGATCCCACTTCGCTTTCAGGATCTCCGCCAGCTCTGCTTCGGACTCGACACGCCAGTCCACGCCGTGGCCGCTGTCGCGGGTGTAGAAGGCCGGAAAACGGTCAGTTCGAAGACCGATCACCGGTACGCCGTGGGTCTCCAGATACTCGAGCGTCAGACCCAGGTCGAGGATCGCCTTGGCGCCGGCACAAACCACCGCGACGCTGGTGCGCGCAAGCTCCTGCAGGTCGGCGGAGACGTCGAAACTCTCTGCGGCGCCACGGTGGACGCCGCCGATGCCACCGGTAACGAAGACTTCGATACCGGCCAGTGCCGCGGCGATCATGGTGGCGGCGACGGTGGTGGCGCCATCCAGCCCTCGCGCGACGGCTACGGCCAAGTCCCGCCGGCTGACTTTCCGCACTCCCGCCCCACCCCCCAGGCGTTCGAGCGAATCGTCGTCGAGGCCGACCCGGATCTCGCCGGCGAGAATGGCGATGGTCGCCGGAACCGCGCCGTGCTCGCGCACCACCGCCTCCACCCGCCTGGCGCTCGCGACGTTCTCCGGATATGGCATGCCGTGGGCGATGATGGTGGATTCGAGCGCCACCACCGGTCGCCCCGCGGCCAGCGCCTGCTCGACTTCCCCGTGGATCCGCGGCCTTGTTCTCATATCACCTCGACTCCGGATCAGCGCTACTACTGATGCTGGTCCTCGCGCAATGGGAAGGACGGCGGCAGACCCTCACCCCCCACCCGGCGCAGCGCATCGACGTCGGGCAAGCGCAGGTCCTCCACCAGGCGGTTGTTGACCTTGTCGATCTCCTGGCGCAGAGCCAGGGCTTCCGGAGTTCGGCCAGCGAGCTCGAGCGCGCGCAACAGGTTGAGACGATTGAACAGCTTGATGTTGGCCCGCTCTCCGCCCCAGTAGCCGAGCGACCGGTCGGCCTCGGACAACAGCTCGATCGCCCGCGGGAGGTCGCCTTCCGTCAGGGACCGGATCCCTTCCATATGCTGCAGAAGCGCGGTCATGAAGCGCGCGTGCACGGGCTTGCCAGCCTCACTCACCTTGTCCCGGTAGCGGCGCAGGGTCGCTTCCATCTCGGTGCCACGCTCGTTGCGATCGGTCATCACCGCGATGCGGTGTGCCAGCAGATCGAAGCCCTCGAGCCGCTCCAAGCAGGCTCCATCGAGCCGCCGCCAGGCGCCCTCGGCGTCGCCGTCGAGATAGAGCACCCAGGCCCCCAGGGCGCAGATCGCACCGCGCTCTTCCAGGTAGCCGCAGTCGTCGATCTTCGTGACCTGGCGCAATGCCTGGCGCGCCAGGTCCGGGCGCCCCGACATGAAGGCGAGATCGGCTCGCTGGACGTAGGCGGCACAGAAGTCCGACTTCAGGCCCAACAGCTCGTCGAGCTCCTTCTCGGCCTCCTCGTAGCGGCCCCTCAAAGTGAAGAGCACGGCCAGAGAATGATGCGGGCCGGCCTGCTCGGGCGCCAGATAACGATAGGTGCGGAATCGCTCCTCGGCCTCGCCGAAACGGCCGCGGGCCAGGGCGAGGTAGCCCAGGTTGTTATAGGCCTCGAGCCAGTTGGGATGCAGCTCGAGTAGATGAACGTAGCAACTCTCTGCCTGGTCCCATTCCTGCGCCTGCCAGGCAAGGCCACACTCGATCCTCAGGCCGTAGGGATCTCCCGGGTGCTGTCCCAGAAAGGTTCGCAGAATCGCCTCAGAGTCTCCGGGACGGTGTGCGCGACGGGCCATGTGGTAAGTCAGCAGAAAACGCTCCCTCGCCGTCAGGGTTCCGAGGTCGACTTCGTCCAGCTCCTTCGCGAGTTTCTTGCGCTCAGACCCGGAAGGCTCGAGGTAGCTCAGCTCCAGCTTCGCCATGGCGAAATCGGGGTCGAGCTCGAGAGCCTTTTCGAAGTGGCGCAGGGCGTCCGGGCGGTACATCTTCTTGAGGTCCGCCAGCCCCTCCTCGAGCTCCTTCAAAGCTCTGGGCGAACGGGTCGTCCACTCGCGCGGCGGCTCGCTCAACAGCCGATAGGCAACGACTCCGCCGGCCACGAGCACCAGGACGCCGAGCGAAACCGAGATCAGCAGGAGCTTCTTGTTCATCTAGACGCCTCCAGGCGGCGTCCGACCGCCACCAGGGTTACATCGTCGTACTGGATTCCGCCGCGGGTGAAGTCGCGCACCGCGTCGAGTACGTCGGCGACCACCGCCGAGGCGTCGGCGGGCGCCGCCGTCAGTACCTGTCGGAGCCGGTCGTAGCCGAAGAACTCACCGTCTGGTGAACGGGCGTCGGTCACGCCGTCCGAGTACCCCAGCACCACGTCGCCAGGCTCCAGGGCTTCTTCGAGCTCGTGGTACTCGCCGGCGGGCAGCGCCCCGATCGGGATTCGATGCTCGGGCAGCGGCAGCTCCTCGACCTCGCCCGCGAATCGCCGCAGCAATGGCGGCGGCTGACCGGCCACAAGGTAGCGCAGGCTCCGCCCGTCCGCGCTGGCGGCGAAGTAGCCGAGGGCGACGAAGCTGCGCTTGCCGAGCTCGTAGAGGCGTCGGTTGGTGAGCGCGAACAGATCGGCGGGCCGCGGGCGGGTCAGGGCGAGAGCGTAGAGCGCCTCGTGGGCGGCCATCATCATCAGCGCACCGGCCACCGACTTGCCCGAAACGTCGCCGAAGATCACCGCCGAGCTGCCGTCGTCCGCGGTCGGCAGCTCGGCGAAGAAATCACCGCCCACCACCCGCGCCGGCCGGCACTCGGCCGCCACGTCCCAGCCTGCCGAGAAACGCAGCTCGGCGGGCAGCAACTGGGCCTGGATGTCGGCGGCGATGGCGATTTCGCGCTCGAGCTCGGCCTTCTGCGTGCGCTCCTCGAGCAGCAGGCTGGTCTCGAGCGCCAGCGCCGCCTGGTGCAGCAGCCGCTCGAGCAGCTCCAGCTCCTCCTTCTCAATCGCGATCTGCCCGGTCTTGCCCGACAGCAGCACCATGCCGATGTGACGGCGGCGCGACGCCAGGTCACCCAGGGCCTCGACCCCTTCGGCCAGCAGCTGTTCGACCAACTGTGCCACCTCGCGCGAGCGCAGCGGCAGGGCGCCGAGCTGATCGAGTCGAGTGATCTTGCCGCGCCGCTGCAGGTGCCTCTGCAGGTCGGGCAGCACCGGCAACGCCACCGGCAGGGTCTCGGGGCCGGCGACCCTTTCCAGCTTGTAGCCGCGCAGCATGTAGAGCGCCGCGAAACGCAGGCCGAGGAGCTGAGGCAACCGTGCCACCAGCTCCTCGACCACCTCCTGCAGATCGGTCTGCGCCGTCATCGCCTCGCCCAGATCCACCATCGCGCGCTCCAGCCGCGAACGACCGGCGAAGAAGTAGCGATCGATCACGTCCTGAACCCGCCGCCTGAGCGGATCGAAAAGTAGCACGATGGCGAGCGCCAGAAAGATCGGGAAGTACCCGGACTTGGCCAGAGACGAGCCGCGGAAGAAGGCGTTGAAGGTGGCGATGCCGCCCGCGTAAAGGCCGGTGACCAGCGCGGTGGTCACGGTGTAGAGCAGGCTGCGGCGCAGGATCACCCGGATGTCGAGCAGCTGGAAGCGGACGATGGCGTAGGCGAAGGTCAGCGGCACCAGCACCAGCGGCATGACGCCGAGAAAGAAAAAGGTCTCGGACTGACGGCCGATGGTGAGCACCAGGCTGGTGACCACGAACGGCACCAGCCCGAAGAACGAGCCGATCAGCACCAGCGCCATGCCGCGGCGCTCGCGCGGATTCATCAGCCGGCGTGAGTTGGCCACCAGAGCCGCCAACCCGAGCAGCAGGAAGACAGCCAGCAGCCACCAGTTGGACGCGGGTGCGCCGTGAGTGAGCCGGGGCCGCGCGTCCCGCCACTTGCCAATCAGCAAAGTGGCCACGAACACCAGTGGCGGGATGACGTAAATCAACGGCCAGGCGCGCCGCCACAGCCGGGCCAGCGGTCGCCAGGTGGCACTCTCCGAGGCGGCGTTCAACCATGCTGGGCGCGGGAAGAGCAGATAGAAGTGCAGAAACGCCGCCGGCAGCAGGAGGAACGCGATGGTGCCGATGCTGAGCACCAGCGAGTCGACTCCCGAGTATGAAGACGGCCGCATGCGGCAGACCAGGAAGAGCAGGAACAGCCCGCAGAGCAGGAAGAAGACCTGGCTGACCCGCAGAGTCGGCTGACGCACCAGCACGAAGAGGCCGACCAGGAAGAAGGCGAAGCCCAGCGTGGAAGAGTAGAAATAGGTGCCGTCGCCGATCCTGCGCAGGCCCAGCCGCACCTTGGGCTCGACGATGTCGCCACCCGCCTTGATCACGAAGTAGATGACCTCGTCGCCGCTGCGGTAGCGCTTGAGCGCGTCGGCCGCCTGCCGCGCGTTCATCACCGGGTCACGCGCGATCCCGGCGATGCGATCCCCCGTCTCGATGCCAGCCAGATCGGCGCCCGAGCCCGGGATGACCTCCGCCACGATCAGCTGATCCGGCACGTCCTTCGGCATCACCCCGTCGTAGGGGCGGCGGCTGAACATGTCGGCGATCGACAGCCCGGCGAGGCCGAAAGCGATCAGGCCGAAGGCCAGCAGCAGCGGCGTGGGGTTGAAGGAGCGGGTCGGCATGGCGGCACGGATGCTTACGGCGCGGCGGCGTCGGGGTTGACCCTAGCAGAACGTCCGAGTCATCGGACGTTCGCCACCACCACCCGAACGGAAGGCGTGGGCCACCTCGGCACGCCGTTGAAACTACGCCATCCGGCGACACGCCGCGGCGCCCGTCTCGGGTAGCCTCGGATCCGTCCGGACTGCCATTCGCTGCTCGACCCTTCTATTCTAATCTGCCCGACTGCGCGGCCCGCTCCTCACTTCCAGTGACCCACCGCCAGCTTTAGCTGTGCGCTTGAGCCGCTGCTTCTGCGGTTCACGCAGAAGCCGGTCGCCGAACTGCTCCTGGTATTTTATGTAGTGCGCAACAAGTTTTCGGGGATCATGCCCCGCCTCCTCGGAAATTTCGTGTCGCACCTGACGAATTCGGTCGATTGTCGGGTCTTCAGTATTCATTGGTCTCACTCTCCATAAGCTCCCGCCACCCGCCAATCTAGGTCCCACCCACCTCGGTCACGGTCACCGAGATCCTCACCCGGGCCCGGGTGGATCGGCCCGATGACCACCAACGGAGCCTACCACGCCACTCAGGATACCGGTCGGGACGACCTCAGTGGCGACGATTCTCGGGGTCGTCGCAAGATCGGACGGACTTTTTACGTCTCTTGTAGGGTGACTGGCGACGATGGCGCCCAGGGCAACCCGGCCGCGATCGCCGCCCGAGCATCCGGCCATC
>JAAELT010000068.1 GCA_024226315.1 bacterium | reverse complement strand
TCGACATGGAGAGAGCCTGCTGAAGAGCTCCTCTACGGTTACGCCATCACCAGGATTCCTGAGCTCTACCTGCCCTACTGGCCGTTTGAGCCCTTTCTGCCGCTCTTCATCATTGCGCTGGGCGTGTTCCTGTGGGGAAAGTCCAAGGTAGGAAGACCGGCGGGGACTGGCCGGCATGCGAGCGCTGTTCAGCTATAGCAGACCGGCGGGGCATGACGGGCCAGCCTTTGGTGTCCTGAGTCAAGGACGGCCGCCCGAGGAGTCCTCCATGCATTCGACCTCCCGACGAGAGACCCGACCGCTCCGCCCGCGCCTCGGTCGCATGCGGATCGCCACGCTCCTCTGCGCGGTCGCGGCGTGCACGGCGCCGGAGGTGACGCGCTTCGACGCCCTGGGCCTCCAGGTCCACATGCACGCCATCGGCGACCGCGCGGCGCGCGCCGGCCTCGACGCTGTTGCGGCCGCCCGCGCGCGCAATGGTCCGAGCGACAACCGCCATCACATCGCCCACCTGCAGCTGATCGACGCCGCGGACGTACCGCGCTTCGCGGCGCTCGACGTGACCGCCAACTTCCAGAGTCTGTGGGCCTATCCAGACACCTGGATCAAGGAGATCAATCTACCCGTCGTCGGCCACGAGCGTGTCGAGCGCATGTATCCCATCGGCAGCGTGCACCGTGCCGGTGGCCGCCTGGTGGGCGGCAGCGACTGGTCGGTTTCGTCGGTCGACCCCCTGGAGGCGATCGAGACCGCCGTGCGCCGCGCCGACGCCGTGGGAACCGGGCAGGAGGTGCTCAATGAGGCGGAGCGCGTCGATCTCGCCACCAAGATCGGCGAGGTGCGGGTGCTGCTCACGCTGCTCGACGGCGAGGTGGTGTACGAGGCGGAGCCCTGAGTGTGTCGGCTTGGCGATTGGATCGATTCGCGGGGCATCGGTCAGGCGACGTGAAACACCTGCCCGGTCCGCTTTCCCTCGACGCTCTTCGC
>JAAELT010000067.1 GCA_024226315.1 bacterium | reverse complement strand
TCCATTTGGATTGTGACAATCTCCGCACGTATTTAGAGTGTCAACGTGGTCTATGGATTTATCACTCTGATGACAGCTCTCACAGGTTCCACTTACTGACGAGTGATCCATAGTTGCATCAGACCAGCCTGTAGGATTGTGACAATCTCCACACGTATTCGCTGAGTCTATATGGTCTGTTGATTTATCATTAACGTGACAGCTTTCACAAGTTCCATTCACTGATGTATGATCAATCGCTATCTCGGACCAACCGTTCGGATTGTGACAGTCTCCACACGTGTTCTCTGATAATATATGGTCTGTGGACTTATCACTCAGATGGCAGCTTTCACATGTGCCGTTCACTGACGAGTGGTCAATACTGATTTCTGACCATCCATTTGGATTGTGACAGTCTCCACACGTATTCGCAGTAT
The DNA here is from genome assembly GCA_024226315.1 of bacterium. GTDB lineage: Bacteria > Acidobacteriota > Thermoanaerobaculia > Multivoradales > J023 > JAAELT01. The sequence continues at coordinate 301 of JAAELT010000067.1, read as the reverse complement.
CAACGTGGTCTATGGATTTATCACTCTGATGACAGCTCTCACAGGTTCCACTTACTGACGAGTGATCCATAGTTGCATCAGACCAGCCTGTAGAATTGTGACAGTCTCCACACGTATTCGCAGTATCAACGTGATCTGTGGATTTGTCATTAACGTGACAGCTTTCACATGTACCATTCACTGATGTATGATCAATCGCTATCTCGGACCAGCCGTTCGGATTGTGACAATCTCCGCACGTACTCGCAGTATCAACGTGATCTGTGGATTTGTCATTAACGTGACAGCTTTCACATGTACC
>JAAELT010000066.1 GCA_024226315.1 bacterium | reverse complement strand
CGCTGCGCACATGGCGGAAGAAGCGCTCGATCTTGCCACGTCCACGGGGCTGGTACGGACGCGAGTGGATCAACGAGATCCCCAGAGTGGCACAGACGATCTGCAGGTGGTGGTGGCGGTAGATCGAGCCGTTGTCGCAGTTATGTTCCCGCCCCCGTTATGTGGCTGAAGTTCGGTCGACGCCCTCCCGCTGGGAAGGCGATCCGACCGAAGGGCACATAACGGCTAGAGAGATTCGAGCCAGTTGAGCAGATTCTCGTCGTTGCGCCAAACGGGTTCTCGCTGGAGTACCTCCGAAGCCTCCAAAGGCACCTCGCACCGGGCGAGGGCCTCTTGCTTCGTCTTCACTGTGATCTCGGCATAGAGGTTGGTCGTTTCTAAGCTGACATGGCCCAGCCAACCACGAATGACGTTGATTTCGACGCCGGACTCGAGGAGATGTACAGCTGTGGTGTGGCGAAAGACGTGTGGCGTGACGTGGTGCTGGCCGTGCTGGCCGGCGGGCCCATCTCGCAGGTGTTGCGCGTGACGGCGAACGATCTTATAGATGCCGAAGCGCGAAAGCCCCGTGCCCCGTCGGGAGAGAAACACTGGGCGCTCGCAATCGCCAGGATCGTCGTGTGGAAGCAAGGCACGGAGCTGATGTGCAGTTTCCTGCCAAAGTGGGCAAGTCCGCCACTTACCTCCTTTGCCTTTGAGGCGTACACGGGGTGGCGATTCGAGATCGAGAGCTGTAACGCTGAGATCGGCAACTTCCTGCACCCGAGCGCCTGTGTTGTATAGGAATAGCAGCAAAGCGCGATCTCGTTGAGCCTGTGGTCCTTTCAGCAGTGGGCTCGAGAGGATGGAGCGGACCTCGCCGTGTGTGAGGTACTGCGTCTCGTGCGGAGACACGCGTTTGGTCGGAATCGCCGCTACCTTCTGTGCGACCTCCAGCATCTCGGGAACACGGCCCGCCAGATAGTCGAAGAATGTACGCAGGATGGCGAGGCGGTGATTCCGAGTCCGGATGTGATTGTGACGCTCTTCCTCCAGATGGCGCAGGAAGCGCAGCACGCTCTCGACGGTCAGATCTTCCAGGGACAGCCGCGCGATCCTCTTACGGGCGTTCTGGGCAAGGAAGGAGAGGAAGAGTCGAAAGCCGTCACGGTAGCTACGGATGGACGCCATGCGGAGCCCCTTCTGGACTTGCAAGTAGTCGATGAAGAAGGACCGCACGAGCGTGCCGAGCCTGTGGGACTTCACGATCCCACCTCCGACAGGAATGAGGAGGCATAGTGCTCGAAGCGAGCATTGGCTTGATCTAGAAGCTCTTCAGTGATGGTCAGATAGACCGCCGTCGATGTGGGATCGACGTGGCCTAGAAATGTCGCGAGCTGGTGGATTCGTTGACCGGGCGCGATGCCCATCTGATACCAGCGCAGCAATGTGGCGACGGCGAATGAGTGCCGTAGATCGTGGAGTCTTGGAGGTGAAGTGCCCGGCGGGATCTTGAGCTCGAGCCGAGGGATCATTGCGTGGAAAGTCTGGGTGATGGTGCATGGATGGACAGCACGATCGGCGACAAAGCTGAAGAATGGATCGTCGGTAGCGAGCTCTCCTCGTCTTTCGGTCTGGAGTGCAAGATGCCCTTTCAAGAGCCCGTGAATACCAGGGCCAAACGGAACGAGTCGGTCCTTGGAGAACTTCGTACAACGGATCCACAGAATGTCTTGGTCGAGATCGACGTCTCCACGGCACAGTCGTGTGACTTCGCCGACTCTCAACCCGAGGCCGTAAAGCACTGCAAAGACCGTTCGATACGTCGGACCTCTCAGCGGGGCCTTCGGGCGGCTCGGGAGCTGGCCTGCGGCATGCAGCAGTCGACCGGCTGAAGCCCGGTCAAAGAGAAATGGCCGACGGGTCTCGGTTGCCCGGCGATGCGTCGTATGCACGGGAGAGCGATCCAGGATCTCCTGATCGACAAGCCAACGAAAGAGCCGTTCCACGACACCTACGAGGTGATTGAAGCTCCGAGGCCGTTGACGAGGACGTGACACGAAGAACCGATCCAGGAGCTCCGTCGAGATGTGGCTGGGTGAGGCTATTTCGCTGTCGATGAGAAACTGATCGAAGAGGCGTAGAGCTGCCTCTTCGTTGAGGTAGCGCCGACCCAGGGCCCGCTTGTGCTCGAGAAAACGCCGGATTGGACTGGACAGACAGCTGTGGAACCCCTTCCATCGCGCTCTCACAGCAACTCCTCCACGAGACCTGTGCCTACTTGGCGCAAGGCTTCGAGGTCGACTTTGCTGTAAATCTCGGTGGACGCCGGAGAGCGGTGGCCCACGTAGTCGCCAATCTCTTTGAAGGAAAAGTCGCCTTCGACGAGTCGCTGAACGCAGGTGTGGCGGAACGTATGTGATCCCGGGCGAGGGACGTCGATACCCGCTTTCTTGAGGTAGTGCGCCGCCCGCGAGGAGACCGCGGCGTGGGTCAATGGGCAGAGGGGAGCCAGAATCCGCTGGAAGACATGGCGATCCTCTGTGGTGGGACGAGCGTGCCGGAGGTACTCGAGAAGCGCTTGGCCGACGATTGGCGACAAAGGGTAGCCGGTCGAATGACCCGCCTTGCGCTCTGGGACGCGCAGCCGCTCCTCTCTCCAGTCGATGTGGTCGAGCTTCAACGCCGCCACTTCTCGGGCCCGCAATCCGTAGGTGATGAGGAGCAAGAGGATCGCATAGTCCCGCTTGCCCACCGCAGAACGTCGGTCGATCACGGCGAGCACCTTCTTCACGTCCTCCCAAGAGATCGATCGGGGAATCTTCGACAGCCGATAGTGCTGTGGCCTTTCGATGCTGGTACTGAGATCCTTCGTCACGATCCCTTCGCGGAACAGGTACCGGAGGAAGACACGGAGCACTCCGCAGACATCGCGACGGCTGGTCTTGGCCAGCGATGGACAGCGCCAAGTAATGAATCCGCTCAACACCACTGGCGACAACGCCGCGAGATCGTCCAGCCCGATGTCGTCTACGTACTTCTTCAAGGGACGAAGATGGTGAGCGTAGTGGCGGATCGACGCTTCCCGAAGGCCACGCTCTTGAAGCAGGTACTCGAAAAAGCCCGGCACCCGATCAGCGAAAGGCTTCTGAGTACGAGGTCGGCCAAGGCCCTCGAAATCCGGCAGGACGAGTCGCAACATCTGCTGAATCGGGTTGCGGACGTCGCGCCCCAGCCGCTTTCGTGCTGACTCGCTCTTATCGTGCGCTCGTCGCTGAATCCAGTCGGCGACGAAGTCCTCCACGTGATGTGGCAGATCCTCGAAGCTCTTCGCTCCCCTTGCAGCGGCAAAGTCGCCAAAGCGGCTTACGATTGGAACTCGCCTAAAGACACTGCGCGGCTGGTAGCGCCGATCGTGGAGCCAGACGACGTACTTCTCGATCGGCTCCGCGATCCAAGACGAGTGAAAGCGGTCGACCGTTTCTGGACGGACGAAGTACTTCTCCAACATTGGACAATCTCCTTTCTGCGGCAGTAGTGCCGAAGAGAAGATTGTCCTCTGATGCTCGTTATGTGGCCGCTGCCCTCGACGATGCCAGCCGTACTGCCCGTCGCACAATCAACGCCCAGGTCGAGCGTCACATAACGGGGGCGGGAACATAAGATCGACAACGCAAAGTGTGCGATCACGCGGGCGTGTTGGCGCGAGCCGACGGTACAGCGAGCCTATGCCGAGCTCGCCGAGGGCTATGGCTTCAAGATCGATGCATGCCCGCCGGGTCAGCCGAAGAAGAAGGGGCGCGTCGAGGCCGGGGTGAAGTACGTGAAGCGTAACTTCATGCCCCTGCGCGATTACCGCGGCCTGGCCGATGGCAACCGCCAGCTCGTGACTTGGGTGCTTGAGACTGCGGGCAACCGCATCCACGGCACCACCCGCGAGCGGCCGCTGGCTCGATTCGGTGAGACCGAACGGCATCTGCTGCAGCCGCTACCGAGCGTGGCCCCGGAGCCGGCGGTATGGGCGCGGTTGAAGCTGGCGACGACCTGTCACGTGCAGTTCGAGCAGTGTCGTTACTCCGCACCGTACCTGTTGATCGGCGAGCAGTTGTGGCTGCGAGCGACGTCAAGCGCGGTGCAGATCTACCGCGAGCACGAGATGGTGGCGACGCATCCGCGGCTGACGCGGCCCGGCTCGCGCTCGACGGTGGACGACCACCTGCCGCCGGAGGCGGTGGCATACAAGCGCCAGAATCCGCCGTGGTGCCTCGAGCAAGCCGAGAAGATCGGTGTCGCGTGTCATGCCCTGATCGAGCAGTTGTTCGCTGAGCGAGTGCTCGACAATCTGCGCGCCGCTCAGGGCGTGATCCGGCTCGGCCAGCGCTACGGCGCGCGGCGCCTGGAAGCGGCGTGCCAACGAGCCTTGGCCTTCGACAATCCGCGGTACCGGTCGGTGAAGACGATCCTCGAGAAGGGGCTCGACCAGGTGGCAATGGTCGAGGCCGCCTTCGACTCTCTAGCCGAGAGCTACACCGGATCGGGGCGTTTCAGCCGTGACACCAGAACACTTCTAACTCACTGAAATAAAGGACGATAATCATGAACCCATCACCCGAGCTTGCACCCATGCTCAAGCGCCTTCGCTTCTCTGGCATCCTCGATTCGCTGGATGCGCGCAACCGGCAGGCGATCGAGAAGAAGCTGCCGTACACCGAGTTTCTGGCGCTCTTGATCCAAGACGAGGTCGCCCGACGCGACCAGAAGAAGTTTGACCTGCGTCTGCGTCGCGCCGGCTTCCAGTCGACCAAGACCCTCGATCGCTTCGACTTCGACTTCAACCCCTCCATCGACCAAGCCCTGATCCGCGACCTGACGACCTGCCGCTTCCTCGAGGAGCGTGTCTGCGTCCTCATCGTCGGCCCGTGCGGCACCGGCAAGAGTCACATCGCCCAGGCGCTGGGCCACTGCGCCGTGCGCGCCGGCCACGACGTGCTCTTCAGCACCCAGAGCAAGCTGCTCGGCTCGCTGCACGCCGCGCGCGCTACCGGCACCTTCGAGCGCCGCTTCCAGGCCGTCGTCCGCGTGCCGCTGTTGATCCTCGATGACTTCGGCCTCAAGCCACTGCGTCCACCACACGACGAGGATCTCCACGACCTGATCGCCGAGCGTTACGAGCGAGCGGCAACCATCGTCACCAGCAATCTCGACTTCGCCGAGTGGGGCGACGCCTTCCCCAACCGCCTACTCGGCGCCGCGACCCTCGACCGGATGCGCGACGGCGCCTACCGCGTCATCCTCGACGGTGAGAGCTACCGCAAACCCAAGCCTCTGAAGACCCCGGCCAAGAGCTGCTCTGTCCGGGACAACGCCGCGAAAGAGTGAGCAGAAGCAGACCGCGCGCACCGCGATAATCCCTCGGTCGCTGCGCTCCCTTGCCACACCCTAGGCCATCGCGGCGCGCGCGGAAGCAGAAACAGAGCAGAAGCAGAGCTGGGTAAGGCGATGATCGACGTACCTGCTGACCACGTCATCGCCAACCCGGCCGCCAACATCAACACGACCAAAACCCAGAGGAGGATCAAAGCCTCAGCCTTGAATTGAGGCCCCATCGACGATAGACAAGCCTACGGCCCGAGACCCGTCTCCGGACCACCTCTGGGTGGCTCCATTACGGCGATCATGGGTGGACCCATTAGGGCGGTCGGTGACAGACGCGACGCAAAGCTTCCGAGGCGATCTGGTATTGCGTCTGGAACGCCAAGAAGCCGCTCACGAGATCGTCGCGCTCCTCCTTCGATGCAACGTGGAACAGCGGCTTCGGCGATCGTTTCGTCACCCTCGTCGGTGGTTCGAACGGATCCTGGCTCAGGATCTTCTCGACGCCGGCCACAGGGTCGCCGTCGCGCTTCCTCTCGCCTTCGTCTTCGATCTCCCGGATCAGCTCGTCGATCTTGCCGGCAGTGGGGCAGTGTGCTGCCCCTACAGTGCCCCTTGCCACCGCGACAGCGTTCTGTGGTAGGCTCCTCCCATCATGGGCACGACGGGAGTAAACGTCTGCCAGTCAAGCACTTACGTGGCGTGCCTCGCCAGCAAAGCGGCGCTTGGATCGGGCCTCTAACGCCCGTTTTCGACAGCACATAGAGTTCTAAGGTGCTGACCGATTCCGTCGTCGTCAGCACATAGGTTTCTGAGGTTCTGACGATTTCCGTTTCCGTCAGCACATTGGGACCCAAGGCGCTGACGATTTCCGTTTCCGTCAGCATCTTAGCCATCGAGGTGCTGACGAAACCCGCTTCGGTCAGCATGTAAGCTCTCGAGGTGCTGACGGATTCCGCTCCCATCAGCACATTTGCGCCTGAGGTCCTGACGGCGACGCGAACCCGCTCCGACCGGCCGAGCGGGGAGGTCGGCAGCCGAGGCGATCGCACCCCGGTCGGGAGGAGACCATCGCCGGAGCGGTCATGAGTGGTAGGCTGGGTCTGGAGCGAGCTGGTGGAACCGTTGCCATGAAGCTCAAGGTCTACATCGAAACGACGATCCCCAGCTACCTGACTGCGTGGCCGAGCCGTGATCTCGTCAAGGCAGCCCAGCAGCAGATCACCAAGGAATGGTGGCAGACACGAGACCGCTTCGATCTCCTCGTCTCGCAGTTGGTCATCGAGGAGTCCAGCGGCGGTGATCCACAGGCTGCGAGAGAGCGCTTGGAGGCCTTGGCAGGCGTGCCCGTCCTGAGGATTACCGGCGACGCGACCGCACTGGCTAGCCGGCTGGTCGATGGGGTGCCGCTACCGGAGAAAGCGTCAGCAGACGCTCTCCACATCGCCATCGCGGTTGTCGGCGGCATCGACTACCTGCTGACCTGGAACTGCAGGCACATCGCCAACGCGGCAATGCGACATAAGATCGAGGCGGTGTGTCGAACCGATGGATATGAGCCACCGGTGATCTGCACACCCGTGGAACTGATGGAGGACTAGCCATGTGGCGTGACCCAGTTGTCGAAGAAGTCCGGGCGATTCGAGATGCCTACGCGAAACGCTTCGACTATGACCTCGACGCCATCGCTTCGGATCTCCGCAAGAAGGAAGCGTCCAGCGACCGGGAGCTGGTGGATCCTGCGCCGAAGAAGGCAGAGGGTCTGCCGACCAAGAGATCGGCTTGAGTCGATCGGCACGTCATCGAAAGCCGTTTGAGCGTGAGGCTGACCCCGCTGGTCACGCCACCCGAGCTGACCGAGGTGGCTGGCACGACCTGACCGGCTCGCCACGGCGGCGTAGACCGCATTGCTGCTAGGCGGAGGCTGTGCGCCGAGGAAGGCGGTGCCGGCGACGGGCTTGCTGCGCTAGTCGAACCAGGGGCTTGCACCCGCCTTCAGATGCGACCGCAGGTTCTGGCGTCTCCCACTTTCACGACGCCGCCTGTCTGGATCTCCTCGTGGCTTCGTCGAGGTCCTCAGCGGTGATGAGTCGCTTCTGTATCAACACGGTCACGACTCCCTCGAGCAGTCTCTTCGACCGACGCAGGTCAGCCAGCATGTCCCCGTCCGGTGGCAGTGGCGTTGCGCACCGCCGGCTCGGGCCCCGCCTGCCGGGGCGAGTTTCGCTGAACGGGCCGAACCGGTAGACCTCGGCCCAGAAATCGCCGGGATCGACGCCGACGACCCTCAGGATCATCAGGGCCTGATCGATACGCAGCGACTTCTGCTTGGTGAGCAGTTGGCTGATGTAGCTGCGCCCCCAGCCGAGGTCTTGCTGCACCTCGAGCTGGGTGTAGCCCCGGGAGAGGACGCACACGTGCAAGCCGAGCTGGCGCCTCGTTTCTCTGATCGGCCTCCCTCTTCTGACTTCCTGTGCCCCGAGGGTGGAGCTATTCGGCGAGCCGATCCGACGCTCGACGGGCCGCGGCGGTGGAGGATCGATCGGGCAGCGCGCCGGAGCGGTAGGCCAGCTGGAGGGCTTCCTCCAGCCAGGCCAGGCGCTGGGCAGGCGTCGCGGCCATACTCGCCTCGAGGAGGCTCCGGCGATTGTCCTTCCAGGTGGAGCGCCAATCGACGGTGGCCCGCGATCGCGCGTCAGCCATCGTCCCGCTTCCTGCGGATCTCCCTGAGCTTCTCGACGTCCGCCCGATCCTGGTCCCGCCCCGCCAACTCCTTGAGCCGGATCAGGTCGTCGATCGAGGCGACGCGCACCGCGGTCGTGCTCAGCTCTACGAGCTCGGACCTCGACCACAGGCCTTCGAAATCGATCGGGTGATCCACGAAGAGATCGACGACGCGCATCGGGTCCCGTGGATCCCACAACGAGAAGACCTGCATGTTCTTCTCGCGAATCCAGCTCTTCCGCCTCTCCGGCTCCGCAAAATCCCGAGCCTGGACGGGCACGCGCGGCTCCAAACCCAGGCCCACTAGAGCATCGATCACCTTGAGCGCCTCGGACGGCTCGAGGTCGACGATGAGGTCGACGTCCGCGGTCAGACGAGCATAACCGTGCAGGACGGTGGCGACGCCCCCGACGACGACGTATCGGGCCTCGGCGGTGTTGAGCGCGCGGAAGAGCGGTTCGAAGACTGCCACAGTGGCAGTATAGCGGCTCGCCGGGCGAGCAGCAGCTCCGCCGCTTCCTGCATCGCCAGCACAGCGCTATGGCCCCCTTTCACGGCGCCGCCTGTCTGGATCTCCTCGTGGCATCGTCGAGGTCCTCAGCAGTGATGAGTCGCTTCTGTATCAACACGGTCACGACTCTCTCGAGCAGTCTCTTCGACCGACGCAGGTCAGCCAGCATGTCCCCGTCCGGTGGCAGTGGCGTTGCGTGCCGCCGGCTCGGGCCCCGCCTGCGGGGGCGAGTTTCGCTGAACGGGCCGAACCGGTAGACCTCGGCCCAGAAGTCGCCGGGATCGACGCCGACGACCCTCAGGATCATCAGGGCCTGATCGATACGCAGCGACTTCTGCTTGGTGAGCAGTTGGCTGATGTAGCTGCGCCCCCAGCCGAGGTCTTGCTGCACTTCGAGCTGGGTGTAGCCCCGGGAGAGGACGACGTTGCGTAGGACGAGCAGTGTGCGGTCCAGGTCTCTCTCGACTTCTCTCATGGTCCCCCCGGTTCCAGGATCCCGGCCAGCACACCTGCGAGCCGAGCTGGTGCCTCGTTTCTCTGATCGGCCTCCCTCTTGTGACTTCCCGTGGCCCGGACGTTGCCATGTGCTCGGGCTTTTTCAATTCGGGATTTGGCGGGGAAACGCCTGGATCCTGGCCGGTAGAGTGGGCAAACGACTGGCGAATGTACCGGTCGTCGAGCCCGCAGATCCGCGAGGCCATCGTCCACCGCACCGAGTGCGCAACCGAATGGAGAGAGCCGTGAAGACCACGACCGCCGTCCGCGCTGAAGCCGCTCCCTGCATCGATCCGTTAGGCTAGATGAGGCACGACCCGGGGCGGGGGCAGGGCTCTCGGCCCGCCCCGCCTCGGTTCACGCGGTCAGAGGATCCTGTCGCAGGGCGGTCCGGAGATCGCTCAGGAGTCGGCATGAGAGGCTCCGGGCCTCGACCGCTTCCGCCAGGAGACCCACGGCCGCGACCGTCTCTGCATGGAGGCTCAGGGAGCCGAGAATCGGCAGCGTCTCGGCAGCGAGCACGCCGACTCTCTCCCAGTCGCCCTGCTGCGAGTGGATGGTCATCAGGTCGACGGAGACCAGACCGAAATATCTCGGCTCCTCCGCGTCGCGGAACCCCGCGCGGGCGCCCTGGTAGAACCGTTTCGCCCTCTCGAGATCACCTTGGACCTCGCTCAGGTCACCGGCGATACAGTCGAGCTTGATCGTCCCCAGGGGATCGTTGATGGCGCGATTCAGTTGCCGTGCTCGGTCCAACTCCTTCACGGCGCTCTGGGCTTGGCCGGCTCGAGCCAGGGCGTTGGCCAGGTTGCCTCGAACCGCGAAAGCGAGCTGTCTCTCTTCGTCCTCGTCGATCAAGCCCGCCGCTTCTCGAAGATCTTCAATCGCCTCGGCGAGCTTGCCGGCGTAAATGTGAATCGTCGCCCGTTGGATCAACGCTAGCGCCTCGTCTCGCGTCTGATTCGACTGCCGGAACAGGGAGCAGGAGCGATTGACGTCTTCTGTAGCCTCGACGTACTCCCGCCGCATCATCCGGAGGGCTCCCTTCCTGAGGCAGATATGGCCCAATACCGAGAGGTCGCGCTTCGCCCTCGGCTTCGACCATTCACGATCCGCCTGCTCGAACGCCGCCGCCGCCGCCGAGAAATCGAGCGCCAGCCGGTGCGCGTTGCCGAGCCACGCCCAGCCGAGCGCCCGCAAGTCGTGGATCCGCTGGCCGAACACCCGGTCGCTGCTCTCCAGGCTGATCAGCGCCAGTTCCGCCGCCTCGACGCCGCGCCGGCGGCTCTGGCGCCCTTCCCGGCGCGAGACCTCGCGCAGCAGGTCGAAGAGCACTGTAGAACAGAAGCGATAGCGCCGTACCTTCTGGCACTGCTCCTCGAACGGCAGATCACGGATTTTCAGCCACAGTCCCTCGGCCTTCAACTGGTCGCTTTGTGCGCCGTCGACAATGATCAGCGGCTCGGGATCGGGGCGGGTCCCGATCCGGATGCGTTTGGCGGCTGTCGGATAGATCCGCAGCAGGTCCTCCACGTACCGCACGAGCGCATCCTCGTCGAGCAGGCCACGGCCGGCCTCGAGCGACGTCTCGTCGTCGATCAGGGGTGGTGCTGACCGCTCACGCGGTACCTCGGACGGGGGCGGCACCTTCGTTCTCGACAGTGACGTCCGCGGACCGCGGAACGGTGCGACTCCGAGCGTGGTTCAGCCTGGATCGTCGAGGGTTGATACGCTCATGCCAACACTTGGTTGCGAAGATACACCGGTTGCGAGGATACACCAGACGGAGCTCGGATCATGGCGTGGATACGAACGATCGGCGAGGACGAGGCCGAAGGCAAGCTGGCAAGGCTCTACCGGCGCCTCCGGGAGCCCTGGGGCGGAGTAGACAACATTTTCAAGATCCACAGTCTGAACCCGGAGTCGATCCGTGGCCACCTGGAGCTCTACCGCACCGTGATGCGCGGCCGCTCGCCGCTCAGCCGCATCCAGCGCGAGATGATCGCGGTGGTGGTGTCGAGCGTCAACCAGTGCCACTACTGACTGGCTCATCACGGAGCGGGGCTCCGTCGATTGACAGGGGACGAGGGACTGGCCGAGGCGCTGGCCGACGACTACCGGAAGGCCGAGGTGCCGCCCGCCGAGCGCGCCTTGCTGGACTACGCCGTCAAGCTCACCCGGGAGCCTTGGGCGATGACCGAAGACGATGTCGCCGCCTTGCGTGCCGAGGGGTGGAGCGACACCGCCGTCCTGGACGCCAACCTGGTGACCGGCTATTACGCCTTTGCCAATCGGTTGGCCGACGGCCTCGGGGTCGAGCTGGAAGACTTCTGGAGCGAAGGCGGTGAGTGAAGGCCCCAATGGGGTCAGACACTGGCTTCGGCTTCCTCGGTGGCTTCGGCTTGCTCGGCCGCCTTCGCGACCTGCTCGGGCGCCATGGCCTGGAAGTACTGCCCCAACACTTCGGCCGGGCTGCCGTCGGCGCACAGCTCTCCGCGCTCGATCCAGATGCAGCGTGTGCTGTAGTCCTGCAGCATGTTCAGGGCATGGGAGATCATGATGATCGTCGTGCCTTGCTCACGGAAAGCGTCCAGACGTTCCTGGCACCGGGCCACGAAGCGCGCGTCGCCGACCGCCAGAACTTCGTCGAGGATCAGCACGGTGGGCAGCCAGGCGGTGGCGATGGAGAAGCCGAGTCGCGCGATCATGCCCGAGGAATAGCTACGCATCGGCGTCTCGATGAACTCTCCCAGGCCGCTGAATTCGACGATGTCGTCGACCTCGCGCTCGATCTCCCGCTTCTGGCGGCCGAGCAGCAGGGCGTTCAGGAAGATGTTCTCGTAGCCGGTCAGCTCGTAGTCGAAGCCCGTACCGAGCTCCAGGATCGGCGAGACGATGCCCTCTACCCGGCGCTCGCCCTGAGTGGGCTTGATTACGCCGGCGATGACCTTGGCCAGCGTGCTCTTGCCGGCGCCGTTGCGGCCGACGATGCCCAGCACCTCTCCCGCCTCGACCCGCAGGTCGATGTCCTTCAGCGCCCACAGCTCCTCGTAGACCAGGGCTCCCTTTACCAGGTGGATCAGGTACTCCTTGATCGAGACGTTGCGCTGCTTGGCCAGGCGGTAGCACAGCGAGACGCCCGCCAGGTCGACGACTGTTTCCGGCACGGGTCGGCAGCTCCTCAGATATAGAAGGGGATCCGGTCGGCCGACTTGCGGAACGACACGATGCCGATCACCAGCATGGCCACGGCGATGAGCACCGCCACCGACAGATGGGAAACGGGCGGGATCTTGCCGAAATAGATCGGGTCGCGGAATACCTCGAGGATCGATCGCACGGGGTTGTAGTGCACCACCCAGTAGAACTTGGTGCCCGCGACGATCCCCATGGGGTAGATAACCGGCGTCATGTAGAACATCAGCGTCATCACCACCCCTACCAGCTCGATGACGTCGGCGAAGAACACTGCCAGCGGAGACAACAGCAGGCCGGCGCCGAGGGTGAAGATCGCCGCGATCAGGATCGACACGGGCAGGAAGAACAATGCCGTGGTCAAGCGGTGGCCGGTCACCAGCAGGATGGCGAACAGCGGAATGCAGGCAAAGAGCAGGTTCACCAGGCCCGAGATCACCGTGGCTACGGGGAAGACCGCCAGTGGCACCGGCAGCTTCTTGAGAATCGTGGCGTTGCTCTTCAGGCTGTTCATCGAGCTGACGATGGTTTGCTGGAAGAAGTTCCAGAACAGCAGTCCGGCGAGCGCGTAGACCGGGTAGTTGCGGACCCCTGTCTTCGCGGTGGCCTCCGTCGGTTCGCCGGACTGTTGCTGGGAGTCCTGTTGCTGGGAGACCTGCTGGCCGCCCGCGACCTGCTGCTCGACGCCAGGGGGCGCCGGTGGGGGCTCTTCCGGCTCCTCGAACTTGAAGATGGTGCTGAAGACGATGTTGAGCACCATCATCATCAGCAGCGGCTGCAGCATGGTCCACAGAAAGCCGATCGCCGAGCGCTTGTAGCGCACCTTGAGGTCGCGCTGGACGAGAGTCGCGATCAGGTCGCGGTATCGAAGGAGCTGTTTCATGGGGAGATCTCGGCGGGAGCGCCGTGTTCTACACCATCCTGCCAGGTCAGGCAAGGTCCGTCCAGCAACGAAAATGGTCGCGGAGCAAAGATCGGGCGGGGTTTTCGCGTCTATACATGGCGAGGGCTTCGAAGTCAGCGAACCAATGGAACGGAGGAAAACCAGCCCATGCCGAACCCCGTCACCCTGCTCCAGATGATGCCTCCCGAGGATCGGCCGCGCGAGCGGATCCTGAGCTCGGGAGCCGCGACGCTGTCCGACGCCGAGCTCTTGGCCGTGCTGCTGCGTACCGGCCGGCCGGGGATGTCGGCGATCGAGATGGGCCAGGAGCTGCTGGCGGAGCGGGGCGGACTCAGCGGTCTGTTGCGCTCCGAGGTCGCGAGCCTGAGACGTCGCGGCCTCGGCCCGGCGAAGGCCGCGACCCTGCTCGCCGCGGTCGAGCTCGGGCGCCGCCTGGCACGCGCTCGCATGCCGCGCCGCGACCTGCTCGATCAGCCCGAAATCGTCGCCCGCTACCTGGGGATGCGCTACGCGCAGCAGGACCAGGAGGTGATGGGCGCTCTCTACCTCGACGTGCGTAACCGCCTGATCGCCGAGAGCGACATCTACCGCGGCACCCTGAGTCGCGCGGCGGTGGAGCCGCGAGTGATTCTCAAGGAGGGGCTGCTGCGCTCGGCGTCCGGCTTCATCCTCTTCCACACCCATCCGAGCGGCGATCCGACGCCGAGCGCCGAGGATCTGGCATTTACCCGCCGCCTGGCCGAGGCCGGCGACCTGCTCGGCGTGCGCCTGATCGACCACCTGATTCTCGGCTCGGCCGGACGCTGGGTATCGCTGGGACGCCGTGGAGCGTGGTAGCTTCTGCCCCGTGAGCGACCTGGACGACACCGACGGCGAGCTCGGCGAGCTGCAACTCGGCGTGGCGGCCCGAGGGGACCTGCGCTGGGCGGTGGTCGACGTCACCGGCCCGCTCGAGGCCGCCCGGGACGCGCTGGACCTGTCGCCGGTGGCGGCGGTGGCGCTGGGCCGGGCGCTGGCGGCGGCGACGCTGGTGCTGCGCTTCGCCACCAAGGAGCCGGGACAGCTGGTACTCGAGGTGCTGGGCGACGGGCCGCTGGGCAAGGTGATCGCCGAGGCCGACAGCCGCGGCCGGCTGCGCGGCCTGGTGGGCGAGCCACGCGTCGAGACGCCGGAGGACGGTAGCCTGATGATCGCCGAGGCGGTGGGCAGCGGCACGCTGCGGGTCACCCAGGAATCCGAGCGGGGACGCTATTCCAGCCAGGTGGAGCTGGTCAGCGGCGAGATCGGCAAGGACCTGGTGCACTTCCTGGAGCAGAGCCGGCAGATCCGGTCCGCCGCCCTGCTCGGCGTCCTGCCGCGCCCGACCGGCATCGGCGCCGCCGGTGGCTTGCTGATCGAAGCCTTCCCCGGAGTCGCCGAAGAGATCCTGGAGCTGCTCGAGCGCAACATCGCCGCCATCGACAGCGTCGCGGGCTCGCTCGCCGCTGGCGGCACCGGGATGCTGCGCGACCAGGTGCTCGAAGGCTTCGACCGTGAAGACCTCGAGCGCTTTCCGCTGCTCTACAGCTGCCGCTGCCGGCGCGAGACCCTGGTGGACCAGATCCGCCACCTGTCGGAACAGGATCTCGACGAGATCAGCGACGAGAACGGCAAGTTCGAAGCGGTCTGCGCCTTCTGCGGCAGCAGCTACGAGCTCGACCGCGTCGAGCTGAGACCGGTGCACTGAGATGCGGCGAAGGCGTTCCGGTGCTGCTACAATCCGCGGCCCCGAAGGCAGGAATGACCAATGAGCAGCTATTATCTCACCACCCCGATCTACTACGTCAACGACCACCCGCACATCGGCCACATCTACACCACCCTGGTGGCCGACACCATCGCCCGCTACCGGCGCCTGTGCGGCGATGAGGTCTACTTCCTGACCGGTACCGACGAGCACGGCCAGAAGATCGAGCGCGCCGCGGCCGAGCGCGGCATCCCGCCGATCGAGCTCGCCGACGAAGTGGTCTCGCGCTACCACTCGCTGTGGGCCGAGCTGGGGATCTCTCACGACGATTTCATCCGCACCACCGAGGAGCGGCACACCCGCGGCGTCGAGGCGATCGTGGCCCGCATCGCCGCTACCGGCGACTTCTATGTCAGCCGGCACGAGGGCTGGTACTGCGCGGCATGCGAAAACTACTACACCGAGAAGGAGCTGCTTCCCGGCCACCGGTGCCCGGATCATGAGATCGAGACCGAGCTGCGTTCGGAGGAAAACGTCTTCTTCCGTCTCTCGAAGTACCAGGATCGGCTACTCGAGTGGTACGACTCGGAGCCCTGTCCGGTGGCACCTCCGAGCCGTGCCAACGAGGTGCGACAGTTCGTGGCCCAGGGACTGCGAGACCTGTCGGTCAGCCGAGCCACCGTCGAGTGGGCGATTCCGTTTCCTGCTCACGAGGGGCACACGATCTACGTCTGGCTCGACGCCTTGAGCAACTACATCACCGCCCTGGGCTATGACGGAGACGAGGTCGGCGACCTCTACCGCTCCCTCTGGCAGGGTGACGGCGTGCGGCTGCACCTGGTGGGCAAAGACATCCTGCGCTTCCACGCGGTCTATTGGCCTGCCTTCCTGATGTCTGCCGGACTGCCGCTGCCGACCACGGTATGGGCTCACGGTTGGTGGCTGCGCGACGCGCAGAAGATCTCGAAGACGGTGGGCAACATCGTACGCCCGGACGACCTGATGAAGAGCTTCGGCACCGACAGCCTGCGCTATTTCGTGTTGCGCGAGATGGTCTTCGGTCAGGACGCCAGCTTCTCGGACGAGGCGTTCATCGACCGTTACAACAGCGACCTGGCGAACGACCTGGGCAACACTACCAGCCGGCTCGTGACCCTGTCGCGCCGCGCCTTCGGCGACTGCTTGCCGCCCCGGCGCGGCGCTGGCGGCGCGCTGGCGACAGCGGCGGCCACGGCGATAGCGGAGTACCGCCGGACCATGGACGAGTTCGCCTTCAGCCGCGCGCTCGAGGCGCTCTGGCGGTTGCTGTCGCAAACCAACCAGTATCTGGTGGCCCACGAGCCCTGGAAGAAGCTCAAAGACCCGGCGGCTTCAGGCGAGGTCGCCGAGGTGCTGTGGAACGCCATGGAGGCGGTGCGCGTGGTGGCCAACGGGCTCCTGCCCTTCCTGCCCGAGAAGGCGCCCCAGGTGCTCGCGGCGCTGGGAGTGGAGCCGGGCGGCGAGCTCTCTGCCCTGGAGTGGGGCGGCTTGCCCACCGGCGCTGAGCTGCCGGCGGTGACGCCGATTTTTCCGCGCATCGACAAGAAGGCCTACCTCGCCGATGCCGGAGACGCTCCGCCGGTCGGCAAGCCGGCGAAGAAGCCGAAGAGACAGAAGAAGGAAGCAGCGGAGAAGCCCGAGATGATCCAGATCGATCAGTTCTTCGAGACCCAGCTGCGGGTCGCCGAGGTGAAGGCAGCAGAAGCGGTGCCGAAGTCGAAGAAGCTCATCAAGCTCACCGTCGACGTCGGCGAGGACAGCGAACGCACGGTGGTTGCCGGCATCGCCGGTCAGTACGAGCCCGAGGCGCTGGTCGGCAGGCAGGTGGTGATCGTCGCCAACCTGCAACCCGCGAAGCTGATGGGCGTCGAATCCAACGGCATGGTGCTCGCCGCCGAGGCCGACGGCGCGCCGATCCTGCTTCGGCCGGAGAAGCCGGTGCCCAATGGTACCCGGGTCAAGTAGCGACGAGGGCCGATCCGGTGGCCGCGCGGAGCGCGCGAGGAAGACTTCGAACGCTATGTGCCGCCCGCGGCGCCAGCGGGCGGTCTGCTCAGCCCCCGGCCCTGACCCTCTGGATCACCGTCCGCTTGTCGTTGTAGTGCGTGCGCACTTCGATGTACTCGCGATGGCTGAAGCCGAGCTCATCCGCGATCTGGCGGATTCTCGCCTCCTCGTCGCCCGAAATCTCGTCGTCGGCCGCGGAGACCGCGAACAGGCAGTGCAGTAGATCCTCGCGTTGCTCGCGGCTCGACAGCCGCTTGAACTCCTGCGCCACCTGGAAGTCCTCGGTGCCGCCGAGCAACCGGTTCTGGCTCTTGGCGATCTCGACGATCAGGATCGCCTGCTCCTCCGGGAGCTCGCCGAAGCGGCGAACGATGTCTTCCATCTCCTGGGTCTCCTCGCTGGAGATGTCCAGGTCGGCGTTGGCGACACGGCTGAGCAGATAGGCGAAAGCGGCCACGAACCGGGCGCGGTCGGGGTCCATCTGTTCGAGCTCGCGCACGATCTTGCGCACCGTCGCCGTGTCGCCGGCGGGTGAGGGTTCGCGGCTCTGTCCGCGGAAGAAGTCGAAGAAGGACTTCATGGCGGCTCGTCTCGGGACGCCGGACGGGCCGTCATTGATGCTGCAGCGGGCTCAGGATCATGGTCATCTGCCGGCCCTCGAGCCTGGACCGCATGTCAACGTTGGCGAGCTCGGTGGTCGCCTCGGTGATCTTGTCCAGGATCTGAAAGCCCAGCTCCGGCCGCCGCAACTGGCGGTAGCGGAAGAAGACGGTGATCTTGACTTTCTTGCCCTGGTTCAGGAACTTGATGGCTCGATTGAGCTTGATGTTGAAGTCGTTGTCGCCGATGGTCGGCCGGAACTTGACTTCTTTGACTTCGATGACGACGGTCTTCTTGCGCGACTCGCGAGCCTTCTTGTCGCGGTCGAACTTGACCTTGCCCCAGTCCATGATCTTGACCACCGGCGGGTCGGCCTTCTCGCCGACCTCGACCAGGTCGAGACCTCTCTCCCGAGCTTTGTCCTTCGCCTGCGTCAGTTGCACGATGCCGACCTGGGTGCCGTCGGCGTCGATCAGACGAACGGGGCTCTTGCGGATCCGATCGTTGACCCGTGGCTCGTTCGAGCCCGGGCGCATCGGTCTGAATGGTCTACGAATGGGTTCCTCCTTGTCGCGGAATGGGCGTCGAACGCGCCTGCCAGGCGCGTGCGGTCGAGAGACGGTACGCCGTGGGAGCGTCGGAAATTCGCGGTCTCGTCTCGCCGCCGGCGAGGGCGGCGCGAGAGAGGCGGGGCTCAGCGCTGCTGCGCACTAATAGGGTCTCTCGAGCATCGGGGCGAATAGTCTAGCAGGAAACTCTGGAGAGGGTTCGAGTTTCGAGGACGGTTTCTATGGCTCCAGATGGGTTTCGAAGAGCTTGAAGATCCGCCGATACTCGTCGAGCCAGCTAGAAGGCCGGCGAAAGCCGTGGGGCTCGACCGGGTAGATTGCCACCTCCCAGTTCTCCTTCTCGAGCTCGATCAGGCGCTGCGCCAGCCGCACGGTGTCCTGGAAGAAGACGTTGTCGTCCTGCATCGGGGCGCAGATCAGGAGCGGCCTCTCGAGCCCGGCGGCGTGCT
>JAAELT010000065.1 GCA_024226315.1 bacterium | reverse complement strand
CTCGAAGCGCGGTCGAGCTTCCAGCGCGGCGAGCCCAGAATGGGCGTCGCGGCCTCGATGCGCCGGTCGGCGAGCGGCGCACCATAGGCGACGAAGCCGCCCATCGAGATGCCGCAAACCCCGAGGCGAGAGCCGTCCGTCAGACCTGTGTCGATGGCGGCATTGATTATGCGCGGAACTTCGTCAATGGTCTCCTCCACGGCGTCGAGGATGTTCGCGTCGAACTCGGGGTTGTCTCGGCTGAAGCGCGTCTCGAAATCGACGCAGCGGCGCACGCCGTGGCCGACGTTGTCCACGCCGATGACCACGAACCCTTCCCGAGCGAGGCTGTACAGTTCCTTCGTCTGGTCGGCGATGCCCACGCCGAGCCCGTGAAAGAACAGGATCGCGCCGCGATCAGCGTCGGCTCGATGCACGACACGAACGGGGGCGCCTGCCAGCTGTTGTCGCCGATCGTCGAGGTCTACCATCTGTCGTCGTTCTGACCCTACAGCGTGGGATCCGGTGACGCCAGTCACATCTGGCCCGCGCCTCGACCGAAAGGCAGTACATGGATCGACGTGGGTTCGGGAGAGTACGACTCCCCATGCCCAAGACCGACCAGCAGAGCGCCGCCGGCACCCTGACGCGAGCCGAGCTGATCGAAGCTGTAGCCGCTGAGACGAACGTCCACAAGCAGGACGCCGAGAAAACCGTCGCCGCCGTCCTCCAGGCAATGACCAAGGCGATCCAGGACGGCTCACAGATCGAGCTGCGCGGCTTCGGCAGCTTCCGGATCCGCCAGCGCGCGGCCCGAGGCGGCCGCAATCCCGCGACGGGTGAGGCGGTCGAGGTACCTCCCAAGCGGGTTTGCTACTTCAGGCCGGGCAAGGTGCTGGTGGACCTGCTCAACTCATAGGATGACCGCCGCTCCTAGGCCCGAGATCAACCAGCACAGCTCCCCCACCACGACGAGCAAGGAGACTCCGGATGGCAGGGTCCTACAGACCACGCCAGGGACGACTCTGAAGCACCGGTTGGAGGTCGGTTTCCACGTCGACGGCTCGGT
>JAAELT010000064.1 GCA_024226315.1 bacterium | reverse complement strand
GTGCGGGCGTCGCGTCGCGGCCGGAAGATCCGCACCGTCTCGGTCGTCGGTGTGACCACGCGCTCGCCGGGCAGCGTCAGCACGGCGTCGATGAGCGTCTCCAGCTCCATCCACTTGCCGAGGTACTGCTTCATCAGCACGCAGCACAGGTTCATGAACGTGAGCTTGAACGCGGTCAGCACCTCGTCCAGTTCGACATCGACGGTGAAGATCTCCCGCCGTCGCTCGAGCCGCCGTCGCTCGTCCGCAAGCCGCAGCTCCTTGGCGTCGCACTCGGCGATCGCCTGCGTCGCGGAGTCGATCTCCTGCCCAAGGATGCCGGACTCTCGCCGGGCCTCGTCCAGCCAGCGTCCATAGGTCTGGTAGGTCTCGAAGACCCCGGCAAGGTCCGCACCCGCTTCAGCACCAGGCTGCAGGCCGGCGGCGAGTGCCGCTCCGTTCGCGGTGAGCTCCGGCTCCAAGTCGGAGATGACGCCCTGCCAGTCGGACAACTGCTCGCCCAGGGGTGCGAGCCTGCTCTCGTGTCGGGCCTTGTCCACCGCCACACGGCGCTCGCGACCCTGCAGCTTGTCGAGCTTGTCCATCACGGCGACGTCTTGGATCTTCTTCTTGCCGTACCCGTGGTGGACGTCGAGGCCGACCAAGCCGCTGCCATCGCGGTACACGTGCTCCTGCGCGGGCCAGCGTTCGAAGTAGAGCCGGATCACGTCGGACGAGGAGAACTCCTCGGCGGGAGCGTTGGTGGCGTACCACGCGACCTTGCCGGTGCGGTGCCGGCGGCGACCGACGACGCGGACGCGCAGAGGCTTCTCGCCCTTTCGGCTGTCGTTGAGCCACAGATGGGCCCCGCACACCTCGTCCTGGCTGTCACTGTACGGCCCCCACGACCCGACGTCCTCGAATCGCGCGGAGGGGCCAACGACCGACTTCCGCAGGGGCACGATGTAGTGCCGCCCGTCCCCCGCGAGCTCCTTGAACAGCCAGACGGCGTGGGACTCCCGGTCCATCACGACGAGTCGTCGGGCCGTGCCGTCTCCCGCGTGCTGCTCGTAGGTGTCGAGGAAGCGCCTGACCTTGGACGGCAGGGACACCTGCCCCGACCAGCTCCGGAAGATGAGCGGGGTGCCGGCGCCGGAGTGGAGCGTGACCGTGCTCACGGCCGGCATCACACGGCCGGTCTGTGAGACCTTCGTAGACTTCGTCCAGTGGTGCGTCCACAGCGGTTTCGTCTTCGCGTCGACATACAGGATGACCGCGCCGGTCTGGGGATCGGCCACAGGGCCTTCCTGCCCGAGCCAGAACGATGTCGTGGCCTCGCGGCAGGTGGCCGCCGCCCCCGACAGCTCGAGCTCCCGCAGGTACTTGTCGAGTGTCGACGCCTGGTACGGGAACCCGATGAGCTCCCCCAGCTGCTCACCGCGCCAATGCGCCAGCGCGCTCCACCGCGGCCCACGCACGACCGTGGGTAGGAGCACCAGCCCGAGGTTCTTGCGAGCGAGCGTGGCGTCGGACTCCTTGGCGACGCGCATCGCCGGTAGGTTCTTCTGCGCCCTGCGCTTCTCCACGCTGTCGAAGCGCTCGCCCAGCTCCGGCTCGGTGCGCCGCGCCGCGGTGTTGTACTCGGCAAGGAAGCGCCCGCGCTCATCGCGGTGGGCGGTGTCGTCCACAACCGGCCCCTCGGCTGCCGGGAGTCGGTCGAGGTGGGCGCTGATGGCGGCGGTCAGCGTCCGCACCGCACCGATCTCCTCGTCCACCGCCTCGAGGAGCTCTGCCCCGGCCAGACCGAGTGGGGTCACCTCTTCCACCTCGTCGGCCCCCGACGCCTGCTGCGGCCTCGCACGCCCTGGCGGCCGCCCGCGAGGCCTCGCCAGACCGAGATCCCGCAGGGCACCCTGCACCGCGGTCGGTCGCACCGAGATACCCAGCAGCTCCGACAGCTTCGCCGCGAGCGCCTCCGAACCCAGACCGGGGTGGGCCACGGCGAGCGCCCGGAGCGCGCCGCGGGCCTCGTCGTTCATCTTCCGCTCCTTGCGCACGGGCAAGCGCCGGTTCAGCAGGGCGTCCCGACCCCCCTCTTCGAACCGACGCAACCGGCGCAGCGTGCTCGACACGGGCCGCTCCGGCAGCTCGGCCCGCAGAGCGGACGACCGGGACTCGCCGCCGTGCACGCGCGCGAGCACCCGCTCGAGAATGCGCGCCTCCGTCTCGGCGAGCTGGCACCGCGCTGTCCACTCCTCGGGGGTGAGCCGGGCCGCAACTTCCGCCGTTGTACGTGGGCCACTCATGCTGCCAGATCACCCGGCAGGGGACCCGCGTCAAGGCCGTGTACGCGTGATTTATCGCGTTCGATCGGTATGGATCGGCGGAGGCCGAGAATCGCTCAGGAGGGCCGGCGAAGTTGTCCGTGAGGACCGGTCATCCTGTCTGACGGATGCGTTGGTGCAGATGCGTGAGGTTCGGGACCCTGCCGGTTTCTGGCACCGGTCATCCGGAGCGGACAGAGTCTGTGTGACGTGACGACGGGGCCGGTGGGGTAGAGGGCGAGGAGGGATGGTAGAGGCGGCTTGCTACAACCACTCCGGAGCAGGCCACCATGACCGAGCCCAGGCACCCTCTGCATCCCTCCTCTGCGACCCAGCTTGCCGCCCTCGCCCTCGCGGCGCAAGGCGAGTACGGCATCGTCACCGAGCTGGCTCGAGAACACGGCATCCGGCGGCAACAGGTCTACGATCTCCGCAAGCGGGCGCGGGTGGCGCTGGAGGCGGAGTTCGCGCCAGCAGCCCCCGGGTCGGCGGGGAGCTTCACGCTCGAGGTGACGCCGGTGGACATGGAGCGCGCGGTGGTGGCGTTGCGGG
>JAAELT010000063.1 GCA_024226315.1 bacterium | reverse complement strand
GACCGGTGGGGCATCTCGGTGCTGGAGGGCGGGGCGGAGATGAACGAGTACGCCAAGATCGCCGTGCTGGGCCTGGTGGCCTGGCACCTGTACAACGATGCGGTGGTGCGGCGGCGCGAGTCGATCGGCAAGGACGCGGGGCCGGTGCTACAGATCGTCTTTGAGGAGGCGAACAAGATATTGACGGGCGCCTCCGACGGGGGGGACGATGATCAGGGCGCGGTAGCGACCTCGGCCCAGTTCCAGACAATGTTCCGGGACGGGCGCAAGTATCGTGCGTTTATGCACCTGATCGTGCAAACGGTGGCGGGCCTGCCACCAGGGATCATGCCGAGTTGTAACAACGCATTCTTTGGGCAAACTAAGGCTCCAATGGACCGGGACCTGATGATGGCCCACCTGGCGTTCAGCGAGAAGGGCTTTACCGACGAGGATTACAAACGTTTCCTCAGCCGGATGCCGCAGGCGATGGCGATCTGCAAGTTGGGCTATTCGATGGACATTGCGCACACGACGCCGTTCCTGATCCGTCCGGCGATGGTGCCGGGGCGAGAGCCGAGTGACGAGGAGTTGTACGATCTGATGCAGCAGTTGAAACAGGTGGGGTGGAGGTAACATAAATGAGCAACGTCACGAACGTCATCCTGGCCGGTCTGAACGAGACGGCGTTGATGCAAACGGCCTACCCGGCCTTTGCCGCCGCCGGGCTGTCGGTCGCGGCGGTGGTGGACACGGGCGAGAAACTGGCCCAGATCGCGGGGGCATTCGCGGGCAACTGCGTGGTCGTGGTGGAGGTGAACCTCTACCCAACAATACAAGATGCGGTGGTGGAGTTGGCGGCCCTGGCCCCGGCGCGCGTGGTGGTGGTCCTGCCGCAGAACTGGCACGACCGGCGAGACGAGTTTGCCACGCTGCCCAATCTGATGGGCGGCCACACCGCGCCGGTGTCGTGGGCGCAGGTCGTCTCTTCACTCAAGGGTCAGATCAGCGCTCACGCTGCACCGCCGCCGGTCAATGAAGCAGCATCACCCCCGCCGGTGACACCCGCGCCCGCACCTGCACAGGAAGAGGCCGAGCGGATCGAGTTCGAGCTACGCCTGCCGCGCCTGCGGCGAGGGCCGAGCGTGCGCCTGGGGCTGTATGGCGCGCGCGGGGGCGTGGGGACAACGACCGCGGCACTGACGGCGGCGCGGGCATTGGCCGGGGAGGGGCAGCGCGTGGCTCTGTTCGACGCCGCCAGGCGGGGCGACCTGCACGTGATGGTGGGCGTGGAACCCGGCGAGCAGCCTGTCACCCGTGACGGCGTCACCTTGTTCCTGGGTGCGCCGACCGAAGAGTTGGCTCACGATTTAGATGCTGTCGTGGTGGATGGAAGCAGGAAACGAGGCAATTTCAACGCCGAGTGGGTCGCGGTCGAGCGTCCGCTAGCAGAGAACCACGTCCGGCGTCTGGTGGGCCTCGCCCCACGTACCGAGGAAAAAGACGAGGGGGACGTGACCTCGCCAAAGGCCGCCAGGCGCAAACTGCCAAAGCTGCCAGGAGGCAGATGGAGCTTGAGCAAGCTGATCTCAATCGAGGTGACAGAATGACTCGTGGAGGAGGAACTGACCGGTGTTGATCTTGTTGATCGGAGCCAAGGGCGGCGTAGGAACGACCAGCCTGGCTCGATGTCTGGCGCGGGACGGACGGGGCGTCGGGCTCGACCTGAGCGACGGGCAACTGGCCGCCCGCCTGGAACGCCGGACCTGGTCGCTGGCGGGGCTGTTGTTCGACGGGAACGCGCGGGGCGCGGTGGACCAGATCGTCAAACGCCGTATTTCCCTGCTGTGGTCGCCCGAATGCAAGCTCGACCCGGACGCCGTGCGGGGGATGGTGCGGGCCGTGGCAGACCGGTCGCTGGTCGTCGCCGATGGCGGCATCGAACCGGTGGAGGAGGTGGCCGAGTTGGCCGACGTGGTGATCGTCGTCACGGCCAAGGGTGCGGACGAGGACGAAGCGTCGCGGACGAATTCCCTCGTGGCCCAGTATCACGTGCATAGACTCAAGCGGCGCTTTCCCGAGGCGGTGGTCACACCGTACAGCCGGGAAGTCGCCCAACATTTAACCGAACAATTGCTACAAAGGAGATAAGCGAATGAGAAAGTTACAACTGTTGATAGGTGTCGTCCTGGCTGTCGTGGCCGGACTGGGTGTGTTGTTCGTGGGGAGAATGAATCAGCCCCCCGAGTACCAGGTGGTGGTGGCCGCCGACGAGATCCCGGCGTTCTCGAGGATCGACGCCGACGACGTGGCGATCGACGTGCAATCGGTGTCGTCGAAGGTGGCCGAGATGTACGTCCTGGCCGACGAATGGGCGGCGATGGCCGCCGCGGGCGACGTGGCCGCCATCGAGCCGCTGCACCCCGGCCAACCGCTGCTGCACGAGCAGGTGGCGTCGGGCGCGCAGGCCCAGGGCTTGACCCGCCTGGCCGCCGCCCTGGACGATCCGGACCGGGTGATCGTGTCGGTGCCGGTGGAGCAGGGCAG
>JAAELT010000062.1 GCA_024226315.1 bacterium | reverse complement strand
GGACCCTGAGCAGCTCGGCGCCACGGAGGGCGTCCCGGGTGTACAGAGGTCGGACCGGGCACCGGCGGTGGCAAGGCCGCCCAGCTCTGCTCGCGGCTTGAGAACGAAACCTCGAGGCGACAACTACCTTGACATCCACCGAAGGGCGAGCTCTGCCGCCCATTCCAGGACCTCGGGATCGCTGGCACGATGAAGCGGCGTGTCCTGCACACGGACGACGTCGAGACCGCTGATTCGGCGCAAGAGTCCTCGAACAATCCGATGATTGAAGTTCTCATCGGACGCCAGTTGCAGCGGCGAGTCTAGGTGCCATCCACGTCGGTCGCCGTTGCGACCGTCGCCGGCCGAGATCGGCGAGATGATCCGCAAGCCGGCCGCGGCGGCGGGGCTCGATTTCGATCACGACCCGGAGGCCGACATGGGGCTCGACGACGTGCTGCGCGACGCCGCCGCCGACAGCCCCGAGGCCCTGCCGTTGCTCGAGTTCACTCTCGAGCAGCTGTACGAGGCGCGCGACGAGCGCGGCGTGCTGACCTTCGACGCCTACCGTCGCTTGGGCGGTGTCGAGGGCGCCCTGGCCCAGCGCGCCGAGGAGGTGTTCGCGGGGCTGTCACCGCCCGTGCGGGCCGTGCTGCCGCGGGTGCTCCGCGCCCTGGTGCGGGTGAGCCAGGCCGACGACGCCGCGGTGAGCCGCGATCTGATCTAGATCTAGGTGCCAGCCAAGTCGGTCACCGTTTGTTTTCAGTGACTTAGAGTCATTTTCTGGGGTGGCCGGAAGAGCCGCGTGATGCCCCCCTCGACCACGGTACGGACTTCTGGGAGCACTGCGGTATCGGCGAGGGGATCGAGGTGCCAGCCAAGTCGGTCACCGTTTGTTCTCTGCAGCCGACCCGGCCGACCCGGGTGCTGGTGACCGGACGGTGGATGGGTGCCGGGCGCGAGCTGCGCTCGCGCCGCCGAGATCAGCGGATGAAACGAATGGGACAGAGCTCCGCCTCAGCGAGGCGGTCCATTTCATGATGATCGCTCGTGACCAGAGTCCCGCCCTCTCGCATCGTCAGGTTGAGGGCGAAGCAGTCGGCCAGGGAGATCCGACGCCAAACTGCCTTGAGCCTCCCTGCGGCCTGCCAGGAAGCGGATGTCAATGAGGTCTCGATCTCGAAACCGCTTTTCTCCAAGATGCGCTCTACTTCACCCGCGGCTTCTTCTCCGCTTCGGCGATAGATGTCGTAGTAAACCTCACAGGCGTTGATCGCGTGGATGAGACGCCGACCGTCGGCGTTTTCCAACAGGTCCGCGACGACCTCGGCGCCTTCTTCTTGGTGCAGGAATGCGAGTGCGGCGCAGGCGTCGAAGATAACCGCTTGCTCAGCGGGCAAACTTCCGCTCCTCGAGCTCGATTTCCACGGATTTCTGCCGCGCGAACTCCTCGCTGGACGATGAAATCCCTCGACCTGCTCCCATCACCCTACGCAGCCGAGCCCGACGCTCCTCGAGAGGCAACTCGTCGAACGGGCGAGCATCCGCCGCTAAATCCGCTGCGAGAGCCTGCCATTGCGTCAGGGCCTCGAGATTCGGGGGCTCCCTGGGCTCTTCAGACGGCACCAGCAAGATCATTCTGGCAGGCCCTGAGCGAACCGACTGCGGAACCTCGACGGTCAGCTGGTGATCTTCGGGGATGACGACTTCGATCTCATGGGCGCGTACCATCAAGTCTCCTTCCTGTAAGCTCGGATCATACTACGACATCGCGGCACCCGCCTTGGTCGACACGAGCGCGTGACGGATCGAGTCTAGGGCGCTTCTGTGACTTCGAGATGGAGCTAGGCTAGGTGCCAGCCAAGTAGGTCACCGTTTGTTTTCAATGACTTAGGGGCTGCCGCTTCGCACGGAGGGCCAGCCGGTCGGGCGGGACGTGCCCGTCTTTCACCGTCTCGTGAGCGGCCGAGATGGGCGAGGAGCGAGGATCGGACAGCCGGGTCACAGGGCTGGCCGAAGTAGTTGGAACTCGGCCAGCGGCCAGAAGCTCAGCCGCTCGCTCGAGCGCTGCCGGTGTCGCCTGGTCGCACAGCACCTTGACGGCGGTGAGCTTCGGCGCGGATTCGGCAGGTAGGCCCTACTGCTCGAAGTGTCAATGTTCGGTCACCGCGCCGCGGCGTGGGGAACTTTGGTCAGGCGCAGCACGAGACGCAGCGCCTCGTTGACCGCGTCGTCGTCGGGAAATGCCTGGGCAATCTCGGGCTCCAGTAGGGCGAGATTCGTCCCTTCACGGTAGTCTTGGGCATACTTACCGAGCACGCCTTCGCTCAAGAGACCGCCGAGATCGTACTCGGGTCTCAGCTCGTCAGCGTCTTCTTCTCTCGATTTCTTCTTCATATGTCTGTCGTTCCAAGCGGGTCAGCTGTCTGGCGTTGATCAAGCGGAGCTTTCCGCGACGCTGGGTATGATCGAGTCTAGGTGCCATCCACGTCGG
Source organism: bacterium (assembly GCA_024226315.1). GTDB lineage: Bacteria > Acidobacteriota > Thermoanaerobaculia > Multivoradales > J023 > JAAELT01. The sequence goes on along the minus strand of JAAELT010000062.1, from coordinate 19,917 downwards.
TCGCCGTTTGTTTTCAGCGACTTAGCTATCTGGGTGCCATCCAAGTCGGTCACCGTTTGTTTTCAGGGTTCTGTGTGGCGCGGGTGCCAATGACCTCGACCGCGGGCGACCTCGGCCAAGGCCGGACGCACGTTCGGACTGGTTTCGGTAACGGAGGGCCGCTCCTGGCTCAACGATCCACTGGCCTAACTTCGAGAATTCGGACCTCGGAGTCGGCGTCATCGACATAGTAGACGACCGCCTGTCTGCCGATGATCTGAACCTCGTTGACGCGCCCCTGGTCATCCTCCTCCCGGAAGTCGCCGGGCTGGAAGGGATTGGCGGCGAGGGCATGAGAGAACTGCAGGATGCTGGCGCGTTCAGAACGATCCAGGAACCGCAGCGCTTCTGTGACTTCGAGATGGAGAAATACGGAATAGGGCCGGGTCACTCCTGGGCTCCGTCGCCGCTGGCGACCTCCGCCTCGTAGTCCTCCAGGCGGACCCAGCTTCCCGGGCGCCGGTCATCCCGGCGTCGGCCCATTTCCCGAGCATGCTCGGGATCGCGCTGGAGCTTGAGCTGGACGAGGAACGCGGTGAGCTCGTCCTGTGCGATCGGTTCCAGGGTTGCGATCTCTCGTTTCAAGTCCATGACGGTCACGGTCAAATCCTCCTGATCGGGTCCTTCCTCGGTCCGAGATCCTATCATCGACTGGCAATCGATCGGCCCGCCGTTCGTGGTGCCGCCGTTCGCGCTGGCACCGGGGCGGTGCCGCCCGAATCGTACCCGTTTGGTTTTAAACGCTTTCGCGCGAGTCGCCGCTCCGAGCTCGCGAAAAGCCATTGGCTCTTGGGCTTCGAACCAGGTTCTGACGCCAGAAGCCATTGGCTCAGAGCCTTCGAACCAGGTTTTCGAGCCACGAGCCATTGGCTCGAGGCTTACATCCCGGCCTTGCCGCGGATTTCCCGCCGTTCGGCGCTTGCGTTGGGAGAAGATTGCCGCCGGTTTCGAGGTCGCCGCGGCTTCCTAGCGGAAGCGCCTGACTCACATCAGGAGAAACGTCGTGAGGCCTGCTTGGCTTGATGCCCCGCCGCCAAGCGGCTAGGATGCCTGCAGATCTTGCGACCGAGACGGTATTATTCCTCGAGGTACTTGCGATGAATTATGGGAGGCAGAGGCTTGCTGTAGGGATCGGGTTTGCGGTTCTCTTCCTGCTCGCGCTGACACCGCCGGCGACCGCCGAGAAGGTAGTTATCCCGGTCGGCACCGAAGTCCGGGTGAAGCTCCTGGACGCGCTGTCGACCGACGGCGATGCCAGCGGCAAGCCGTTTCGTCTGGCAGTGGAGCAGAGCATCCGCGTGGGCGGCCGGGTCGTCGTGCCGGTCGGCAGCTCGGCCCGTGGCGAGATCTCCTCCCTGCAGCCGCCCTCGAGGTTGAAGCGCAAGGCCAAGATGAGCCTTCAGCTCACCCGCATCGAGATCGAGGGCGAGCTGCGCTACGTCGAATCGTCGGAGACAACGTGGAAAGCGCGCCGAGACGGGACGGTGGTCACCAGCACGACGCTGGGCGCCTATGCGGGTGGCGCCGCGGGCGCCGCGGCTGGAGACATCTTTTCCAACGACGACGAGAAGGTGCGCAAGCTGGCGGCGATCGGCGCGGTGGCCGGCGCGGTTTTCGCCAACAAGCGGAAGCACATCGAGCTCGAACCGGGGCACCCGCTCGCTTTTCTGATCGTGGATCCCGTGCGGGTCACGACTCCGGAAGCAATCGTGGCCGAGGGCCAGTCAGAGACCGGTTCCGAGGAGGCCGATTCCGAGGAAGCCGATTCTGCGGAGACCGGTCCCGACGAGCCCGATGAGGAAGACGCCCCCGGCGAGATGGCTCCCGAGGAGGTCAGCGCCCGTGATGTCCGCTCGTGGGGTCCGTTTCGGACCGGGATGGGCGATTTGCGGTTCCTGCTGCCACGGATGTTCCTATCGATCTCCGAGTATCAGCGGCAGCTCGTGACGACACAGGTGTCGCAGTTCCCGTTCTGGTGGGCGCTGTTCTTTCACGGCCTCCTGAGCCTGATCGTGGTAGTTTTCGTCTGGGTTCTCACCCGCGGCACGCAGGCGGCCCCGCGCGCCAGAGTGGTCCGCAGGCCTTTCTGGCTGACCTTCAACGCGGTGACGCTGACCGGTATCCTGATCCTCGCCCTGGTCCTTTCCGAGTCGGACGGCGTCTTCAACTTGCGCTGGTTCTTCGGCGGGCTCGCCAGTTTCATGATCAATGTGATCGCCCAGTGGATGTACCAGCGGTACGACTGGGCGCCGAAGCACATTGGCGGGCGGGACGCGGCGCCGCCGGCCTGGCAGGCGCCGGCCCCGCAGCCGGTTCCGCAGCAGGCGCCCGACGCGGGAGCGGCGCCCATGCCCGCATCGGGCCCAGCCCCCGCGTCGGCGACTCCGCCCCAGGGGCCGCCGCCGGTGCCGGCCGCGCCGCCTGTGGTGACGAATCCGGTGGCGATGCCCCTGGCCGCGGTGCCGGCGGAACAGCCCGCGCCGGCGCAGATGGACGGCCCCACGATCCAGCTGCCACGCGATGGGGAAGAACTGATCAACTGAACCGTGCGCCGCGCGCCTGTCAAGGCGGTGAACGGTGTCCTCCACAAACACGAACGCCGCGCCGGTTTCCCGGCGCGGCGTCGATGGGCGGGCATAGCGCCCCGATCTCACGAACGAGCGTTAGACCCGGCGCAGCCTCCAGATGCCGACCGCCGCCAGCGCCATCAGGAGCGCGACGATACCGATCTGGCCGAGGGTCGGGATCTCGATCACCGGAGTCGCCGGCGGCGCGTTCGGGAACCTCAGATTGTCGAAGTCGCCCGACTCGCCACCGTTGAAGTTGTCGCCGCACAGGATGACGTTGTCGATCGTGGTGCCGGCGATCAAAGGCGAGGTGAAGATCAAGGCGTCGTCGTAGTAGTAGTCGATCGTGGCGGCGCCCGGATCGACCTCGATCCGGATCGGGGCGTATGCGCCGGGAGTCCAGTCGACGCCCGTGTCGATGAAGAAGAGAGTGTTGTCCAGCGCGAAGATGTCGCCGGTGAAGTTGAACAGGAACGCGGCGGTGAGGAAACCCTCGTTGACCGCCTGCGCCTGGACCAGGTAGGCGGCGCCGCCGGTGGCACCGATCGCCATGTCGGCCGAGAGCTGGCTGGGCTCGGCCGGCTGGGGTCCCAGTACGGGGCTGAAGGCGGAGGTGGTGCAGAAGCCGTTGGCGCCCGGGGCAATGGCCCCGTCGGCCGAGAGGCTCAGATGCTGGCTGTCGGTGGCCGGGTTGGCGGTGTCGACATGGCCCTCGAGCAGGCTCGAGCCGAGCACAACGCTCCAGCCGTTCTGCCCGAAGATCGCGCCGGGAGCGAAGTCCGGGGCCTCGAAGCCGGTCACCAGCTCACTGGCCGGGCCGTGACCGCCCTGGGATTGAACCGCGTCCGGGCTGACGGCGGTCGAAAGGTAGTCTCGCTCCTCTTCGGCCTGGGCGGTACCGACGAGTGCGAGCAGCAGCAAGAGGGCGATCGAGCTAGAGAGTCTCGACATTTTCACTCCTAACAGACTGTTGGTGGTAGACGGCGTGGCGAACGAAACATCTTGTCACCAACCGGGGGTCGGAAGTCAAGGTCTGGGGGCGTTACCGAGCCCACGGCAGGCTCGGTCCGAGTAGAGCTCCGGCCTCCGCCGCGGCGCCCTGATCGCTGGGCGTGGTCAGAAACACGGCGGTCTCCCGCAGGCGCTGCTTGACGCACTCCATGGTGTCCGGGCCGACCGGGCAGCGCGCGCCGAACAGGTGGCGGGAGTCCTCGCACGCCTCGGCGATCTGGTCCACGAAACTGGCGCCCGAGCCGGGCTCGGCGAGCTCGGCGAGCACGGCCTCGACCGCGAGCCGGGCGGCGGCGGCGCGGCAGGCGTCCTGCGACAGGTCAACCCACAGGTCGGTCTCGGGCTCGTCCGGGTGCTGCTCGTAGTGGCAGAAGTGCTCGTAGAAGCCGGGAGAGCCGGCCAGGATCAGCACGTCGTTGATCTGGCGTCCCAGGTTCATGTTGATCGCCGGCGACTGGAACTCGATGGCCAGCGCCTGGTCGACCAGTGCCTGGTCCGGCGGGCCGCCACCCGCCTCGGCCGGTTGCAGCAGAGCCTCGGCCCACAGCCGCGCGCCCTGGGCGACCAGCTCCGGATCCTCGAGGCCGATCTGCGAGCCACGCTCGGCGGCGGCGCATAGTCCGTCGCAGATCGGGCCACCCCAGGCGCCGATGTGCGGCAGGTCGCAGGCGGTGCCCGGGTTGCCCTCGGGCTTGCCGTCCACCCAGGTGCAGATGTCCTCGGTGGAGAAGCCGCCGGGGCCGTAGTCGCAGAACGTGGCGCCCGCGCAGTCGCTCGAGAAGTAGCAGACGCAGGTGGAGCGGAAGCCGATGGTCGAGGACCACTCGTCGGTGTTGCCGTCGTCCACGCCGTCGGCGAAGATGCCTTCCACCGTCACCGCCCCGGTCATGCCGAGGTCGACGTGGACCTCGCAGTCGTAGGGGAAGGTGCCGCCCTCGTGGAAGGTGTACGAGTAGACCCACATGTCCATCGACGGCTCGCCGCTGGTGAAGCTGCCGTCGTCGGCAACCACGTTGTGGAAGCCGCCGTCGTTCGTCCAGGTCACCGTGTCGCCGACCTGGATGGTCAGATCCGCCGGCTCGAAGGCCAGGTTCGCGGTGTTGACGGCCACGAAGTGTTCCGCCGCCTGGGCTGCCGGTGCCGCGAGCACGAGGGCCAGGGCGATCGAGACGAGTGCGCTGCCACGGTTGAGGGTCATGTGGGGATCTCCTAGGAGCTGGGGTTGTGGGTGCGAAGCGCGGGGTCGGCCGAATTCTACACCGGAGACGATGCCACGTTCGGCGCGTTTTGTCCTCTTTTGGGGACGATTCGAAGCCCAGATCCATCGATCCGTCCCAGATTCCGTTCTCGTCGGCCCGTTTTCGGCCTGGCACGGCCCTTGCGGTAACAACCCGTGGACGCAACGAAAAGGAGGTCCCCGATGAACGTCAACCGCACAGCACTCTTCGCAGCCTTGGCCTTGTTGGCTGCTTCGGCAGCCTCCGCCGATCCCACCGCCATCGGCAAGCGGATCCGCGAGGTCCCCGACGCGCCGGTCGAGGTGGAGATCTGGACCGATCGCGGCGACGGCGCGCGTTACTGCGCCGGCGAGTCGATCGAGATCTACTTCCGCACCAACGTCGACGCCTTCGTGGCGATCTACGACATCGATACCCGCGGCCGGACCCACCAGCTGTTTCCCAGCCGCCACAACCCCGACAACTTCGTCTACGGGGGGCGGGTGAACCGACTGGAGTCCCGCTACGGCTACCACTTCGAGGTCGAGGGCCCCACCGGCTGGGAGACCTTGAGAGCGGTTGCTTCCACCGATCCGCACCACCTCGGCGGCCACTACCGCGACCAGGCTCCCGCGCGCTACCCGCAGGCGCGGCCGGCCAGGCCCACCCGCGGCCGGGCGGTCAGCTCGACGGTGCAACCGGCGCCGAGCCCCAGGCGGATCACCGAGGTGCCGGACGACCCGTACGACGTGTTCGTGGCGGTGGACGAGGCCCGTCACTTCGTGCGCGACGGCTACCGGTGCCGGCCACGGCCGACCCGCCCCTGGTGGCGCCGCTGAGTTCCCCGATCAGTTGACAGTCATTCTCGGGCCGCCGGATTCGGCGGCCCTTTTCACGTTTTCGGCCAGGCTCTCGGCGAGCACGACTCGAACGTCCGAGCAATCCAGTAATTGTGATCGTAACGTTCGGACGGTAGAAACGGCTGGAGACGAGGAAGACACTGTCCACACGGCAGCCACAGGAGAACCGAGATGGCACGAACCGGCACCCTGACCAAGACCGAGCTGGTGAGCTACGTCGCCAGCACACAGCATCTGCTCGAGAGTGACGCCGAGCTGTTCGTCAACGCCGTGTTCGACGGCATCGCGGAGGCGCTCGAGAAGGAGAAAGCCACCGAGGTGCGCGGCTTCGGTAGCGCCGTCTTCTCGATCGAGCGGCGGCCGGCGCGCGGTGAAGTGCTCCTGGATCGACGAGCTGTCTTCGGGCTCCAGGGGTCCGGCGCCGACCGGGTACGCAGGCTCCGTGGCCTGGCCGAGGTCCCCGGCCTCGCCGCGGGCTAGAGAAACAGATCGGGGTCCTCCTCGGCGCCGTGACGGCCGAGGAGAGATACCAGATCAGTGTCGGTGGTCGGCCATCGCTCCCTACTCCCCGGAGGTGAAGACCTACAGCAACCCGCTCGGCCAGGCCGCGGACGCGGTCACCGACGCCAACGCCTACGCTACCTGTCCGTAGAGCGAGCGCCGGGAACGAAACGGGCATTCGCGCGGTCCGAACCTGTGAGAACGGAGAGGTGCGCCCTGAGGTACAATGACGCCATGCGGATCATCAGCTCGAGTCTGTTCGTTGCCGTGGTGCTCGCCGCGCTGCCCTTGAGTGCGCAAGCGCCGCGCGAGGACTGTGTGGCGCAGCGCTGGCTGCCCGAGGCTTGCGTGATCGCGTTGGGCGAACGCTGCACCCGCCCTGACACCGGCGAGAAAGTGGGGGAGAGTGACGACTCCCGCTGGAACCACTACTACCGTCTCGGCATCGAGGCCATACAGATCAAGGACCTCGAAGGCGCCGAGATCAGCTTCTGCCACGCGCTCGCCGCGGCCGCTTCCTTCGGGCCGCGCGACATGCGTTTCGCCGAGACCCTCGACGAGCTCGGGCTGGTGCGGTTTCTCGGTGGAGACTACGACGGCTCCGAGGCCATGCAGGGCGCTGCCGTCGCCGAGATGCTGCTGGCGCTCGGCCCGCCCGCGGAGGACCTGTGTGAGACGGCGGGCAAGAGCTGCGCCTCCTCGGTGGGCACCTACCTGACGCGTCTCGGCTGGATCTTCGATCGGCAGGGGAGGGAAGGCGAGCTCGAAGCGCTGCTGCGGGAGCCGCACCGCGTCCTGGAGCGCGGCTACGTGCCCGCGGATTCCGTGCGCACCCGCCTCGACTGGCTGATCGGCCGCTACCTGCTGCGCGAAGACTTCGCCGCGGCTGACTGGTTGACGGCGTTTCGCGACGAAGCGCGCTGACGACCAGACAGCGCCTTCGGGCGCCCGTGGGCATGGCGCGGAGTTTGCTTGAAACTCCTTTTCAAGGAGAGACAGGCATCATGGGCCTTGCTATTGTGTTCCTGTAGCAGACGAGACCGTCCTCGATCGGCGAGACCGTCGCTTGGAGGGGACAGGTCTAGAAAGGAGCTGGTAATGAACTCGAGGAGGACGCTGCCCTTCGCGCTGTTGGCCATCTTGTCGGTGGCGCTTCATCCGGCCGTCTCGCTGGCGGCCGAACCGGACTCGACTTTCGAGGAGAAGATCGAGGTTAATCTGGTCGACCTGAACGTGGTGGTGACGTCGTACTGGGGCCGGCCGGTCACCGACCTGACCCGAGACGATTTCGAGATCTACGAGGACGGCGAGCCGCGACAGATCAGTCACTTTTCGCGGGTCGTCGACGGTGTGCCCGAGGGTGCGGCAGAGACTGGCCAAGCATCGCTCGACGGGTTCGAGGGCGCCTCGGGTGAGGCGCAACCGTCGACGGCTCTCGACCGCTCGATCGTCCTGGCCTTCGACGCCGGCATCCAGCGCCCCTACCTGCGGCGCGCGCTGAGAGCGGCCCGCGACTTCGTCACCGAGCGCGCCGGCGACGGCATCTGGTGGTCTGTGGTGCTACTGGCCTCCGAGCCCCATTCGTTCCTGCCGCTGACCAACGACGACGGGCAAGTCGTCGCGGCGCTCGAGTCGCTGCTGGCGCAGAATCATGCCGGTTCCAGGTTCGAGGTCCCGGCGGCAGCGGTGCCGAGAAGCCCGCACCTGGAAGGACCCTGGTGCCGGCTGGCGCTCACCGAGCGGTCGCTCACCTTCTCCCACAGGGCGCGCGGTCTGTCGGAGATCTTCCGCGCCTATGCCTCGGTGCCGGGCGCCAAGGCCTGCGTGATCTATCAGCAGGGCCGCGGCGGCACCGTCGTCAACCGGGTGGACGAGCGGTTGCTGGTACGCCAGCACGTCGAGCTGTGGCGTGACCTGGGGCGCCAGGCGACCTCGGCTGGTTTCAGGGTCTACGCCATGGACGTCCTGGGACTCAACCCTCCCCGCGGCGTTGGATCGCCTGCCAGCAACACCTCTCTGGCGGCGTTCCACTCCTTTCCCAGCATCTCGACGGCGGACGTGGGACCGTCGGCCCTGGCAAACCTGACCGGCGGCGACTCGTTCGCCCTCAATCATCTCGACGAAGCGGTCAAGGCGGCGGCGCGCGAGATCGGCACCTACTACACCGTGGCGTTCGTCGCGCCGCACGGCCATGACGGCGAGCCCCACGACCTCGAGGTCAGGGTGCCCGGCCGGCCGTGGCTCGAGGTGCGTCACAGCGCGGGTTTCCTCGACGTCGACCCCAGGACGTTGCTGGTCGAGCATCTGGCCGCCCCGGCCTACTTCCCCAAGCAGGGTGGCGCGCTGTCCCTGACTCTAGAGTTGACCGATCCTTCGTCAGGGGCGGACAAGCTCGACGTCACCGGAACCGTGGCGACGCGGGCCGGGGACCTCACCCTGGTGCCGGAAGGTGCCGCTCGCGTCGCCCACGTCGACTTCTTCGTCGCGGTCCACGACCGCACGGGAGCCCTGGTGTCGCTGCGGCAGGATCGGCGCAGAGTCCGGGTAGGCGCCGAGGGTGACTTCCGGATTGCCGTGCCCGTCCGGCTACGCTTGCCGGAGAGCGCCTACAGCGTCACGGTGGCGCTGTACGACCCGGTGAGCGGCCTCTCGGGGATCGCCTCCGAGCAGATCGGCGGCCGGGACTCGCGCGGCGGCTGACCGCGGGGTCGTCGCGGCAGCGTGACACTGGGCGCGGGCGGCCGAACCGGCCAGGCTAAACAACGCCGGCCGGCGGGGGATCTGAAGGAGCATCGGAATCCGGTGGCATAGATCACCGCGACCAATCGACTTTCGTCACGAAGGAGGAAGGATGAGCTGCGGGCCCAGGTGCAGCGGGCACGCGACCTGGGGATCGAGCCCACCCACATCGATACCCACATCGGTACGGTCTACACCCGCCCGGATTTCCTGCGCGCCTACCTGCGGGTGTCGGTCGAGAACGGCATTCCGGCGATGACCATGCAGGACGTCGAGGGCACGGTGGATTGTCTGGTCGAGGACGATTTCCCGCTGCGAGAGCAGATCGTCGACCTGCTCGCCAAGGGCATCGGCAAGAAGCTCGAGGACTACCCGTTTCCCCGGCTCGACGTGCTGTGCTCGGTGCGCAGAGGCGACACCTACGAGGAGGTGCGCGAGGGCTTCTTCGACCTCGTCCGCTCGCTCGAGCCCGGCATCGCCCAGATCTTCATTCACCCTGCGGTCGACTCGCCCGGGTTCCGCAAGATCACCAACAGCTGGCAGCACCGGGTGTGGGAGTCGCAGCTGTTCGCCGATCCCGAGGTGAAGCAGTTTTTTGCCGACGAAGGCATCCTGTTCACCTCCTGGCGGGAAATGATGAGCCGGTTCGAGGGGAGTCCGTAGGCATGCGTCCAACCGGCCGGTGCTACCTGTCGTGGTAGATTCGATCGCAGCCGTGCGAACGCGATAGGCGGCCGTCGAGACGGCAGCCGTCCTATACCTCTGATCCACTTCGTCGCCGGAAAGGCAGTAGACCTGGAGAACCTGGAGTTCCGCCCGTGGAGCAAGAGCGGCCTTCTCGGTGGACTCGCGGCCCTGCTCGCCCTCAGTGCCTGCACGCTCGGACGGCAGGTACCGGACGACGACTTTCGGTATCCGATCGAAGCCCCCCGATACGCGGCGGGATCGGGACCGCGGGTAGCGATCGACGCGGGGCATGGCAACTTCCACACTGCAGACGGGCGTTTCGGCCCGTTCGCCCGTCTGCTGCGTGACGACGGCTACACGGTCGGGCCGCTCGAAGCCCGGCTATCCGAGCAGGCGTTGGCCGAGGTCGACGTGCTGGTGATCGCCAATGCCCTGGCTCAGGAGAACCAGGCGCGCTGGCGGCTGCCCAATCACGACGCCTTCTCCGGCGCCGAGATCGCGGCGCTGCGGAGCTGGCTCGAACAGGGTGGAGCGCTGCTATTGATCGCCGATCACATGCCGTTCCCGGGCGCCGCGGAGGCGCTGGCGGCCGAGATCGGGGTGTTCTTCGTCAACGGCTATGCCCAGGACGGCTCGGGCAACGGACACATCGTCTTCAATCGTGAAGACGGCACCCTGCAAGCACACCAGGTGACCGACGGCACCAAGCCAGGGGAACGGGTCGACGGCGTCAAGGCTTTCACCGGCCAGGCCTTCCGTGCTCCGGCCGCGACCGGCGCCGAGCCGCTGATGGTGATGCCGGAAGGCTCTCGCGTACTGCTGCCTTCGAAGCCGCGGGACTTCACCGAGCGGACGCCCTACATTCTCGCCGAGGGTCTCATGCAAGGCGCGGTGCTGCGTGTCGGTGAGGGCAGGGTGGCGGTCTTCGGCGAGGCCTCGATGTTCACCGCCCAGGTGGCGATCCGCGGCGAGAATCGGTTCTCGTTCGGCATGTCCGGCGCCGGCGCCGAGCAGAACGCGCGCTTCGTGCTCAACGTCCTGCGCTGGCTGAGCCCGCCCCGGTAGAGCCCGACCAGCCCCGTCGGCGCGGCGACTCCTCCGGCGGAGTCGCTAAACACCGCCCGCCCTTTGGGATCTATTCCCCGTAACGGTCCCTTCGAGCCCGCGATCCGCTCGCTCTGACCGGGGGGGAGTGACTGACGAGGTGATATGGTGTTAGAAGTGGGAAGAGTTCGCTTTCAACGACGATGGAGGAGCTGGTCATGAATCTGTCGAGAAATCTGTACTTGAGGCAGGGGGTCGCGACCGCACTGCTGATCCTGATGCTGTGCGGCGGTCTGCTGGCGTGCGGGGGTACGAACGGGCCCGCGCCGGATCCGGGACCGGCGCCGTCGCCACCGGATCCGCCACCGCCTCCGACGGAGCCGGTGGTCGCGGAGTGCGACGCCTCGCGGACCCCGAAGACGATCGGCGTGCCTGAAGAGCCCGATGACCCGAGAGTCACCATTGTCGGCGGCATCCCTGCCGTGGAAGATAGTTGGCCATGGGCTGCGGCGATCGTCTTCCAGCGCGAGGACGGCTCGCTGTTCCAGTACTGTGGCGGCTCGCTGATCGCGTCCGACTGGGTGCTCACCGCCGCGCACTGCGAGGTCCAGAACGGCGACCAGGTGATTATCGGCCGCCGCGACCTGAGGACCGAAGAAGGCGTCGTGCACGACATCGACTTCGTCCTCACTCACAACCAGTACGAGCCGGAGACCAACGAGAACGACATCGCCCTCGTGAAGCTTGCGACAGCGTCGGATCAGGAGACGGTTGGCTTGATCGACGTGGGAGATACCGGCGCCCAGGCCGGCGACGACAGCACGATCATCGGCTGGGGGCGCTTGTCCGAAGGTGGGCCGGCCTCGCCCGAGCTGCAGCAGGTGACGGTCCCGGTCGTCTCCAACACGGACTGCGAGGCGGGGTACGCCCCGGACGGCGTCTCGATCACCGGCGACATGGTGTGCGCTGGCCTCCCCGAAGGCGAGAAGGACTCCTGCCAGGGAGACAGCGGCGGGCCGTTGATGGTTCCCGGCGCGGGTGACGGGGCGTGGCAGCAGGCTGGCGTGGTGAGCTTCGGTATCGGTTGCGCTCGGGCGGGGAAGTTCGGGGTCTACACCCGGGTGTCCCAGTTCGTGCCCTGGGTTGCAGCCTGCCAGGCTGACCCTCCAGCGTGATCCTTCTGGCTCTCCCCCTTTAGCAAAGGGGGAGTTGGAGGGGGATTTGTTCTGGGCCTCCCCTTTTTCAAAGGGGGGAGGTTTTACGAGTCGATGCCTTGGCCCTCAGCTTTGCCGCCCAGCGCTTGAGACTGAACTTGCGGCCGACGCCGCCCGCCCTGCGCTGGCGGCCGGAGAGCTCCTGGGCGAGGCCGAACTCCTTCACCAGGCGTTCGGTGTGCTCACCGAGGACGGGGAAGGTGTCGCCGCCGCGCGGGCGCTCGCCGTCGAAGCGCGCGGGGAAGCCGAGTCGGGCGAGGCCGTCGTAGGCTGGGCGCAGCAGCTCGCGGGCCCGGACCTGGGGGTGCTCCAGGGCTTCGGCGGGGGTGAGCACCGGGTCGGCTGGGATGTCGTGGCCGCGCAGCAGGTCGGCCCACTCGGCGCGCGTGCGCGAGCCGGCGATGGCCTCGACTTCGCGGTGGGTCTCGCCGCTGGTGTCGTACTGGCGGCGCAGCAGGTCGGGGCGCTCGACCAGCTCGCAGAAGCGTTGCCAGAACTTGGGCTCGAGGGCGGCCAGGGCCAGGCGTCCGCCGTTCTTGGTGGGGTAGAGGGCGTAGCAGGGCAGGGCGCCGGTGAGCATCAGCGGCTCGCCGTCGGCTCGGGGGCCATGGGCCTCCGCCGACCAGGCGGTGATCGCCGCGTGGCCGGCGGCGTCGAGCAGGGGGGCGTCGATCCGGCTGCCCTGGCCGTCGCGGCCGCGGCGGTGGAGCGCCGCCAGCACCGAGGTCGCGGCGCTCCAGGCGCCGACTACATCGGCCGTCTGGACCGACGGCATGCCGCGGCTGCCGGCCAGGCTGCCGGCGATCGCCTGGTAGGTGAGGTCGTGGCCGGGTCGATGGGCCTCGGGGCCGTCCTGCCCCCAGCCGGTGACGGCGCAGTGGATCAGGCGCGGGTAGCGGCGGCGCAGGTCGTCCGGGCCGAGGCCGAATCCCTCCAGGACGCCGGGGCGGAAGCTGTCGATCAGCACGTCGGCGGTGATGAGCAGCTCTTCGAGGCAGCGCCGGGCGGTCTCTTTCTTGAGGTCGAGGGCGAGGCTCTCGTGGCCCGAGAGCAGGAGCGCGGCCAGGGCGGCGGTGCCGTCCACGGACGGCACCGCTTGGCGGCACGGGTCGCCAAGTCTCGGCTCCTCGACCTTGATCACCCTGGCGCCGAGGTCGGCGAGCAGGCGGGCGACCAGCGGGCCGGGGAGGTAGCGGCTGAGGTCGACGACCAGGAGGTCGTTCAAGGGGGCCGCTGGATTCATGCGCCTGGTGCTCTAACGCTCCACCACCATGGCGAAACCGCTGCCTCCGGCGGCGCAGACGGTGAGCAGGCCGTGTTTCAGGTCGCGGCGCTCGAGCTCGCTCAGCAGTTGCATGGTGACGCGAGCGCCGGTGGCGCCGAAGGGATGGCCGATCGAGATGGAGCCGCCGTTGACGTTGAAGCGGTCGAGGTCGACCTCGCCAATGGGCGCCTTGCGGCCCAGCTCGTCGCGGGCGAACTTCTTCGACGCGAAGGCCTTCATGTTGGAGAGGATCTGGGCGGCGAAGGCCTCGTGCATCTCCACCAGGTCGATGTCCTTCAGCTTCAGACCGGCGCGGTCGAGGGCCTGGGGCGCGGCGTAGGCCGGGCCCTGCAGCAACTGGGTGGCGGGGTCGAGCGCGGCGTAGGCGTAGGAACGGATGTAGCCGAGGGGTTTGTAGCCCAGCTCCTTGGCCTTTTTCTCGCTCATCAACAGCACCGCCGAGGCGCCGTCGGTGAGCGGGCTCGAGTTGCCGGCGGTGAGGGTGCCGTAGGAGCGGTCGAAGACCGGGCGCAGGCCGTCCAGGGCGTCGAGCGAGGTTTCGGGGCGGATGCCGGTGTCCTCGGTGACCGCCTTCTTGTGACCGGGCTGGGGGAAGGTGGCCACGATCTGGCCGGCGAAGCGGCCCTCTGCGGTGGCGTCGGCGGCGCGGTGGTGAGAGTGGAGCGCGATCTCGTCCTGGGCGCGGCGCGAGATGCCGTTCTCCTTGGCCATCTTCTCGCACGACTGGCCCATGGTCTCGCCGGTGGTGTACTCGGCGATGGCCGGCGCCACCGGCGCCAGGTCCCTGGGCCGCAGCTGCCCCAGGATGGCGGCCTTCTTGGGCAGGGACTTGGCGCGACTGAGCTCGATGAAGCGCTGGGAGGCGTTGCGCGAGTAGGTGATCGGCACGGTGGAGAGCGACTCGGCGCCGCCGGCCAGCACCACCTCGGCCTGGCCTGCCAGAATGGCTTCGGCGCCGGCGGTGATGGCGCGATTGGAGGACGCGCAGGCGAGGTTGACGGTGGTGCCGGTGATGGTGCGCGGCAGCTTGAGGCGCAGCACCACCTCGCGGCCCAGGTTGGGGGCGTAGAGGGCGGGCACCACGGCGCCGAAGATCGACAGGTCGATCTCGTTGGGGTCGATTTCGTTGCGGTTCAGCAGCTCGGCGACCGGCACGCTGGCGAGGTCGACGGCGTCCATCTCGGCGAAGTAGGTGCCTGCCTTGACGAACGGCGTGCGGCAGCCGTCGACGATGGCGATCCGGCCGCGCGAGCCCTTCAGAGCCTGCTTGCGGTGCTTGCGGATCGCGGGCGCGGCGCCTTCACCGCGGGTCCAGACCGAATCGGCCCGCTCGTGCACTTCACGCCGGACTTCCCGCAGCCCGGCGGCGGAGCTGGTGGTCGCGGCCGCCTGGTCGTTCGACATGGGGATTCCTCCTTGCGGATTCGAAAAGGTATCTTGGGGATTCGTGGCAAGCAGATGGGTGGAAGGGTGGGTGACACCCACGCGATCAGTCTATCGCTGTTTGACGATCGAGAGGGGGCCGATCGATTGGGGGACGATCGGGATGTCGAGATCGTCCCAGATGTCCGTCTCCGGACGCTCCTCACCCACCACGGCGACCGCCTCGATCCGGTGGTGTCGCCGGTGCTTGCGAACGGCCAGTCGGGGAGCCAGCGCCGCGAGCTCGGTCGAGGAGGCGATCACCAGGGTCGGGTGCGCCCACAGCACGGTCGGGGCGAAGGCCTCGGGCTCGTCTTCGAGCACCCAGGCGGCGCCGGCGAGCAGGATCCAGGCCTGGATCTGCTGAGAGACGGAGGGTTCGAGCCCCGGTGCGACGCAGACGATCGGTCTGTCGACCGGGGAAGGGAGAGATCCGCCGAGCCGTTCGGCGGCGGCCGCGAGGTCTGCCTGGGAGAGCTGGTCGGCCTGGGAGAGCTGGTCGCCGGACGGCAGCACGATCGCGCCCAGGGAGTCCGGAGCGACGACCAGGGGCCGTAGCTCTGTTCGGTCGAGGGGAGACAGTGCCGCCGGCAGATCGATCCGTTCGAGACCCGCGGGCGTCTCGGGGAGGTACGCCTCCGCGGTCGTCGCCCAGGCAGCGCAGCCGGCCGCCAGAGCACCTTCGAGCGCGCTGGCGTCGCTCCCAGGGATCGGCACCGCCAGCCCTCCCGCGGCCTGGATCGCCAGGCCGGCGGCGACGGCGTCCGGGAACTGACCGGCATCGAAGCCGATCGACGGCTTGTCGCCGGGCCAGCGTTCGCCCAGCGCCTCGGCGCCGCGCGTCACCTGGTCGGCGACCCGCGCCCAGGAGCGCCAGGCCCAGTCCCAGCCGTCGCGATAGAAGATCCAGGGAGTGTGCGGCGCCTGCCTCGCGCGCCGCGCCAGCACCGCGAGCGGTTCCGACGGGGAATTGTCGGGTGGGCTCAAGATCGGCCGGATCCGTCGAGCGGGAACGCTTCCGCGAACGCCGCGCGGATCTTGTGCTCGATCGCCTGCCGCAGCATGCTGGCCGGCGGCCGCAGCGACGCCTGGAGCCGCAACAGGCCGCCGTCGAACTCGAGCGTGCCGTCGGCGCCCGGGCCGGTGATGCGCAGCACGTCGCCGTCCCACCTGTAGGCGAGCAGCCCCCCGGGCAGATGTCTCTCCAGCGTGGCGTCGATATCCCCGCGCACGTCGTCGAGGCTCACCGCCCCCGTGTGCTGTTCGATCAGCAGCTGCGCCATGGCCGGGCAAACTATCACAGGCCAGCTCCGACTCTGGACCTCTGGCACGGGATCTGCTTATAGAATGTCAGGTATGGAACCCCATCCGTCCCGCCCCGCCGGAATCCGCTGGCTCGCCTGGGCCCTGCTCCTCGCCGGCCTCGCTCCCGCCGCCGGCGCCCAGCAGATCGCCAAGCCCGAGCTCTTCGGCAAGAGCCTGCGGGCGGCCCACCAGGCCCTGGAGCACTACGGCGCGGTGGACGACTCGGAGGCCCGGCGGCGGGTTGCCGACATCGGCTACGAGCTGGCGGTTCAGTCCGATTTTCGGGCGGCGCCATTCACCTTCTACCTGATCGAGATGCCGGTGCCCAATGCCTTCGCACTGCCCGGCGGCCACCTCTTCGTCACCAGCGGCATGCTCGACCTGGGCCTGACCGACGACATGCTGGCCTGCCTGCTGGGGCACGAGATCGCTCACGTCACCGAGCAGCACGGCACCCGCATGCAGAAGCGGGCGACGCTGCTCAACGTGCTCAGCCAGGCGCTGCTGGTGGGCGTCATGGTGGGCGTCGACGACGAGCCCGAGAACCCCTACGACCCCTACGGCCGTACCGGCAGCCGCAAGGGCAGCCTGGTGCAGGGCGCGGCGGCCACCGGCATGGTGATCTCCGAGCTGCTGTTGCGCAACTACTCGCGCGATTTCGAGGACGAGGCCGACGTCGAGGGCCAGCGCCTGGCGGCCGCCGCCGGCTACGATCCCGACGGCGCGCGCCAGCTCTGGCAGCTGATGAACCAACGCATCCCGCAGGCCAACCAGTACGGCTACTGGCGCACCCATCCGTTCTCCGACCAGCGGATGCGCGCCGCCGAGGTGCGCGCCGCCGAGCTCAAGATCCAGGAGAACCCCCGCCCTCCCGAGGATTACCGCGCCAAGACCCAGAAAGTGCTGCTCGAATACCGCGACGGCGACAGGAAGAAGAAGGAAGCGGACCTCGGGCCGTTCCTCGATTTATCGGCGCTCACCGCCTGGCCCGAAGGGCCGCGGGCCGAGAAGCTGCGGATCGGCGCCCTGCACCGCCGCCGCGAGGCCGAGATGGAGCTCGAGGAGCTGTCGCGCGACTACGGCGAGCTGGTGCGCGCCTACCAGGTTCAGATCGAGGAAGTGCGGAGCTTGACGCCCGAGAGCGCCTTTCTGGCGACGCTCGAGAGCGAGCTGCACGAGCTGCGCGACGCCGCCGACGGCCTGCTCGCCAAGGCGCTCGAGGTCTGGGAAGGCGGTTTCTACCAGACCCCGTTCCTGGAGGTCTTCCTGAGCAACCATCCGACCGCCGAGGTGGTTCCCGAGGTGGCCCTGGCGCTGGGCAACGCCTACAGCCGCCTGGGGCGCCAGGCCGACGGGGTGAGCCAGTACCTGCGGGCGGCCGAGGCCGGACCTGAGACCGAGGCCGGCAAACAGGCGCTCCAGGGCCTGCGCAACCTCACCCCCTACCTGGACAAGCCGGCGGCCCTGCAGCAGCTTCACGACGAGATCGACGACGACGAGCTGCGCGAGCTGTCGCACAAACGGCTCGACAAGATCGCGAGCGACTACGAAGACCTTGCCGACGGCGCTGACTACCTGCACCGCTTCCCGTCCGGCGACCACGCCGAAGAGGTTGGCGAACGGCTCGAGGAGCTGGCGCAAAACCTGTACGGCGAGGTGGTGCTCTATCAGGGCGTCGGCGACCACGTGAAGGCGCTCGACCGCATTCAGCAGATCCTTACCCATGCGCCCCTGAGCCGGGCGGCGGAGGCGGTGCGCGAGCGCGCCGTGCTCGACAGTTGACCCACAGTACTGATCCACCGTACGCGGACCGAGAAGGGAGCCCGTCATGAGACCCAAGATGATCACCCTCGCCCTGCTGGCCACTCTGTTGCTGAGTGCCGGGCTCGCCACCGGCTGTGCCTCGAAGAAGGATCTGACGGCGGCCCAGACCGCGCTGGCCGAGTGCAACGACGAGAAGCTCGGGCTCGAAGCCTCGGTGATTTCCTGGGAGCAGCGCTTCGATCGCGAGTCGAGCCGCTGGATGGAGATCGAGAGCTCGGTGACCGAGGCGCTGCCGGCGGCGCTCCAGGAGTTCCACGCCGAGCGCGAGCGCATCGTCGAGCTGGTGCCGGAGCAGGTGCAGTCGGAGGTGGGCGCCTACCTGGAAGACTATTTCGGGGCGGTGATGAAAGGCTTTGGCAAGCTCGCCGAGGACAACGCCGAGATCAAGACCCAGCTGCGGGTGACCCACAGGGCCCTGGAAGCGGTCGGTGCCGACACCCGGGAGATCGGCAACACGATCGACGAGACGGTGGCCGAGGAACGCGCCGAGCGCCAGGCCGCCCAGGCCCGGCGCCAGGCCCGCGACGAGCGCATCGCCACCCGCATGGCCGAGATCGTCGACCAGGTGGTGGAGTTCGATCAGAACCGGATCAACTGTCGGGACTGTCCGGATCGGCTCAAGCTCAACCGCAAAGAGCGCGAGACCATGCTCGCCTTCCACGCCGAGCTGATCGCCGACCTGGCCGACCTGCAGCGATTCGCGGGCGAGGTGCCGGCGGTGCTCGACGAGGAGTCGGCGGCCGAGGGCGACTGATCCGGCTCACTCCACCGGATCTTTCCGGCGAGGTGTTCTCCGTTAGCGGCTGCCGCTCGGCCCTGGAGCGGCCTCCGACACCGGGGGCCGGTTGGCGGCGAAGCGACCCAGGCTGTGCCTGAGGTCCTCCAGCCGAAAGGGCTTGCGGATGTAATCATCCATCCCCGTCGCCATGCACTGCTCGCGATCCTGGATCGTGGCGTTGGCCGTGACCGCGATGATGTATGGCTGCGGCACGCTGGTATCTGAGCGAATCCTCCGCGTTGCTTCCAAGCCATCCAACTCGGGCATCTGTACATCCATCAGGATCAGGTCATAGGGACGGCGGCTCTGGGCGGCGATCGCCTCGGCACCGTTCACGGCGGTCTCGGCCTGAATCCCCAGCTTCTCGAGGGATGCTTCGGCGACAGTCTGGTTGATCAGGTTGTCCTCGGCGAGCAAGACCCGGAAGTTACGGGGAAACCGCAGCGGCAGCTCGGTCTCCGGCTGCGCCTCATCGGGCTGTTGCCCAGACTCTTCCTTCACCGGCCCGAGAACCTTCGCGAGGAGAGCGTAGAGGCGCGCCGGCGCGATGGGTTTGGTAAGACACGGACTCGCATCTCCCACCGTCTGAGGCTGATCGACAATGGACGTCAACGTGATCATCGCCGCCCGAGCACAGGCCGGCCTGGCCTGCAGCTCAGCGGCAAAGGCGGCGTCCGAGCGCTCTACGATGATGCAATCGAAGGTGTCCTGCAACGAAGCCACCAGCTCAGTGGCCTCCTCCTCGCTCGCCACCGTCTCCACTCGCACCGCCCACGAATCGAGGTGATAGCGCAAGAGGTCGCGGCAGATCGCCAGCTCGTGCAGGATCAGGACCCGACGCCCGGCGAGCTCCGAACGCTCAGGCTCCAGATAGCGTGGGCGGGGGTGTGACGCGATCGGCGAGCCGATGGTGAACGAGAACGTGGAGCCAGCGCCGGGCTCGCTCCGCACCCGGATTTCCCCGCCCATCGCCCGCACCAGATGCCGGCAGATGGAGAGGCCCAGGCCGGTACCGCCGAACCGCCGGGTGGTGGAGGTATCTTGTTGCGAGAAGGCTTCGAAGATCCCGCCGATCGCCTCGGGCTCGATCCCGATGCCGGTGTCTCGGACCGAGCACTCGATCTCGACCTGCTCGGACCGGTCGTCCGGGACGGTGCACGACATGGTGACGAAGACCTCGCCTCCGGACGTGAACTTGACGGCATTTCCGATGAGGTTGTGCAGGATCTGACGCAGACGCGCGGCATCGCCGTGGACGGCGACCGGTACGTCCGTGTCGACTCGAAACGCCAGCTCGATGCCTTTCTCCACCGCCGCCAACGCCAGGACCTCGACCGACTGCTCCAGGCACTCGCGCAGGCGCACCGGAGCCCGCTCGAGGATCAGCTCACCCGCTTCGATCTTCGAGAAGTCGAGAATGTCGT
>JAAELT010000061.1 GCA_024226315.1 bacterium | reverse complement strand
TAAGGCCTTTGGCCTCGATTTAAACACTTTAGTTCGAAAGACTGATTATTTAATGCATTAAGGCCTTAGGCCTCGATACACAGCCTATTTTAAAGGAAACATATATTGTTAGTGAACTTGGCAACCCCAGTTTTAGGTCTTTTATCTTCATGTCTTCTTACTTTATTGTTATTACTTTAGTGTTTATTTCATCTTCATTGTGAAAACTTTATTATTGTTTAGAATTACAGTGAATGATGATTGTTTTGTTTTTTATAATTGCTTATTCTATATATCGTGGACTTTTTAACTATTTAATAACTAATTTATTTGTTTCGCTACTATTATCGTTTGGTTTTATTTTTATTTGTTTATGGAGTATTATAATTGCATGTTATGGTAAGTTAGGTTATTTTCCTTTTATTATTATTACATTATTAATCTATAGTTCATCATCTTTTGTTTTTATGATATATGATTATTTAAACAAAACATGTTATTTTAATGCACTTAATATTATAATTAATATGAACTTACTTTATTATGGATTAGAGTTTATTATAATACTATTTAATTTTCCTATTATATTATTTTTTTCTTTATTTATTAATTCAATTAAACATTTATTCTTTATAATTTCTTTCTTTACTTTATTATTAATATTATTTCTTATTACTATTAATAAGTTATTATATTCATTAAATTATTTCTTTTATTATTTGCTATTGTTTTTTACTTTTTTATTTTCATTTTAATTTTCTTTAATTTCTTTATTATTACCTTCTTATTATTAGTTGTTTTAATTTATGTCCCCTTAAACTGGTTTTTGCACTGTTTTAGTTATTAATTGTTTTATTTTCAATAACTCTCTTATTTTCTGTTTTCTTAATACTGTTTTTTGTTGTTAATTGTTTTAGTAGTTAATTGGCTTATTTACATGACCTTAATAATGTTAGATTATTCTCTTTTTACTATTCCATTTTAATTCTTTTACAATCTCTTTTACTCTTTACATTTATTCCTACTATAATGTTCTTTTTAAAGTATTATTCAATTAATTATTTAATTCTTATTCATATTAATTCAACTTCTTTTTATATTATTACTCTTTGATTTAGTGTTAGTTTATTTATATTAATTAACATTCATCCCATGTTTTAGTAATTATTTTAGTTCTATTATTTTAGTTTTTACTGTTAGTTCTTCAGTTTTATTATTTTATTAGCTCTTCCTTTATCATTTATGTAATTAATTTTATACTATTCTCTTTTATTTGATTATTTATTTTGGTTATTTATTTAACGTTTGTTGTATTTATTTATGGTATTATTCTCCTAGTACAGATATTATAGTTTGTATATTCTGTTGTTATTATTTAAGACCAATTTATTTAAGAATTATATAATTCATGTATTGACTTTAGGAAGATTTATTTAAATTATTAATTATTATTCTAGTAACCTGCATGCAGGCTGTTTAACTAATATTATCTTAACCTCATAACCATTAACCATCACTAATTAAGAAGTCAATTATTAAAGAGTTAATTCAACTGATTAGAATATTAATTGTAACTGATTAATTTGTTTTCATATTTTAATTAATTATTTCCACTTAATTATTTACATTTAAAACACGATTATTTGTTTATTAACTGTTCTATTAATTTCTTTTCTATTAATTTCTGGTTATAATATGTTTATTATTTGTATATAATATTAGTAGATTAAGTGCTTAAATTGTTAAATAATCTGTTTATTCAATAATTAATTGGTTCATCTTTTTTATTACCTTTATTATATATTATTAAGTATTATTTGTATCTTAGTTTATTCAAATTAATTTAATTCAGATTTATTATTTTACTATAGTATTACGTTAATTTATATCATTTAAAATCTCAGAATTCTATTTAAGTACCTTTTTAAATTATGTGTTTTAAGTTTTTGTATTTATTAAAGAAACATAAAAAAAGAAACATTAATTCAGCACTTTAGGTGTCTTTGGGGCAATTAAAGTACTTATTACACAGGTCATTATTGCAGATATTACATTCAAGATTTCAAGAGATGAACTAAAAACCTAATGCTTTTCTCTTAGTAATGTAATGATACTACAAATAGTGGTTTAATAACTGTAAAAGGGTTAATAATGAGTTTTAAAATAGACGAATGAATTAAATTGTTAAATTATGTAGTTCTTAATAGTTCTATAATGTAATGATAACTAATTAAGCTAGATTGTAATGGTTATTGCCACATAGTTTATGTATTATATATTAATTTATTTATGTATTATATATTAATTTCCTTGGTAAAGCATGATGCATTTTAGGAACAATATTATTATTTAGACTTTTTAATTCTTTAGTTTTTACGTCTTTCCCTTATTCTTCTTCTATTATATCTTATTATCCTCCTTTAACAGCATTGTGTAATAGGATTGTATTATCAGTTTTCATGTAATATTGTAGGGAAACATAGTAGTAATCAAGGTAACTTAAGTAACCATTACTAAATACACCAATTTAAATAAAGCATTATTCACTACCAGCATTAATTACGAAAGAATATTTCCTTAAAAAGCAACAGTTTTACCTTAGTCATTACATTCTAAAAAGGATTTAGTCACCAATCAACCAGCTGAAAGTCCTTTGCAAGGGATTATTGTGGATTAATTAGGTCCTAATCTTTAGTTTTCAATGCAATTGATGTAATCTGATTAATTTATTGAAACATTGTTGTTCTATTGTGAACTTATTTTAAGGAAGTACATCTTATGGAAACAGTAGAAACTAATT
>JAAELT010000060.1 GCA_024226315.1 bacterium | reverse complement strand
ATCGAAGATGATGTATATAGACTTAAAATCGTATCAGTTCCTTCTGCCCGTTTTCTATGTAATAGTTATGCAACAGGAACTTAGGGCCTTTAGTGTCTTACCGTATCCATGATAAAACGTGAAGTAGCTATAATCTCTTAATATCGAAGATGTATATAGACTTATAATCGTATTAGTTCTTTCGGCCCGTTTTCTATGTCATAGTTATGCAACAGGCACTTAGGGCCTCTAGTGTCTTACTATATCCATGAAAAAACGTGAAGTAGCTCTAATCTCTTAAAATCGAAGATGATGTATATAGACTTATAATAGTATCAGTTCCTTTGGCCCGTTTTCTATGTAATAGTTATGCAACAGAAACTTAGGGCCTTTAGTGTCTTACCATATCCATGATAAAACGTGAAGTAGCTCTAATCTCTTAAAATCGAAGATGATGTATATAGACTTATAGTCGTATCAGTTCCTTCGGCCCGTTTTCTATGTAATAGTTATGTAACAGGAACTTAGGGCCTTTAGTGTCTTACCATATCCATGAAAAAACGTGAAGTAGCTCT
>JAAELT010000059.1 GCA_024226315.1 bacterium | reverse complement strand
GATCTCAAGCACAGAGCCGCTGCAAGATACTATCTTTGCGCGAGACGGCAAAACTGACGGCTCGATTTTATTGTTCTTCCTTGGACCAGCCAAGACGTCGGCGGCGCCGGCGACGGCGGCGGCGGCGGCGGCGTTGGCAAAGGGCGGCGGTGGAGGCAACGATGGCGGCGGCGACGCCAGGGGTGGCGACGGCGACGGCGGCGGCGGCGGTGGCGGCGGAGGTGGCAAAGGTCGGCGGCAAGATTATATTGTCTACAAGAACGTTGTTATGTAGGTACCTCGGCTGTTCTGGATCAGCTGTTGGAAGTTTCCTTTTCCCACTTTCGACAACGTTCGTGCATACGTGTGAGTGTGAGCACGAGCGTGTGGGTGGGCGAGGGCGCGCGCTTTGCGCGCTAATTTTTCCGTACACTATAACTTTATATTTTTCACGCTTGCCAATGCAAAAGCGCGCACAGGCGACGCCAAAATTTTATCTGGGGTAGTGTTTTTCAGCCCATTTTGTCCTGGAACATTGACGGACCAAAATGTGCGCATTTTCGGTCCAAAAGGAACGTATGTACGTACAGAAAATGTACGTATGTACATATGTACGTATGTACGTGCAGAAAAAGTACGTATGTACGTATGTACATACGTACATTTTGTGCATGTGCGGGCGGATTTGTGCAGAAAATGTACGTATGTACGTACATTTTGTACATGTACGGGCGGATTTGTGCAGAAAATGTACGTATGTACGTGCATTTTGT
>JAAELT010000058.1 GCA_024226315.1 bacterium | reverse complement strand
TCGCGGCATTGGGGAATGCTGTCGGCGACAACCAGGTCAGCGCGGGCGAGGATGGCGGCGTCGAGCTCCTGCTTCTCGGCGGTGTCCGAGCCCATGGCGGTGATGTGGGTGCCGGGGCGAATGGCGTCGGCGTCGAGCAGCGGCTCGGTCGACGGGGTGGTGGTGACGATCAGGCCGCAGGTGCCAGCCACCTCGGTCGCGTCGGCCAAGACCTCCGAGCTCGCGGAGGCCATCGTCGAAAACCTTTAATGCAACCTTGACTTTGCATGAAAAAGTTTCTGATAGGGGGCGGTCGCCGCGCGCCCCGTCTGTGCGGGTAGTCCCTCGCCCACCTCCCCGGATGTTGCCGGCGCCGGTGCATCGCGTTATGACAGAAGATGCCCGGTCAAAGGCATACCCGGCGAAAGCCGGGGGCGCAAAGCCACGGGTCCTCGCTTCTTCCGCGACGCCGGTCTGAACCCGACACACGAAAGATCCCAGGACCGCCAGGCTGCCGAGGGCACGGCTGTCGGGGCCGTCGTGTATTCGTTCTGACAACGGAACGGACGAAGGGAGGATTGGGAGATGAGAACGAGTATTCAGTGGTCGAAGTGGATTCTGGTTGGCTCGTGTGTCTTGCTGTTCGCGGTGCCCGGGGCGGGGCAGCAGTTCGAGGTCTTCGTCGGAGACGGCCCCCAGAGGGCCCCGGTGGTGACCTTCAACTCGGCGCGCGAGGAGTTCCTGGTGGTCTGGCAGGAAGAGCCCACGGGTCTGTTTGCCCGCTGGGCCCGTTTGCGCTCGGGCGAGGTCCGGACAGGGCCGATCCGGCAGTTTGCCGGCCTGAACGCGGACGACCCGTCCGTCGAGTACAACTCGGTGCGCGGGACCTACCTGGCGATCTGGAAGGACGTCGAGACCCGGCAGGTGTGGGCGACGCGTTTGCGCCGCAATGGCGCCGTCTTCGGCGAGCCCGTTTTGATCGACTCAGATCCCTGCCGCTTCGCGGACGAGTTCGACATCGCCTACGACAAGATCAAGGATCGGTGGCTGGCCGTCTGGGAGGCAGAGACCGCCGGAGGCTGCAGCGGCCCGCCGGAGCGCGTGGTGGGGCGGATCGTGCGCGGCAACGGCAGTCTCGGCGGGCCCGTGTTCACTATCTGGGAGGGCTCCGGACCCGACGGGCCGAGCGTCGCCTACAATCCCGCCGCTCGCCGCTACCTGGCGGTGTGGAAAGACGAGAGCGTGCCCGGGCTCTTCACCGTGCTGGCACAACGGATTCGGCCCGACGGAGCTCTGGCGGGCCCCACGCTGACCATCGCAGAGAGCACCGAAGAACAAGGTGGCCCGTCGGTGACCTTCGTGCCGGGCAAGCGTTGGATGGTTGCCTGGGTCGACGAGGGACTCGCGCCCCCGCGCGTCGTCGGGCGCTTCGTGCGACCTGACGGTACTCTGCTCCCCAGCTTCCTGATCGATGACGGCAGCGCACTGGCGGCCGCGGTGACCGACCAGGCATTCAACCGAGGGAGCTGCAAGAACCTCGTGGTCTGGGCGCAGGTCACGGACCTGGGCCTGCTCGATGCTGCCATCTACGGTCAGTGGATCAGGCGCGACGGCACCTTCGTCGGAGGCAACTTCCCCGTAAGCCCGGAGCCCGGGCTCCAGCTACCTCCCGAAGCGCACAACTACGTGGCCTGTTCAAGTGCGCGTCGCACATGTGTGGCGGTGTGGGAGAACGACTGGGACGAGAACGGGGACATCTACGGTGCATTCGTGACCGCGCCTGGTCATTGAGCCCGAATCGGGAGGTCTCTGACATGAAACGTGCTTCCTTCTTCGTAGCCGTGCTCCTGCTGGCCGGCTCACCGGCCGTGGCCGAGACGCTGGTCGTGCACCCGGAGGATCTCCAGGGTTGGGTGGTCAGCGTCTCGGGACAAGGCGATGCTGCCTTCGTAGACGGCCCTGGAACGCCGCCTATCGGCGCGGGCAGTCTGTGGTTGGCAGGTGGGCCGTCGGCGCAGGACGACGCCGCCATCGCCTCGACCGATCGCCACAGCGGAACGCCCGTGGCACAGCTCACGGTTTTGTCTTTCAGCGCCAACGTGGCCGCGCATCCCGACAATCCGAACTATGCCGGCGTCTTCGCGGTGGCGGTCAACCACGACGGGGGCGGGACACAG
Organism: bacterium; assembly: GCA_024226315.1. Taxonomy (GTDB): domain Bacteria; phylum Acidobacteriota; class Thermoanaerobaculia; order Multivoradales; family J023; genus JAAELT01. The sequence goes on along the minus strand of JAAELT010000058.1, from coordinate 12,140 downwards.
GACGAATTGATCTACTTCGAGCCGATCTACAACGGCTATGCCCAGGAGCTGAACCTGTGGCAGGAGTGGGACGTTCTGAACGCCGCTGTACTGTGGAGCTTCGAGCAGGGCGGCCCGCCGCCAGGCGGTGGATTCACCTTCGATGAATACCTGATGTCCCACCCGCAGGCCGTCGTTCTCTCCTTCCTCTATGGGGTCGGCAATTGGCTGCCGTCGACAGAGAGCTCGATGGCCTTTCTCGACCGGGTCGTCTTCGGCGACGGCGCCGCAGTGACGCAGTACAACTTCGATCCCGACATCGTGGTTTTCGTCGACGGGTTCGAGTCGGGGGACACCGCCGCATGGTCTGGTACCGCCGAGAGGTGACCGCTCGGCTTCCGCTCCGTGATCGCGTGGCACCTGGGGCGTCCGGGTCATGGTGTCGGTGCTTCCAGCGCCAGAGGGGACGACTTCAGCAGCCAGCGAGCACGAAGAGCTTCTGCCCTCCGCGCCGGTCGCTCTGGAAGACGATCCGATCGCCGTCCGGAGACCAGGCGGCGAATCGGTCGTCGGCCGGATCGTCGGTCAGCCTCTCGGCGCGTCTGCCTGTCGCGGCCATGGCATAGATCTCCCAGTTGCCGTCACGATCCGACTCGAACAGGATCCGCTCGCCACCAGGTGAGAACATCGGGTAGCGGTCGTCCGCGGGGTTTGACGTCAGGCGGATCGGTTCGGCGCCTGCGCTGGCGGTGAGCAGCAGAAGCGTGATGAGGGACGAGCTAGGCCGCTTCATTTCGGCCGCGATCAAGAATCGCCTAGAGCCCGGACCACGGCTGTCGCGATCTGGATGTCCTGCACGGCGACGCCGGTCAGGTCGGCGACGGTGATCTGGTCACGGTCGGTGCGCCCGGGCGCGTCGCCGGCGAGAATACTACCCAGCTCGACGAGCTCGTTTTCGTTCATCAGCTCGGCGTCCAGAGCGTGGGAGATCTCGCCCCGCTCGCGGCATTGGGGAATGCTGTCGGCGATAACCAGGTCAGCGCGGGCGAGGATGGCGGCGTCGAGCTCCTGCTTCTCGGCGGTGTCCGAGCCCATGGCGGTGATGTGGGTGCCGGGGCGGATGGCGTCCGCGTCGAGCAGCGGCTCGGTCGACGGGGTGGTGGTGACGATCAGATCGCAGGTGCCAGCCACCTCGGTCGCGTCGCGGGTGGTCGCGACGTCGAAGCCCTGTGCCGTCATGTCTCGGCGGTAGGCGTCGAGCTGCTCGTCGCCGCGCCCCCAGGCCAGCACCGAGATGCAGTCGGTCACCTGACGCAGATACTCGAGCTGAAGCCGGGCCTGGATGCCGGTGCCGAGGATGCCGATGCGGTGCTGCACCGGGTTGGGCGCCAGGCAGCGTGCAGCGAGGGCGCCGCCGGCGGCGGTCCGGATGTCGGTGAGATGACCCTGGTCGAGCAGTACGGCCGACGGCTCGCCGGTCTGCTGGTCGAAGACCAGCATCATGCCGTTGGAGGAGGGCAGCCCCTTCCTGGGGTTGTCGTAGAACCCGGAGGCGATCTTGATCACGTAGCCCTGCCCCCGGCGCAGGTAGCCGTACTTGATGTGCACGTCGCCCGGCGGGTCCTCGAACGTCAGCTCACCGACCGGCGGCACCACCGCCTCGCCTCGCGAGTAGGCGACGAAGCCCGCCGCCACCTCTTCGAGCACGTCGATCCCCTTCAGGGCTTCACGGATCTGTGGCAGCTCGATAACTTGCATCGGTCCGTATCGTTACACAGCTCACCAGGTCCTACAGAGCGCTGTTCCTCTCGCAAGACGCCGTTTCGTCCGGCTGCGGTAATGCTACCAGCAGCTGCGCCGGAGCCGATCCATGGCGCGAGCTACCGTCTGCCCGCTAGCCACCGCAGATAAGTGATGCCGTAGAGCAGGGTCAACCTCACGGGCCGCAACAGATAGTAGAGAAACGACAGGGGCCGCGGCAGCGGCACCAGAGCCCGGTCCTCGGCGGTCGGCGTCAGGCGGCCTCGGAGCAGATGCAGCGAGTAGCGGATCCTGTCCCTCATCCGCTCACGCATTCCGAGATAGAACGCGACCTGCTCGAAAGTCCCCTCCAGGGGTTCTTCCGGCCGGAAGAGCCCCGAGCGCGCCTGCACAGCCAGCCGCGCCACCGCGGGGTCGCCGACCGTGCTGTCCGGGATCTCCCTGGGTAGCTCCTGGCCCAGGACGTCGCGCGCCATGCGCAGGCCGAGGCCGACCATCCGCTCGCCGCCCGCCGCCCGCGCTTCCGCGATCATCCGCGCCCAGCCCAGATCGCGATGAACCCGGCACAGCTCGGCGAGGTCGCAGATCCACTGCAGGCGCTTCCAGAAGTGCTTGGCGCCGTGGACGCAGAGCAGCAGCAGCAGGTCCTCCGGATGGAAGTGGGGTACCGTCTTGCCGGCGAGGCTCACCGTGTCCCGGCGCTCGAAGAGCCGGTCGACCGGGAGCGGGTAGAAGGAAGAGATGCTCCAGTGCAGCTCGAGCTTCACCTCCCTCTCGGGGTGGACCAACTGCACATTGTGTTGACGGCGCCGCGCCTCGACGAGCGCGGCGGCGCTCCGCCCGTCGCCCGGAACCATCGGCTGGTAGCCTCGCGCAAGCAGTCGTTCCACCGCCGCCTGACGGTCCGACACGCGCACCAGGATATCCAGGTCGTCGAACTCGCGCAGGGCGAGGTTGTCGTAGAGAGCGCCGGCCAGGGCGGGGCCCTTGTAGGGCAATGCCGTGATGCCGCGGGCCTCGAAAGCCGCCAAGAGCTCCAAGAGCTCGCCGGTCAGCAGCAGGTTGTGGCGGGCGCTGGCATGACGGCGGGTTTCGAGCCGTTCTGAGACCGGGGCCGGGACGGCCTCCGGTCGGATCGCCCTGAGGCTGCGAGCGAGGAGCGGCGTGACGCGGTGCCACTGCGCCCACCGCAGCACGAGATCCCAGTCCAGACTCCCCGCCAGCAGGCGGTCGATCCGCGCTGCCCGCGCCGGATCCAGAACGGTCCGGGTACAGCACACCAGCAGTTCGGCCTCCGGAGGCAGAACTGACATCGACGGCGGCGGCGGAAGGTTCATCGAGGCAAGAGCTCGGCTCCGGCTGGAGGTGACTGTCCCGTGTCCCACCCCGTTGGGGGGCCGGGCAGACTACCCGCCCGGGTGTTCTTCCGGCCTAGCGCGATGTCCTATCATAGCTAACGCCTCGAGAAGGGCAAAGCCGGCGAAAGCCGGTGCCGCAAAGCCACGGATCCTCGCTCCTCCGCGACGGTCTCTCGCCACGAAGGGTCCAAGATCGCCGGGCTGCCGAAAGGCAAGTTCAGGAGCGCCTCGATAAAGGCAAAGCCGGCGAAAGCCGGTGCCGCAAAGCCACGGATCCTCGCCTCCTCCGCGACGGCTTTTCATCGCGAAGGGCTCAAGATCGCCGAGCTGCCGAAGGGCAAGAGTCGACGAGGCGTTTACTTAGGGCGTCTCGATATCTCTTTTTTGGAAGGAGGCAGTCAGATGTTGAAGAAAGTTGGTTTCACGATCGCGCTGGGGTTACTGATCTCCTACCCGCTGGTGGCAGCGACGGCGTCTGATACCCGTGACCTGGCCAAGCCGACCAAGCTGGCGACCTTGAGGATCGCGGTGGATCAGGAGACCGGCGTCACCTACACCGAGTTACTCGGCGACTACATCCCGAACAAGGCCGGCGGCCCGGGTACTTGGGGCAACTGCAATGCCGACCTCCAGATCCACAAGATCGCCGGGCAGAGCACAGTGTGTCCGACCTGTAACAACTGCCCCGATCCCGAGGACAAAACCAGAGGCGAGATCCTCTTCTTCTGCCTGTGCTTCCAGCCCCAGACCGACGGGATGATGGTGATTCCGACCGCGGGGCAGAAGTATGGCTTCGAACTGGTCCCGTACTCGGGTGGGCATCTTCACGGCAGCGCCGTGTCCGCCACTCACGAGATCGTTTGCGCCCAGCGACCCGCCGCGGATGGCTACGAGTTTGATTTGATGCAACACTGCGGGATCGCGGTCAGCGTCGAGGTCGACGGCTGCGGGGCGTTCGAAGTCTGGTATGACGTCGTGGGGACCTTGTGGAAGTAGCCTCGAGCCACTGCATCAGGTAGCCAATATTCCCGCCCGCCCGGCGGCACGCCGGGCGGGTTCTTCTGTCCGGAGGCGGCGCGCGTCTTCACCGATGGCGCCGAGGTCGCCATTCTCGAACCTTCCCTTGTCGCCGGGATGACGCGCCTCTCGCTGGACCTTGGGTAGAGCTTCCCCGGCGGACAACGTATACTAGTATGACAGGATGCCGCGTTCCGATCCCGCCGGCCCCGGCGAGCCGCGCCCGGTGATCCGGGAGGCGGGGTTCGCCGATGTGGAGGCCTTGGCTCACCTGTACCGGGAGGAGTTGAGCCTCCACGAGCGGCTGGACGAACGCGTCGTGGTCAGGCCCGGGTTCGACTGGGTTCGATACGTCAGCAACACCGTAGCGAGTGTGGACCATTTCCTTCTGGTGAGCGAGGTCGCGGGACCGGAGGGCTCCCGCATCGTCGGCCTGCTGGCGGGTACCCTGAAGGGGCTCCCGGCAGCGGGGAGGCCGGGACCCGGACCGGCCGAGCGCGTGAGGAGAAAGATCCGGGGAGTGCTCGCGAGGCTCGCGCGCTTGACCCGTCGGGGCGCGACCGGCGGCATCTTCGTGCCGATTCGCCGCGGGTTCATTCAGCATTGCTACGTGGTCGAGGAGATGCGCGGCCAGGGCATCGCGACCGCGTTGGCCCGGAGGGCGCTGGACCTGCTCGCGGAGCTCGGTGCGGAGCGTGTCGATCTCCAGGTGATGACCCGTAACGACGCGGCGCTCGAGTTCTGGAAGTCGCTCGACTTCGAATCGCTGAAGGTCGAGATGACCCGGAAGCTCTCCGAGCGCCATGCGCGCGCGATCGAGCACCCCGATCTCGAGGAGATCTTCCTCGAGGTGCGGGAGTCCTTCCCCGAGCTGGGATCGAGACTCGTCCCGAAGAGGAAGCGAGCACTCATGTGGAGCGATCCGATCACGGGCAGGATCCACTACGATCCGCAGCGGGTTCGGGCGCTCGGGTTCTCGGAAGGGGCGCTCAGGGGAATGATGGCCCATGAGCTGGCGCACCAGATCGACTATCGGCGAAGAGGGCTCCTGGCGCGGCTCCTCTCCACCCGCCGCTACTTCGGCAAGAGCAGGCGATACCGGATCGAATGCGAGCGGGCCGCCGACGAGATCGCCGTGACGAGGGGCTACGGCCGGGAGCTCGCCCAGCTCTTCAAGGAATTGAGGGAGAAGCTCGATCCGCGGGTCTATGCCAAATACGTCGCCCAGCTACATCTCTCGGTAGAGGAGATCGAGCAGCGGATCGCGGCGGCCGGCCCCGCCGCCGGCGGCCCGCTGGGGAGCGATCGATGATTCCGCGGAGCCGCGAGGGATTCCGGCGGGGATGCTATCGAACGAGACCCTCTTCGTCGAGCTCTCCCAGGAACTCCAGGACATAGGGCAGAGCCTCGTCCTCCCCGAGATCGTACTCCTTGGAGATCTCCGCCGCGATCGCCTCTGGGCTCGATTCACCCTCCAGCATTTCCCAGATCATGGCGCCGGTCTCATTGACCGAGTAGTAACGTTTGGTGTCCAGATGCAGCAGGGCCGATTGCGTGGCATCGAGGCGGGTGAACACGATATTGGGATGGGGTCTGAAGAGACGTTCCGGTGGCACTTCTCGAGCTCCTTCAAGGCGTTCCGATCTGGACCAGAGCCGGGTGCGACGTGCGCTCCGGTTCCGCCAGCTTCTGGTAGTGCTGGAGGCAGTGGCTGCAGATGAAATGATCGGTTTCGGTCGCGTCGACGGTGGCCAGACGATCGATCTTTTCCGCGTTGAGCTCGGCGAACCTGGCGACCAGCCGGCGGTGCGCCTCGAACAGGCTCACCTCGTTGAGATCGGCCACCACGTCGGTGTCCGGAGCGCCGCCGCGATAGTTCGAGAGCATACAGCAAGCGGTCAAGAAACCCCGGTAGTCGATGTTGAGCTCCCGCATCTGCAGCTGGGGACACTGATAGAAGAGCGATTCCTGGTAGTGGTCGCCGGCGAGCACGATCTCCAGCTGGAACGTCTTCTGGAGATCGCCAATCTCTGCCTCGACCCGACGCCGCTCCCGGGGGCTCAACACCAGGCCGGCGGCCAGAGCGTCGGGCGTGGGCTGGCAGTGGACGTAATTCAGGGTCTCGCATCCCAGACGGCCGGCGAGGAGCGCCATTTCCTCGACCTCCGACCGGTTGGCGGTGGTCACCACCATGTTGATGTGGGCCGAGAGCCGGTGGAACCGGCAGAGACTGACGGCCTGCATCACCCGGCGGAAGGAGCCGGGCCGGCGGCGCAGGGCATCATGGGTCTCCTCGCGGGCTCCGTCGAGACTCAAGTTGACGGCGTGGAGATGTTCCTTGAACGGCTCGATCCGGCGCAAGATCTTGTCGAAATTCCAGCCGTTGGTCACGAAGCCGTAGGAGTAGTCGTGCCCCACGACCCGCTCGATGATGTCGGCAAATCGAGGATGGACGGTCGGCTCGCCGCCGGTGAAGTAGACGAGATGGAAACTACGGTAGGCGCCGGCCTCCCGCAACACCTTCTCGATGATCTCGAGGCCCAGGTAGTGCTTGGGACCGTCCTCGTCACGGATGCAGTGGACGCAGCTGAAGTTGCAGAGGTTGGTCAGCTCGAAGATGAGCTTACGGGCGTCGGAGCGGGTACGCGCCGGGAGACCTCGACTCGTCACTGCGAGCCCCACCGGTCCCTCAGGTCAGAGTCTCTGACCAGCCTATGGAGATCCGCCGCCGACGACGGCGCCCGCCGTCACCGTGGGCAGGCTCTCATGACGCGTCAGCGTGGGCTTCACGAACCTCTTGACCGTCTCGGCCTGCTCATCGCGCTGGCCCTGCTCAGCTTCGTGCTCTCGAGACTCTTTCCGAATCGCATCTTCTGGCATGCCATGTCTCCCTGGATTCGTCGTCTTGCTGTCTGCGTCGATCGGCAGTCGTTGGCGGCCTTGGAGACGCACAAACCCCTCGCGACGATCTCTACTACAGCTAGGTACAGGCTAGTCCGAACGGGGCGAGCGTGTCAAGAGCCGAAGCGGGCTGGTAGTGGGTCCGGGTTGGTGGATTGTACGCGTTTCCTGGTTGGGGTCCCGGACCGGCGCCATCACGGCGTGTGGGGCCGGCACGCGGAGAGCAGGGGCGAGAGCAGCTCCGAGATCAGAGGCGATGGCTCCTTGAGATCGCGCCCCGCGAGCAGCTGGTAGCACCTGCTCTGGAGGAGAAGACGCTTGAGCACGTCGAGGTGCCGGGACGACATCTCCGACTCCAGCACGAGCAGCTGGCTCTGCTGCATCAGCCGGCCCAGGATCTCGGCCTTGTCGGTCAGGGGTCTCAGTCGACTGCGTGGCCCGCTGATGATCTCTGGAAACACCAGGACCGTGGGAACGCAGGAGTCCTTGACCTGCCGAGGGTAGAGCGAGCTCATCTCCAGCCAGCGCTTGGTGTCTCCGGGAAAAGGGCGGTCCCTCCAGCGACCGAGGAGCCCGGGGTAGTCTCGCGTCGCTTTTCGGCCGACGCAGATGTTCCGGCGCAGCGCGACGGCCTCGACTCGGTTGCCGGAGGGCCGGAGCAAGACGAAGTCGTCGGAGACATAATCCCAACCCTGCTGCACCAGGTTGAGTGCCATGGTCGATTTTCCACATCTGCCGTCCGCGACGAACAGGCAGCCGGTGCCCTCCCAGGCCAGGGCGCCGGCGTGTAGGCCGTACAGATCGCGATGGCGGAGCAGAAGCGTCAGGGCGAGGATGACCAGAGTCGCAGGATCGTCCCCGAGGTTCTCCGACCGGACCCTTGGTGAAGATCCGATGGCCACTACCCCGTTGCCGGAGCGGGGATCGAGGCGGACAACCGAGGCACCGGCGCCGAGGTAGAGCTCCCGCCCGGCCGACCATATCCTCACGCCGCCGAAGCGGGCCTCCTGGCTGGCGGCGGAGGGTATGGAAAGCGCCGGCTCGGAGGTCAGCACGTCGAGAGCCACCGGGCAGACGTCGGGCGCCGTGGCCGACGCCGTGAGCCCGAAGTAGGAGAAGAGGTTGTCGAGGCCGCGGGCGACAAGCGGATGGTCTGATCGTACCCGAACGTCCACTCCTGAAAAACGGAAGAACCGCTGGTGGAACGGAGGGGAGCTACTCATTTCCGGGCCGCCGTACTCGGATAGGAGTAGATGACCGCGAATGATTCATAGGGGTCGCTCTTCTCGGCGATCAGCTCTCCCGATTGCTCGAGCCAGCTGTGCCCCGTAACGTCTTCGCCATCCTTGGCGACGCCGAAACGGATGACCGCTGGATGACCGGCTCGCCTGAGCAGGCGAAAGAGGACGAGTGACCGCTTGAGGCAAGTGTCGCGAAAGACGCCGATGTTCTGATCGAGCAGGCGCTGGGTGAGCTGGATCATGCGGGAAGGACTCGAGCCGCGGCCCGACGCCGCCCCCAACCCCGGGTCCAGGAGCTTCATGACCCGAGGCAGAGAGAACCACCGCAAGAGAGGCGGCAAGATCAGCAGGATCCCCGTGATGCGGAGCAGCAGCCACACATCTTGCCGGCTGAGGGAGCGCAGCCGCCTCATCCAAACGGCGAGGTTTCGATTCAATCTTCCGCTCTCTGGAACGATTCGGGAGCCTCCGCGGCTCGGGATCTCCGGCGAGAGAACGAGCGTACCGACGCCGAGAATCCCTTGTCAACCAGCCTCTGTGCCGACATGTCTCGACGGTAGCTGTCGAGCTGGGCGTCGCCGCGCCCCCAAACCATCACCGCGGTGCAATCGGTCGCCCGCCCAGCACGGCCGACGGCTCGTCGGTCTGCTGGTCGAAGACCAGCATCATGCCGTTGGAGGACGGCAGCCCCTTCCGGGGGTTGTCGTAGAACCCGGAGACGATCTTGATCACGTAACCCTGCCCCCGGCGCAGGAGGCCCCGGTGACGACGGCCATCGAAAACCCGTCGTAGCCCTTGGTGCCGACGGTTTGCACTGTGGCATCGAGGGCTCCGGCCTCGGCCGCGACCAACTCCAGGTATCGGCGAGCTCCGTGGACCCGCGGATCCTCGCTGGAGGGATCGGCCACCGCGCCGTCGCGCACCACGTTGTCCGCGACGATCATCGTGCCCGGGTGAGACAACCGCAGGGACCACTGCCAGTAATCCGGATACCCTTCCTTGTCCGCGTCGATGAAGATGAAGTCGAAGCCCCCTGGATACTTGGTCTCCAGGCGAGGCAGCGTGCTCGATGCCGGTCCGACGACCACGGCGATACGGTCGCTCAGGCCGGCTGCCGCGATGTTCTCGCGCGCCACACGCGCATGGTCGGTCTCCGCTTCGAGCGTCACCAGGCGACCGCCACGGGGAAGTGCCCTGGCCAGACAGACGGCGCTGTAGCCACCCAGCGTCCCGATTTCGAGGATGGCCCGGGCCTTGATGCCGCGGGCCAGAAGAGTGAGGAGCCTGCCGTGCTCCGGCGAGACGCTGATGTCCGGTAGGCCGGCCTTTGCCGACCGGCTCAGAACCGCGCCGAGGACGGGATCTGGATCGCGAAGCGAAGCGAAGTGATCGTCGACCCTGGCCCATACTTCATCCGACATGTCCGTCTCCACTACCCCGAGGCCCGGTGGCCCCGCCGAGGGATAGGTAGGTCAGGTCCTCGCCGCCGAGGTCCAGTTTCTCAGTCGACTCCTTGCGCCACTCCCGCCACGCCTTCTTCCCTGAGCCCGCGGCCATGCTACCAGCAGGGAACTGCGACCTGCCTCCGGCCGCAGATCCGTCGATCGGCTCCCGGAAACGGCTCGAAGCGCGGGAAATCCCACTCTCGCCCATTTGAAGAGGACGAACGACGAGAATTCTTTGCCGGCTGCCGCCACGAGGGCGCCGAGCGGTGGGAAGTCCCGCTGATCGGCCCAGAAACGCGCCGGACGGCGGGGGATTCGGCTCAAAGTCCGTGCAGCGCCGCGGCGGCGCGCCCGTTCGGTGATCCCAACGGTTAGTTGAAGCCCGCCGGGTCACGGTCTGATCTGGACCGGCCGCGGGGATAGCATACGGGCCTGGAGGCAGGGCAACCCTCTCGGCGCTGGCATTCCCGCCGGTGCCGATCTCCCCTGCCCGAAGGAGGTTGCGCGATGAAGATGCAGACCCGCATCCAGGCGGGGATGGGCGTGGGGTGATCCCAACGGCTAGGCTCTGTCGAGGGGGCGGCGCTCCAGTCGCGCCCTCTCTCGCCTGATCTCCCGCGCCTCGCGCTCGTACATCCCGTCCGCGATCCTGCCGCCCTCGAGAACGATGCGGATGAGGCGCATCAGGGCCGCGCTGATGACTCGATTCTTCTGCAACGGGCCAAGTAGCGATGACATGGCCACCGTCGTCTCGCGTGCCTCGCCGAGCTTGCCCAGCCGAATCTGTGCCCGCGAGAGCTGCACGGCCGCGAGGGCGGCATCGATGGGCGACACGAGGCGATAGATTTCCAGCGCCTCGCCGTAGCTTCTCTCCGCCTGGGCATGATCTGCACGGCTGTTCGCGATTTCCGCCTTGGTCCAGATCAGTCTGGCAACGAGATCGTTCCCGACTTGCGGAGCGAGCTCTTCCGCGTCGCCCTGGCCGGCGAAGATTCGGCCATCGCCCGCAGCGGGCTCTTCTTCGACGCCATTCTGCTCGACGAGAATGTGTCGTCGCATGTTCCGTGTTACAATCGTCGCCGATGAAGGTTCCTCCGGCTCTCGTTCTCGTCGTCGTCGCGACGACAGTCGCCGGTTTGGCTCTGCCGCTCCTGGCAGTTCCGACCGACTGTGAGGAGGACGGTGGCGTCGATTGCTGCGGGCTCGACTGCGCCCTCTGCGTCTGCTGACCCGAAGGCTCGACGACCGACCGGGGAATCGGTATCTCCCAGCGGCTCGAGATCGGAGGCCAGCGGGGCGAGCGTCGAGCGGCAGGTGAGGCCGCTCTGACCGCAGCCCGCTCAGAGCCCGCGGCAGGCCCGGATCGAGATCTTGGGCGCCGTCGCGCAGGCCTTCGTCGAAGCCGCCCTGGATCTCGCCACAGCCACCGGAGGATGGTTGCCCGGCCTCGACCTCTTCGGGAAACCGACAAACGAGGAGATCGAACGATGAACCGAGCCACTCGAATCCAGATTTGGAGCCTCGCTCTTCTCCTCGCCCTGCTGAGCACGAGCTGCTCGAGAAGGGCCGACCATGACGACGGGCATCGCGAGAACGAGACCGCTGAGCACGACGCGCCCGCAAGAGAGGCCGAGGACGAGCACGGCCACGACGAGCATGGAGACGAAGGGGTGGTCGAGCTCGGGCCGGAAGCCATCGAGCGGATCGGACTACGCACCGAGCCCGTGGCCTGGCGCTCTTTCACTGGCCGGAGAACCACTACCGGGACCCTCGGATTCGACGAGGAGCGATTGGCGCACGTTGCCCCCCGGGTCACTGGCCGTCTCGTGCGCGTTCCCGGGACGCTCGGGGCCGCGGTCGCAGCCGGCGAGCAGCTCGCCGTGCTCGACTCGACCGAGCTCGGCGAGGCGCGGGCTGCCTTTCTCCGAGCCCGGGCGCGCCACGAGGTAGCGCAGCGCCGCTTCGAGCGGGAGCAGGCCCTCTTCAAAGATCGGATCTCCTCGGAGCAGGGGGTGCTTGAGGCCGAGGCAGCGGCCCGGGAATCTACCGCCGATCTCGCCGTCGCCCGGGAGATGCTCCGCCTGCTCGGCCTGTCTGGCCAGGCGATCGAGGGCCTGTCCTGGGACGATCCCGAGTCCTCCCTGGTCTCGGTACGGGCTCCTTTCGCGAGCCGGGTCGTGAGTCGGGAGGCGACGGTCGGCGAGCTGGTTTCCCCGCAGGAAACCCTCTTCACTCTCGCCGACCTGTCGCAAGTCTGGCTGTGGATCGATCTCTACGAGCGAGACCTCTCCCGGGTCGCGGTGGGGGCACGGGTCGAGGTCCGATTCGACGCCTGGCCTGGCGAGAGCTTCGCCGGCGAGCTGGCCTACGTCGCGGACCAGGTCGACCCGGCGAGCCGCACCGTTCGGGCTCGGGTCGACCTGCCCAACCCGGAGCGG
>JAAELT010000057.1 GCA_024226315.1 bacterium | reverse complement strand
TCAGGCAGCGGGCGACGGCGGCCTTCGACCGGAGCCTGAAGGCAACCGCCCACCGGCTGGAGGCCGTCCTCGACGCCGGCGGGCTCTTCTCCCTGGCGGACGCGGTACGGCCCTGGACCGGTCGCCGCGGCCGGCCGCCGAAGGAGAAGCCGGTCGACCTCTACCCCGACCTGGTGGCGCGGGCGATGGCCGACCTGCCGGTCTGGGAAGCAGCTCCGGCGACGCCGAAGGTCGCGGTGTCGACGCTCGCCGGCCGAGGCCCTGACACCGGAAGAGAAGCCCTCGGCGCCGCCGACGGCCGAGGAATCGCCGATCGCTCGCCTCGCGCCGGCGCCACCGCGCGACGCTACGCGGATCGAGCGCTCTCGGCGCCGCCAACGAACGACCGGACGCCGATCGGCCGTCACTTCCCGGCGCCGGAGGTCCTTCGATTCGCGCTGCCCGTGCCGGGAAAAATCGGACACCGCCCGCGCGGGTCGGTGGCCGGGGGTGGGGAAAATCGAAACACGCGCGCGCGGGCCGGAAACGGGCGCCAGAAAAATCGAACGACGCCGGCGCGGGTGGCCGCCCGCCGGTGAAAAATTCGTCAAAGCCTTTCGCGGGTTGCGCCCGGGGGCCGGCAACCGTCTTGTCGCCAGGATCGGTGCGCATCGACCTCCGAGTGTAGCAGCTCACGGCAGGGCCGATCGGGCGACCTCCTGCCGCTCGGCCTGCCGGCCCCGGTGCTCTATCCGGAGCCCGGCGAGCCCGGCTTCCCGCCCGTGGGATAGCTCGTCATCGCCATGGCTGTCCCGGTCAGCCACCCGAGGACGATGTACTGGCTGTGGATCCGCCGCACCCTGCCGGGGTCGGTGTTCTCGGCGAGCTCGGCGCGGATGCGCTCGAGCAGGTAGCTGGTATGCGGCTCCTGGGTGGCGTAGAACGCGCCGCTCGCCTTCCAGGGCGTTCCCGGCAGGAGCCGCGCGCCGAACACCTTCCCCGGCTTGCGGAACCGGCCCCTGGAAAGCTCGCGGGCTTCGATCCAGCGCACGGGCTCGGAGTCGTCGACCAGGTCGCGCAGGGCGAGACCGCGGTCGCGCCTGGATTTCTCCACCCGGTAGAAGCTCATGTGCCGGCCGCCGAGGGCCTCGAGGTACTGGCGCTGCTCGTCGTCGAGCGGCGGCCCGCCCGAGCCGAGGACCAGATCGATGCAGCTCCGCGTGACGCCGTCGACTTCGATCTCGCCTTCGGCGAGCAGCAGCTCTTTGCCGTTGCAGTCGATCAAGGTGAAGAGCTCGCCCGGCGCGGCGGCCAGCGTCTCCGCCTGCGCCCTCCCGAGGCCGGCGAAGTAGGTCTCCGCGTAGGCGGCCACCGCGGCCTCCTCGTGGTGCTCGTAGAGCCAGTCGAGGGCCAGGGGTCCGGCGGCGGCACCCGGAATGTCCTGTGTGAGGCAGGGGTACACAGGATGGCGCCCCGGACGCAGTCTGGGACCTCGGCCGACACCCTCCGGCCGGCCCTTGCCGACACAGCAGTGCTTGTACTTCTTGCCGCTGCCGCAGGGGCAGGGGCCGTTGCGCGCGATTCTCTTCATCAGAAATGTCTGGCGTGGAGAGGGGACCCGACTTCAGGCCCCGCGATGGCCGCCGGGGGCAAGGCTAGCGGGCTGGCGCTGCCAAGACAACCGACGGTCGGAGGCCGGATCACGACTGCCCGGCGACCGCTCGATCAGGTGCGGATCTCGTCGCGGTGGTCCATCCGGTCCGCGAAATCGCCCGAAAACACCGGACACTTTCTACGCGACCCTGACGGTCGCGCGCTTCCGTCATGCCGCTGCAAGCCACTGCGAACAAAGGGCTTGGGGAAAATGTCCGGTGTTTTGAAGACGTCTCCATTTCAGAAAGTGTCCGGTTTTCGTGTTTTTTGTCCGGTGTTTTGAAGAGGGGGTCAGGGGCGATCTCGGCGTACCCTTTTTCACGTCGCAGCGAGGCCTGCGACGCAGAGCCCGGCGGGACGCCGCCAACACCTTCACGACCGAATGAGGACCTTCGCCATGAGCAACATCAAACCACTTCTCAACAAGCAAACCAGGAGACACGCATGAGTACGAACAGACCGATTCGCACCAAACAACTCAGGAGACCCGTGTAATGGCAATCAAGACATCAGAAATGACCACCGTCCGTAACGATCTCGCCCTCAGTCTCGAGGCCGGGATCGAGGAGTACCTCGGCGACGTCGCCGAGGGCTACGACCGGTTCTTCGAGCCGGTGATCGAGGAGGGCGAGACCGCGCCCGACATCCGCTTTCAACTGGAGCTGCTGCGCCGCAGCGTGGCCTGGCAGCGCCAGCAGCTCGACGGTATCGACGGCGACGTCGTCGATCAGAGCGGTGCCGACGTCACCGTCAGCGCCGAGATCGGGAAAGCGACCACCGCGCTGCTCACCAAGCTGGGCTACGTCCGCGACACCTGTCGCGGCGTGTTCGGCAAGGACAGCCTGGCGCGCGTCGGGCTCGAGGGGAAGCTCCCCCGCTACCCGGTGCGGCTGCACCAGAGAGCCCGCGACGTGGGCCGGGCGCTGCGCAATCCCGAGAGCGCGCTGACCCCGGTGCTGTCGGCGGGCGAGGGCGCTCTCACGCCGGCCCAGCTGGCCAGCGAGCTCGAACCCGAGCTCGGTGAGCTGGGCCGATTCGTGGGCGCCCGGCGCCACGGCCGTCGCAAGAGCGGCGACGTGCGCTCGCGTCGACGCCTCAAGGTCGCGGAGTTCGACGCCGCGGTCCGGGCGATCGTGCGCATGGCGCAGGGCATCTTCCGCCTGGCCGGCCGCGACGACCTGGCGGCGCGCTTCCGGCCGGTGCTCCAGCGGGTGATCCGCAAGCTCGAGGAGCAAGAGGCCAAGGAGGCCGCCGAAGCCCAGGCCGACGCGGCACCCGAGAGCACTGCACCTGAGAGCGAGGTGGCGGCCGAGGGCACTGTGCTCGAGGGCGAGGTGCCCGAGACCGCCCCGACAGACGAAGCGGCGGCGTCCGAGGAGACGACCGCCTGATCGTTCACCTTCTTCCCGCGGGCCCGCCGGCCTTCCGGCCGGCGGGCCCGTTTCCTATGTCCTCGCGGCCGGCCGACGGGTCCTACATCTTCATCATGTAGTCGGCCCGAGCTCGTTTCGTTACCAGAATCCCGCGACCCGTTCGATCATCCAGAACGCTGCAACGCTGCCAATGGCGTAGGGCGGCAGATCCCAGGCCCAGTTTGCCAAAGTCAGGCGGATGTTCCGGACAGCCGCCCAGACCACGAGTAAGGCGCCGATGAACAGCAGTTGGCCGGCCTCGACGCCGACGTTGAACGTCAGCAGCGCCAGCGGAATGGCGGTCTGCGGCAGCCCGATGTCGGACAGCGCGCCGGCGAAGCCGAAGCCGTGCAGCAGGCCGAAGGTGAAGGCGACGATCCAGGGCGCGCGCGCGGTGAGTCCTGGGTTCTCCCGACGGGAGACAAAGGTGGCACCGCCGTGGCGGCCGTGGACGATCTCGGCGGCCACGAACACGATCGACAGCGCGATCACCGCTTCCACCGGCGGTCCGGGCACGTTCACGAAGCCGAGAGTGGCGAGCGCCAGGGTGATCGAATGGGCGACGGTGAAGGCGGTGACGGTGACCACCAGCTTGCGCCAGCCGGCCACCACCAGCAGCAGCGCCAGCACGAAGAGCAGGTGGTCGATGCCGCCCAGGATGTGCTCGACGCCGAGCACGAAGTAGGTCCAGGCGACGGAACCGAGACCGGGCTCGGCTTCGATCATCACGCTCGGCGCCTCGGGCGTCAGGCGGTGGGTGAGCTCCGTGCCGTCGGCCCGCTCGAGGCGCAGCAGGACGTCGGTGAAGGTGTGCTCGAGCCCGTCGATGGTCACCGCCGTGCCGTCGAGCCCGCCCTCGCGGCGGATGCGCATGCGCTGCACGTGGGCGCCGCCGACGAAGGCGCCCACCGGCTCCCGCACGATCTCCACGTCGTCGGCGAAGCGCAGGTAGAGGCCCAGGCGCGCGCTCTCGCCGCGGGCCGGGACCTTCCACAGCACGTTGTAGGTCGGAGGCTCGGATTCCGCGACCTCGCGAATTTCGAGGTAGCCGGGGCGCATTTCGTGCGCGCTCGCGCCCGAGGCCAACAGCGTGGCGGCCAGCAGGGCGAGAGCCGGTATCGTCTTCGTGGTTCTCATGACAGAGCGGCCGCGAGGACCTCGAGCGCGGCCTCGCGGCCGGCCGGCGACGTTGCCGTGCCCTGCACCTTTCCCTGGAAGATGCGGCCCGAGCCGCCGCCGCGAGCGTCGAGCGCCTCGGCCACCCGGCGACCAGCCGCCTGCACGTCGGCCTCGCCGCCGCCGCCGCCGGCGACGACGAAAAAGGCGCCCTTCCCGCCGGTCGCGGTGAGCAGCGCCACGCCGGGATGATCCGAGGCGCTGAAGCGGCGCGCGATCTGCTGCAGGAAGCCGGCATCGGCATCGTCGAAGTGGGCGTCGACGACCGGCTCGGAGCGCGCCGCAAGGCCCTCGGCCACGGCTTCGGCCAGCCGGCCTTCGAGCGCTCGGGCGTGCCGCGACGCCGCCTGCAGCTGATCGAGCTTGAGCGCCGCGATGCCGGCCAGCTCTTCGTCGGCGCAGCCGAGCGTCCGCCGCAGCTCGCCGCCGCGCGCCTCCCATTCCGCCAGCCGGCGGCGCACGCGCATGCCCGCCACCCAGCGCAGCACGCTGCCGCCGCGCTTTGGCTCGACGTCGAGCAACTTGACGCACTCGATCTCCGCGGTCGACGCGAGATGGGTGCCGCCGCAGGTGTTGCGGTCGAGGCCCTCGATCTCGACCAGGCGGACGCTGCCGCGGTGACCGGCGGGCAGCCCGCGGCTGCGGACTCCGAGCCCCACCAGCTCCTCCGGCTCGACCCGCCGGGCGGTGACCGGACGCGCCGCCCGCACCTCGGCGTTGACCGCCTCTTCGAGCGCCGCCAGGTCGGTCGCCGCCAGGTTGCCGGCATCGAGCTCGATGTCGCAGACTTCGCTCGAGAGATGGAACGACGTGGTCTGCCAACCGAACCGATCGGCCGCGACCGCCGTCAACAGATGCTGGGCCGTGTGTTGCTGCATGTGGTCGAATCGGCGTCGCCAGTCGAGCGCCAGGGCTGCCCGACCGACCTCGACCGGCCGCTCGACGAAGTGGCGGACGACATCGCCGGCGCGCCGCACGTCGACCACCGCCACCTCGCCGAGACGGCCGTGGTCGGCGGGCTGGCCGCCGCCTTCCGGGTAGAGAATGGTGTCGCCGAGCTCGGCGAAGGCGCGGCCCTCGTGCTCGCCGACGGCGACCACCTCGACCTCGAGCTCGCGGCGGTAGGGCTCGCGCTCGTAGGCGAGGATTCGGCTCATCCGAGATCCAGCGTCGGCAGCGGCAGTGTCGCTGGGAACCGCGGCGCCCGGCGGTGCTTCGTTGTCTGCTCGAAGGCGTAGGCGATCTTCAGCAGCGTCGGCTCGCTCCAGGCGCGGCCGAAGAACGAGATGCCGACCGGCAGGCCGGATACGAAGCCCGCCGGCACCGTGACGTTGGGATAGCCGGCGACCGCCGCAGCCGTCGAGCTGCCGCCGCCGAAGTTGTCGCCGTTGACATGGTCAGTCAGCCAGGCGGGGCCGCCGGTGGGCGCCACGATGGCGTCGAGCCGGTGCTCGTCCATGGTCTTGTCGATGCCGTCGGCACGCGCCAGCCGCCCCGCCGTCTCGAGCGCCTCCGTGTACTCCTTCTCGGTCAGCGGCCCCTTCTCCTCGGCCTGGATCAGCAGCTCCTGGCCGAAGAACGGCAGCTCGGCTTCCGCGTGCTGATCGTTGAACTCGATGATCTCGGCCAGGGTCTTCACCGGCGCCTCGGGGCCGAGCGCCGCCAGGTAGGCGTTCATGCCGGCCTTGAGCTCGTACAACAGTACCTGGAACGAATGCCGGCCGATGTCGCGGTGGGCGGCGACGTCCGCCGGGTCGACGATCTCGGCCCCCTGGCGCGCCATCTCCTCGACCGCCGCCGCCATCAGCGCGTCGACGCCGCGGTGGAAGCCGAAGAAGTCGCGGCCGACGCCTATGCGCGCGCCGGCCAGGCCGGCGGCGTCGAGGAACCGCGTGTAGTCGACGTGGGCGTGGCCGTCACTGGCCGCCGTCGCGGCGTCCTCGGGGTCGACGCCGGTGAGCGCCCCGAGCACGGCCGCGGCGTCGGCGACGCCGCGCGCCATCGGCCCGGCGGTATCCTGGGTGTGCGAGATCGGGATGATCCGTGAGCGGCTGACGAGGCCGACCGTCGGCTTGATGCCCACCACGCCGCATGTCGAGGAGGGGCATACGACCGAGCCGTTGGTCTCGGTGCCGATGGCCGCGGCCACCAGGTTGCCGGAGGTAGCGGCGCCCGAGCCCGAGCTCGAGCCGCAGGGATTGCGATCGAGCGCGAAGGGGTTGGCGCACTGGCCGCCGCGGCCGCTCCAGCCACTCGAGGAATTCTCGCCACGGAAGTTCGCCCATTCCGACAGGTTCGCCTTGCCCAGCAGCACCGCCCCGGCCTCGCGTAGGCGCCGCGCGACGAAAGAGTCAGCCGCCGGGATCGAGCCTTCGAGCGCCAAGGAGCCGGCGGTGGTGGTGGTGCGGTCAGCCGTGGCGATGTTGTCCTTGAGCAGGATCGGCACGCCGTGGAGCGGGCCGCGGAGATTGCCGCCCGATCGCTCCTGGTCGAGCTCGCGGGCGATGTCGAGGGCGTCGGGGTTGGTCTCGATCACCGAGCGTAGCTCGCCGTCGATCTGCTCGATACGGCCCAGGTAGAGCTCGGTGACCTTCTCCGCGCTCCATCGGCCCGAGGCCATGCCCTCCTGGAGCTCGGCGATGGTCACCTCCTCGAGCTCGAACGGAGCTGGTGCAGCGGCCCGTCCGCTCTCGCCGGCCGAGCCGCCTCCGGAGCCGACGTCCTCGCGCGGCGCGCAGCCAGCGGCTCCGGCGATCACCAGCGCGCCACCGACCGCGGCGGCTCCCAGCAACTCCCGCCGGTTCAGTGCCCCGGCTTCGTCCGCGGCCCTGTCTCGATCGCTGTCCCTGTCGGTCTGGATGGGCATTCTCCGACTCCTTCTCAAGCGGTTGGCGGTCTTCTTCGAGATTCCCGGCGCGCGGCGCCGCCCTACCCCACTGCGTAGTCGAGACGCCGCCCCAAAGAGTGTTGAGCGGGACTCGCGGCGAACCGAATAATTGCTTCGGGTCGCGGCCGCTTTCGGCCGAACCCGGATGCCGGATTCGGAAAGGAGAGCATCATGAGACCGATTGTAGCCAAAGACCTGATGTCTTCGGACGTCATGACCGTACGTGAAGACCTGCCCGTCCGCGAGCTGGCAAGCTTCTTCCTGGACAACGAGATCACCGGTGCGCCGGTGGAGGGCTCGGAGGGCACGGTGGTCGGCGTCGTGTCGCTGGTCGACGTGGCACGCGCGGACTCCGAGCGCACCGAGCGCGACTGGAGCGCCTACGGCAACGACTACTACGATCGCGCTCGTGAAGCGGGACCCAGCGAGGACGGCATCCGGATCTTCCGCATGAGCGACGATCGCCTGCGCGTCCGCGACATCATGAACAACCAGCTGCTCTCCGTCGGCCTCGAAGCCCCGGTCTCCAAGATCGCATCCTTGATGCTCAGGAACCACATCCACCGTATGCTGGTGATCGAGGACAACGAGCTGGTCGGGGTGGTGTCCACGACCGATCTGCTGGGACTGCTGGTCGAAGAAGACTAGCGACCCCATAGACGCTCCGGCCACATCAACAGGTGTCGGCCGCACGCCTCGGGCCGAAACCGCTCGCCCCACGCCCCTCGGGTGGGAGTCGACTCGGCTGGCCCCACTCCCGCGCCCGGGCGCCCCTACCCGCCTGGGCGGTCTTTCGCCACCGGGCGCCAGAAGACTAACCCTTCCGGCCCAGGGCAGGGTTCAGGTCTCTATATGAGTCGGGCTGGACGACTGTTCTCCAGCCCTGCATGACCTGCCCTGACTCGGGCCTGAAGGAGACCAGATCCAATGTCTCGCTCAAAGCATCCGAGTTTCGTGATCCACCTCGTCCTCGCCGTCACGATGGCGGCTTTCGCGACCAACGCTGGCGGCGACGGCCCTGGCACCGCCGAGGATCGTCTCGGCAGACTCCAGGACGACCAGCAGGCCGCCTGGCCAGCCGAGGCGGACGAGCGCCGCCAGCTCGCCGGCCGGCTCCGTGAGCTGGCCGCTCGACCGACGCCCGCTCCGGCACCCGCCGATTCCGCGCGCGGGCCCGGTTTCGAGATCCACGGCACCGTGTCCCGGGCCACTGGAGGCCCACTGACCGCCGCCACTGTCTTCCTGATGCAACCGCACTGGGAGGTCGTCGACCAGGCAGCGACCGACGGCGTCACCGGGGAGTACGCGATCACCGGCATCCTTCCCGGCACCTACTACGTGGTGGCCCTCGACAGCGGCTACTACATCGGGGAGGCGCACCCGGACATCCTCTGCCCCGAGTACTGTGACCTCGAGAACAGCGGCGCGACGCCCATCGAGGTCACCGGTCCGGGTTCGCTCGAGATCGATTTCGCGCTCGACCTCGGAGGCGTCATCGAGGGCTACTACACCGACGCCGCGACCGGGGCGCCGCTCGACAACGTCGGCTTCGACATGTCCGACCTCGCCGGCACGTGGTACGGCTTTGCCGGCAGCGACGACTCCGGCACCGGTACATCCTATGGTCCGGCCTTCCCCGCCGGCGACTACACGGTGCGTACCTCCAACCTCGAGGGCTACTTCGAGGAGCTCTACGACGACCACCTGTGCGTCTGCGAGCAGTGCGAGATCACCGACGGCGACCCCGTGACGGTGATCGCTGGCCAGAACACCCTCGTCTCGATCGCCCTCGACCTCGGACGCTGGATCGGAGGCACCGTCACGGACGGCGCCACCACGGACCCGGTCGCGGACGCCTACTTGAGCATCTACGACGAGGATTGGAACTACCGCGGCTGGGGGCGCATGCAGAACCGCTCCCCACACGCTCCCCCGGAATACGACTCCTGTGCTCTGCTCCCCGGCCCCTACTACGCCGTCATGGCCAATGACGGCGGCGAGTACGTGCCCGAGCTGTACGACGACGTCCCCTGCCCCGAAGGCTGGGCGTGCGACCTGAACGACGGCACGCCCATCGCGCTCCCCCCCGAGCCCGGGCAGGTGACCGCCGACTTCGTCCTGGACGTCGGCGGCACGGTGTGCGGCCAGGTCACCGAATCGGCGACCGGCAGCGGGCTCGCGGGGGTCCTGGTCCAGCTCTGGGACGCCGGCTGGAACTATCGCGGCAGCGCCTGGACCGACGACTTCGGCGACTACGCGATCATCGGCCTGCCGGCGGGTGCCACCTACGCCACCACATTCGAGACCGGCTGTCACGTGGGCCAGGTCTGGGACGGCGTGCCGTGCCCCGGCGGCTGGTCGTGCCAGCTCACCGACGGAGCGTCGATCCCCGTCGCGCTCGGCGGCATCCACTGCCCCGTCGACTTCGCGCTCGACCAGGGTGGCACCATCTCCGGCAGCGCGATCTGCGACGGCCAGGGGCCGGCCTGCGGTAGCGTCGACGTCTACGACCCCCTCGGCTTCTGGATCACCAGCGACTTCATCGAGCCGCTCGAGATCGGCGACTACCTCACCCCGGCCCTGCCGCTCGGCACCTACCGGGTGGCGACCACCAACACCCTGGGCTGCGTCGACGAAGTCTTCGACAACCTGCCCCTCCCCTGGACGCCGATCGTCGACGGCACCCCGGTGCCCGTGGCCGCCTGCGTCGACACCGGCGGCATCGACTTCCTGCTCTCTCCGCCGCTGATCTTCCAGGACGGGTTCGAGTCCGGCGACACGTCGGGTTGGTAGGCACGATCACGATCGGATGGCGCGGCTCGCAACGGGCCGCGCCAACGTCGTTAAGATCGGCCATCATGGTCGAGAGCATCAAACGGTTCTTCTCCTACCTCGTCGGCAAGAAGTCCGAGATCTCGGATCTCGACGCCAAGGACATCATGCTGACCAAGGTGGTGCTCGACATCCACCGCAAGCGCACCCACAAGGAGCTCACCACCGTTCCCCTGTTCTCGATCCGCCAGGTCCACCGGCTCGATCGGGAGAGCTCGGAGCTGGCGACCCAGCAGAGGGTGAAGACCCTCGAGGCCCACAAACAGGACCTGCTCGTCGTCCGCGAGATGACTTGCGACCGGCTGGCCGAGTACCTGCCCTCGATCTCGTGGATGAAAGTCGTCGAGCACGAGCCCGGGGGCTACATCGCCTTCGAGGGCAACGGACGCCTCGCCGCGATGCAGGAGGTCTTCTCGCCCGACGACGGCATGACGGTCGAGGTCGAGCAGTACCACTTCCGGAACACGCCCAAGATCGTCCGCCGGCTGAATCGGGTGCGGCGAATGAACTCCATGGGCCGCGGGTTCAGGCCGGCGCGGTGAGGGACTGGATCTTCTGGATCAGCTGGGTCGGGGTGAAGGGCTTCTCCAGGAACTCGCGCCGGTAGCCTGCCCCCGGGGCCTGGCCGCCGCCGGCGCGCGCCGCGGCTAGGCAGGGCGCGCGGCGCTCGGGAACGAGACCTTGAAGGTGACGCCGGCCTCCGGCTCGTTGTACACCGAGATGAAGCCCCGGTTCTGCTTGACGATGCCGTAGACCGTCGACAACCCCATGCCGGTACCCTTCCCCGGCTCCTTGGTAGTGAAAAAAGGCTCGAACAGGTGGTCCATGATGCTCTGGTCGATGCCGCAGCCCGTGTCGCGCACCGCCAGCATGGTGTAGTTGCCGGGCAGCACACTGTCGTGGTGCAGCACGAAGGGCCGCTCGACGCGATGGTCGAGGGTCTCGAGGGTCAGCTTGCCGTGGTCTTCCATGGCGTCGCGGGCGTTGATCACCAGGTTGAGGATCACCTGCTCGATCTGGGAGCGGTCGATCTCCATCGGTGCCAGGTCGCGCGACAGGTCGAGCACCAGGTCGATGTCGCCGCCGGTGAGCTGATTCAGCAGGTGATTCATCTCGTGGATGACGTCGTTCAGGTTCACCAGCTGGACGTCGACCACCTTGCCGCGGCCGAAGGTGAGCAGCTGACGGGTGAGCGAGGCGCCGCGCTCGCCCGCCTTGCGGATCTCCTCGACCTCGAACTTGCACTCGAAGTCTTCGGGGAGCGACATCTCGAGGATGTCGGCAAAGCCCAGGATGCCGGTCAGCAGATTGTTGAAATCGTGCGCCACGCCGCAGGCCAGGCGGCCCAGGGCCTCCATGCGCTGGGCGCGCCCGAATTGTCGCTCGAGCTTGTGTTTCTGGCTGACGTCGAGGATCTGGGCCTCCATGCTCTCGATGTCGCCCTCGTCGTCGAGCTTGCCGATGACGTTGAGTAGCAGGAAGAGGGTCGAGCCGTCGCGTCGGGTGCTCTTGATTTCGAAATTCTCGACGCTACCGAGCGCTCGCAGGGCTGCCGCCAGCCGACCACGGATCTCGGCCGGGGCGCACAGCGACCAGAAGTCGGTGCCCTGGGCCTGCTGCTCGGAGTCGAAGCCGAAGATACGCAGGAAGGCGGGGTTGCAACCGAGGATCCTGCCTTCCGCGTCGACCCGCACGTAGCCGGCGATGTGATCCATCGCGCGCCGCTTGACCATCGTCCCGGGGCGGGCCTGGGCGAGGGCCCGGGCCATCACCATGGTGCCTCGGAGGACGCCGTCTTCGAGCACCGGCGCGGCGCGGGCGTCGATGGGGCAAATCGAGTCGTCGGCGCCGATCATGCCGGCGCTGAAGACCACCGGGTCCTCGCGCTCACCCGCCAGGGCGAGCAGCTCGCCGACGCCGGCGCGGTCGTCCGCACCGATCAGCTCCAAGAAAGATCTGCCCACGAGCTCTCCCTCGCCGAAGCCAAGGGCCGACTCGGCCCGGCGGTTGGCGAACGCCACCTCGCCCTCCTCCCCGACGAAGAAAATCATCTCGGCGGCCTGTTCGACCATCTGGCGGAACGGCGCCGCCGCAAAAGCGGCAACGCCTGACTGTTCTGACATCCATCCGACCCTATCAGGGCGCACGAGCAGGCGCCCCGGCCGGCGGCCGGAGGTGATCACCCACCCATTCGGGTAGGGGCGACCCGCCCGGGCGGTCGTTGCTGATCTCATTATGCCTTGACACCTTGATTGACAATCCGTTGTCGAGCTTGCCGGGTCATCTCGGCGGCTTGGCGGAAAAAGAGCGTGGCGATGGCGTGTTTCTGTGGGAAAGGAGATCGGTCATGTCGAAGAGAATTGCGATTTGCTGCTGCCTCGCGACGATGTTCGCGGCGATGGTTACGGTTCCGGTCTGGGCGGGCAACGGGCACATGCTGCACGGCTTCGGACCGGTGAACAGCTCGATGGCCGGCGCCGGCGCCGGGCTATGGATCGAGCCGGCCGGGGCGTTGATGTTCAATCCCGCCCTGCTGACGTCGTGCGACGGCAGCGAGATCACGTTCAGCACCGAGTTCTTCGAGGACGACATCACCATCGAGGTGGTGCTCAGCGCGCAAGGGGCGGCCCTCTTGAATGCGGGGTCGCGGGATGCGGATGGCAATCCTCTCGATCCTCCGCCCCGCGGAGGGATCAACAACCGTTTCGCTGGCGAGACCGGCCTCACCGATCCACCGAACGAGGTCGGCGTTCTGCCGACGATCGGCTGGGCGATGCACAAACCGGGCAGCAAGTGGGCGGTCGGCTTCGGCCTGATCGCGGTCGCCGGCTTCCGCACCGACTACCCGGAGGATCCCGACACCATTCTGTTCGCCGTCCCCTCGCGGGGCGGCTTCGGACGCATCTTCACGGACTATCGGGTGACCAGGATCCCCTTCGCGGTGGCCTACCAGGCGACACCCAAGTTGGCGCTGGGGGCGTCGCTGAACGCCTACCTGGGACAGCTGGCGATCGCCCCGCTGCCCTTCCTGATCTATGACGTCGGCGAACCCAGCCCCACGCGCTACTATGCCGAGGGGGCCAACCTGGTCACCGAGACGGCGTTCGCCGTGCAGTTGGGCTTTCTCTACACCGCGTCTCCCAAGTTCTCGATCGGCGGGTCGTACACGTCGGAGCAGGACTACGACCCGTACACCTGGGTCTCGACCTTCGCCAGTCCGGATGAGGCCAGGTTCGGTGGCAACCGCCCGCTCGACTACGATCTGGACGGACCCTGGAACGCCACCCTCGGCGTGGGCCTCAAGCCGAGCCCGAAGGTCGACCTCGCCGTCGACGTGATGTTCATCGAGTACGCCGGGGTCTCGGGATTCGGCAGCCCCGGTGGCGTCACCTACGATCCCAATGACCCGATCCAGGGCCCGAGCCCCCAGGTGCCCCCGGACCCGAACAACCCGCCCGGGATCGGAGGGACCGTGAATCCCTTCGGGTGGCGCGACGTCTGGGTCTACAAGGCAGGGGTCCAGTACCGGGCCGGCAGCAAGTGGACCTTGCGCGCCGGGTACAACCACAGCACCAACCCGATCCGCGCCGAGGTCGTCCTCAGCGCCACGGGCGCGCCGGCGACGTTCTCGCAGCACTACACCGCGGGCGTCAGCTACCAGATCACCCCGCAGCTCAGGGCCGACGCGGCGTTCTACAAGGTCCCGCGAGAGCACGTGGAGGGGCCGTACCCCAGCTTGTTCAATCAAGAGCTCGGCAGGATGACCACGTCGAACGGGCTGACCTCCGGCCTGATCGGGCTGCACTGGGAGTTCTAAGAGGGCTCCAGATCGACTCCATTCCGGGAGAATAGGTGCCCGCCGGTCGCTTGTTCCAAGAGAGACTTTCGGCTACCATTTCGCCAGCACTCAGGTAGCCGATCGCGGCTGGTTGCCGAGCATCCGGCTTCGAGAACCATGGATCTCGCGGAAAACTCTCCTTGAACCGCAGAACCCTGATCAAGAGCATCTCCTACTGTGGGCTGTGCGCACTCGGCGGGCGTCTGGGCTGGCGGCTGTCCGAACAGACCTGGCGCGCGGGCTACGAGATCCCGCCGATTCCAGAGCGGCCCGAGTCCGCGCCGGTGGATCCGATCGCCGACGAGGGCAGCGGCATGCGCGAGCCGCCGGAGCCGGACGTGCCGATGACGGAGCAGGCCAGCTACCTCGAGAAGATCCGCGACTTCGATCGTCCCTACGACGACGACTTCGTGCTCGACCCCGAGCGGTTCGAGCTGCTACGCACGACCGCCAAGCACCTCAGCCGGGTGCAGAGGGTCTACGGCCACGGCCACTTCAATCTGCTGAGCTTCGACTCGATGATCAAGGTCAGTCGCCGCTACGGCAAGATCGGCGACTTCACCGCCGAGGAGCTGACGTTCCTCGAAGAGATCTTCGCCCGCGACGCCGTCGAGTACGGCTTCTACGGCGACAAGGTGATGGCCGAGATGACCGCCCAGGTCCCCGACAGCGAGGTGGTGAAGGTCAACGGCACCGGTCACTACCTGTTCCGCGGCGAGCCGGAGCAGAAGTACGAGCAGATGCGCCTGGACCTGGAGGATCAGGTCTTTCTGACCTCCGGCATCCGCGGCGTCGTCAAGCAGCTCCAGCTGTTCCTCGACAAAGCGGTGACCACCGAGGGCAACCTCTCCCAGGCCTCCCGCTCGCTGGCGCCCCCCGGCTACTCGTATCACGCGATCGGCGACTTCGACATCGGCAAGGTCGGCTTCGGCCTCGACAACTTCAACGAGGCCTTCGCCGAGACCGACGAGTACAAGCGCCTGGTCGACCTGGGCTACGCCGAGATCCGCTACACGCCGACCAACCCCTACGGCGTGCGCCACGAGCCCTGGCACATCAAGATGGCGACATAGGGCCGTCGCCGAGCGGGCGGCCTGATCCTCACCTCCCCCCTTTGGAAAAGGGGGGATCGAGGGGGGATTCTCCGCTTCGCAAGAAAGGATCCGCAGCCTACGGCCGCGGAAATCCCCCTCCAACTCCCCCTTTTTCAAAGGGGGAGAGCCAGACTCCTTGACAGACACGTATATATCGATGTATCTCTATATATTGATCCACGCCCTTTCACTGGCTCGGAGGAGAGATGAGCAGCTCCAAACGCCTCCCCTGGCGGTGCTCGATTGCCCTGGTGGCCCTGTTGATGGCTGCCTCGGCGACGGCGCAACCCGTCGACTACGACGTCGTCTACGTGCGCCAGCCGCGCTACGGCGACGACACGAACACCATCTGGCCCGAGATCTTCCACCCGGCGCGCGCCGAACCGGGCGCCGACCTGGTGCTGCTGCATCCCGACGACAGCGAGGAGGTGCTGGTGGCCGGCGGCATTGGATCGGTGACTGATCCCTTCGTCTCCTTCGACGGCCAGTGGATCTATTACAGCTACTTCTACGACCTGCGGCCCGAGAGCCTCAACTACCAGCGCGGCGACCTGCCCTACGAAGGCGCCGACGTGTTCCGCATCCACGTCGTCAGCCGCCAGATCGAGCAGCTCACCGACGGTGAGTTCACCCCCAACACCGGCGCCGGCAACTGGGACGAGACCAACCCGCTCGATCCGCCGCCCGAATTCAACCGCCTGGGCTACGGCATTCTCAACCTGGGCCCCTGCCCGCTGCCCGGCGGCCGGGTCGCCTTCACCTCCAACCGCAACGGTTTCACGCCCCAGAAGGGCTACACCAACCCCACCCTGCAGCTCTTCGTAATGGACCGAGACGGCGCCAACGTCACCCCGATCGCGCCGATGACCATCTCGAGCGCCCTGCATCCGACCATCCTGCGAGACGGCCGGATCCTGTTCTCGAGCCACGAGGATCAGGGCCTGCGCGACCGCCGGCTGTGGGGCATCTGGGCGATCTACCCCGACGGCCGTAACTGGCAGCCGGTGGTGAGCGCCTTCCGCTCTCCTCAGGCCTTCCACTTCATGACCCAGCTCTCGGGCGGCGACCTGGTGGTCGAGGACTACTACAACCTCAACAACAACGGCTTCGGCGCGCTCTACCGCATGCCCGTGGCGCCACCCCCGGGCTCGCCGGCCTTCCACGGCGCCTTCCCCGCCGACAACCCGGAAATCGTCCAGACCGTGGGCGGCGGCTTCCTCTATCCGTTCCGGATGCCCTTCACGCCCTACGGCATGGCCTCGATCACCCCCATGACTCACGCCGGCGACGAGGCCGCACCGATCGGTATCGACGGCGTCACCCGCGTCGGCAAGTTCACCCATCCCTCGGGCGCTCCGGAAGGGGACCTGCTGGTAGCCTGGACGCCAGGCCCGGCCAACGACTTGAACCGGCCAACGCCTCTGCCCTACTACGACAGCGGCCTCTACCTGGTGCCGGACGCCGCCGAGGTGTGGAGCCCCGACGACCTGGTGACGCTCAAGAACGACCCGGCCTACAATGAGGCCTGGCCGCGGGCGGTGGTGTCCTACCGCGACGTCCACGGCGTCGACCAGCCCGCGGAGATCCCGTGGCTGCCCAACGACGGCACCCTGCACGCCGAGCTTCCCGCCGGCACCCCCCACGGCCTGGTGGGCACCAGCAGCTTCTACAAGCGCGAGAGCTTCCCCGGCTGGGTGACCTCCTGGGCCGACGACTTCGAGGGCCTGGACGCCTTCAACACCTCCGAGAACGGCCAGAGCAGCAACTGGGGCTCCCAGGGCTCCGACGCCGGCAAGTACTCCGACAGCGAGATCTGGGCGGTGCGGGTAGTGGCCATGGAGCCCAACACCCACCGCAGCTACGGCCCCAACAACGGCCGTCAGTTCGACAGCCATGCCGGCGAGCGGCTGCGGGTGTTGGGCGAGATTCCGCTGCGCAAGACAGACGGCACCGGCGCTCCGGTGCTCGACTCCGAGGGCAACCCCGACACCAGCTTCCTGGCCAGGATTCCAGCCGACGTGCCCTTTACCTTCCAGACCCTCGACCGGCGGGGCATGGTGCTCAATATGGCCCAGACCTGGCACCAGGTACGCCCCGGCGAGGTGCGCACGGACTGCGGCGGCTGTCACGCCCACAGCCAGCAGCCACTGGATTTCGAGCTCACCGCGG
Source organism: bacterium (assembly GCA_024226315.1). Taxonomy (GTDB): domain Bacteria; phylum Acidobacteriota; class Thermoanaerobaculia; order Multivoradales; family J023; genus JAAELT01. The sequence continues at coordinate 14,502 of JAAELT010000057.1, read as the reverse complement.
CGGCCGAGGCGAGTTACCAGACGTACGACCTGGCGAAGGACACACCTCTTCTGACCGGCGACGTCTCGGGCGGCGACCCGGGCCTGATGGTGGCGCACACCAGCGCGGTCGACGTCGAGTTCTATCGTGACATCCGTCCGATCCTGGCCCGCAGCTGCGTGTCCTGCCACACCGCGGCCGACCCGAACCCGCCCGCTGACCTGATCCTCGACGACACCGCCCTCTACGGCGGCCTGCCAGGCGACTACAAGCGCCTCGCCGATGACCAGGACGCCGACTGGGGCCACCCGCCGGTGATTCCCAACGGCATCTGGCGCCAGACCAACGCCAGCCGTTACGTGCGCATGTTCCAGAGCCGCCGCAGCCTGCTGATCTGGAAGATCTTCGGCCAGCGTCTCGACGGCTGGGCCAACGCCGACCACCCGACCGAGACGGTGCCTGGCGACGCCGCCACCCTGCCCGCCGGCGCCACCCCCAACGAAGCCGACCTCGACTTCACCGGCACCATCATGCCGCCGCCGGGCAGCGGCGTGCCGGCGCTCACCGACAACGAGAAACGCATGTTCGCCCGCTGGATCGACCTCGGCTGCCCGATCAACTCCGGTCAGGAGTCGGGCAGCGGCGCCTTCGGCTGGTTCCTCGACGACCTGCGCCCGACCCTCGACATCAGCTTGCCGCGGCCGGGCCCGGCCGCGCTGCCGGTCGACCGCATCCGCTTCGGCATGGTGGACAACTACAGCGGCCTCGATCTCGCCACCCTGTCGGTCACCGCCAGCTGGAGCGTCGAGGGCCGGCCCGCCGGCACCGAGCTCGCCGATCTGGCGCTTCCTACCGGCGACGGCATCTGGGAGATCTTCCTGGCCCAGCCCGTTCCACCGGTTGCGAGCGCCGACGTCTCGGTCGAGGTCTACGACCTGCAGGGCAACGTCACGCGCGTGAAGCGCACCTTCTCGACCCTGGAGGTGGCGATCTTCAGCGACGGCTTCGAGTCCGGCGACGTCGCAGCGTGGTCGTCGAGCGGCGGCGGCTGAAGCCGGCGTTAGGTTGACGCGTCGCTCGCCGATCTGCCACCCTGACGCCGTGCTGCTCTGATTCACGGTTCGCGGCCAGGCTCCGCCCCTAAGACCGTGCTTGCGGCGCGGCTCTTCGGCCCACCCGCCATGCTGATAGCTGCCGGAAGACTCGGACACCTGCCAGCGCCTGCACAAGGAGTCACCATGCGTCGTATCGGTCTGGCCGGCTTGTGGCCGGTCCTTTTCTTCGCCGCTGGCCCCATTCAAGGCAGTGGCGCCCCTCCCATCGTGACCGAGGCCGAGTTCCTCTCGGTCCTGGATGATTCCCATCCCGCCGTCGCGGAGAGCTCGGAAGCCCTGGCCCTGGCTCGGTCGCGGATCGTGGCGGCCGCCACCCGGGAGAACCCCGTGCTCGGGGTCGAGCGCGAGGACCCGAGCGGTCCGGCCGAGCAGACGGACTGGACGCTCTCCTGGCAACTGCCCGGGGCCGATCGCCGGCCGGAGATCGCGGCGCTGGAGGAGGCCGCCGGAGCCGAGGCCGCGCGCCTCTCCCAGCAGCTCCTGGAGCTACGGCAGGAAATGCGGGAGATCTACGCCGGCTGGGCCTTCGCCCAGGCCCGGCACGACCGCCTGGCGGCCCAGGCCGAGCGGGTCGAGGCGATGGCCGCGCGCGAGCACCTGCGAGCGGAACGGGGCGAGGCGTCGGGGCTCGAAGCCCGCCGGCTCGATCTCGCCGGCGGCGGTTTGCGGGCCCGCGTCGCGCTGGCGGCGGCCGACGCCGAACGGGCACGGGCGCGGGCATCCGCCTGGTCGGCCACGCTGCCGCCGGACGCGCGACCCATGGTGCCGCCCCTGCCGGCGGTTCCGGAGCCGGCAGCGAGTCATCCCTTGGTGAGGGCCGCGGAGAGAGATCTCGCCGCGGCGGAGCTGCAGGGCCGGGCCGCCGGGCGTTTCGTGCGCTCGCCGGAGGTCTCGGTGGGCTGGCAACGCGAGGATACCGGGTTGGAGTCGACCGACGGTCTCCTCCTCGGCGTGGCCTGGTCCGTACCCGTCTTCGCCCGCAACCGCGCCGAGAAGGCCGCCTCGGAGACCCGTGTCGCCAGCGCCCGCGCGCGTCTGGAGACGGTACAGCGGGAGGTCGAGTCGATGCGCGCCGGCGCCCGGGCGTCATTCGAGCAACTCGGCGAAGCCCTCGCGGTGGCCGAAGCGGCCACGGGCGGCAACCGGCGGATGCTCGACGGCGCCGAGGCGGCGTTCCGGCACGGCGAGACGAGCCTCACCGACCTGCTCGAAATCCACCGCTCGGTCGCCGAGTCCGAGCTGACCGTGCTCGACCTTCACGAAGCCGCGCTGGCAGCGCACCGAGAGCTCGCGCGCGTCGCGGGCAGCGACTCTCCAGACAACGACCTGTCCCACCTCAGCCCACAGGAGAACCTGCCATGACCAGGACCCGTTTTCTGCTTCTCACCTCGATCCTCGTTCTCACCCTCGTCGCCTGCCGGCCCGCCGAGCCGGATCCTCAGGCTCCCACCGCTCAGCCTGCTCCGGCCGAATCCGACGAATCCACGCCTGAAGAGACAGCTCCCACCGAGGAGATCACCTACGAGCCGGCCTATCCCGCCGACGTCAGCTCGGAAGGCCTGAGTCAGGAAGACGTGTCTCAGCAGGAGGCCACTCACTCCCACGGCGGCGCGACGCACTCCCACGGCGAGGACGACGGCAAGGCCGACCATGATCATGAAGGTTGACGTCGACGGCCGCCTCCTGGCACTGGCGCTGGCCGTCTGCCTGGCCGGCTGTGGCTCTCCCACGGCGGAAGCGCCGCCAGCGGCTGCCGAGAGCTGGTCCGTCACGGCCTGGGGCACGCATTACGAGGTCTTCCCGGAAGTCGAGCTGCTGGCGGCCGGGGAGACGGCCACGGCCCACACCCACGTCACGCGGCTGGGCGATTTCGCTCCGCTCACCGAGGGCGAGGTGAGCATCGTGCTCTCCGGCCCCGCCGGCGAGCAGGTCTTCACCGCCGACTCACCGGTGCGGCCCGGGATCTTCGCGGTCCAGATCGAGCCCGAGCCAGGGTCGGCGGGCGAATTCGACGTGTCGTTCCGGATCCGTGGGCCCGAGGGCTCCGAGCAGATCCGGGGAGGCAAGGTCCGGGTCGGCACCACCCAGCAAGCAGGCGTGATCGTCGTGGCGCCGGCTCCCAGGGGCGCGACCGACGCCGGGGAGCCCGTGGCGTTCCTCAAGGAGGAGCAATGGCGCAGCGACTTCGCCACTGCCTGGGTGCGTCCCGGCCGGCTGACCTCGAGCGTGTCCGGTCTGGCGCGAGTGCGGCCACCGGCCGGCGGGGAGGCCTCGGTGACCGCACCGGTCGACGGCGTGCTGCAAAAAGCCCCGGGCCGCTCCTGGCCCTTCGTGGGACTGCGGATCGATCGCGGCAACTCGCTCTTCCAGGTGATCCCGCGCGTCGCCGCCGACCGCAGCCTCGCCAGCCTGCAAGCCGATCTGGCGACGCTCGCGGCCGAGCTCGAGACCGCCCGCGGGCGCCGGGCGCGGCTCGAAGAGCTGCTCGCTCTCGACGCCGTCAGCCGGCGGGACGTCGACGAGGCCGGGGTGCGCGTCGAAACGCTCGAAGCCAGGCACACGGCCGCCGCCGCCGATCTCGAAGCGGCCCGATCGTCCCGCGGTCGTGGCACCGCCGGAGGTGGTTTGGACCTTCGGGCGCCCTTCACGGGCGAGGTCGCCCGCGTCGACACCTCGCCGGGCGCCACCGTGGCCGCCGGCGACCCCCTGGCCCGGCTGGTACGCACCGACGTCGTCTGGCTGGAGATCGCGCTCGATCCCGCCGCCGCTCGGCGGATCGCGGAAGGGGGCGTGCGCGGCGTGGTCCTCACCGAGCCCGAGCACGGCTCGGTACGCATCGAGGACGGCCTGCGGCTGGTGTCGGTGGCGCCCGAGTTGTCGCCCGAGACCGGCACCGTGACCGTCCTGCTCGAGGCGCCGCCAGCGGCCGGACTGGTGCTCGGCACGACGCTCGACGCCCAGGTGCTGTCGACCGGGGAGCGCGAGGGCATCGTCATTCCCTCCTCCGCCCTGGTCGACGACGGCGGGGTCCCCGTGGTCTACCTCCAGCTCTCCGGCGAGAGCTTCGTGCGCCAGGAGGTGCGGGTGCTCGAGCGCCAGGGAAACCGGCTGCTGGTCGACCGTCTGGCTCCCGGGCAACGCCTGGTCAGCCGCGGCGGTGAAGCGATCCGGCGCTCGTCCCTGATGGCGACCGGCGACACCCACGGTCACATGCATTAGGTGCCCCGAGGGAAAACACAATGGGACCGCTCGAACGCCTGATCCGCTTCTCGCTCCGCCACCGCTGGCTGGTGCTCGCCGGAGCCGGCCTGCTGACCGTCCTCGGCGCGGCGTGGATCGCCCGCGCGCCGGTGGACATCTTCCCCGATCTCTCGGCGCCGACCGTCACCGTGATCACCGACGCGCCGGGCATGGCACCCGAGGAGATCGAGCTTCTGGTGACGTTTCCGATCGAGTCGGCGTTGGGCGGCTCTCCGGGCGTTCGCCGGCTGAGATCGGTGTCGGCCGACGGTATCTCGGTGCTGTGGGTCGAGTTCCACTGGGGGACCGACATCTACCAGGCGCGGCAGGTGGTCGCCGAGCGTCTCGGACGCGTCGACCTGCCGGCACAGAGCGGGCGTCCAGAGCTCGGCCCGATCTCGTCGATCATGGGCGAGATCTTGTTTCTCGCCATGACTTCGTCCGAAGGCGGGGTCTCGCCGATGGAGCTGCGCCGGCTGGCGGAAACCCTGGTGCGGCGCAACCTGCTGTCGATCTCCGGCATCTCCCAGGTGGTGCCGATCGGCGGCGAGGTGCGCCAGCTCCAGGTCACGGTACACCCCACGGCCCTGGCGCAGTACGGCGTGGCGCTGCCGGAGGTCCTCGCCGCCCTCGAGCGTGCCAGCCGCAGCCCGGCGGCCGGCTTTCACGTCGAGAGCGGACAGGAGTACCTGGTGCGCGGCCTGGGCCGCGCCCGCGGTCCCGAGGAGATCGCCGCCACGGTAGTTCGGGTCTCGGGTGGGGTGCCGCTGCGCCTCGGCCAGCTGGCCGAGGTCGGCTGGGGGCCGGCACCGGCCCGCGGCACGGCGTCCTACCGCAACCAGCCGGCGGTGATCCTCTCGGTCCAGAAGCAGCCGGGGGCCAACACCCTGGAGCTGACCGCGGAAATCGACCGGGCGCTCGAGCGGCTGCAGCAGGCCTTGCCCCCGGGCGTGGTGCTCGAGAAAGAGAACTTCCGCCAAGCCGACTTCATCGAAGTCGCGATCGGCAACGTCACCGAGGCGCTGCGCGACGGTGCGATCCTGGTGATCGTGATCCTGGTGCTCTTCCTGGGCAGCTTGCGCACGACCCTGATCTCGGCCCTGGCGATCCCCGTGTCGCTGGTGACCGGGGTGCTGGTGATCTCGGCCTTCGGTCTGCACATCGACACGATGACCCTGGGCGGTCTGACCATCGCCATCGGCCTGCTGGTCGACGACGCGATCATCGCGGTCGAGAACATCTTCCGGCGCCTGAAGGCAGAGGCCCGTTCGCCCGCCTCCGATGGAACGCCTGGCCAGGAAACGCGAGAGGTGGTCGCCGCCGCCACCACCGAGGTGGTCAGCCCGATCCTGTTCGCGACCCTGATCATCATCCTCGTCTTCCTGCCGATCTTCTTTCTGCCGGGCCTCGAGGGGCGCCTGCTGCGGCCACTCGGGCTGGCCTTCATCGCCGCACTGGCGACCTCGCTGGTGGTCGCGTTGACCGTCACCCCCGTGCTGGCGGCGCTGCTGCTGGGCCACTCGAAGGCCCTGGCGGCCCGCGAGCCCTGGCTCCTGCGGGCGTTGCATGCCGCCTACCGGCCGACCCTCGACTGGTGCCTCGCCCACCGCCGGCCGGTGATCGTGGGCGCCGTCCTGGCGGTGCTCGGGGCCGCGACTCTGTTACCCGGGCTGGGCCGCAGCTTTCTGCCACCGTTCAACGAGGGCTCGCTCACCGTCTCGGTGGTCAGCCCGCCGGGCACTCCCCTGGCCGACAGCGACCGGCTCGGCAGCCAGGTGGAAGAGGCCCTGCTGGCGTTCGACGAGGTGATCTCCACCAGCCGGCGCACCGGCCGCGCCGAGAAGGACGAGCACGTCCTGGGAGTCAACGCGTCGGAGCTCGAGGTGGTCCTGACGCCGCTCGAAGGCGGCCGCACCAAGGACCAGGTGGTGGCCGAGATGCGGCGTGCCGTGGCCACCGTCCCAGGCACCACGGTCTCTTTCGGGCAGCCGATCAGCCACCGTATCGACCACATGATCTCGGGCTCGAAGACCAACCTGGCGGTCAAGATCTTCGGCCCCGATCTCGGAGTGCTGCGCACCCTGGCAGCCCGCATCGAGCAGGTGCTCGCCGGCGTGCCCGGCATCGTCGACCTGTCGAACCTGGAGCAGGCCGCGATCCCGCAGCTGGTGATCGACTTCGACCGCGCGGCCATGGCCCGGCACGGCCTGCTCCCCGCCGACCTCGCCGACGCCGTGGAGGCGCTGTTCCAGGGCATCGCGGTCGGCGAAATCGTCGAGGGGGGCGTGACCTCGACGGTCGCCCTGCGCCTGCCCCCCGGCCTACGCTCGGCCCCCGAGAGGCTCTCGGCCCTGCCGGTTTCCACCCCCGCCGGCGACATCGTCCGGCTCGGTGCGGTCGCCCGAGTGCGGCGCGCCCTCGGCCCATCGCTCATCCGGCGCGAGAACGTTCAGCGCGTGGCCATGATCACCGCCAACGTCGCGGGTACCGATCTGGCCGGCACGGTGGAGCAGGCCAGCGCCGCCGTCGACGCCGAGGTCGACCTGCCCCAGGGCTACCTGGTGACCTTCGGCGGCCAGTTCGAGGAAGCGGCGCGCAGCGTCCGCACCCTGGGTCTGCTCGCGATCCTCATCCTGGCCGGCATGTACGGCCTCCTCTACATCGAGTTCGGCAGCCATCGCGACACCCTGGTGATCCTGGTCAACCTGCCGCTCGCGCTGATCGGCGGCGTGGTCGCCGTGGCACTGGGTGGCGGCGTCCTCTCCGTCGCCACTCTGGTCGGCTTCGTCACCCTCTTCGGCATCGCCACCCGCAACGGCGTGCTGCTGGTCAACAACTACCAGCGCCTGCTCGCCGCCGGCCTGCCGCTCGCCGAGGCCGTGCGCCGCGGCTCCGAGGAGCGCATGGCCCCGATCCTGATGACCGCGCTCACCGCCGGCTTCGCCCTCGTGCCCCTGGTGCTGGCCTCGGGAGCTCCCGGCAACGAGATCCAGAGCCCCATGGCCCAGGTCATCCTCGGCGGCCTGATCACCTCCACCTTCCTCAACCTCGTCGTCGTCCCCGTGCTCTATCTTCGCGGCGGTGGACACGTCGCTCACCAGCCTGGTCCTCAAGACTGACAGGATCACGGCGTGGCGGCGCTCACCCTTGGGATCACACCGGAACTGGAGTCTACGCGAGTCCAAGAATCGGAGCGCCAGGAGTCTTTTCAGCGAAAACTTTGATGACGATACCCCTTCGGCCTTCCATGAGGCTCACTGGATCTTTCTCGATGAGAAGAGTGTCTGATTTCGGCGCTGGTTTGCAGACGCCATCGTCGATGATCGGTGCCCTGATGTGGCCACTCTCGAACTTCCCATTCTGAACATGCTGATTCCAACATCCGTCGCCGAAGGGTTCATGCTGCAGCTGCCAGATATCGAGCCAGACTTTGAGTCCCTTACTCTCCAATTGGCGCCCCAAGCGCTCGACAGCAGAGCGATCACGCCGATGGTAGGAGATAAAGACGTCGAAGTCGGATTTCACAGCACCCCCGCTAGACAGAGTCGACTCACCCTAAGCGATCATCCTTGCTCTACGGCGTCGGGTCGAAGACCGTCAGCCCTTCGGCCTCGGCGGCTTTCAAGAGGCGCTGATCGCTGGTGACGAAGTGGACATCCACACCCTGGCGATGGACCATAAGCGCGGCGGCGAGCTGCAGAGCATCGGCGCCGCGTAAGGGATGATCGTGGCAGAGATCGGGCACCAGGGGCAGCACCTGTTCGGAGACCGGGATCTGTAGGGCTGTTTGCCAGTCCTGTTCGAAGTTCTCAATCAGGAGCTGGCGCTCATCGTCGCTCAGCAGGTCTTCGCGGCGGAGGCGGGCGAAGGTGGCGTGAGCTTCGGCGTAGGCGAGTTGGGAGACTGCAACCAGCTTGTCGGAGACCTTGCGGCGCATGGCCTCAGATCCCGGTTCGGCGATGTATAGCTTGACGAGTGCGCTGGTATCCAGGAAGAGAATCAACGCCGATCCTCGATCGCCATCTCGGACGCCAGCTTGCCGCGCGCCGGTACCGTGGGACCCGAGAACGGCTTGCGCCGCGACTCTTCCCGCGGCCGGATGACGAGCCCGCGCGCCTCGAGGGCCGCGAGGCGGGTCGCCTCGTCCCTCTCCTTCACGTCGCCGAGCGACACCAGGGCCGCCACCGGCCTACCACCGCGCAGGACGACGAAGCGCTCGCCACCCTCGGCGCGATGCAGGTAGGCAGAAAGCTGGTCCTTCAATATTCGTGTGGTGACTGTGGACATGGTGACACTCCTCCTGTGGCTATTGTAGCCACGCTATCGCGAGGACTCAAGCCGCTTCAGTCCGCGATCTCGAGCCAGAGGAACCAGATCGGGTGCTGCTCTTTGTACCAGGTCAGCACCTCGCGGATGAACTGCTTCTTCTTGGGTGACATCACGGCGTCGCCGATCTGGTCGAAGTGGACGCGGAAGGAGTTCTCGCCGAAGTACTCGAGCGCGTCGGAGCACAGGGTCTGAAGCTCGTTGCGGATGCGGCCCGAGTCGGAGACCTTGACCGCGCGGGTGTGGTAGTCCTGGCCGGCGTAGAAGCGGTCGAGCAGCGGTGAGAACACCAGGCGGCTCTTCTCGAAGGTCTCAGAGAGCCGCAGGACGAAGGCGACGTCGCGCAGGCTGCCGCGGGTCGCGGCGCGGACGGTCACCCGGTAGGTCCCCTCGCCGACCTCCTCGACCCCCGGGCAGCCGCTGAAGGGGTCCGGCAGCATGAAGCCGTTGACCGCCAGCAGGCGCCAGGTCCTGCTGGGGAAGAAGTCGTCGATCGACAGCTGCAGCCGGTCGCACGGCAGATCGGCGTCGCGCGCGTCGCGGATCGATTCGCGGTAGCGCTCGACCAGCTCGGGGTCGACCGTCGAGCCGGCGACGGCTGCGAGATCCTCGCCGAAGCTCACCGACTCGGCGTCGAGGTCCATGACGTCGCGCTCATGCTCGACGGGCAGCTGGAAGGTCGAGGAGAAGAGGCGGATCGAGGTGCGGCAATCGTGGATCGGATCGAGGCTCGCCGCCTGGATCGCCTCCGCCGACGCGGAGTAGCCGTCGCACAGGAAGAGCGCCGGACGACCGTCCTCGGCTTCGAACAGGCCGACCCGCGAAACCGGCGCGTAGGTCCCCGAATCGGTGAACACCTCGCCACCGCCCGGGATGCGCCAGCCGTCTTCGACCACCTGGGCACCCAGCGCGCGCCACTCCGCCCACAGTGCACCGAGCCGCTGCTCGCGCGAGCCGCCGCCCAGCGTCCAGACGTGCACCCGCTCGGCCGACAGCTCGGGATAGGCCTCGAGCACGACATCCATCACCACCGCGCGCGGGGTGTGGTAGGACAGCAGAATCGACTTTCTCTCGGCGTGCTCGACCACCGCGCGTGGTAGGACCAGGTTGCCGAAGTACCCCTCGTAGGGGGTCGACACCAGCAGTGGCTGGTCGTAGAGATGCAGTAGGGTCATCGGCCCCGTCGCCTTGCCCCGGGCGAACCGCGAGGTGTTCTCGAGCGCGTCGATGGCCGCGCCCCAGATGGTGATCCTGGCCTCCTGGACTTCGCGCGTGAAGTCTCCCCACCCGTAGCCCGGCTCGTTGATCAAGCGGTGGATGCGCTGGTCCAGGAACTTCGCCACCTGCGGCCGGCCATAGACCCGGCCGAAGCCCAGCAGCGGGTTCGATCCCATGTCGGAGGATTCCCCGGCCTTGGGCATCAGGCCCTCGCCGAGGCTGACCATCACCGCGTGGTTCTCGGGCAGGCTGCGGGTCAGGTACCACAGAGCTTCGCTGAGGGCGTAGGCGGAGACGGCGTCGGCGTGCTTCTTGACCCGGTTGACCTCGAGGTCGCCCGCCCCCGCGCCTTCACCGAAACGACCGAACAGCCGGGTGCCCAGCGCGGTGACCGCGGCGGCCATGATGAAGGCTCGGGCCAGGGGCGCCTCGACGAACGAGACGTGCTCGCCATCCGCGCCGCCCTCACCCTTCTGCCAGACTTCCTCGACATCCTCCAACCAGAGATGAAACCGGCCCAGGATGGGACGGGTGTCGAAAATCCACTGTGCAACGAGATTCCGGCGATGTTGATCCATGGGTTCTCCCTCGCGTTCGGTCTCAAGTAACACGATTCGGCGACTCAGCGCAATGCCAGAGAGCTTACCGCCAGGATTCGCGATGGACTAAAATCATCCTGGCGCCATCGCGCCGTCGTCCCGAGGAGTGTACGAATGCCATTCGATCAAGTCGCCGAAGGAGACTTCATCGCGGTCAGCGAGACCGCGGCCATCGCCGCCGCCCAGACCATGGGCTTCGGCGACCGGCACCGCTCCGACCGGGTGGCGGTCGAGACCATGCGGCAGACCCTCGACGGCATCGAGCTCGCCGGCCGGGTGGTGATCGGCGAAGGGGAGCGCGGCCAGGCGCCGGTGCTCTATATCGGCGAGGAAGTCGGGGCGCTCAAGGGTCGCGACGACGTCGCCGGCGTCGATTTGGCCGTAGACCCGCTCGAGGGCGCCCACCAGTGCGCCACCGGCTCCCCCGGGGCGGTGGCGGTGCTGGCGGCCGCCGAGCGGGGTGGCCTGCTCCAGGCGCCCGACTCCTACATGCAGAAGATCATCGTCGGGCCGACAGCCCGCGGCGTGGTTCATCTGGACGCGCCGGTGCCCGAGAACCTGCGCAACATCGCCAAAGCCTTCGGCCGTGAAGTCTCCGACCTCACCGTGGTGGTGCTCGACCGCGAGCGCCACGCGGAGCTGATCGCCGACATACGCGGCTCCGGCGCGCGGATCCGCCTGATCCCGGACGGCGATATCGCGGCCGGGATCTCCGCGGCGGTCCGCGGCACCCACGTCCACGCGGTCATGGGCACCGGCGGCGCCCCCGAGGGGGTGATCTCCGCCGCAGCCATCCGCTGTCTGGGCGGCGAGATCCAGGCCCGTCTGGTGGCACGCGACGAAGCGCAGGCCCAGCACCTCGAAGAGCTCGGCTTCACCGATCCGCACAAGATCTACACCACCGAAGAGCTCGCTCGGGGTGACCGGATCGTGTTCAGCTGCACCGGCGTCACCGATGGCGAGCTGCTGCGCGGGGTCCGTTTCTTCGGCGGCGGCAGCCGCACCTCGACACTCTTCATGTCGCTGGCCAGCGGTACCATCCGATTTGTCGATTCGATCCGCCGAGAGGGGACCTCCAACCCGGTTCAGTTCTGGTAGTCCCGACCGCGGCGGGGCGCCAGCCGCGTCCCTGACCGGGGCGGCGCGCATGCTCGTTCCGCTATAATCCAGTCGCCGCCATGGGTATCTCCGGCAACCTCAAGACGATGGTGCTCCCCGAGCTCCTGCAATGGCTTTCCATGGGCCAGAAGTCTGGCACCCTGGTGATCGACAATCAGGAGATCGAGAAGAGGATCTTCTTCGAGGACGGCGCCATCATCTCGTCGGCCTCCACCGATCCCAAGGAGTATCTCGGCTGCTTCCTGTCCAGCCACGGCTATCTACCGCAGGAACAGATCGAGAAAGCGCTCGCTCGGCAGAAGACCGAGAAGAAGCTGCTCGGCCAGATCCTGGTCAACATGGAGGTGATCGCCGAGGAGGACCTGTACCAGATGCTGCGCCTCAAGACCGAGGAGAGCATCTACGACATCTTCACCTGGGACGAGGGGGACTTCGAGTTCTTCGTCGACGAGCTGCCCAAGGAGACCATGGTGCGCATGGCCCTCGACGTCCAGGGTCTGGTGCTCGAAGGCAGCCGCCGACTCGACGAGTGGACGCGGATTCGCGAGTGGGTACCCTCGCCCCAATGCGTGCCGGTGTCGGTCTGCGACCTGCAGGCGCTGGACCTCGAGGAGCGGGATCTCAGGATCCTCGAGTGGATCGACGACGATCGCACCGTGCAGGAAATCAGCGAGGGCTCCCAGACCAGCCTGTTCGACGTCGCCTGCGTCGTCGCCGCCCAGGCCTCCGAGGGCACCGTGAAAGTGGTGCGCCCCAGGATCGTCGAGGTGGAAGTCGAGGTGCCGGCGGCCGAACCGGCGGAAGAGGCAGCGCCGGAGCCGGGGGCCGAGGTACCGGCCGCCGGCGAAGTGCCGACGATGCCGTCGGATCCGGTGGCGCTGAGCTCGGGGCGCAATCTGCGCTTCGCCACGCCGGTGGGCGCCGCCGCCTCCGGAAGCACCGCCACGGGTGTCGTCCCGGTTCAGACGGCGGGCGTCGAGGCGCCCCAGCTGAGCCCGGCCGAGAGCCTGGTCCAGCAGGCCGAGGAATCGTTCGCCGCGGGTATCCTGGACAAGGCTCTCACCGCGTTCCGCGAGGCCAGGGACGCCCAGGGCGGCGACGCCAGCGTGCTCTCCGCGATCTCGGCCGGCGAGCGGAAGATCCAGCAGGCACTCGAGAACGATGGTCTCAACCTCTCCACCGTACCGAAGCTACAGTGCGGCATCGACGAGCTGACCCAGCTCGACATCTCGCCACAGGAGGGCTTCATGTTGACCCGGATCGACGGCAGCTACGACCTGAAGTCGATCCTCAAGATGAGCCCGATGCCCACCATCGACGCTCAGATGCTTTTCTGGCGGCTGAAGAAGCTCGGACACGTCTCGGTCTGAGCCCAGGCTACCCCGCGATGACCGAGTCGAAATCTCCGCCCGAGCGCTCCGAAGAGCGCTTCGGCACCACCAAGATCCCCGGCCCCGCGCATCCTCGGTCGCCGTGGCGCTCGAAAGTCCACGAGCTCATTTTCGAGGCCGACACACCCGCTGGCAGGGCCTTCGACGTGACGCTCTGGATCTGCATCATGGCCAGCGTCACAGCCGTGATTCTCGAGAGCGTCACCTCGATCCGCGAAGCCCATGGTCCGGCCCTGAGGGCCATCGAGTGGGGTTTCACCCTGCTGTTCACCATCGAGTACGCGCTGCGCCTGGCCAGCGTCGGGCGGCCGTGGCGGTACGCGCTGAGTTTCTACGGCGTCGTCGATCTGCTGGCCATCATGCCGACCTACCTAAGCCTGGTGATTACCGGTACCCAGTCGCTCCTGGTCATTCGCGCCCTGCGCCTGCTGCGCATCTTCCGCGTGCTCAAGCTGGGCCGCTTCGTCGGCGCCGAACGGCTGCTGCGGACCGCCGTGCGCGCCAGCGTACGGAAGATCATCGTCTTCCTGGGCGCGGTGCTGACCCTGATGTTGATCATCGGCGCCTTGATGTACCTGATCGAGGGCGAGGAGAACGGCTTCCACAACATCCCGCAGAGCATCTACTGGGCGATCGTCACCATGACCACCGTCGGCTACGGCGACATCGCGCCGCAGACCGTGCTCGGCAAGTTCTTCGCCTCGACGGTGATGATCCTGGGCTACGGCATCATCGCCGTGCCCACCGGCATCGTCACCGTCGAGCTGGCGAACGCCGGCCGCAAGGGGATCAGTACCCAGTGCTGCCCGCAATGCGCCGCAGAGGGCCACGACACCGACGCCAATTTCTGCAAATACTGCGGAGCCCGACTTTGACCATCTGGATCCTGCTCACCCTCGCCTTCCTGCTCCTGGTCACGGTCTACGACCTGATCCAGCGCAAGCACGCCATCCTGCGCAATTTCCCGATCATCGGCCACCTGCGCTACATCCTCGAGTCGGTCGGGCCGGAGCTGCGCCAGTACATCGTCACCAACAACGACGAGGAGCGGCCCTTCAGCCGCGACCAGCGCACCTGGGTCTACGCTTCGGCCAAGCGCCAGAACAACTACTTCGGATTCGGCACCGACAACAAGATCGAGCTGGCGCCGAGCTACCTGATCATCAAGCACAGCGCGTTTCCGCTCGACGACCCGCACCCCGGCCAGCCGGACTACGACCCTGCCTACCGCATCCCCTGCGGCAAGGTCCTGGGCGGCTGGCGCTCGCGGCCCGGAGCCTTCCGGCCCGAATCGGTGATCAACGTCTCGGCGATGAGCTTCGGCTCGCTATCAGCGGCCGCGGTCGAGGCGATCAACCGCGGCTGTGCTCTCGCCGGCTGCCTGCACAACACCGGCGAAGGCGGCGTCGCGCCCCACCACCAACATCGCGGCGACCTGATCTGGCAAATCGGCACCGGTTACTTCGGCTGCCGCGCTTCAGACGGCGGCTTCGACCTCGCGACCTTTCTCGAGAC
>JAAELT010000056.1 GCA_024226315.1 bacterium | reverse complement strand
TCACTTCGCGAAAGGGTCCGACCGGCAGATCATCGACCCGATCGAGTCGATCATCTCGGAGACTTTCAACCTCGCGAACCGCATCTCGCACGCCCGAGTGATGAGCAGCCTCGTCGACTACGCCGAGATGCACCCCGGGTCGGGCTGGCTCGTAGAGCTCGAGCCCACCCGGATGAAGAAGGTCACGTTGGCCTTCGGTGAGATCCGGCGCCAGCTCAAGAAGGCGATCCAGGAAGACGGCAAGCCGCTCGACGCCGATACGGTGCTCGACTGGGTCGACCCCGACGCAGTCCTTGAGATCTGGCGCAAGCAAGAAAAGCCCCCGGGGATGGAGAACATCACCTACTACATGAAGGACGGGGAGCCCCAGTGGGTCCGGCTCGACCCTCAGCTCTACCGCGCCGTCAAGGGCATGGACGCCGAGTGGGTCCACAAGTTCGTGAGGATCGCCGGGGCCCCGAAGCGCTGGACGCAGGCTGGGGTCACCCTCAACCCTGCATTCTTCCTGAAGAACATCTTCCGCGATGGGCTCGCCGGTGCGGTGCAGTCCAACCTCGGAGGGGCGAATCCGTTCTCGGGGTTCGTGCCAGGATTCACCACGAAGAAGGGATTCCAGTCCCGCTACATGAAGGACGACCATTGGTTCCGCTGGAAGGCCTCGGGCGCCGCTCACTCTGCGTTCGTCTCGCTCGACCGGAACTACATGAGGCACAACATCCGGAAGCTGATGGCGAGCGACCGGCTGCACCACCGCGCCGGGAACGTGATCCTGCACCCGCTGGAGTCGCTCAGGATCCTCTCCGAGCTGTTC
>JAAELT010000055.1 GCA_024226315.1 bacterium | reverse complement strand
GGCCGACGTCATCAGGTTCACCGGCGTCTCGGAGGCCGAGGTGGTTTCCGTCAAGGGCACCGCCGAAGCCGAGGCGATGGCCAAGAAGGCCAGCTCCTTCAAGCAGTACAACGAGGCCGCGGTGCTCGACATCCTGATCCGAGCGCTGCCCGAGATCGCGCAGGCGGTGGCCTCGCCCCTGGCCAAGACCGGCAGCATCACCATGGTCTCCACCGGTGGCGACGGCACCGGGGCGTCGAAGCTGACCGGCGACATCACGCGCATCATGGCGGAGCTGCCGGCGGTTATCGAGTCGCTGTCGGGCATCGAGCTCAAGAAGCTGATGGAGACCGTGCCGGCGCTCAAGGCGGCGATGTCGGAGAAAGCGCCGCTCGAGTCGCCGGCGGAGTAGGCATTTGCCGGTGAACTCGAGCACCGGAGCGCCCAGCAGGCGCCCCTTTGCTCGTCAGAACCCGAACTCGAGACCAACCGAGACGATGCCGGACAGCGTTTCTCCGCCGTCGACGTTGAAGTTGGCGCCCGGCCCACGGATGTCCATGTCTCCCATGAACACCAGCGAGCCGCCGGCGGCGACGCGCAGCGAGGTCCGGTCGCTCAGGTCGTAGGTCAGCGCACCACCGAAGATGGCCACCGGGCTGGTCGTGCTCGTGGTGGTGAATTGACCGATCCCGGCAATCTCGGTCGTCGCGCCTTCGTCGTACTGCGCGCCGACGCCCAGATAGAGCGAGGGACTCAGCCGATTCTCAGGCTGGAACCGGTACTCGATGGCCGGCGCGATCATCCAGCCGGGACCGACGTCGAGGTCGCCGACCGGCACGGGGATGTCGTCGACCAACAAGAAGCCGCGCCATGGATCCGGCCACGGCCCGTTGATCCACCAGATGTCGATCCACCAGCACCACTCTCGCCGGTTGTTGCGGTCCCAGCACCAGCGTGGAATGAGCCCGATCGCTTCCTGATTGACCTCGAACTCGTCGATGCCGACAACGGCGGCGGCGATCTCGAGCGAGAAGCCGTCCCGATCCCTCAGCGCCTCGGCGGATTGCGCCGAGGCCGAGCTCGCGATCAACGTGAGCCCTAGCAAGATCAGTGATGTTGCGAGCGTCCTGTTCATGGTGTCCTCCCTTTCAAATAAGACGGTTGATCTGCAGCCCCGGCTCGCATGAGCACGCTGGATGGCCCAACTGGCCTTGATCGGGGCGTTTGATGACGTCTCGTTAGAACCGAACCGGTTCGACGCGGTTTAGCCAGGTTTGGCCACCGGCGACACCGCCGGCGCGGTCCGGGTGTGGGATCAGGCCTTGCTCGATCTGGCCTGGGACCGCGATGCCACGGGCGGCGAGCTCGAGGAACGATGCTACCCCGGTGGGCGGTGAGCTCAACGGCTCCGCGACGATATGGGTCCACCCCTATGGGGGTTTCCCCCTGCCCGCTGATGAGCTATGAAGATACGTGTAGCGTCGGCGCGACCTGCGACGCGCCTGATGGTGAGGTGCAATTCTTCCGGGCAGGAGACCGGAAGCACAGGTGGGGGGATCATGACTGAGATTCGAATCTTGTTGGCTGACAATGATCAGCGCCATCGCGAATCGCTGACAGTGGAGCTTCGCGAAGGTGCCGGTTTCGAGGTCTTTCCAGCCGCCAGCCCGGAAGAGGCGCGCAAGATCCTGAAGGACCGCCTCATCCACCTGGCGATCGTCAACCTGCGCCTCGTGGACGACGAGGACGAGAACGACCGATCCGGGTTGGATCTCTGCGGAGAGATCGACCCCATGGTGGCCCGGGTCCTTCTGACCGGTCATCCCACCGCGGAAACGGCACGTCAGGCCCTGCAGATCACGGACGGCCGCGATCCGGTGGCCAACGGCTACCTGTCCAAGACCAACGACAGCTTGGAAGAGAAGCTGAAGGTGGTGAAGGGCGTGCTCGACGCCCACTTCGAGATTATCCCACGTGACCGCTTCGCAGTGCTCACCAGCGGCGGCGACTCCCCGGGGATGAACGCGGCGATCTGGGCGGTGGTGCGGGCGGCCATGGCCCGGAAGATCGAGGTCATCGGTGTCGAGGACGGTTACCGGGGGCTGTACGAGGGCCGTTTTCACAAGCTCCGCTGGGGCTCGTTGACCGAGCACATGACCCGTGGCGGAACCTTTCTCGGATCGGCCCGTTTCAAGGAATTCCGGGACAACGACGCGCTGCATGAGAAGGCCTTGCAGAGGCTCCTCAACGCCCACGTCTCCGGCCTCGTCGTCATCGGCGGAGACGGTTCGATGCAAGGCGCCAAGGCCCTCGCCGCTCGCGCCGGCGACAAGCTCAGGACCGTCGCGCTGCCCGGCACGATCGACAACGACCTCTATGGAACGGACATGACCCTGGGGGCCGGTAGCGCTGGCAACGCCATCGTCCGTGAGCTCGAGAACATGATGCCACCGGCCCACGCCATGCGCCGCATCTTCGTCTGCGAAGTGATGGGCCGCTACAGCGGGTTCCTGGCGCTCGATGCCGGCCTCTGCGTCGGCGCGGACGCGATCCTCATCCCGGAGAAGGTGATCAAGATGAAGCCAAAGCGGCCGGACAAGATCGATCGCATCGCCAGTGCGGAAGAGCTCAACAGCCAGATCGATGAAATCGTGGAACGGTTGGAGCGCGCCTTTCTCGGTGGCCAGCGTCACGCCCTGGTGGTCTTCAGCGAAGGCATCCGCAAGCTGATCGGTAAGGATCGGAAGGACGTTCGGGAGCGCATGGAAGAGCGCATGGAAGAATGGCCAGAAGATATCCGGCCTGATATCCGCACGCAGTTGCTGGGCTACACGATCCGGGGCGTTCGCCCCGAGCGGTTCGACCTGCGCATCGGCATCATGTTGGGGAGCGCGGCGGTCAAAGCTCTCGTGGACGGCAGGAACAACGTGATGGTCGGCTGGTCGTACGAGCACGGCGTCACCAAAACCGACTTCGACGAGATCACCGCCAAGGGAAAGCGTCCACCGGCGGAGATCCTGGAAGAACGGAGCAAGTGGAAGCAGTTCCTAGAGCTCCACGAGACGATGGTGGCGCCGCCGCGAAAGTGATGGAGAGGGAGTGGCCTCAGCGCCGGAAGAGCAGGGCCGCAGTCAGCCAGCCGCTGCCGTCAGATCGTCACTCTCCGCCGAGACGCTCGATCTCTGCCACGTCCAGGAGATCTTTGGGGCGAGCGGAAGCTCGCTTGCTCTTGAGCAGGACTTCTCTGCTGATCACCGAGACGGGGGGCCCGTCGAGCTCGGCCGGCTCCCGACTCGACCAGGCATCGTCGAAGTCGACGCCGCTGATGCCGGTGATGACGTCGATTCGGTCGGGTGGAGTGGCGATCTTGACCGCTCGTCCGACAGTGGTGAAGACAGGCAGGAGCTTGTCCGCGTCGGCGAAGCCGAACTGACGGAAGACCTCGATCAGCCGCAGCGCGTTCTCGTGGGAAGCCCGGACAAAGAAGTCGAAGTCGCCGGTCATCCGAGGGAAGCCGTGGTAGCCGACCGCGTGACCTCCGACGAGCAGATACTCAACTGAGGTCGAGTTCAACAACTCGATAAACTCGCGGATGTCTTTCGACAGCCTCATCAACGTCTCCACGGTAGCGCGCCGAGAGTTCCAGGACCAGGTTCAGACGCTGCTGGGGCGCCATCGCCGAGTAGTAGACAACATCGTCGTCGTCGGCTTCTTGGAGGGATTCGAAGACCCTCAGCTCGCGTTTGTCGCGCTCCATGGCTGAAGTCTACATGTTCTTGGCCGCGGGGCCGCTCGTGGTACCTTAATCGAGCCACCGGCTTCACCGCCGGGCGAAAGGAAACAAGGAGGGACGACCGCACCGGGGTCTCAGATGACAGATCACTTTACCTATGACGTCTTCCTGAGCCACAACTCGAAGGACAAGCGCCGGGTACGGGCTCTGGCGGAGCGCCTGCGCGACGCAGGTTTGCAGATATGGCTCGACGATTGGGTCATCCAGCCTGGCGATGACGTCTATTTGGCCATCGAGCGTGGGCTGGAGGCGTCGCGGGTCCAGGTGCTGTGCCTGTCGCCGGCGGCGCTGGGATCGGAGTGGGTGACGCTCGAGCGCAGCACCGTGCTCTTCCGCGACCCGACCAATACCGGCCGGCGCTTCATCCCCCTGCTGCTCGCCGACTGCGAGCTCCCGGGCGCCTTGCGGCGCTACAAGTACGTCGACTACCGCCGGAGAACGAAGGCGGCCTTCGAAGAGCTGCTGGCCGCGTGCCGGCCCGAGACGGAAACTACTCCGGCTGTGTCGAAGGTCGAAGGCAAGAAGAAACCCACGCAGCGGCCGGAGCAGGCCGAGCCGCTGGCCGTGCTGGAACGCGAGCTCACGGGACACAAGGGCTGGGTCAACAGCGTGGCCGTCAGCCCGAATGGGACGTGGGCGGCATCCGGCTCGAATGATGACACGGTCAGGATCTGGGATCTGGAGACCGGAACTTGCCGGGAAAGTTTAGAAGAGCATACGGGCAATGTGCGCTCTGTCGCGATCACACCTGACGGGAAGCGAATTCTCTCGGCGTCGGTCGACGGGTCCGTTCGAGTTTGGCCCGCTAGCTCGGGCCAGGAGCTGGCGAAGCTGGAGGGGCACACGACTCAGGTTTGGTCAGTGGTCGCGCTGCGGGGCAGAGCTCGTGCGCTTTCCGGGGGCTGGGACAACGCGCTCAGGCTTTGGGATCTTGCCGCGGGCAAATGCCTGAAGACCATCGAATTCGGGACGGACAGTGCCGACCAGGTTTTTTGCGCCGCTGTCGATCCAGCGGGGACTCGAGCACTCTCGGGCCATCGCGACGGGCGAACTCGGCTGTGGGATCTTGAGACGGGCCAGTGCCTGGCGACACTCCAAGGCCATTCGAAGATGGTGAGGTCCGTTCAGATCACGCCCGACGGCCGGAGCGCCGTGTCTGGCTCGGATGACAACACCGTCAAGGTCTGGAATCTGGATTCGGCAACCTGCGTCGGGACGCTGGAGGGCCATCAAAACCATGTTCACTCGGTCGCCATCTCCCCCGACGGTACTTTGATCGCTTCGACGGGTTTTCAGGACAACGCGGTCCGGCTCTGGGAGTGGAAATCGGGGGCCTGCTTGCAGGTTGTCCCTATGCCAAGAAAGCTCGTTTCTCCGACGTCCGTTGCCTTCAGTGGTGATGGTTCGGGGCTCGTGGTAGGCGCGGCCGACTCGACCATCCTCGTGTATCGCCTGGCCGCCGTCCGCGTCGTACCGTCTGCCGAAGCGACGCGCCGGTACGTCAACGCCAAGGTCGTGCTCCTTGGTGAAGGGACAGTGGGCAAGACGTCGTTGGCGCATCGCTTGATCGAAGACCGCTACGTCGTCCGCGACCGCACTCACGGCATGAACGTGTGGCCGCTCGATCTGCCGCTCCCGCCCGACGCCACGCTCGAGCGCGAGGCCCTGCTCTGGGACCTGGCCGGGCAGGAGGACTACCGGCTCATCCACCGGCTCTTCCTCGAAGAAACCGCCCTGGCCTTGCTGCTGATCAATCCCCAGAAAGACGATCCTTTCGCTGAAGCGGGCGACTGGCTGGAGGCCCTGGAGACCGCCGCCAGCCGCCACGAGTCGAGCCGCCCCGTGCCCCGGCTGCTGGTCTTCTCCCAGATCGACGTCGGCGGTATGAAGATCGGCAGCACCAAGATCGAGCGCTTTCGTGAGCAGCACGGCTTCGCGGGCTGGCTGGCCACCAGCGCCAAGACTGGCGAGAGCTGCTCGGACGAGGCGAACGGCGACGAACCGTCTCAGCTCAAGCAGATGATCGCTGACCACGTGCCGTGGGCACAGCTGCCGTGGACCGCCACCCCGCGCCTGCTCGACGAGCTCAAGAACGCGGTGATGACGATGCGTGACGAGACCGATGTGCGCATGCTGCGCTTCCCGGAGCTCGTGCAGCGGCTGGCGCAGGCCCTGCCGGACGAGCGCTTCGGCGAGGCCGACGTGCGCACCGCGGTCACACTGCTGGCCAATCATGGTCTGGCCCGGCCCTTCCAGTTCGGCGACCTGGTGCTGCTGCGGCCCGAGCTACTCAACGGCTATGCCGGGGCGATCATCCGCGCCGCCCGCGCCCACAAGGACGAGATCGGCTGCGTACCCGAGGCGGACGTCTACGGGCCGGACTTCGACTTCACCGGTGTCGACCGGCTGCGCCACTCGGACGAGGAGCTGCTGCTGCGCGCCATGGTCCAGACCTTTCTCGAGAGCTCGCTGTGCATCGCTGAGGAGACCCCTGAGGGCCGGCACCTGGTGTTCCCCTCCCAGTACCGGCGGGAGAAAGACATCCCGTGGGAGCCTAACTTCTTCGTTTCCTATACCTTCGGCGGCGAGTGGCAAACGGTCTGGACCACCCTCGTTGTGCGCCTCTGGTACAGCCAGGAATTCGAGCACCGCGAGCTGTGGCGCAACGCGGCCGAGCTCGAATCCAGCCGCGGGCAGCTCTTGGGCCTCAAGATCGACAACCGGCAGGGCGAGGGCCAGGCGACGATCAGCCTGTTCTTCGACCTCAAGACGCCGGACGAGCTCAAGGTGATCTTCATCGAGTACGTCCACCGGCACCTCGCCAAGCACGCCTCGGGTGTCACCCGCGACCGGCGGTACGTGTGCCCGGAATGCGAGCGGCCGGTAGAGAACCTCGGCGCGGTGCGGAGACGCCTGGCCGCCGGCAAGGATTTTATCACCTGCCAGGACTGCGACGAGCACGTGCCGCTGATCGACTTCATCGAGCAGCGGCTCAAGAGCGATCCGGTCGCCCGCAAGATCCTGGCGATGGAGGAGGCGGCGACGCGCGAGCTGGATACCCAGGCCCTGGAGCAGATCCTGATCGGCCACATGATGGCCGTCTGCGGCGAAGCCAACCAGATCTTCCGCCCGGTGACCATGTTCGATTACGGGATCGACGGCGAGGTCGAGTTCAAGGATGACGACGGCAAGGCCAGCGGCAAGAAGATCTACGTCCAGCTCAAGAGCGGCGATTCCTTCCTGCGGCACCGCAAGCGCGACGACAGCGAGGTCTTCGACGTCAAGAACGTGCGTCACCTGAAGTACTGGGTCAGCCAGTCCGTGGACGTGTACCTGGTCATTCGCCAGTCATCGGGGCGGAGCGAAGAGACTTCGATCCGTTGGATGAACCTGAGTCGCTACCTCCGGAACCGGAAGGACAAGAAGAGCCGCCAGATCGTCTTCGAAGGGGACCGGCTCGACATGCAGTCGGTGTGGAGGCTGCGCGACGAACTGTTCCCGCCAAGAAGCGCTTGATGAGCAGCCCCTACGAGCGGCCAAGGCCGAAGAGGCCACGGATCTTTCTCGTTGCCGAGGTCCACAGGAAATCGAGCTTGGTTGCCCCAAGCTCCGGTAGACCCGCCAGGTCCAGTTTGTCGTAGTAGCGACCGGCTCCCGGCGCGGTGACCTTCTCGTACCACTTCCGGAGCGCGAAGACCTGGCCTTTGTGCGTCCAGTCCTGGCGATGGTAGTTCCAGTTGCCGGGCGACAGGCGCTGGGCCTCGGCAAAGTATTTCTGTGCCCTGGCCTCCTTGCCCTGGCGCTTGAAGTAGACGCCCAGCTTGAAGGTAGGGTCGGCCAGCAGGGTGGACTCAGAGCTCGGCTTCAGGTGGTCTTGTACCTCATCTGCGGACCATACGAATTCGCTGTCCGCCCCCTTCTCGACCCAGTCGCGGGTAGCGTCGGCGAACGCCGTGCTGCCGAACTTGATCGACACCACCACCTTGTCGATGTGATGCTCGCCGGCGTACGCCCCCTCGTTGATGCGCACGATCCGGCCCTCTTCGTCGATCCATGCCGCCGACGGCACGTTGACCCACCCGAACAGGGTGCTGATCTTGTGCGTTTCGTCGATCACGCAGTGGAACATGGGCTTGGCCCGGTCGAACCAGGACCCGGCGGCGGACTCGCCCTGGGTGTCCTGGGCGACGCTGATGATCTCGAAGTCGGGATCGGCGATCGATGCGTAGAGCTCCTGCCAGACCGGCAGGTCGAGGCGGCATCCTCACCACGAGGCCCAGGTGACGAGCAGCACCTTCTTTCCCCGGAAGTCGGAGAGACATATCAGCTCCCCGTCTCTGTCCTGGATCTCGAAGTCGGGAGCGATCGCCGATTCCAGGGTCGAGCGCCGGATCTCGGGAATCGCCCCGAGGCTCCAGACCGACTTCTCGCGGTCGGCGACGATCGGCTGGCCGAGCTTCGACGCCAGGGCGGACACGTTCAGCCAGTCGCCGTCCGTCCCGGACCTGAGCATCCGGTCCTTGTCCTCGCCGAGAAGCGGCACGCAGATCTCCTCGAGACAGGCACCGTGGGGCTTCAGCTCGAACCCCGTGGCCTCGACCAGCTCGTCCGACCTGATCCACAGTGCGTCCCCGGGGTCACCGAGATCGGCGACTTCCGTGATCCTGTCATTTGCCAGCACGATCATGATCTCAGCTCCCGTCGCTCGCTCGGTATACGACCTTGCCCGCCACGATCGTGGCGACGATGATGCCATCGAGGATCGCGCCCGGCGTCGAGGCGGCCCTTTCGGCCACCAGCGCCACAGCCTCCTCCTCGGTCTCGACGCCGATCAGGTTGACGCGCGAGGCCAGCTCGCCGAGACCCGCGACGTGGGTGTGTGAGTCCACCAGGCCGGGCAACACCGTGGCGCCGCCGACATCCAGGATCTCGGTCTCCGGCCCGACGTGGGCCTCCGCGTCCTCCGCGCCGCCGACGAAGACGATCAAACCGTCCCTGATCGCCACCGCTTCGGCATCCGGATGCCAGCCGTCACCGTTGCGCGGCGCGTCCGCCGCCGGCGTGCCGTCGGCCGCTGGCTCGCCCCAGGCAAAGGTGTAGACGCGGCCGTGGGTGATCACCAGGTCCGCCGGGTTCGTGGCGGTTCGTTCCGCCGTGCCGTCACAGCCGAGAATAGACAGCAGGGCGAAGAATAGTCCCAGGCCGGTTCTGAGAGAGCTCGGGCGGATCACGCTGGATCGAAGATGCATGGCGAGTTTCCTTCTCGATAGCGATGACAGCAGGCACCCGGAGCTATCGAAGTGTGCCCATGACGGAGACAGAGGGTTGGCGGGGTGAACTATATCGATTACCGTACTGGGCTCCCATGAGTGAACCAGCGATCACACCCGAAGCTCCGGATTCGGCAATCCGTCGCGACCCCGGCCCGCGGTCATCACCCACTACAGCAGCGTACGCCGGCGCCGGGACATCGGCACCGACGTCCGGCGCCACGGCGACGGCGGCTACTTCTGGTACTTCGGGTAGAAGGAGAGGAGAGCATCATGGACAAGAGACTCCTGCCGGCAGCCTCGTCGGTACCCGAGCTCAATCCCCGAGTGGAAAGAAGCTCTCCAGAATCCGATCGGTGCGTGCCCGCCAGCTGCCCCAGCCGGCGCCGTCCGAGACTTCGTGGATGACGAGGCCGTAGCCGTTCTCGCCGAGCAGCTTCGCCAGTGCGCGGCTGTGTTTCTCACTGTGGATTCCGGCCTGATCGATCTCGAGGTCGTTGAGGCTCCATTCGACATAGAAGAACGTCGTCGCCTCGCTGCCCGCGGTGATCAACGACCGCAGCTCCGCCTCGGCTTCTTCTCGAAAGTAGAAGCTCTGCACCGCCACCTTGCCGATGAGCTCGGGCGCCTGGAGAGCGAGGAACACCGAGGCGAAACCGCCGCTGGCGATCCCCGTAATGGCCCGGTTCCGTGCTCCCGGGAGGGTTCGGTAGTGCTCGTCGAGGTAGGGGATGAGCTCGCGCGCGATCGCGTCGGTGAACTGGGCCAGCCGGGGGCCGTACTCGTCGAAGCTCACTCGCGGCAGGAACACGCCGATCAGCGGCGCGACGCTCCCTCCGATCAGGTTGTCGAGTGAGTTGGCCCACTTGCCCTGCTCCAGGGCCTGGTCGCCGTAGTTGACCACCACCACCGGGTAGCGCTCGTCGTCCGCGTCGTAGCCCGGCGGCAGGTAGACCTTGATCTCGCGCTCGTTCTCCAGAATGTCGCTGGCCCAGGTGAACGTCTCGAGTCGGCCGCGGGCGCCGGTCGGCTCGCGCAGGTGCACCGGCTCGATCCAACCCGCCGTCGTCAGCACCGACGACCCCTCGCCTGAGTCGGTGAGCCGGCGTGGGTTCAGAGGATCCGGCAGCCCATCGTCGAAGATGTTGAAGCGGTACTCGAACAGCGCCGCGGGCGGGAAGCGATAGCTTCGGAAGTAGAAGTCGGTGCCCGGGACGAGGTGCAGCGGCTCGACGCGGCCGCGCTCCAGGAAATTGCCCGAGACCGCCACGTCGGGGACGTCGCCCCGAAAGACGAAGTGCACCAACGAGTCGTCTTCCACGATCGGGAACGCCTCCTGCCTGGCGATGAATTCGTCGATCAACTGCTTCTTGTTCTCCGCTCCGTCGATCTGCCGGACGAGCTTCCCGAGCTCTCCCAGCAACACGGACTCGTCGAGGGACGGCTCGTCCGGGCGCCGTTCGTGCCGCACTCCGCCGGTCTCCGCCAGGTCCAAAGCGAGGATGTGTGCCTGGTCGCGCAAGTAGAGCCGGGTGCCCACGAGGGTCGGCAGAGTCCAGGAGACCGATTCGGTCACCTCGGCGCTGGCGAGCACGTCGAGGCCGGTCGGCGAAATCCTCGCCAGGACGAGCTGGCCGGCTTCGTCGAGGAACAGCAGCTTGCCATCGGCGTAGAGGGATTGCGCCTTGTGAAAACCGCGGCGTCGCCAGGCGACTTCTCCGGTCTTCCAGTTGAAAGCCGTGAGCACCGAGAGGCTGTTGCCGCCGGTGGAGCCATAGATGAAATCGCCGATGCGGATCGAGGTCCAATGGGCAGCCCTGAGGTACGTTTCGAACCAGACCTGGTTGGCGGTCCATGTGCCGTCCTCGAGCCGGATCTCGAGCAGCCGCCCTCCTCCCGTGGGGAATTGGCTACCGACCCAGATGTGATTCTCGTCACATTTGACGATCGGGGTCAGGTGATTGCCGTTGTTGAATTCCATCGGGGATTCCCACAGCAGGCGGCCGGTCGAAGGATCGAGCGCGACGACTCCCTGCGGTGAAAAATAGACGAGCTGATCTCGGCCGCCCAGTGTGGTGAGGGTCGCCGGCGCGTAGCTGATGCCACCGGGCGGGCTCTTCCACGACACGGAACCGTCCGCCGGATCGAAGGCGACCACGCCATGATCGGTGCCCCCGACCAGGACGATGATCTTGCCCTGGTAGTGCAGTGGACTGCCCGAGTAGCCATACTCCTCCACGCGCTCCCTGCGTCCGAATTCCGCCGGCAGGTCGTGCTTCCAGAGCAACTCTCCGGAGGCGAGGTCGAGACAGCGCATCTGGCCGCTGATACCGATGGCGACGATGCGGTCGCCGACGATGGCCGGTGTGGCGTTGGGACCGCGCCCGAACGCATGAGTCATGTCGGGCCAGAGATCTGGGACGTAGCGATGTTCCCAGATCGTGGCTCCGGTTCCGGCCTCGAGCGCGACGACGACCTCGTGCTCGCCGTCGCGGTACATGGTGAACAGCCGATCGCCCTGGTGGAGAATGGATGAATAGCCCTCGCCCAACGGGCGTTTCCAGAGCGTCTCGGGTCCATCCGCCGGCCACCACTCGGCGAGGCCTTCCACCTCGACCGTGAAGTCGCCGGCGGGACCGCCCCACTGCAGCCAATCGGCGGCCTGGCCGGCGGGCGGCAGCAGGAAGATCGCGACCAGGGCGAGCGGCAGGGCGTGCGAGATCGGGCGTCTGTTCTTCAAGCCGGTCCTCCACGCGGCCAGCAGCGCCGCGAGCCGTGCGTTCTGATCGAACCTGTCATTCGAGACTCTACCCCGGTTGATACGGTCGAAGCCGGCGATGGTTTGTGACAGTCGCGCACTCGCTCCGTCGAGCGCCCTTCAGCCGCGCGCCTGGAGCTCGGCGAGCTCCAGATAGGCCATGACGATGCGGTTGAGCGTGTCCAGCTCCTCGGCATCGAGGTAGTTCTTGGCAATGGCCACCTCGGATCGGCGCGGCTGGCTGCCGCTGAAGCTGGTCAGTCCCATATTCGGCTGGCGCGCGTCGGCCCGCTGCGCGATGACCTCTGCGGCGGTGTGGCCGTGGGCGGCCCAGTGCATCTTGTTCTGGATGGCGGCGAAGAATTTCATCGGGATCGTGCGGATCGCGGATCGAGGTGCCACCCAAGTCGGCCAGTCGGGAAGTGCGCTACGGACGGCTACCGGCGGCGGATTCGATCGCTCTCCTGCCGGTTCCGCCGTCCGGAGCGCCGTCCGGCCGTCCGGAGCGCCGTCCGGCCGTCCGGAGTGCCAGGGACCTTGGTCAGCCGCGTCCGGCCGGGCCGCCCGGAGCCGGGCGTGATAGCCGCGCAGCACCCGAAGAGTGGTGCCGGACACCGCTTCTGAGCCGATGTCGCACCAGGGCGCGTGCTAGAATACTCCAGAGGTGCTCGAGCAAGAGTACGACTCTCGCGTCATCTCGGTCTCGCGGAGAACATCATGCCGATCCCAGAACCGCTGATCACCACGTCCCCAGCCCGGCTCAACGGTACGCCCGTCTTTGCCGGCACCAGGGTCCCAGTACAGAGCCTCGTGGACCATCTGGAATCGGGGGACACGCTGGACGAATTCCTTGTCGACTTCCCCAGTGTGACGCGCGAGCACGCGATCGCGGTCCTGGAGTTGGCGAAGTCGGCCTTGCTCGCCCAAGCCGTCGCCGCGTAGGCGACTCGGGAGTCGCGCCGCCATGCGAGTGCTCCTCGATGGCTGCGTGCCGAGGCGCTTGGCCAAGGAACTGACCGGGCATGAGGTCCGGACGGTGCACGAGATGGGTTGGGCCGATCTCGATGACGGTCCGCTCCTCGACGTTATGGCGGGGACTTACGATTTTCTCGTCACGGTCGACAAGGGAATTCCTGACCAACAGAGAATCCAGACCTCCTGACGTACCCCTCCTAACTCTCTGAAAACACAGGACTGACCCTCACAGGGGGTGCGGACCCAAAACTGTCCGCTTTTTTACGG
>JAAELT010000054.1 GCA_024226315.1 bacterium | reverse complement strand
TTGTTAGAAAGAAGATAGTTTGTTACCTAACTAGTTAGTTCACCAGATAGTTTGTAAGCATGTTAGTTTGGTAGTTAGTTATTTAGTTAGCCTGTTAGTTAGCTTGTTACTTAGTTAGTTAGCATGGCTTGTATCGTTGTTACTTAGTTAGTTAGTTAGTTATCTGATTAGTAAGCTATCTAGATAGCTTGTACGCGTGTTAGTTAGTTGTTTAATTAGTTAGTTAGCATGATAGTAGGCTTGTTAGGTAGATAGTAAGCATGCCTTTTAAGGTTGTTTGAAGGAAGTTAGTTTGTTACTAACTAGTAAGTTCACTAGATAGTTTGTAAGCATGTTAGTTAGGTAGTTAGTTAGTTAGTTAGCCTGTTAATTAGCTTGTTAGTTAGTTAGTTAGCATGTCTTGTAACGTTGTTAGTATGTCAGTTAGTTAGTTACCTAAATAGTAAGTTAACTAGATTTTTTTATAAGCATGTTGGTTAGTTATTTAGTTAGCATGTTAGTAGGCTTGTTAGTAAGATAGTAAGCATGCCTTGTAAGGTTGTTAGTAAGTAAGTT
>JAAELT010000053.1 GCA_024226315.1 bacterium | reverse complement strand
CTTACTTCATAAATTCAATAACCTATGCAAACCATGGTTGCCAAAAGCCTCATCAGCTTGGGCAGATGAAGCAGGGAGCATTGTGCCCCCCATGAGTTGCTACCCAGGATCAAGGCTTCATTCCTGATTTCCATGGGAAACAGTTGGTCTTTGTACTTACATTTCCAGAAAATCAGATTCAAAAATCAGATTCAGATTCAGAATCAGATTGCAGAATCAGATTGGGAAAAACGTCTCCAAAATTAAAATAAAACAATTAAATGTGAAACAATTCTGGTTACAGATATTCTCACTACATAAGGCATCAAATGCAATAGATTTCATTTTTGTAACTTGTATCATTTTACTAGGAAAACGGGGTTTATATGGCCTAGTCACACTGAGTGTCAATAGGCCTAAGTCAAACAATGGTGTCCCCCATCTTACAAGATTGCGACAACAAAAAACTTTTCTGGTTACAGATATTCCTGATCATGTAGCAATCCAATACAAAAGATTTCGTTTTTGTAACTTGTATCATTTTTCTGGGAAAACGGGGTTTAT
>JAAELT010000052.1 GCA_024226315.1 bacterium | reverse complement strand
CGTACTCCACGATCGTCTCGTTCTTGCTCTTGCACAGGATGATCCCGATCGCCGGCTGCTCCTCGCCCAGGCGCATCGTGTCGTCGAGCACCGCGAGATAGAACTGCATCTTGCCGACATACTCTGGCTGGAACTCGCCGATCTTCAGCTCGATCGCCACCAGCGACCGCAGCGCGCGGTGAAAGAGCAGCAGGTCGATGAAGTACTCCCTGCCCGCTACCTCCAGCCGGTACTGACTGCCGACGAACGAGAACAGTCCACCCATCTCGCGCAAGAACGGCTCCACCCGGCCGAGGATCGCCGCCTCCAGCTGACGTTCGCTGTGCTCGTCGCCCAGCTCCAGGAAGTCGAACGTGTAAGCGTCCTTCACCGCAAGCCGCGCCTGGTCACGCAGGGGCTCCGGCAACGTGGCGGCGAAATTGCTCTGGCCGAGCAGAGTCTGCTCGTAGCTTTGGTTCTCGATCTGCTGCACCAGCAGCCGGTGGCTCCAGCCCATACGCCGCGTCATCCGCAGGTAGAACTCGCGCTCGAGATCGTCTTTGCAGCGCTCGAGGATCGCCATGTTGTGGCTCCAGCCAATTTCTCGCGACAGTGTCGCGAGTTTTGGCGCGCCGCGGTAGGCGAGGTGGAAAGTCCGCATCCGCCACAGGTTCGAAGCCGAGAAACCGCGCACGCCGGGCAGCTCCGCGCGCAGGTCCTGGGCCAGCCGGTCGACCACGGCGCGACCCCAGGCTTCGCCACGCTGCCGGCCGACGATCATGCGCCCGACATCCCAGTACAGGGCGACCAGCTCCCGGTTCACCGACCGGAGAGCCTCGTACTGTGCAGAGCGGATGCGGTCGCGCACAGCGGCGAGCAACGCGGCATAGTTCCCTGGTGGGCTGGGTGTTGCAGGTCGTGGTTGTTCTTGAGCCATTTGTTCGCCTCCGGCAGCCCCTTTCTTCAAGTTGCCTGCCAGGTCGGTTGAAGCCTTCGGAACCCCGATTCCACGGGCTCGGTGGGCTCCTCGAGCAACGAGGCTGGCCGAGTCGACGTCAAGGCATTGCACGCCTCACCAGGCCGAGCTCGGGCCGGAAGTGGCCGAGAGACCGTGAATCCAAACCCCGGGACCGACGTCAAGTGAATTGGACAGCCGCCAAATCACTTGACCACCGGCCACCCCTACCCCTCCTCCCGCGCATCCATCCCCGCGCGGAAGAAATCGAGCGCCGCCCAGTGCTCGTCGACGTCGAGCTCCGCCTCCTGCGCCCTCTCGATGTACTCCACCAGCGCCGCCAGCAGCCAGCGCCCGCGCTGCTCACCCTCCGTGCGGGCGCCCATGTTGGCGATGAACCTGCGCGCCTCGCCCATGCGGTACCGGCAGACGGCGTCCTCCACCATGTCCGGCTGGCCGTCCAAGGAGGCCTCCAACACGGCGTTGGCGAGATCCTCGCGCTCCGCCGGCAGCTCGTAACCGTCCCCGCTGGTGCGATGGACGTGGAAGAGGCCGATGGCATCGACCAGGACCAGCGCCGAGCGCAGGAACCCCCTCTCCTCGGGGTGCCGCGGGGCGAGCCGGGTCAGGATCTGGTACGCCTCGGCCAGCTGCTGCAGGAAGTCGGTGGTCGCGGGCCGGTCGGTACTGTCGTTCGTGTGTTGCATGACGTTCTCCTCGGGTCAGTGGTTCGTGGTTGCGGACGGTCGATTCGGTTGTGTGGGATCAGGTCTGCGCAGCGCTAGGGCCGCGGCCGCCGGCGGCGAGATTTCCGACGGCGCTTGCGACGGCGACGGCGGCGCGGGCGCAGGGCGTGGGTGCAGGCTCGCTGTACCCTGGGCCAGGGCGTGGCGAGGACTTCCGCGAGCACCGTGCGGGCGCGGCGTGAGGCCATCACCGGCGAAGTGAGCAGCTGCCGGTAGCACTGCACGGCGCGCCACCAGCGGGCGAAGTCCTGCCGCCTGCCCGGCTGGCAGCAGTTCCGCTCCATGTGCCGGATCATCGACAGCAGCAGACCTCGCAGATGGCGCTGCGCGGGGTTGGCGGGCGCGAAGCCCCGGACCTCGTCGCGGGCTTGCGCCAGCAGGTGGCGGCTTCGGGCGACTTCGTAGCTCATAGGCGGTTCCTCCTCGTGGTTCTCGGACGTTTGGTGTCAGGCGCACCGGCGGACCGCGAGGTCCGGCGGCTCGGTGAGGCCAGGCCAGGTGCCGCGGCCGTGGAGGGCGCGCACCGTCCAGCGCGGCGGCGGCACCTGGCGGGGCTCGCCGCCGGGCGTTCTGGCGGGGCGCAGGAACGTGCAGTAGCGGGCCAGCAGCTCGCGCAGCAGCGTCTGGCTCACCGGGCGGGTGGTGGGGCGACCATCGGCGGCGCGGGCCAGGCGCACCAGCGCGCCGCGGTGGTGGAAGAGATTGGGCTCGCGGCGGATCAACGCCGCCAGGGCCTGGTCGTTGACCTCGTCCTGCCGCACCGTAATGACGATGGGTAGAGGGCACTCCTGGGACTCGCCGGCGGCCTCGGCTGCCGGTGGCTCGACGGCCGGCGGCGCCTGGGCCGGGGGCTCGCCCAGGGGCACGAGGGGCGCCACCGCCGCGTCGGCCATCAGAGGGGGGCAGCCGAGGGCGAGCGGGGTGGATCTGCGCTCGAAGTGCTCGCAGCTCCGGCAGTGCTCCCGGGCGCCCAGGGCGCCGGCCATGTAGGTGCAGGGGCGCGGCTCCCAGGTGGCGAGGGCGTGGTCGATCAGCTGGTCGAGGATCAGCGGGTCGTAGCCCGGGTGGTCGCCGGACATGCGGTGCAGCACGCGCCGGCCGTCGACGCCGCCGGCCGTGCAGCGGGCGATGATGGTGATCGCGGCGTTCAGCTCGTCGGTGGAGAGGAAGGTGCGCTCCTCGTAGCAGTGGCGCAGCCAGGAGCAGCCGGCGAAGACCGGGGGGAAGTGCCCGGGCGGGCCGTCGTAGAGCAGGTCGCCGGCCAGGTGCAGCAGGCGCTCCAGCAGGCTCGAGACCGGCGGCTCGGGCAGGGCGGCGAAGTCCTCGGGGCGGTAGCGGTAGCGGTCGACGCCGGGCGCCATGGGGAACTGCACCACCTTCACGTCGCGGCTCGGGTCGAGCTTGTGGTTGAAGGTGTCGGGGAAGCGCAGTAGATGCCCGAGGTCGGAGCAGTCGTGCAGCACCCAGCCGTGCTCGCGGGCGCGGCGGGCGAGCGCGCCCTGCAGCCGGGCCACCAGGTCGCGGGCGCGCCGGCGGTGGGCGAGCTTGGTGAGCTCGAGCGGCTCGCGCAGCAGCCAGTAGGCGTGGAAACCGCCGCCCGAGTCGATGAGGATCGAGGGCGGGTAGGCCACCCCTTCCAGCACGGTGAGGGCGGCCGCGCGGTCGGGCGGCAGGCTGCGGCCCAGGCGGTCCGGGCCGGCGACGTCCAGGTCGGCCCACAGCGCGGGCAGCAGGGTGGCCGAGGCGGTGCTGCCGCCGATCCCGCTCTCGGACTTGCAGGGCCTGCGTTGCTGCGCGATGCCGCGCGCCAGCGCCGGGTCGTGCAGCGCCACGGCGCAATAGATGTCGTAGTTGCCGGCGTGGCGCATCGCCTTGCGCGCCGCCTCGTCCAGGCTGTGGAACCAGTGGCTCGCCAGCCTGCCGTTTCTCCGCGAGCGGGTCCGGAGCAGCAGCTGGCCGGGGCCCAGGGGCTCGGGGTAGAGGGTGGTCAGGAATTGGAGCGGGATGACGTCGGACATGGCTGAGATCCGGGTGGTGAAAAAGGAGGAGCGGGGCGCCCCGCGGGATCGGCCGCAGGGGGGGGCTCCGGGTACGTCGGGTGGCGGGGCGTGCCCTCGCCGCGCGCCGCCGGGCGCCCGCTCCTCAGATCAGAAGGCCTTTAGGCGGTGGCCTCCTCGATGGGTCGAGGGGGCTCGGCGTCGGGAGCGTCCTGCTCCTCGGCCTCGGCTTCGGCCTCGGCCTCGGATTCGCCGGTGCCCTCGGGCGGCGTCGGCTCGGTCGGGTCGGGGGCCTCGCCGTTGGCCGGCGTCGGCGGCTCGGTCACCACCTCCACCGTCTGCTCGCGGATCCGGTGCTTGGACTGCCGGGTTCGCGAAGCGATGCCCTCGTGGCCGGCGAAGGCGTAGATGGCCTCCAGCAGATGGGCGCCCTGGAGCGCCCGCTTGTGCAGGTGCGCGAGCAGGCGTTCCTTGGACTCGAGCGCCTGGTTCTTGCCGTGGAGACTGACCTTCAGCCGATCCAGCGCCTGGCCCAGGAGCTCCGCGGGCTCGCGGATCCCGAGGCCGATCTGGCGCAGGTCGACGCCCACGTCGTAGCGCACCGGCGGCGGCTGGAACTGATCGTCCAGCAGCTTGCCGCTGACCACCATCGCCTGTTCGTAGACGGCGACCTGCTCGAACGCCACTTCGGCGCCCGGCTCCTGGAAGAAGGCGTTGGCGCCGCCGGGCCCGAACACGACGTTCAGGACCTGGCGCCCCGCCACCAGTTGCTCGCGGGTCTGCTTCCAGTACTGGTCGCGCTCGACGCGGTCCCAGCGATCCTCCGTCAGCTCCTCGTTGACCTCTCGCGAGCTCTCGAGCAGCTTCTGGTGGATCTGGTTCAGCTCCGTGGCCACGAAGCTCTGGAGCTGGTGGACGTCCGGCAGTACCTGGCCGTCCTCCATGATTGCGCGCAGCATGTCGGCCAGGTCGGCGGTGATCAGCTCGCGGTGGCGCACGGCGGCGCCGGCGAGAGAGCCGCAGAGTTTGCCGATGTCGATAACCATTTTGTAAGGCATCTGGTCCTCCTTTGGGGGAAGGGGTTGTGGGGGAAAGGGGCGGGCCCACGTGGGCCCGCCCGTGAGCAAGAAGTGCTCTACGAGTCCTTCTGCTCGGTCTTGGCCGTCGCGGGCCCGGCCTTCTGCTGCGTCGCCCGGTCGAGCGCGGAGGCGAAGTCGAAATCGCCCTCGCTCAGGACCTCGGGCGCGTCGATCCCCAGGGTGAGGACGACGGTGTTGTCGTCGATCACCACCGCGGGGGCGAAGCCCAGCTCCTCGGCCAGCGGATTGACCCGCTCGGCCAGGAACTCGACGCATTCCTGGAAGCTCGAGAATTCGAACTTGCCGCGAATGGCCACCGGGCCACGCACGATCTCCCAGGCATTCGACAGGCGGCCCTGGCGGGTGGTCAAGCGCTGCTCGGTGAGCGGCACCATGAACGGCGGCTGCACGCGCTCGGGCTTCATGCGTCTGCGCAGGAGCTGCGCGAGCCAGTTCAGGAACAGTTTTCTGAACCTCATCGGTTTCCTCGCTTTCGGTCTGGCGTTCTCTACTCGCCGCCTGGGTGAGCCGGCGTCCCGGCCCGGCGGCGTATCTGAAACGGACCGGCACGCGCCGGCCCGTGGCGCCCGTTAGGGGTCTTGCTCCTCGCCTTCCAGGCAACGGTCCGCGAGCTGTTCGAGATCGGAGCAGGAGCGCTCGAACGCGAGCCCGATGAGCTGCGTGGTGTGGACCTGGTTGTCCAGCGTCCTGGCCACGATCTCCGGGATCTCGCCTCCCAGCTTGCGAATCGCGGCGCGGCCCTTGGCCAGCGCGGTGGAAGGTCGATAGCCGCCGCCGTCTTTACCGATTCGCACCGGCTTCCCCAGGTCCTCGCTCATGCCCTCGCACAACATCTCGGCGAGCTGCTCGGACGAGCAGCTCGCGAGGTCGAGGAGCTCCTGCTCCTGCGCCAGGTCGGGGCGCCCCTGACCCGTTTCCCAACGGATCACGGTGGTGCGGTGCACCTCCAGGTAGGTGGCGAGCTGACCTTGCGAAAGCCCGGCG
>JAAELT010000051.1 GCA_024226315.1 bacterium | reverse complement strand
TAGGGGAGTGAAATAGTACCTGAAACCGTACGTTTACAAGCAGTGGGAGGGCGTTT
The DNA here is from genome assembly GCA_024226315.1 of bacterium. Taxonomy (GTDB): domain Bacteria; phylum Acidobacteriota; class Thermoanaerobaculia; order Multivoradales; family J023; genus JAAELT01. Next base: position 64,827 of record JAAELT010000051.1, on the reverse strand, counting down.
ACCCTTAGGGGTGTTGCCCGACCGCGTGCCTTTTGCATAATGAGCCGGCTAGTTACTCTATGTAGCAAGGTTAAGCGATAAGCGAGCCGTAGCGAAAGCGAGTCTGAATAGGGCGAATTAGTCGCTGGGAGTAGACGCGAAGCGAAGTGATCTATCCTTGGCCAGGGTGAAGCTTATGTAACAGTAAGTGGAGGCCCGAACCTGTTTGGGTTGAAAACCGATTGGATGAGCCGAGGATAGGGGTGAAAGGCCAATCAAACTCAGTTATAGCTCGTTCTCCCCGAAATAGCTTTAGGGCTAGCCTCACGTGATGAGTAACGGCGGTAGGGATCTGAATGGACTAGGGGCCCTAAACGGTTACTGAATCCAACCAAACTTCGAATGCCGTTAACTGCAAACGTGGGAGTCAGACTACGTGGGATAAACTTCGTGGTCAAAAGGGAAACAGCCCAGACCGCCAGCTAAGGTCCCCAAATTTAGGCTAAGTGGGAAAGGATGTGGAGACGCCCATACAACCAGGAGGTTGGCTTAGAAGCAGCCATCCTTTAAAGAAAGCGTAACAGCTCACTGGTCGAGCGGCTCCGTGCCGATAATGTAACGGGGCTCAAGCCTAATACCGAAGCTGCGGATCGTCCTTCGGGACGGTGGTAGGGGAGCATTCTATTCAGGAGCGAAGGTGGACCGTGAGGACCACTGGACCGGATGGAAGAGACTCTGCCGGCATAAGTAGCGATAAGGCAGGTGAGAAACCTGCCCGCCGAAAGTCTAAGGTTTCCTGAGGAAGGTTAATCCGCTCAGGGTTAGTCGGTCCCTAAGCCGAGGTCGAAAGGCGTAGGCGATGGGAAGCAGGTTAATATTCCTGCACTACCGGGAAAGCATTTGAGCGATGGGGTGACGCAGTAGGATAGGCATACATGCGATTGGATGTGCATGGCCGCAATCGTAGGGGGACTGGCTAGGTAAATCCGGCCGGTTATTAAACCCTGAGGAACGCGGGGAAGTGCGCCTTCGGGCAAACCAACTTGTTGACTCCACACTGCCAAGAAAAACCTCTAGTGAGCTTTCCAGGTAACCGTACCGTAAACCGACACAGGTAGACAAGGAGAGAATCCTAAGGCGCTTGAGAGAACTCTTGCTAAGGAACTCGGCAAATTAACCCCGTAACTTCGGAAGAAGGGGTGCCCCGTTAGAGTGATTCTTTAACTTGATGAGCTCGAGGGGGTTGCAGAGAAATGGCCCAGGCGACTGTTTACTAAAAACATAGGACTCTGCTAAGTCGAAAACGACGTATAGGGTCTGACGCCTGCCCGGTGCCGGAAGGTTAAAGGGAGGGGTTAGCTTCTTCGGAAGCGAAGCTCTGAATTGAAGCTCCCGTAAACGGCGGCCGTAACTATAACGGTCCTAAGGTAGCGAAATTCCTTGTCGGGTAAGTTCCGACCTGCACGAATGGCGTAACGATCTGGGCACTGTCTCCACAAGAGGCTCAGCGAATCTGTAGTACCGGTGAAGATGCCGGTTACCCGCATGAAGACGGAAAGACCCCGTGAACCTTTACTGCACCCTGGCAGTGATCCCCGGTGCGTTATGTGTAGCATAGGTGGGAGGCTTTGAAACCGGGCCGCTAGGCTCGGTGGAGCCGTAATATGAAATACCACCCTTAGCGTATTGGAGATCTAACCCAGGCCCGTTATCCGGGTCGGGAACATTGTCAGGCGGGTAGTTTGACTGGGGCGGTCGCCTCCTAAAATGTAACGGAGGCGCGCGAAGGTTCCCTCAGGCTGATTGGAAACCAGCCGCAGAGTGTAAAGGCATAAGGGAGCTTGACTGCGAGACTCACTAGTCGAGCAGGTACGAAAGTAGGCCTTAGTGATCCGGTGGTTCCGTATGGAAGGGCCATCGCTCAACGGATAAAAGGTACTCCGGGGATAACAGGCTGATCTCCCCCAAGAGTTCACATCGACGGGGAGGTTTGGCACCTCGATGTCGGCTCATCGCATCCTGGGGCTGAAGCAGGTCCCAAGGGTTCGGCTGTTCGCCGATTAAAGCGGTACGTGAGCTGGGTTTAGAACGTCGTGAGACAGTTCGGTCCCTATCTCATGTGGGCGTAGGACACTTGAAGGAATCTGTCCCTAGTACGAGAGGACCGGGATGGACGAACCTCTGGTGCACCAGTTGTCGCGCCAGCGGCACAGCTGGGTAGCTAAGTTCGGAAAGGATAACCGCTGAAAGCATCTAAGCGGGAAGCCCCTCCTGAGATGAGGTGTCCCTCAAGACCCCTGGTAGACTACCAGGTTGATAGGCGGGAAGTGTAAGCGTTGTGAGACGTTGAGCTGACCCGTACTAATCGGTCGTTTGGCTTGACCATTGATTCGCAGTGCCGATCTCTGGCGAATCTTATCGTCATGACTCGATTCAGTTCGAAGAACTCAAAACCTTACGAGTTTTTCCGGTGGTTGTAGCGAGGGGGAAACACCCGTTCCCATTCCGAACACGGCAGTTAAGCTCCTCAGCGCCGATGGTACTGCACGGGTGACTGTGTGGGAGAGTAGGTCGCCGCCGGGAATTAATTCTTGAACGGCTCTCGGACTCCGAGGGCCGTTTCGCTTTTGGTGCTCTTGACACCTCCAGATACGGCCGGTACGCTCACACCGCGTCCGCGGCGTCCGTCACCTCAGATCTCGGGCCCCGGACCGCCGGCCGGCGCCGGCACCCGCCTTCCTCACAGCACACAGCCGGGACAGTCGAACATGGCCGACGCCAAGCAAAAGAACCTCGTCATCGTCGAGTCTCCCGCCAAGGCGAAGACCATCGGCCGATTCCTCGGCCCCGAGTACCGGGTGGAATCGAGCTACGGCCACGTGCGGGATCTGCCGCAGAGTGCCAAGGAAATTCCCACCAAGCTGCGCTCCGAGAGCTGGGCGCGCCTGGGCGTCAACGTAGACAGTGGCTTCGAGCCGCTCTACGTGGTGCCGGTCGACAAGAAGAAACACGTCAAGCGGCTCAAGGACGCGCTCAAGGATGCCGATCGACTGCTGCTCGCCACTGACGAGGACCGCGAGGGCGAGAGCATCAGCTGGCACGTGCTGCAGCTGCTCAAGCCCAAGAAGTCGGTGGCCGTAGAGCGCATCGTCTTCCACGAGGTAACGCCCGAGGCGATCACCAGCGCGCTGTCCAAGCCCCGGCCCGTGGACGAGAACCTCGTCCGCGCCCAGGAAGCCCGCAGGGTGCTCGATCGACTCTACGGCTACTCGCTGTCGCCGCTGCTCTGGAAGCGGATCCGGCCAGGTCTCTCGGCCGGCCGCGTGCAGAGCGTCGCGGTGCGATTGCTGGTGGAAAAGGAACGCCAGCGGATCGCCTTCGTCTCCGCCCGCTACTGGGACCTCAAGGCCGAGCTCCAGACCGAGGAAGGCAGCTTCAAGGCCCGGTTGACGCGCCTCGCCGGCCAGCGGATCGTCGACAGCAAGAGCTTCGACGCCAACACCGGCAAGCTGGTGCGCGACCGACGGCACCTCGAGGAGAAGGCCGCGCTGGCACTGGCCGAGAACGCCGGCGAGAGCCGGCCCTGGCGGGTGAGCTCGCTCGACCGCGTGCCCGGCAAGCAGAACCCCGCGCCGCCGTTCATCACCTCCACCCTTCAGCAGGAGGGGAACCGTAAGCTGCGCTTCAGCTCGCGGCACACCATGCGCATCGCCCAACAACTCTACGAGGGCATCGACCTCGGGGGCGAGCGTATCGGCCTGATCACCTACATGCGCACAGACAGCGTGACGTTGGCCGGCCGCGCTATCGCGCAGGCCCGCGAGGTCATCGCCAATCGCTACGGTACCGACTACCTGCCCGAGCAGCCGCGACAGTACAAGACGAAGGCAAAGCGAGCGCAGGAAGCTCACGAGGCGATCCGCCCCACCGACCTCGCCCGCCGGCCGCAAGATGTCAAGTCTTTCCTCGACGACGAGCAGTTCCGCCTCTACGAGCTGATCTGGAAGCGGACCATCGCATGCCAGATGGTTCCGGCGAGGTTCGAGCGCACAGCGGTCGAGGTCGAAGTCGAGGCCGGCGAGACGCTGACCTTCGCCGCCAGCGGCCGCAGGATCCTCTTCCCCGGCTTCCTGCGCGCCTATGTCGAGGGCTCCGACGATCCCAAGGCTCAGCTCGGTGATCAGGAGACCCTGCTGCCGGCGCTCGAGGAAGGCCAGCAAGTCGAGCCCGCGAGCGTTGATGCCGAAGGTCACAGCACCAAACCTCCCTACCGCTTCACCGAGGCCAGCCTGGTCAAGAAGCTCGAGGAAGAGGGTATCGGACGGCCCAGCACCTACGCCTCGATCATCAGCACCATCCTGGACCGAGGCTACGCCTCGAAGAAGGGCAACGAGCTGATCCCCTCTTTCACCGCCTTCTGTGTCACCAGTCTGCTGGAGAAGCAGTTCGGCGACCTGGTGGACACTCGCTTCACCGCCCTGATGGAAGACGAGCTCGACGACGTCGCCGCCGGCAAGCTGCCGTGGGACACGCCGGTCTCGGATTTCTACCTCGGCGGCGACAGCAATCCCGGGCTCAGCCGCCGGCTCGCCGAGGGCGAGGTCACCTACCCGTCGATCCCGCTGGGCAAAGATCCGGAGACGGGCGACGAGGTCATCATCAAAGTCGGCCGGTACGGCCCCTACGTGCGCCGAGGCGAGGGCGGCAAGGAGAACGTCGCCACCATTCCCGACGGCACCGCACCCGACGAGCTCGACCTCGAGGTGGCGCTGGCCCTGCTGCGGGCCAAGAACAGCGAAGACGAGCCGCTCACCGCGGATCCCGTCACTGGCCGGCCGGTGACACTCAAGAGCGGACGCTTCGGCGAGTACCTGGAGCTCGGACAAACCGAGGACGAGCGCGAGGCCAAGAAGAAGCCGCGCCGCGTCTCACTGCCGCGCGGCCTCTCCTCCGCCGACCTTACCGAGGAAATCGCACAGAAGCTGATCCAGCTGCCGCGATCACTCGGCACCCATCCGGACAACAGCGACCCCATCTCCACCGGCCTCGGGCGTTACGGGCCCTTCTTGAAGCGCGGCGACGAGTTCCGCAACCTCGAGTCCTGGGAGCGAGCCTGCGACATCCAGCTCGACGAGGCGCTCGAGATCCTCAAGCAGCCCAAGCCGGAACGCAAGCGCTTCGGCGCCAAGAAGACCGTGCTCAAGGAGCTGGGCGAGATCGAGGGCGCCGCCGGCCCGGTCAACGTGCTCGACGGGCGCTACGGCCCCTACGTCACCGACGGCAAGACCAACGTCACCGTCCCCAAGGGCTCGGATCCGCTGGCGGTCACGCCTGAGCAGGCGAAGGAGATGCTCGACGCCAAGCGCAAGGCGCCGAAGAAGAAACGGCGCCGGCGCCGGAGCTGACACCTTTCGAAAACTACCTTCGGGGCTCAACCGATCATGAGCGACAAGCATCGGATCGAGTGTCTCTACCTGTCGCAGGAGGACCTCCTGCGGGCTGGGTGCTTGGACCTGCGGTTGGCGATGGACGCGGCGGAACGCGCGATGCTCGCCTACCGCGACGGCAAGATCCTGTTCCCCGAGAAGGTCGTCCAGATCTTCGACGACGCGACCCAGGAGCGCATCAACTGCCTGCCGGCAACGCTGCTTCCCGAGAAGGTCTGCGGCGTCAAGTGGGTGTCCGTGTTCCCGCCCAATCCCGAGAAGTATGGCGTCCAGAACCTGTCTGCCGTCATCGTCCTCTCGGAGATCGAGAAGGGCTTTCCCCTCGCTTTCATGGACGGCACCCTGTGCTCGAACATGCGCGTGGGTGCGATGGGCGGCATTGCGGCGAAACACTTCGCCCGGCAGGACTCCAGCAGCATCGCGTTCATCGGCGCGGGTGAGCAGGCCAAGATGCACCTGATCGCCATGAAGGCCGCGGTCCCCACGATCGAAGAGTGCCGGGTTTCCGCCAAGTACGAGCACGAGGAGGCACAGTTCGTCGACGAGATGACGCCTCTCTTCCCTGAATTGCGTTTTCTCTCCGCCGGCACCGACCCGGAGAAGGCCATGTCGGGCGCTGACATCCTGGTGACCGCAACCAGTGCACAGGCACCCCTGCTGAAGGCCGCGTGGATGAAGCCCGGCACCTTCTACAGTCACATCGGCGGCTGGGAGGACGAGTACGCCGTCGCCGAGCAGTGCGAGAAGATCGTCTGTGACGACTGGGAGACCGTCAAACACCGAACGCAGACCCTGAGCCGGATGTACAAAGACGGCGCCTTGAAAGACGAGGACATCCACGCCGATCTGGTGGAAGTCGTCGCCGGCGAGAAGAGTGGGCGGCAAAACGACGAGGAGCGCGCCTACTTCAACGCCGTCGGGCTGGCCTACGTCGACGTGGCGATTGCACACGCCATGTACCTGCGGGCACTCGAAGCGGGTCAGGGACAGACGGTTGGGATCCAGGAGACCATGATCTTCCAGCACGAGCAGCTGGCGGACTGGATCCGGATCTAATAGCGCTGCCGGGCGGCCGCGGCCATCGCCTGGACGTGGGACGCCACGGGCACCGCATAGACGTTCTCCACCGCTACCTCGCCTCCCAGAACCGGCGGATCGAGCCAGCTGTACACCTGCCCGCTGGCCAGGCGCATGTTCATCGCGTGGAGCTCGCGTAGAAGCTCGACGTGGAACCACCGCGCGGCGTGGGCAGGCAGGCTCTGCTGCCAGCCCTGCAGGCTCTCGGCGACCTGAGACCAGGTGCCTCGCCCGGTGTCCAGCCAGTGCACGTGGCCGCCCGGCGTCGTCGCGAAGACGTCCCCGAAGACGGTGACGCGGAAGGCCTGAGCACTCTCCCCCACCAGCCAGCGCCAGGAAGCGAGCACGGAGCTCCGGGCCGCGTCGTCGAGCTCGATGAACAGGTCCGACGCCGTCAGCTTGTCTGGACGAGAGCCTGGTGGCGGACCGGCCGCCGCGGCTGGCGCTGGCGATCCAACGGCCGCGGCCCGCGCTGGCGGAGCAGGAGCCACGGGCCGGGGCGGATGCTCCGCCTCCCGAGTAGCGACGTCCCTGAGGTCGAGCTCGACGTTCCGGTTGTTGCGCAACAGCGGTAGCGCGACGTCTTCGAACGTGCTGCCCGGCACCACTCTACTCTTGTCGATCGTCATCCGGCCGGTGGCCTGGGCGACGTACCTACGCAGCGCATCGTGCCAGACTTCCCGGACCTCTTCCGGCGTCGCGCTCTGGCCGGGATGGAACAGGCTCTGGCCCTCCAGGATCTGGCCCCCCGTCGACGCCTCGAGGCTGCCTCTCACGATCCGCGTCTCTCCCGCCGCCGAGCGCCAGACCCCGTGCCCGGAGCCCTCGCGCCATTCGAGAGCGCGGTTCCAACGCATGGCCCGCAGGCAGGCCAGCACTGCGGCCCGGTGGGACTTCGCCCACTCCGGCGTGGTCCGCTGCCAGCCCGCTTCGTCCGGCACATAGACCACGTCGGGGCCGGTGCTCATCGGCTCGATGACGAAATGGATCGCGCGCTCACCGAGGATGTAGGTCACCGACCGCCAGCTCATCCGCGCCGCGTAGTCCCCGCACTCGATGGCCTGCTGGGGCGCCCGCACCGAGCGCCACGACCCGCCGGACAGCGGCGTGGCGACGAGCTCCTGCCTGGTGGCCGGCTGGCGCGGGCGCGGCGGTGAGGTGACCGAGAACGCGCGGCTCAGCTGCTCGGCATCGAAGTCCTCCGCGCGAACCCGGGCGTCGTAGTAGAGCAACGTCACCGCGATCAAGTAGAGCGGTGTCAACAGGATGGAGAGCACGCCGACGACCAGCTGCTGCATGAGGAGCCCGGACGGCGCCTGGAGATCGAACGCCACGGCGGTTGCGATCGTCACCAGAAGTACTAGACCGCCGTTGATCATGCCGACGATGACGAAGAGGACGCCGAAGAACTTCCACTTGCGTCCTTTGGCCAGGAACCAGCTCCGCTGCAGGGCCTTGCGCGACCGGACACCTTCGGTGACGAGGGTCGGGATCGCGATCGAATAGGCGACGGCCCAGACGATTCCGGGGACGATCAACAGCAGCAATCCCAGGAAGACTCGAATGGCGATCCCCACGTTGACTTCCAACAAGGCGCCGAAGCGGCTCAGCGCGAAGGCGAGCGAGCGCCGAGCGCCGGGGTCCTGGCCCAGGATGTGGTGGCCGACCGCGAAGACGGAAGCCCCTGCCGTGATCGATTGGGCCACCAGAGAGAGCAGCATGACCGCCAGCGGGTAGAGGCAGCCGGCCGCCAGCATCGTGGCGTCGTCTGCTCCCGCGAGCGTGACGAGCCGGAACTGCATGATCGTCTGGGCGACGACGACGGGCGCCATCGTCACGAAGGAGATCGCCACCAGGGTCCCGAACAGCTTGCCGTAGAGCTGAAACGTCCACGACAGCACCCCGTCGGGAATCAGCCTCTCGAGTGGGTCTGGATCTGTGTTCCGGTCGAGCATGGTGGGCACCTGCGGAGGCCCTATTCTACGGCCTGGGCAGGCGCCCGCCTCACCGCCCTCGCATCAACCGCGGCCGCAGGAACCTCGGCCTCCCCGTCGACCTCCCTGCTCGCCCGCCGGGAAGCCGGTCTCGGGATCACGCAGCGTCACCGAGAGACCGCTGGCCGGATCGGTCACCGAGATGGCCACCAGGTGGCTGTCCGACGACGCCGGAGCGTAGGTCACTTCCAGGTCCTGGCCCACGGTGGGCCGGAAGGCGGCGTCCCGCCAAACCCGGTTGGGGCCGACGAAGATTTCCAGCCATTCGTCCTCGACGGCCACTGTCACGGTCGGCATCTTCTGCCCCGGCCCGCCATCGTAGGCCATCACCGTGCCGGTGGTCGTGGTCACGGCACTGAGGTCGGGGCCGCGCCCCTGGCACCGGGATCCGGGCTGACCGGCCTTGCCTTGTCCGTGTCCACCTCCGCCGCCGCACCTGCCACAACAACCGCTCTCGCGGGCACGACGCTGGCGACCGTAGCCGCGACGTTCGCCGGGCTCCTCTGCGGGGCCTGCATTCTCTGCGACGGCAGCTTCCGAGGTGACCGCCGCCGCGGGATCGGGCTCCGCCGGCGACGCGGCCTGGGCGATCGATGTCGCCGCGGCCAGCACCAGGGCGGCGGCGAGGAGGGTGGCGATTCCTATGGTTCTCATGGCTTCTTCTCCTTTCGTGTTCGCCGACTCGGGCCGGCAAGCACGGTCTACCGCAACTCCCGTGCCATCCCCGTGGCGGGGGAAGCAGGGCGATTTCCCGCGTCCACCAACGGATCAGGAGCGGGAATCTGCACGAGCTGACTGCAGCCTTTGCAGGCCGGCCTGCAGATCTTGCAGGCCGTGCGCGAGCGCCCATCCGGTAGAGTTGTCACATGCGCATGGCACGGCCCACCCGTCGCTGGGATCTCTGGCTGACCGCCGCTGGGCTGGCGGTGGCCGTGGCCCTGATCACGTTGGCCGCCGCCGCCGACCGAGCCTTCGGGGAGCGCCACGCGCTGGCGCTAGAAGGCCGGATCCTCGGCCTCGCCCACCGCGTCGAGAACCAGCTTCGCGAAACCGGGCCGGCGGGCGCCGAGGAGATCCTCGCCCGGGCGCTTCGGGAGGAGACGTCCGGCCTGGTGGTGCGCCTCGCTCTGGAAGGATCGGAGGGGACTCAGCTCGAAGTCGGCGAGACCGAGCCGGGCACCGCGGTGGCGGTCCGCGACGTCGACCTGTACCTGGGACGTGTCTGGCGGATGTCGACCCCTGGGGCCGGCATGGGCGGACATCCGGGGCGACGGGTGCTGCGCATCACGGCCGACCCTTCGGCCCTGGCCCAGCCTACAACTGAACGCCTGCTGCTGCCTGCGACCGCCCTGGTCGGAGGCGTCCTGATCGCGCTCTCGCTGCTCGGCGGGCGGCTGCTGACGCGCCGCGAGCTCGCCGAGGCCGGCGCCGCCCAGCGCCGGAAGCTCGAGGGCCTGGCGCGTGCCGGCGCCGGCCTCGCCCACCAACTACGCACCCCGCTCGCCACCATCAAGGGCTCCTGCCAGCTGTTGCTGGAGGGAACCAGCGGCGACGCCGGAGAGCGGCGGTTGCGCGTGGCGCTCGAGCAGAGCGAGCGCATGGAGCGCCTGCTTGGGCAGCTCCTCGACTACGCACGGCCGCCCGAGCCCGAGCCCGCGGCGGTCGACCTCGCGGCGGTGGCGCGAGAGCTGGAGGTACGCGATCCACGCGTGGCGGCCGATCTCGCCGCCGGCCTCGCCGCGCGCGTCGATCCGGAGCACCTGCGGCAGATCCTCGACAACCTGGTGGCCAACGCGCTGGCGGTGAGCCCCGACGACTCGACCGTCGAGATCGGCGCCGCGGCCCGCGACCGGAGCCTCGACCTGCGAATCGGTGACCGAGGCCCTGGCCCGGGGAACGATCCCGAGAGCCTGTTCGAGCCCTACGTCACCCGCCGCGCCGACGGCACCGGCCTCGGTCTGCCGATCGCCCGCGCCCTGGCCGAGGCCAACGACGGCACCCTGATCCTCACCCCGCGGGCCGGCGGCGGTACCGATGCCGTCCTCTCGCTGCCGCGGGCGGAAACAGTGTCATGACCGCCACGCTGCTGATCGTCGACGACGACCGCGCCTTCCGTGAGCTGGTGGTCGACATCCTGCGCCCCGAGGGCTACCGGCTGCTCCAGGCCGGCGACGCCGAGACCGCGCTCGAGATCGGCGCGCGCGAACGGATCGACGTCGTGCTCAGCGATCAGCGCATGCCGGGGATGGACGGCATCGAACTGGTGCGGCGCCTGAACGCCGGCTCCGAGCCGCCAGCCGTGGTGGTGATGACCGCCTACGGCACCATTCCCCAGGCGGTGGAGGCGGTACGGCTGGGCGCCGCCGACTACCTGACCAAGCCGCTCGAGAGCCCCCGGGCTCTGCGCCGGCTGGTACGCGGCCTGCTCGGCCGGCGAGAGGAGCCGGACACGACGAGCGAGTTCCTGACCCGCGATCCCGCCACGCTCGAGATCCTGGCGCTCGCCGACCGCGCCGCGGCGACCGACTCCACCGTGCTGGTCACCGGCGAGTCGGGCACCGGCAAGGAGATCCTGGCGCGACGCATCCACCAACGGTCGCGGCGGTCGGACGCGCCCTTCGTGGTCGTCAACTCCGCGGCCCTGACCGAGTCCCTGGCCGAGAGCGAGCTCTTCGGCCACGAGAAGGGCGCCTTCACCGGCGCCGTCGGCCGCCACCGCGGGCGTTTCGAGCAGGCCAACGGCGGCACCCTCTTTCTCGACGAGATCGGCGAGCTCTCAGAAGCGATCCAGGCGAAGCTCCTCCGCGCCCTCGAAGGCCGGGTGATCGAGCGCGTCGGCGGTAGCCGGCCGCTCGAGGTCGACCTGCGGCTGATCGCCGCCACCAACCGCGACCTCGAACGCGAGGTCGCAGAAGGCGGCTTCCGCTCCGACCTCTTCTACCGCCTCAACGTGGTCTCCCTGCACCTGCCGCCGCTGCGCCAGCGTCCCGCCGACCTGGAATTGCTGACGGCCAGGCTCGCGGAGTCCCTGGCCAGGCGCCTGGCCGTGGAGCCGAAGCCGATCAGCGCCGAGGCCATGGAGGTTCTGAGCCGTCACTCCTGGCCCGGCAACGTCCGCGAGCTCAAGAACGTCCTCGAGCGCTCCCTGATCGCCGCGTCAGGCGAGGCCATCACCCCCGCCGACCTGCCCATCCTGGGCACCTCCGGAGCCCCGCAAGCCGACCCGGCCGCCGACCTCTCCCTGGGAGAGCGCGAACGTCAGGCGATCCTCGAGGCCCTCGAGCGCACCGGCGGCCACCGAGAACAGGCGGCGCGTCTGCTGGGGATCTCGGTGCGCACGCTCTACAACCGCCTGCGGCAGTACGGCATCCATTGAGCCGCGCCTTCGGCCGACAGTGCGCCGAGATCAACTCACACGTTCTCGGCGACTCCTGGCGGGAACAGGTAGAGTGGAGCCACGAACCCCAACGACTCATCGAGAAGGATCAGCGCCCATGAATCGAAATATCATCTTCACCTTCTGCGTTCTTCTGTGCCTGACAGGCTGTGGCCACGGCCATGGGGAGCATGGCAACGAGGCTCACGAGGTGGACCATGGCTCCGCGGAGCATGACCATCCGACCCATGCCGAACCGGACCACGACGATCACGGCGCCGAGCCGCGGTTGGCGCTGAACGACGGCGAGAAGTGGCCGGTCGACGAGCACACCCGCGCGTCAGCCGCAAGGATTGTCGAGGTGTTGGACGATCAGAGGACAATCGGGTCGGTGGAAGACGCCCGGACCCTGGGCACCGCGCTCGACGAGGAGCTCGACACGCTCGTCAAGGGCTGCACGATGACCGGCGCCGCGCACGATCAGCTCCATGTGTTCCTGGTCGCGCTCTTCCCGAAGGTCGAGGAGCTGCAGGAAGGGACCGACGTAGAGAGACTCGGCCTGGTTCGAGGAGAGATCGCCTCACTGTTCGAAGAGTACGGCGATCACTTCGAGTAGCGCGCCTCGCCGTCTTCGAGCACCCGCAAGTAGGTCGCGATCTGACCGCGGTGATGGATCTCGTGATCCAGGTTGCCGCGGACGATGATCCACCACCGGCTCACCTCGCCGCCGAATCGCGCGTCGTGGATGCGCGTCTGTAGGGCATCCGAATCCAGGCTCACAAGCAGGCGCTCCCGTCTCTGGCCGGTACGGACCAGGGCTTCCACCAGGGCGAGGTATTGCTCTCGGTCCGTGACGGTGACGGTCCCCGCCTGACCCAGGATCGGCTCCAGGTCGGGGTCGTTCATTTTCGCCTGCATCCAATCGTCGGTCTCGACCAGATGCTGGGCCAGCTCGGCGAAGCTCATGGCGCCGGGTGAGACCCTCCAGTTCTCGGAGCCCTGAGGGACGGCCCGGAGCCGCTCGAGGGTGGACTCCCGGACGGCCCGGGCAAACTCCACGAGATCGTCCTGTTCGAAGACCGGATCCGCGGTGACCTGCTCGTCCGGGCGGGGCGCTGCCGGGCGAGGAGCTGCCGGACGGGGAGCTGCTGGGCTGGCTGGTACCGCCGCCCCCGGCACCGTCGCCCCCGGCGGAGCCGGAGCCCTGGGTCGTGCCGGGTGCTGGGCGCTCGGCAGTGCCGAGCCAACTTCGGACGAGGGAGCGTTGCCGAGGTCCAGGTCCACTCTCGGATTGCGCTGCAGAAGCGGCAACGCGACGTCCTTCAGCACGCTGCCCGGCGCCACCTGGTTCAGGTCGATCTGAATCTGTCCGCCGGCCTGAGACAGGTACTTGCGCAACGCGTCGTTCCAGGCTTCCCTGGCCTCCGCCGGTGTCATCCTTTGACCGGGGTGGAACAGGCCCTGGCCCTCCAGGAGCCTGCCGCTCGTGGAGGCCTCGAGACTGCCGTCCACGACCCGTGTCTCGCCGGCCGGAGAGTGCCAGACTCGGTGGCCGCGGCCTTCACGCCATTCGAGGCCGCGATTCCATTTCACCGCCCGTAGGCAGGCCACAATGTCGGACCGGTGTACCTGTGCCCAGCCCGGCGCCGACTGTCGCCAGCTCTCCTCGTCCGGCACGTAGACGAGATCGGGGCCCGCGCTCATCGGCTCGATCAAGAAATGGACCGCGTGCTCGCCGAGGATGTAGGTGGCCGAGCGCCAGCTCATCCGCGCCGCGTAGTCGCCGCAATCGACGACCTTCTGGGGTGCCAGAACGGCGCGCCAGAATCCTCTCACCAGCGGCGTGGCGACGAGCTCGTGCTCGGGTCGCGGCCGCTCTCGCGCCGCGGTGCCCCCGAATGCCCTGGCCAGCTCTTGGATGCCGAAGCGCTCCGAGCCCATGCGGGCGTCGTAGTAGAGCAACGTCGCCGCGATCAGGTACAGCGGCGTCACCGCGACCGAGACCAGGCCGATGGCCATCTGCTGGACCAGGAGACCGAAGGACGACCTGACACTCAACACCGCGCCCGTGGTCAGCGACAGCCCCCCCAGGAGCGCGGCATGCAGTGCTCCGAGGGCGAGGAGGATCCCGAAGATCTTCCACTTGTGGCCCTTGGCCAGGGACCAGGTCCGCTGCAGGGCCTGCCGCGGCTTGACGCCCTCGGTGACGAGCACCGGAATCGCGATCGAATAGGCGACGGCCCAGACGAAGCCGGGAACGATGAACAGCAGCAGCCCGCCAATAATCCGAACGACGATCGAGACGTTGGTCTCCAGCAAGGCGCCGAAACGACTCAGCGCGTACTCGAGCGACGGACCGAAGCGGACCTTCCGGCCCAGGAAGCTCTCGGCCACCGCGAACGCCGTGGCCCCTTCCGCCAGCGAGTGAGCCACCAGAGTGAGCGCCAGCATCGCGAGGGGATAGAGGACGGCGAGCGTGATCATCACGACTTCGTCCCCTCTCCCGTAAGTCACGAGCAGGCGCTCCAGAATCAACTGGAAGACGGTGACAGGCGCCATCGTCACGAAGGCGATTCCCATCATGGCCTCGAAGTGCCCGAGGTAGATCTGGAAGGTCCGTGAGAGGACGCCTTCGGAGCTCAGCTGCTTGAATGGGTCTTGTTCGTGCATGGGTAGGCGCTTGGCAGTGCTCAGAGGCTAACCGATCGCCGCGATTCCGACGACCAGAACCGCACCCGGGCTCGATTCAGCCGCGATCCGCACCGACGCAACCCCTTCTTCGCGAGCATGAGGCGCGATCGGCGCCTCCGAAACTCCGTCTTCTCAAGGGCGGCCCTTCGCGGTCGGTGAGCTCAGGGCGAGATCGTCGGAATGACCCGCCGGCCGTGCATCCGGTAGATCGAAAAATCCGAGTCCAACGTCAGAACAGCGCTACCGCTGGAAAGCTCCACCATGCGGACCAGACACGCGTCGGCAAGGTCCATCGGAACGTCGGCATAGCGCGTCCGGAGCTGTTGTATCGGCACAATCTCGTCCCGGAGGGCGAAATCGATCTCGACAGCGCCGCGCCGGATCACGTCGAGAACAACCCGTTCACCTCCCGGCTGTTCGCGCAACAAGTGGCAAGACTCCACGACGACCGCCTCGCAAGTAGTGAGTGGCGGCTCGATGTCAGCAAAGCGATCACGAGCCCAGGAATGGTATCGGTCACGGTGGTTGAGGAGCGCCACCAGCGGACCGGTATCGAGGACGACCTGGCGTTTCAACTATCGGTTCTCAGCTGCCGAGGTCTTTGAGATGGGCCTTGTTGAACGACAGATCCTCCGGACCTTCGATCGACCCGGCAAGATCTTCGAGCAGAGCGAGGGCCGAGCCGCGGCCGGGAGCGCTGTGCCGACGAAACAGCTCCTCGAGAGTATCGCGGATCAGGGCAGATCTGCTCACACCCTTGTGCTCGGCGAGCGCGGTCAGGTCTCCGTAGAGCGTCTCGGGGACTTTGAGAGAAACTGTCTTCATTGCATCGCCTTCTTGGGTCGTACACTTCTGCCACGATGGTAATACCAGCCGCGGGCCGTGTCAACGTCGAATCAGCCACCGAGCAGCTCTCCGCCGGCTGTGGGTCTTCGCGGACGAAGCGGCCGATGCCGCGATGTCCGAAGGCGAGCAGAGTGACGCGGCTCACGCCACGAGTAGCTGCTCGACCTGATCGTCCCGTCATCCCGGAGGGCGGCCGTTTAGCCGCCCTCCTTTGGTTGCAGCGACTCTCAGCCGCCGACCAGTTCCAGCAACCGCGCCACCGGCCGCCCGACGACAGCGCGCTCGCCCAGCACCCCGATCGGCCGTTGCAGCGACATCGGATGCTCCGCCATGTGGGCGCTTCCGACGAGCCCGCACCGGCGCGGCCGCGCGATTTCCGACCGGGGGGGGAAAAATCGTCAGGATCGTCAGGATCGGACTCATCTCTGTCGGTCCGCTCGGTGCCTGGTCAGACGAGCGCGGCCAGGAACCGACGGGCAGGCGGGCAGCGGACCCCGTCGTCCACGTAGTCTCTCTCCCCTTCCAGGACCACCTGGTAGACCCAGGGAATCTGCAGGCGCTGCCGGACGTCTGCGGACGATCGGAGATCGCGGATCCCATCCTATCGGCAGGCTTTTCGGAGTGAGGCTGTCGCGAAGCGGCTTCGTGCAACGAGCTACGGCTCACCGGCATGCGAAGCATGACCGGTGCAGCCGTGTGGTTCTGCGGTAGCCTCCGTACCTTCCGCGACTGTTGGTTTCCCGTAGAGATCGAGTTTCTCCCGGCTCCGACGCTGCTTCCAGAGGCGCTCGAGCTGTCTTACGTCGGCGTTCGCCGCGATTCCAAATCGACCTGCAGCCAGTATTGTAGCACGGACCGAAACTCGTGGCTGTCCAGCCCGAACCCGGCGCCCGCACTCCGGACAACGGTACGTGGGGGGTCTGATATCCCGCTCCGTACGGATATCCTGGACCATGCGGTCAAGGTCCTGTGCGAGGGTTATCACTTCTTCTACGCCAAGGTCGCTGCGCCAGTTCTGCCGCAGACTTTCGATCATCTCCGGAAACCAGGTCCTGCTTCGATCACCTGACGCCACTATAGGTTCTCCATCCCTCGGCTACGGCTTTACGGTTTCGGTGCCGCAGAACGGGAAGGCCAAGCGGCGCGGTTGTCTGCGTCCGCTGGAGCGTCTTGTTGGCCACGCCGAATGGAGCCGCCGTTCTCCTGAACGGATTCTTCTGCTATCTCCATCACAGCTGCAGCTACTTCTTTCAATTCCTCTGGCACTTGGTCGCAGCTGATGAAGACAAACTCATATGGTGGACCGTGTTCGTCCAGGCCTCCAGTCACCCATCCATCCGCCAATGCATCGAGATTGCGACCATGCCAAGCAGGATGACCAGACTTGATGACGATGTCATGCCACATCTGCGACATACTCGTCACATCTGACCAATCTATTTCAATTCTCTGCATCAATTATTCGTCTCTTGGCTAACCGTTGTTACAGCGACACGCGGTTCCTAGATGTAGGCATCGATGCCTACATCTATCCATCTCATGCCTAGATCTATCCATTGCCACGGTTCCTAGATGTATCCACTAGATTCCTAAATCCAGGAACCTCCACAGCGAGCGGGCTGCGAGGTGCGGCGCGAAACTGCTTCAGATCGGCGCGAAGCGGCTCGCAATTCGCCGCCTGGCCCTCGGCTTGGTTGCTTGCAGTGAATGACGCGGCGCCCGTGCGCCGCAAGACACATTTGACGCTCGGGGCTCGCGGCGGCGCGGG
Organism: bacterium; assembly: GCA_024226315.1. Lineage (GTDB taxonomy): Bacteria > Acidobacteriota > Thermoanaerobaculia > Multivoradales > J023 > JAAELT01. Next base: position 47,649 of record JAAELT010000051.1, on the reverse strand, counting down.
GCAGCACGGCGGGCGTTCAGCGCGGCGCGGACGCGTCCGTATAGCGCCAGCCTGGATCCCTCTAGCGTAGGTGTCCGTGAACAAAGGACATTCTCCTCGTGCCGCACGCCCGCTGGTGCTCATCCGTACTGCCAAGCGTCCGTGTAGCTCGTCGGGAGCATAGCACGAGCTGTTATTCCGGCTCGGCGTTGCCGTACCTACACCCGCGGTCCACGGTCGGGTCAGATCACGTGCATGTCGCCGGCGACGGTTCGTTTCCCGGGATCGATACCGGTAGCGGCCTGCTCCCGCATCTTGCCGAGACCCGACGCCTCCGCGGGACGCACGACACGCCGTTTCGTAGCGGCGGGGCTCGACGAGCAGGAGGAGCCGCCGATGCGCCTCGAGCCGACGCCGCCAGGCCGCGGACACGCCGATTCGGCGCGCGACGGCGGCTACGGCGCCGGCTCACGCCGAATCGCGGCCAAGGACCCCTACAGGCCAGGCCGAGCGTCGATCCGCGCCGAGGCGACGTCGCCGGCCGTACGGAACGCCGATACGCCGGAAGACCCCTCCGCCAGTCGAGGCGCGCGTCGATCCCCGGTGAGACGACTCCGCCAGTCGTGACTCGCGCCTCGCCGGGAATCGAGCCTCTCATGAAGCGATCCAAGGATCGAATCGGCGGAAGGCCGGCTGTTCCGCTCAACCAGGCCATGTCTTCCGAGAAACAGCCCGCGACCGGCTTCGGGCGGTGTCGATCGACGCAGAGATCTAGCGATGAGATCCGACAACCCGAATTCCCTCAAATACAGTAACCTTCGGATCGAATCACCGCGCCTCTCGCCAGAAAGGCGCGTCGTTCCAGCGCCCAACGCCGACGATCCTGGTCCGCCCGCCGCTGCTGATCAGGATTCAGCATCACATGATATGCGTGCTCGAAAAGTAGAAAACTCATATATGGATCCAATCACGACCAGGCGGAGGTCGTTGCCCGAGACCAGGCGCCACGGGGCGATCTCGCCGCGAAGCCCATGCGTGCTAAATAGCACAGAGACTATTACCAGTATTAACTCTTGACATAAGTTCTATTGGGTGAAACTATCTCTTCAACGGATCGACCGATCCAAAACGACCAGGGCCGGCGGCGAACCCCGACGGCCCAAGAAAGGAGCCCAACCATGGCTACAAAAATGGTGACTGACCGAAGTGCCGAAGCGTCGTTCCTCGACGCCGCGGCGACCACGTTCCTGGGGGAGGTCTCACCCTCCCTCGACGAGACGCTCTCGCCCTTCCTCACCGAAGGCGAGACCCTGCCCGACCTGACGATGCTGCCCAAGCTGGCGGTGCGTCTGGCCGACTTCCGGCTGGAGCGCCTGATCGCGGCCGACAAGGCCAACATCGACGCTCAGGCTGCCCTGCTCGAGCCGAGGAAGCGCCGGAACGACGCGACCCGAAGCTTGAGCGACACGATGTACGGAATCCGCGACCTGTCGCGGGGTCTGTACGGACGAGAGCTGGTTGCCAGGATTCTTCCGGGCGATCAGCAGATCCCGCAGCGGCCCAAGGCGTTGCTGAACGACGCCGAGCACGTGCTCGAAAGGCTGCAGAATCCGGAGCAGACTCTGCCGACTGTCAGGCTCGAGGGAATCCTCATCGAGCCCGGCCAGCTGGCGGAGAGCCTGCAGCCCGCGAAAGACGAGCTGGAGGTCGCTCTGCGCGAGGTCGACGTCAAGAGCCGTGAGGCCCAGGTCACCCAGGCGGAGAAGGACGAGGCGATGGCCGAGTTCAGCGCCGCCTACCGGGCGAGCATCCGGATGCTCGAAGATCTCTCCTCGCTGGCGGGGAAGCCCGGACTGGCGAAGCGGGTACGGCCGACGCGCCGTCGCCGGTCCGCCAAACCCGATGACGAAGCGGCCGCGGCCGAAACGTCCAAGGGCGAGGCGGCGCCCGAGGGTGAAGAGACTGCTTCGACCGAGTAGCAGCTCGACGTGATCGTCCCGTCACCCAGGAGGGCGGCCGCTTGGCCGCCCTCCTTTTTCATTGCGGCGGCTTGCTCGACTTGGACGATGCCCGAAAGGTTGCCGTAAGCCTGGTAGGCGTCAACCTCGCAAGTCCCGGCCGGTGTGAGAATCTCTTGACAGTGCCGTCTTGACAGGGCCGCGGTGCCGTTTTAGTGTATTACTTCTATAACACGCCTCGCCGACCACCCTGGTGCCGCGCTTGATCGAAGTCCTCAATCTCTCCAAGACCTATCCCGACGGAACCCAGGGCCTGATCGACGTCGACCTGGCGTTCGGCGACGGCATGCTCGGGCTGCTGGGACCGAATGGCGCCGGCAAGACGACGCTGCTCTCGATCCTGGCGCTGGCGCAGGAACCTTCGAAGGGCGAGCGAGTCTATTTCGGCATCGGCGACTCCCCCGCTCACCGGTCGCAGATCCGCCGCATGATCGGCTACCTGCCGCAGGAATTCGAGCCCGTGGCCACGCTCTCCGGGATCGAGTACCTGATGATGTGCGCCGAGCTGCGGCGCGTGCCGCTGCGCCGGCGCGACCTCGAGCGCCGAGCCGCCTCGCTGCTCGACGCGGTGGAGCTCACCCACGCCGCGCGCCGCCGGGCCGACACCTACTCCGGCGGCATGATCCGGCGGCTGGGGCTGGCACAGGCGCTGATCCACGCGCCGAAGTTCCTGGTGGTCGACGAGCCCACCGCCGGGCTCGACCCGGAGGAGCGGATCCGGTTCCGCAACCTGATCACCGATCTGGCCGAGGAGATCCCGGTGCTGCTCTCGACCCACATCGTCGAGGATATCGAGGCCACCTGCCCGCGCTTGGGCGTCATCGCCCGCGGCCGGCTGCTGTTCGACGGCGAGCCGAGCGAGCTCATGACCTGGAGCCGTGAACGTCTGTGGCGCCTGCCGGCGGACCGCGACGTGCCGGAAGAGGCGCTCAAGATCGGCCAGCGGGTGGGCGAAGGAGGCGCGGTGTTCAACGTTCTGTTCCGCGAGCAGCAGATCGCGGGCGCCGAGCACATGACGGCGACGCTCGAGGAAGCCTGCGCCGCGTTCCTGATAGTCGAGGCCGGGCAGACGGTCACAGGCGACGACACAGTGGATGCGGAAGAGGTATGAGCTCATTTTTCGCCATCGCCCGCTACGAGCTGCTGCTGCAGTGGCGCACCGGGCGCTTCCGCCTCGCGGCGGCGCTCTACGTGGCGATCTGCGCCGTGCCGCCGGTGCTGGTGCTGCTGTTCTTCCGCTACCAATCCCAGGAGCACCTGGGCGCCGCCACCTACCTGGCGCAGACTCTCTTCGTGCAGCCCTACCTCACCACCATCCTGGCGGTGCTGGTGGCCGGCAACCGTTCGAGCCGGCAGGCGCTGACCGACGCCTGGCCGGTGCTCGCCGCCACGCCGATGAGCAACTCCGGCTACCTGTTCAGGCGCTGGCTGGCGATGCTCGTCATCATCGTGCCGCTGTCGGCGATCCCCCAGCTCGTCGCCCTGGGGACCGCGCTGGCGGCCGGGCACGGCGACTTCGACGCCAGCGTCTGGCTCGGCACCTGGCTGACCCGGATCCTGCCGCTGGGCGTCTGGGTCTCCGCCTACTGGCTGGGCATGACGATGATCCTCGGCGGCGAGCTCGGCGCCCTGGTGGTCAGCTTTCTCGGGATGGAAATCGCCATGGGCTTGATCAACCAGGCGCTGCTGCGGCTGCACCTGACGCTCGACGGCTTGAGCGACTGGCTGGGCGCGCAGAGCCTCTCGCTCTGGATCTACGTGACGTCCCAGACCTTTCGGGACGGGCGCCGCAATCCGGCGTTCGACATCGGCTACGCCGCCACCGAGGCGCCCTACGACCTCGCCCACGCGGCAGACTTCCTGCTGCCACGCGCGCCGCTGGGCTTCGGCCTGGCTGCCTGCGCGCTATGCCTGGCGGTCGCCTTCCTGCGCCGCACGCGGCGCGACCTGCCGCCGCGGCCGGTGCGGCCGGACCACCAGTTGCGCACCATCCTCGAGATGCTCAACCGGCAGCGCGAGCGCTACGCCGCCGACGGTGGGCTGGCCCTTCGCGACCGGGCGGTCATGATCTGTGGCGTGCTGGCGCTGGCGACGGGCCTGGGGCTGGTGCTCGCCCGCCAGCACCACTTTCAGGCCCTCGCCGCCGAGCGCTACCAGGCCGAAATGCACGACGACTACGAGCCCATGCCGCGCGACGTGCGGGCGACGAACTGGAGCCTGCGCGGCCGGCTCGAACGCGACGGCTCGGTGGCCACCGAGCTCGCCGGGCGCCTGGAAAACCGCGGCACCGAGCCGCGAGAGCACCTGGCGTTCGCGATCAACCCGGGCCTTACGGTCGAGCACCTGGCCGCGCCGCCGCACCGCGTGGAGATGCAGCGCTCCTGGGACCGCCTGCAAGTGAGGATCGATCCACCGCTCGCGAGCGGTGAGTCTCTCAATCTCGAGGTACGCCTCGCCGGCGTGCCGGAGACCATCCGCTTCTTCCCCAGACGCGGCGACTATCCGTTCGTGATGCGCTACGAGCGGCTGCGGCGCACGCGTCTCCTGATCGACATGAATGACCTCGGGCGCGCCTTCGTGCTGCGCGGGGTCTCCGAGCGGCGCATCGCGCTCGAGGCCTCGGACCTCTTCCCCGTGCCGCGGTACACGCCCTGGACCCTGATCAAGCCGAACTCGCAGGATGCCTATGGGTCCGAGATGTTCGGCCGGTTCGTGCCGGAGGAGACCTTCAAGCCGGAAGTCGACCTGGAGCTCGATCTCAGCACCACCTCGAGATGGTTCCTGGCCGACACCTGCGGTCACGTGGGGCGCGCGGCGGAAGGGCGCACGCGGCTGGTGGGCGCCTGCCGCGCCCCGCTGGCGGAATTCCAGATTCGCGGCGGACCGTTGACGGCTCTCGACGGCGACAGCGTCCCGCAGACAGCGGGCGGCAATGTCCCGCCAGAGGCGGGCGGTCATGTCGTCTTCGCCGCCTTGCCGGCGCACCGCGAAGAGGCGAAGAGCCAACTCGAGGCCCTGGCTCTGGTCTCCAGCCTGAGCGATCGCGCCTGGCCGGGGATGAAGGCCCTCGACGACGTGGTGGCGCTCGAATGGCCGCCGCCACCCGACATCGAGCTGCATAGCGGCATGTTCAGATGGTCCGAACAGAAGATCGAGCTGTTCGGCCAGATGCTGATCATCCCGGAACGCCTGATGGTCGACCGCCGGCCGCTGAAGCCCGAGGACCTGGTGGCGCAGCTGCTGAGCCGCGACCTGCTGGCGCGGCGCCCGGTGCAAGAAGACCAGAAGAAGCTCTTCCGCAGCCTCTACGCCGCCCTGATGTTGCGCCGCATGGGCCTGGTGGAGCGCGGCGCCACGGTCTCCGGGCCACCGTGGATGCAGGTCGGCCTCAAGACGCCGATCCTCGTGGCCCAGCCCGGCTTTGGGATGGTCTGGAAACACCGCCTGCCGGCGGTGATGGTGGAGATCGAGAGCCGGCTCGGCTCAGGCAACCTCTACGCCGGCATCGAGAGCTTCCTGGCGAAGACAGGCGGCGAGCCGGGCACGATCAAGGAGCTGTTCGCGGAGCTGGAGTCGCGCTCCGGCGTGTCGCTCGAGCGCCTCTACGAGGACCACTTCGAGGGTAACGCCCTGCCCATGCTGCGGCTCGCCGACGTCAGCTCGCGGCGCGAGGACGACCGCTGGGTGGTCCACGGAACGTTGCGCAACACCGGTACCGGCGAGTCGATCTGCCCGGTGATCGTCAAGACAGAGCTCACCGAGCACGTGCTCCGCCTGAGCGTCGACTCCGAGTCGGACACGCCGTTCTCGCTCTCCGTCGCCAACCGGCCCCACACCGTGGTGCTCGACCCGGAAGGGACCTGCTACCGCTTCGTCACCAAGGTTCGCGAGACCCTCGAACGGGTCAACGTGCTGAGCTGAGGAGGTGTGAGGGAAATGTGGGCAGCGATCCAGACCACGTGGCGCCGGGTGGGGTACACCTTCGACCTGCTGCTCGAACGCCGCTGGTGGCTCTACCTGATCGGCGACGTCTTCCTGCTGTTCTTCGCCCTGATGGAGGCGATCAGCTCGATGCAGGGCACCGAATGGCTGGAGAAGCTCTACCCGCGGTTGATCGTCGTCCCCAACCTGGTGCTCGGGCTGCCGGCGCTCGCTCGGGTGATCGCGCTCGAGCGCCAGGTGGGCAGCCTCGACCTGGCCCTCGCGGTGCCCTCGACCGAGCGCTACTTCCTGCGCCGGGCGGCCGCGGTGAGCGGCGTGCTGCTGCTGCAGAGCTGGATCGTCCTGCTGATCGTCGCCGACGGTTGGGCGCTGGTCCGGGCGCTGGTCCAGGGCACGGTGCTGACCCTGTTCATGGCCGCCCTGACCTTGTTCTGGGCCTCACGGCTCAAGACCGCGGGCGCGACGCTCGCGGCCTGCCTGGTTTCGGTGGCGCTGATGTCGCCCTGGATCTTCGTCAGCCCCGACACCTCGAAGGCGCTCGGCGTCCCCGCCGACCTGTTCGGCATCTCGCTGCCCAATCTCGCGTGGATGTGGAGCGCCGCGGTGATGGCGGCGGCCACCACGATCGTCTACCTCTACGCCCGGGAGCGCCTGCGGCATCCCGAAGCCATGCTGGCCTAGGAGTACCATGCCATGAATACGATTCTCTGTTCCGACCTCCCCCCTTTGAAAAAGGGGGGACCGAGGGGGGATTCTCCCCTTCGCAGGAGAGGAATTCGAAATCGCAGCCGCGGCCTTCGACCGCGGAAATCCCCCTCCAGCTCCCCCTTTTTCAAAGGGGGAGGGCCAGAGGTGTTGCTGTTGGCAGCGGGGGTGATGTTATCGGCCGCCTGCCAGCCGCCGGAAGAGGAGATGCCGGCGCGCGCCCGCGTGCCGGTGAGCTCGGAGGTGCTGGCGGCGGCGCCGTTCCAGCCCAGCCTGACTCTGCTCGGCAAGGTGGAGCCGGCGGTACGGCTGGAGCTGCGGGCGGCCGAGGGCGGCAGGGTCCGCTATCCGGCGCGCTTCGCCTCGGGCCTGCGCACCGGCGAAGAGGTCGCCAGGGGCGAGCTGTTGTTCGAGATCGACAACGACGACGCGCGCCTGCGTCTGGCGGAGGCTGAGTTGGCGGCACGCCTGGCCGAGGCCGAGCGCGAGCGCGCCGAGCAGGGTGTCGAGGGCGGAGTTCTCCCTCCCGTCGAGCTCGAGCAACGCCGGATCGACGCCGAGCTGGCCGCGGAGCGCCTGAAAAGCGCCCGCCTGCGTACCAAGAGGCTGCGCGTCCACGCGCCGCGCGCTGGCCTGCTGCTGGTGGAGCGCGCGGTACCGCCGGGCAGCGAGCTCACGACCCGTGACCTGCGCCTGGCCGAGCTCGCCGGCGAAGGGCAGCCGCGCCTCGAGGCGTGGGCCGCCGCCGCCGACCTCGAACGGCTGCGGCCGGCGCTGGTCGCGCGCTGCCTGGAGCCGGGCGGCGGGCGCGAGCTCGGCCGCGGCACCATCGTCGAGGTGGCGCGGCAGGTCGACCGTTCGGGCACCGTGCGCCTGGTGGTGGAGATCGATCAGGACCTGGGGCTGCCGCTGCCGGGTGAAGGAGTGGAGATCGAGGTGCTGCTCGAGATGCGAGAGAGCGCCCTGACCCTGCCTCGTCAGGCGCTGATCATCGACGGCGGCGTGACCACGGTATTCGTGCTCGAGCCGAGCGGCACGGGCTACAAGGCGCGCCGCCGGCTGGTGCAGAGCGGCAGCACCAGGGACGGCCGGATCGAGATCCTCGACGGTCTCAAGGAGGGCGAACGGGTAGCGGTACGAGGCGCCGAGTTCCTGGCCGACGGCCTGCCGGCGACCGAGGCATCAGGTCAGGTCAGGCAAGACAAGGGAGGCGGCTGAGTGTTGCGAGCAGTCATCGAGCGCCCGGTCTCAGTGATGATCGGGACGCTGACGCTGGTGATGATCGGCTTCTTCTCGCTCTTGAAGCTGCCGGTGTCGCTGCTGCCGACGCTCGAGCGCCCGCGGCTGGTGGTGACGGTGCGCGACGCCGACCGATCGCGCGAGGACCTGGCAAGGAACGTGGTGGAGCCGCTCGAGCGGCGCCTGCTGTCGCTGCCGGGCGTGCTCGAGATCCACGGCACGATCGAGGACGGGCGCTGCCGCCTGGCGCTCGACACCGAGTGGCAGACCGACGTCGACCGGCTGCGAATCGACGCCGAGCGCCGCCTGGCCGAGGTGACGGGCCTCGGCCTCGACGAGCTGGTGGTGCGGCTCGAAGCCGGCGACCGCGAGCCGATCCTGCAGATCGCCGTCTTCGGCGGCCGTTCGGCCGCCGAGCGCACGATCTTCGCCGACAAGGTGCTGATCCCGGAGCTCGGGAGACTGCCCGGCGCCGGCCGCCTGGAACGCGTGGGCGGCGCCAGCCGGCGCGCGGTCGTGCGACCGCGGGCGGCAGCGCTCGCCGCCCGCGGCCTGACCGCCGAAGACCTGGTGACGCGCCTGCGCGAGATCGGCCGTACCCAGCCCGCCGGCAGCCTGCGCGACGGTGGACGGGTGCGGCCGCTGGTCTTGCGCGAGGCCGCCACCTCGACCGCCGAGCTGGCGTCGCGGCGCCTGCCCGGTGCCGGTGAGGACGGTGCTGGTGCAGACCCTGGGCCGAGCCTGCGCGAGGTGGCGGACGTGAGACTCGAGGAGGTACCCGACGCCAGCATCTTCCGGATCGACAGCTGGGACGGCGTGCTGGTGGAGGTGCACCGGGCGCCCGGCGCCAACGCGGTGCTGCTGGCCCGTGCCGCGCGGAAGGCGGTGGATGAGCTGGATGATCGCGGCCTGGCGTCCGGCGGCCCGCGGCTCGAGATCCTGCGGGACGCCAGCGAGGAGGTGGTCGACGCGCTCACGAACCTCGCCCTGGCGGCCTTCTGTGGGCTGCTTCTGGGCACGGTGGTGCTGCGCTGGATGCTCGGCAGCTGGCGCCCCACCCTGGCGCTGTCGGTGGTGGTGCCGGCCTCGATCGTCGCCGCCTTTGGCGCCTTCTACCTGTGGGACGTGTCACTCGACATCGTGTCGCTGGCCGGTCTGGCGCTGGCCGCCGGCATGCTGGTGGACAACTCGATCGTGGTGCTCGAGGCGATCGCCTCGGCCCGCGCGCGGCGCGAGGCGGACGGCGAAGCCTCGACAGACAGTGCTTCGGTGGCAGACGGTGCTTCCATGGCAGACGATGCGGACCCTGTGGTGGACGGCACCCGCCAGATCGCGCTGGCTCTGGTCGCCAGCTTCCTGACCACGGTGGTGGCCTTCCTGCCGCTCATCTACCTGCAGGGCCTGGCGAGGGCTTTCTTCGGCGTCCAGGCCTTCGCCATCGTCACCTCGCTGGCGGTCTCGCTGGTGTTGTCGCTGTCGCTGACGCCGGTCCTGGCAGGCCGTCCGAGTCTACGAGGACGGCCTGCCAGGGCGGTGGGGATGGGCCAAGAAGTCGAACGGCGAAGCCTTCGACTTCTTGGGGCGCTTGCAGGCCGCGCTAAGCCCAGCAAAGCCAACGCCGGTCGCAGCCCGGGCCGATCACTCTACCTACGCTGGCTCGACCGAGCGCTGGCTCGACCATGGTTGGTGATCGCCGCCACCGTCGTGCTGCTAGCGGTGGTAGCGAGTCTGGTGCCGTCCCTGCGCCGCGAGCTGGTGCCGCCCGGATCTTCGCGGACGCTGCGCGTCGAGCTGGAGCTGCCCGAGGGGCTCGACCGCGAGGCCGCTCTCGAACGGCTCGAACGGCTGGAGGCCGGCGCGCCCCGTGTAGGCCAGGTGTCGACGATCTTGCGCCGCCACGATCCGCTGCGGCGCGACTCGGTCGAAGACACCGGCATCGCGGTGGTCGAGTTGGAGCTCTCCCCCGCCAACCGGCTGCCCCGCACCCACGCCAGGCTGGCGGAGACGCTGGCCAGCCAACCGGGGGTCCGCGGCGAGATCATGGTGCGCCGCGGCGCCGTCGCCGCGGCCGTCGAGCGCTCGGCCAGACGACTCGAGATCGAGGTCTCGGCGGCGACCCAGCCGCGGGCCGAGGAGCTGGCGCGTCGCGTCGAGGAGGCGATCAGCGCGGCCGCTCCCGGCGCCGAGTTGCGGCCGGCGAGTTTCCGCAGCCGCGGCCGGCCGCGACCGTCGATCGTACTCGAGTGGGACGCGTGGCGGCTGGCCCAGCTCGACGCCGACCCGGCCCGGCTCTCGGGCCAGGTGCGCTCGGCGCTGGGCGGTTTCTACGCCGGCCGGCTGGACGCCGAGGGCGTGGAGCCCGAGATCCTGGTCGAGGCCACCTCGCCCGGCGAGCTGCGGCTGCTGCCGGTGCGGCCCGGCGCAACGCCCGCGAGCGACGATTCGCGCAGCGGCAACGCGCCCCAGGTGCTACCTCTCGAGGCGCTGGCCAACGTGGAACAGCGTCTGCGGCCACCGCCGCTCGAGCGTCGCGACGGCCGGCCGGCGCTGCGCCTGGAGCTGGTCGGCGTTTCTGGCAGATCTGCAACGCTCGGCCCGGCGCGTCTCGAGGAGATCCTCGCCACCGTGCCGCTGGCGCTCGACGAGCGCGTGCGCCTGGTGGGCCAGGTCCACGAGCTGCGCCGCTCCTTCGGCCAGCTGCGCCTGGCGCTGGCACTGGCACTGGTGCTGGTGTTCCTCACCGTTGCGGCGCTCTACGAGTCGCTGACCCTGCCACTGGTGGTGATGACCACCGTGCCGGTGGCCGCCGCCGGCGCCCTGGGGACGCTGATGCTCTCCGGCCAGAGCCTCAACGTGATGTCCTTTCTGGGCATCATCCTGCTGGCCGGCATCGTGGTCAACAACGCCATCGTGCTGGTGCACCGGATCGAGCAACTGGGCGCGGCCGGGCGCCGTGCCCTGGACGCCGTGCGCGAGGCCGCGGGCGAGCGCTACCGGCCGATCCTGATGACCACCTTGACCACGCTGCTCGGCATGGCACCGCTGGCAGCCCTCGGCGGCCAGGGGGTCGAGCTTCGCCGGGCCCTGGCGGTGGCGGTGGCCGGCGGGCTGGTGACCGCACTCTTCGCCACCCTCTTCGTGGTGCCGGTGCTGCACCGCGCGCTGGTGCGGCGTCCCCCCGGAGGGGGGCCAGGATTAACATGATGGCACCACGGCGACCCATCGCCCGGCTGGTGTTGGTGGCCGGGGTCCTGCTCCTGGGCACCGTGGCCGCGCTGCGTCTGCCCACGGCCTACCCGCCCTCATGGAGCTTGCCGGAGCTGACCGTCAACCTGTGGCTGGGCGAGAGCACCGAGCTGGCTGATCTCACCCGAACCTGGATCCTGCCGCTCGAGTCGTCGATCCGCGCGGTGGGCGACGTGAGCAGCATGGCGGGCGAGGTGGACTCGCGCGGCGGCTTCTTCCGCGTGCGCTTCCGCGCCGGCACCGATCCCGAGCGCAAGGCCGCGCGGCTCGAATCCGAGCTGGCACGCCTGCGCCGGCGGGGCGGCGCGGGGCTGCAGGTCCGGCCCGCCGGGCAGGGAGCGGGGGACCGGGCGGCGATCATCTGGCTCGAGGCCGCGGAGGGAGAGCGGCTGGACCGGGGCCTGCTCACCGCTCTTCGCGCTCTGCCCGAGGTGCGGTCGGTGGAAGTGGCGGGCGAGAAGCAGCGCGAGATCCGGGTGACGCCGCGCGCCGTCCGCGCCGTCGGCACGGCGGCCCTGCACCAGGCCATCGACGACGGCTCACGCGTGGAGCAGCTGGGAGCCACTGTCGCCTTCGAAGGCTGGCGGATCCCGGTGCAGCTCGGTGCCCGGCGCGCCGTGCCCCTGGGCGACCTTTGGGTACGCCGCGAGCGGACGCTGGTACCGCTCGCATCCCTGGCGCGGATCGCACTGCACCACGAGGAGCCGCCCTGGCTGGCTCACCTGGACGGCCGGCGCGGCCTGGTGCTGTTCGTCTCGCGCGAGATCGAAGCGTCGCCCCTGGCGCTCGAACGGTCGCTGCGCCGCACCTTCGCCGAGCTCGGCTGGGGCGACCGCTACCGGCTACTGATCAACGAGGCGGAGCCGCTGGCGCTGCTGATCGAGCGCCTCGCCTGGGGTCTTCTGGCCGCCATGCTGGTGCTGGTCGCGGTTACCGGGGTCTTCGCCGGCGTCCGCGCCGCCCTGTGGCAGGGGCTGGCGGTGCCGCTGGCGCTGGCGGCGGCCCTGAACGCCTACTGGCTGGCCGGCATTTCGCTCGACGTCACCACCCTGCCGGCGCTCGTGATCGGTCTCGGCGGCGCGCTCTTCTTCCTCGCACTGCGCCTGACCGGCACGGCCGGAGAGACTCTCGGCCGCGCGGCCGTGGCGGTGGCGGCGGCCGCCTGCCTGCCGGTGGCGGTGGCGCTCGGCGGCGGCCAGCTGGCGCCCCTGCTTCAGGCGCCGTCGCGTGCCTTCGCCCTGGCGGCGGCCGCGGCGGTGGCCGCGGTGTGGATCCTGCCCGTGCCCAGGGCGCCGGCCCTGCCGCCGGCCTGGCTCGCCCGCCCCTACCGCATCGCCCTGCGCAATCCATGGGCGGTGGTGCTGGCCGGCGTCACCGTCACCTACCTGCTGCTGGTGCTCACCGGCAAGTCGCTCGAGCCCCGCGCCGGCAACCTGTCGCCGGTGATCGCCGACCTGAGCGTGGAGCTGCGTTTCGCGCCCGGCACCACCACCGCCCAGGCCGAGGCCCAGGTGGCGACGGTCGAGGGCCACCTCGACGGGCTGCCGGCGATCGAGGAGCACTGGAGCGTGTTCGATCGTCGCGGCGCCGCGGTGAGGGCGCGGGTGAGGCGTCAGGACCGTGACGCCGGGCGCCTGCGCTTCCTGGCGCCACGGCTCGAGATGCAGCTCGCCGCGGTGGGCGCCTCGGCCCGGGTGATGCCCCTGGCCGGCGGCAGCCGTGGCGACGAGCCGATCCGCTTCACCAACGTCATCGAGTCGATCGCCGAGACCGACGAAGAGGCCACCACCTACCGTTTCGTTCTGCGCCACACCGACCTAGACAGTCTTCGCTCCGCCCACAACAAGGTACTCGACCGCCTGGCGCGCCTGAAGCACGAGCTCTATCACCGTGGCACCCGCTCCGACTGGGGCCGCCCGGCGACGCGACTGGAGCTGTCGCCCCGACCCGGTGTGCCGGTCGCGGAGGCGCGGCGCGCGGCCCAGACGCTGGCCCGGCGCTCGGCGATGCCCCCCGCCCGTCAGCTGACGGCGGACGACGATCTCGCCCTGAGGGTGATGGATCCCCGCGCCCCCCGCACTGCCGACGAGGTGCCGCAGCGCTCCGAGGTCATGGGACTGCTGGGTGAGGCCGGCGCCGCGCCGTTCGCGGCCCCGCGGCTGTTCGAGATCCGGGAAGTGGTCGCCTCGCCGACGGTCAAGCGTCAGTCGGGGCGCTTCGTGCTGCCGGTGACGGTAGCGCCCCTCGGCCAGGTCGAGGGCCTGCGCAAGGGCAACCGGTTCGTCGTCCACCGGGCGCTCCGGAACCTGGCATTGCCCGCCGGCACCGACCTCGATCTGCCCGAGCTCAACCCCGTCGCCTGGGGGCCGGAGCGCATCGCCATGGTGACGATCGCCAGCGCCCTGCCGGTCCTGCTGCTGGCGCTGGCCGGCTGCCGGCTCGATTCGATCGTCGGCGGCCTGGCGGCGCTGGCGCCGGCGGTGGTGGGCGTGGCCGCTGCCACGCCCTGGATCCGGGCGACCCGCGCCCATGTCGACGAGATGACCCTGCTGGGGCTGGCCATGGCGCTGGCCGCAGCCTTCCCCGTGGCACTCGAGACCACGGCCGCGGCGCTCGCCAGCCGGCGCCTGCCTTTGTCGGGCGGCGTGCTCTACCGCTGGCTGACGCAGCACGCTCCGGGCATCGCCGGGGCGACGCTGGCCACGGTCTGCCTGCTGGCGGTGCCGGGGCTGGGGCTCGACAGTGACCGCCACCCCTGGGTGCTGCCGCTGCGCTCTGCCGCGGTCGCCGGCGCGGCACTGGTGTTCGCCGCCAGCTTCGTGCTGCCCGTGGTGCTGCGCGCCGCCGACAGCGTGCGGCACCGCGATCGCGCCAGCGCGCGCCGGCGCGCCAGCCCGCCGGCCTGGCAGGAGCCCGGAAGCCTGCGGCTCGAGGTACGCAACGCGTCGAAGATCTATCGTGACGGCTTCCAGGCCCTGCACTCGGTGGACTTCTCGCTCGAGCCCGGCATCGTCGGGCTGCTGGGCCCCAACGGCGCCGGCAAGACGACGCTGCTGCGGATGCTCTGCGGCCTGCTCGACCCGACCCGCGGCCAGGTACGTTTTCGCGGCGTACCGCTCGAACCGGCCAACCTGCCCGCCTACCGCCACCTGGTGGGTTTTCTGCCCCAGGGCTTCAACGCCTACGAGGGCTTCACCGGCGCACAGTTCCTCGACTACTGGGCGATCGAAAGGGGCCTGCGGAGTCCCAGACAACGCAGCGAGGAAGTCGAACGGGTGCTAGCCCAGGTGGGTCTGGAAGACGCCGCCGACCGCAAGGTGCGGGACTTCTCGGGCGGCATGCGCCGCCGCATCGGCATCGCCCGTACCCTGCTCGGCGAGCCGCCGATCGTGATCGTCGACGAGCCGACCACCGGCCTCGACGTCGAGTCGCGCAACCGCCTGCGGGAGACCCTGCTGGCGGTCGCCGGCGAGCGGATTATCCTGTTCTCGACCCACATTGCCTCGGACGTAGCGGCGGCGGCGGCGCGCATCCTGCTGCTCGACCAGGGCCGTCTGGTGTTCGACGGCCCGGCCACCAGCCTGATCGAGCGCGCCCGCGGCCGGGTGTTCGAGGCGGTGGTCGAGGATCACGACCTGCGCGACTTCTCGCACCGCTACCGGGTGACCACCCGCGTGCGCACGCTCGGAGGCGTCACCGTGCGGGCGATCGCCCGCCCCGACCAGGAGCCGGCCGGCGAAGTGGTGGAGCCCAACCTCGAGGAAGCCTACCTGGCGATGATCGCCGCGCCCGGCCGCAACAGGGACGAGAGCGAGCGCGCCACCGCCGCCTCCCTGCTCGATCTCTCGACCTGGGACAGCCGGTAGTCTGGAAACCCGTCATCGGTGGTAGACTCGCCGATCTGCCCGCTGCCGAAACGCGGACGGAACCGCACCGGGGGACGCCATGCACGTGATCTTCGTCGAGCCCGCCTTTCCCTACAATCAACGCCAGTTCGTCCGCGGCCTGCGAGCCGCTGGCGCGCGGGTCACCGGCATCGGCGAGATGCCGCTGGACGCGTTGCCGTCGGAGATCCGCGACTGGCTGTACCGCTACGAGCAGGTGCCAAGCGTGGTGCACGAGCCGTCGCTGCTGGAGGCGGTGCGGCGCGTGCAGTCCCGCGAGTGGGTCGACCGGCTGGAGACCACGGTCGAGGCGCACATCATGGCGGCGGCCAAGGTGCGCGAAGCCTGCGGCATTCCCGGTACCAGCGTCAAGACCTCGTATCTGTGCCGCGACAAGCCGGCGATGAAAGAGGCGCTGCGCCAGGCAAACATCCCGTGCGCGCAGTCGATCGGCTCGGATTCCGCGGACGACGTCCGCGCCTTTGCCGAGACCGTCGGCTATCCGCTGATCATCAAGCCGCGCGACGGCGCCGGCGCCGCTGGCACGTGGCGGGTCCGCAACGACGCCGAGCTCGAGAACGCCATCGCCGAGTCGCATCTCGAGCACGGCGCGTCGGTCGCCGTCGAAGAGTTCATCGAAGGGCACGAAGGGTTCTTCGACACCATCTGCGTCGGCGGCGAGATCATGCACCGGTTCGTCACCCACTACTACCCGAACGTGCTCGAGGGCATGCGCACGCGCTGGATCTCGCCTCAGTTCATCACCACCAATCGGCTCGACTCCGAGGGCTACGACGAGGTCAAGGTGATGGGCAAGAAGGTCATCGACATCCTCGAGATCGGTACCTCGGCGACCCACATGGAGTGGTTCTACGGCCCCAAGGGACTGAAGTTCTCGGAGATCGGCTGCCGGCCGCCCGGCGTCGGCGCCTGGGACCTGTACTGCGCCGCCCACGAGATGGACGTCTACAAAGAGTGGGGCATGGCGATCGTCCACGGCAAGCCCTCGCAGACACCTTCGAGCGGCTACTCCGCCGGCCTGATCAACCTGCGCCCGGACCAGGACGGCCACATCGTCGGCTACGAGGGGCTCGAGCTGCTCGACGAGCTCGGCGGCGCGGTGATCGATCATCACCTGCCGCCCCCCGGCAGCCCCACCCAGCCGGTCGAGGCCGGCTACATGGCCAACGCCTGGGTGCGGCTGAGGCATCCCGACTACGATCAGCTGCGCCGCCTGCTCGACGCCGTCGGGCAGACGGTCAAGGTACGGGCTCAGTAGCGCGGGACGCCGGGCGAGCAGGCCCATGTTCCAGCTCCTCCGCGAGGTCACCGGCAGTGAGGAGGATTGCGTCTATCTCCCCGGGCGCCGCTCGCGGATGCGGTACCGGCTGATCGATCACTGCACGGCCGAGGATTATCAGGACATGCTGGTGCGGGGATGGCGGCGCTTCGGCCGCGTCTTTTTCCGCCCGGCGTGCTCCGACTGCGTCGAGTGCCGGAGTCTGCGGATCGACGTCGCGGCCTTCGCGCCCAATCGCTCGATGCGCCGCACGTCGCGGCACAACCGGGACCTACGGGTGGTGCTCGGTCCTGCCTCGATCAGCCGCCAGCACCTGGAGCTCTACGGCCGCTATCACCACGACATGTCGAAGCGCAAAGGATGGTCCGAGAAGACGATCGACCCGTCCGACTACCACCAGACCTTCGTCCAGGGCCGGGAGGACTTCGGCCACGAGCTGTTGATCCTCGACGGCGACAAGCTGCTCGCCGTCACCCTGGTCGACCTGCTGCCGCGGGCGGTCTCGGCCGTCTACTGCTTCTACGAGCCGGAAGAGCGCCCGCGCGCCCTCGGCGTCTTCTCGGTGCTCCGGCAGATCGAGCTGGCGCGCGACCGGGGCGCGGACCGGGTCTACCTGGGATATTGGGTCGCCGACAATGAGAGCATGCGCTACAAGGCCGGCTATCACCCTCACGAGATCCTCGCGGGACGGCCGGAGCACGGCGAGGAGGCCGCCTGGCGACCCACGGCCTGGAGCGAGGTAGACTCGGCCGCCGATGGCTAAATCCGACGCCCCCTCGACGCTCGAGGAAACCGACCTCTATCTGTTCGGCGAAGGTACCCACCTGCGGTTGTGGGCCTGCCTCGGCGCGCGGCGCATGGAGATCGACGGCGTCACCGGCTTCGCGTTCTCGGTCTGGGCGCCGAACGCCCGCGGGGTCAGCCTGGTGGGCGATTTCTGCGACTGGGACGGTACACGGTTTCCCATGCACCCGGTGGGGACCTCGGGGGTCTTCGACCTCTTCATGCCCGGTTTCGAAGACGGCGGGGTCTACAAGTACGAGGTCACCACGGTCTTCGGCCGCAAGCAGCTCAAGGCCGACCCCATGGGCAGCTGGTGCGAGGAGCCGCCGGCGACCGCGTCGCGGACGTTCGAATCGACCCACGAGTGGCGGGACGCCGAATGGATGGCTGCCCACCGCGAGCGCGACGTCACCCGCGAACCGATGGCGATCTACGAGGCCCATCTCGGTTCCTGGAAACGGGCGGAGGACCTCGCGGAGCCGCCCGCGCACGACGAGCCGGTCTCATCGCAGAAGGCCCTCGAGGCCGCGACCAAAGAACGCCGGATCGGCTACCGCGAGATCGCCGAGTCCCTGGCCGTCTACGTGCGCGAGCTGGGCTTCGACTACGTCGAGCTCTTGCCGGTCGCCGAACATCCGTACGACGGTTCCTGGGGTTACCAGATCACCGGCTACTTCGCCCCCACCGCCCGCTTCGGTACCCCCGACGACTTCCGCTACTTCGTCGATTGCTGCCATCGCAGCGGCGTCGGCGTGATCCTCGACTGGGTGCCGGCGCACTTCGTCAAAGACGCCCACGGGCTCGGTCGCTTCGACGGTACCGCGATCTACGAGCACGAGGATCCCCGCCGCGGCCTGCACCCCGACTGGGACACCTACATCTTCAACTACGGCCGGCACGAGGTGCGCAGCTTCCTGCTGTCGAGCGCCCTCTACTGGCTCGAGGAGTTCCACGTCGATGGCCTGCGGGTCGACGCCGTGGCGTCGATGCTCTATCTCAACTACAGCCGCGAGGAGGGCCAGTGGCTGCCCAACGCCCACGGCGGGCGCGAAAACCTGGAGGCGGTGGCCCTGCTGCGCGACCTGAACGCCGCCGTCGCCGAGCACTTTTCCGGCCGCTTCACCATCGCCGAGGAGTCCACCGCCTGGACCGGCGTCACCCGGCCGGTGGCCGAGGGCGGTCTGGGGTTCACCTTCAAGTGGAACCTCGGGTGGATGCACGACACCTTGAGCTACTTCGGCGTCGACCCGCTGTTCCGCTCGGGCAACCACGACCAGCTCACCTTCGCCATGGTCTACGAGCACAGCGAGCGCTTCCTCAACCCGCTGTCCCACGACGAGGTGGTCCACGGAAAGGGCTCGCTCTACAACAAGATGCCCGGCGACCCGTGGCAGAAGCGGGCCAATCTGCGCACGCTGCTCGCCTACCAGTTCACCCGCCCGGGCAAGAAGCTGCTGTTCATGGGCAGCGAGCTGGCCCCGACGCGCGAGTGGAATCACGAGACCGGGCTCGACTGGTACCTGCTAGGCGACCCCGATCGCGCCGCCTTTCACCGCTTCGTCCACGACCTCGGGGCCCTTTACCAGGAGCACCCCTGTCTGTGGCGATCGGACCCCGATCCGGACGGCTTCCAGTGGATCGCCTGCTGGGACTACGGGCGCTCGGTGGTCAGCTACGAGCGGCGCGACACCGGCCAGGAGGCCGGCGACGAAGATCATGACCGCCTGATCGTCGTGCTCAATCTCACGCCGGTGCCGCGCGATGACTACCGGATCGGCGTGCCGACGCCCGGAACCTACCGCCTGCTGATGACCTCCGACGATCTCGACTACGGTGGCAGCGGCTACGAGGCGCTCCAGGAGGTCGAGACCGAGGACACCCACGCCGACGGCTGTCGCGCCTCCATGGTGCTCAGCCTGCCGCCCCTGGCGGCGCTGGTGCTGGCGCCGGCCGATCCTGAGCCCGTCGACCCGTGAGTGTCGAGCCGGCACCCACCGAGCTCCGGTTGCCGGCGAACCTGCGCCGTGACCTGGAAGGCCTGGCGGAAGCCTCCTACCCGTTCGAGGCCTGCGGCGTGATGATCGGCCGCTCCGACGCCGGCAGGTCTGGCGCCAGCAGGTCTGGCGCCAGCAGAGTGTCGGTCGATGCGGTGTTTCACGCCCGCAATCTGCGCGTCGACCGCCCCCACGACCGCTACCTGCTCGATCCCGCCGACCACCTGGCTGCCCACCGCGCGGCGCGCGCCAGGGGACTCGACGTCGTCGGCTTCTGGCATTCCCACCCCGACCGTCCCGCGAAGCCCTCGGTGACCGATCTCGAAGCGGCCTGGAAAGGCTATTCGTACCTGATCGTCTCCGCCCCGGCCGCCGGCGCCAGCACCCTCCGGTCCTGGCGCCTGTCCGGCGGCCGCTTTCTCGAAGAGACGATCCGCTAGCTCGTCTCTTTCAGGTAGGGCTCGCAGGCCGCCAGGATCTCGGTCGCCTGCTGCTCGAGGTCCTTCCACTCGGGCGAGTCCTTCAGCCCCTGATCGTCCTCGAGCAGCACCGTGATTTGAGCGCGCTTCTCGACGCAGTCGGCCGTTTTCGCCGCCCACTCGCGGCGATGTTCGGCATAGTCGGCCATCTCGGAAGCCTTGCCGGCCCTGCCGGCCTTGCCGTAAGCCTCCGCGGCATCGTCGAACCGCTCCAGGTTGCGTAGCGCCGAGGCGCGGGCGGTGTGGATCTCGGAGACGAGCTCGTCGCCCTCGCGCTCGAGCGCAGCCTGCAGGTTGACGAGCGCCTGCTCGTCGTTTCCGAGGGCCAGGTGGGAACGCCCGAGGTAGTAGCGCAACCGGCGATCGTCGATGCCGGCGGCCAGGGCCTGCCCGAGCCGCGCCGCCGCGCCCTCGTAGTCCTTGGCGCCCATCGCGGCCTCACCGGCGAGCTTCTGGTTCTCTGGCGTCGGCGAGGTCGTCGCCAGCTTGCCCGCCAGCTCCGCTCCCTTGCGGTACCAATCGAGCTTCCGCTCCTTGTCCTGGTCCTCTTCGTAGGCGATGTCCATGGCCTTGCGGACGGCGCCGCGGCCGGCCTCCGCGTCCCGTGGATCGAGGTCGTAGGCGGCGGCCAGGGCGTCGAACGCTCGCTCGGGCTCGCCGTGCCGGCCCGCCACCTGGGCGAGCGCGACGTGGAAGTTCCTCTCGGCGGGATCGGCGGCCACGGCCTTCTCCAGGCCGGCCAGAGCAACCTCTCCACGGTCGCTGGCGATCGCCGCCTGAACCAACAGCTGGTTGAAGTCAGGGCGCATGGCGTCCGGCACGGAGCCGGGATCGGCGGCGACCAGGGTGTCGAGCCCGGCCTCGGCTTTCCCGGCCTTGATCTGCGCCTGGGCCAGGGCCAGAACGTAGCGGGACTCACCCGAACCGAGAGCGACCGCCTCACCGAGCGGTTCCAGAGCATCGTCGAAGCGCTGCTGGCGCAGCAGGGCCTGGCCCAGCATGTAATGCCCCGCCGGTACCTCCGGACGGCTGTCGACGTAGGACAGAAACGCGGCGGCCGCCTCGTCGTAGCGACCGGCCTTGAACGCGGAGACTCCGTCGTCCCAGCTGGCGTAGAGCGTCGTAGCGCCCAGGAAGATCATCAGGGAGCAGGCGAGCACGATGGGGTTTCTTCTCATTGGGAGCCTCCTTTGGAGCCAGTCCTCCTCGTTGTCGATAGACCCGGGTGGCGTCCTCTGAGTTCCCGCGGTCTCTGACAAAGAAGGAGTTCGAGATCTTGAGAAGCCACACTGGCATCTCAAGTCAGTGGGACGGCGGGCGGCGTCATGCGGACGGCTACAATGATGCCCATGGCCGAGACGGATACCCTGTTACCCATCGAGCGCATCGCCAGCCAGATCTACCTGATCCGCGATCAGAAGGTGATGCTGGACTCCGACCTAGCGGCGCTCTATGGAGTGATGACGGGCCGACTGAACGAGCAGGTGAAGAGAAATCAGCGGCGTTTCCCTGAGGACTTCGCCTTTCGGCTTACCCGAGAGGAGTTCGGCGCTTTGATGTCGCAAAATGCGATATCAAACAGAGGCCGCGGTGGCCGCCGGAAACCGCCGTGGGCTTTCACTGAGCAGGGCGTGGCAATGCTCTCCTCTGTTCTTCGCAGTGATCGTGCTGCGGACGTCAACGTGGCCATTATGCGCACCTTCGTGCGCCTGCGCCAGGTACTGGCCTCCAACGAGAAACTCGCCCGCAAGGTCGCTCAACACGACCGACAAATCGAGGCGCTCTTCGAGCACGTCAAGACGCTCCTCACGTCACCCGACCCGCCGAAGAAACCACTGATCGGCTTCGTCCGACCTGGAGATGATTGAGGCGACGGCAATCGCGTGACTTGTATCGGCGCCTACTAGGCGACCTAGCAGACGGGCGCGACCAGGGGCCCGCCCTGGACCCCGCAGAAATCGACCCCAGCCGAGGTGCCGACCCCAGCCGAGGTGCCTGCAGCCGAGGTGCAGCCGAGGCGACTTGATGGCGCACGGAGTCCGCACCCCTCCTAGCGAGGCAAGTTCGGTACGGTAGATTGAAGGTCGTCCCCGGCTGGTCGCGCCGAGCGCGCCGACGACTACGACTCGGCTGGCACCCGGGGGGCACCCGGGGGTCTTCGCAGAGATCTTCTCGCCGTAATGTGTGCACGGGTTGACGTCTTTCGCCAAGCCGCCGCTCACTCGTGCGTCCTGCCTCGGTGGCCGTTTCACCGGACGCCGCCAGTCGGCGCAAAGTGTAGGACCGTCCACACATAGTGTGGATTCCCCGCCTCGAGGGCTCGAAAGCGCCCCAGTGGAGCCCCCGACGACCGCTTTCGGGACGTCCCTGAGCTTCCGGACGGCCCCGATGACCTCTTTCGGGACGTCCCTGGCGCTCCGGGAGCCGCCGATAACAGTCGCCGGGACGTTCCTGAGGCTCCGGGACGTGCCGGCGACGTTCGCCGTCGGCTCCCTTTGCAGGAGATTTGTCACTTTGCGCGGCCGCGGCCGCGTCCGGGCCGTGAGCGTGGCGGAGCCGCGGGCGACGGTGACCCTCTCTTCGCGCGGCGTCAAGGGACGCGACGAAGAAAGTGTATTGTACTAGTTGACTAGCACAATAGAAATATGTATACTGCATTCATGGAGCTCGCGGTAGACATCGAAAAAGGAAGCGCGGTGCCGATCTACGCACAGCTGAGTGAGCAGATCCGGTTGTTGATCCGCCGCGGGGCGCTCTCGCCCGGCGACTCGATGCCGACGGTCAGGTCGCTGGCGGTCGAGCTCGGGGTCAACGCCAACACCGTCGCCCGGGTCTACCGCGACCTGCAGCGCGCGGGGCTGCTGCGGCTCGAGCGCGGCGTCGGCACCTTCGTCGCCGAGAACGGCGGCGGCCGCGCGGTGGGAGAGAAGGACTTCCGCTCGATCGCCCGCAAGGCGACCGAGCTGATCGATCTCGGCCGACGCGCCGGCCTGCGGGTCGGCGAGCTGACGCAGCTGGTCGAGACTTTGTGGAAGGAGAATGCCAATGTTGAAGGGTAGTCTCAACATCATCAGCGCCCTCATCCTGGCGGCGGCCATCGCGATCGCGGCCGTCGTGCAGTGGAACGTCCCCGGAAACCTCTTCTTGTGCCCGCTGGCCCTCGGGTTGATCGTCGCCGCCTCACCGCGGCAGGTCGAGCAGTGGGAGCGGGGCATCCAGCTGCGCCTCGGGCGTTTCGCCCGGGTCCTCGAGCCGGGCATCTCGTGGATCGTGCCCGGCGTCGACTGGATCACCGCCAACGTCGACATGCGGATCCGCTCGACCTCGTTCTCAGCCGAAAAGACCCTGACCCGCGACACCGTGCCGGTCAACGTCGACGCGGTGCTCTTCTGGGTGGTGATCGACGCCAAGAAGGCGGTGCTCGAGGTCAAGCACTTCGAGAAGACGGTCAGCTGGGCGGCCCAGACCACCCTGCGCGACGTGATCGGCAAGTCCGAGCTGGTGCGCATGATCTCCGAGCGCGAGACGCTCGACGAGGAGCTGCTGTCGATCATCGACGCCAAGACCTCCGAGTGGGGGATCACCGTGCAGTCGGTGGAGATCCGCGACGTGCGCATCCCCACCAACCTCGAGGACGCCATGAGCCGCAAGGCCCAGGCCGACCGCGAGAAGGAGGCACGGGTGATCCTGGCGGAGTCCGAGCTGCTGGTGGCGGAGCAGATGGAGAAGGCGTCGGAGGTCTACGTCGACAACCCGACGGCGCTCAAGATCCGCGCCATGAACATGACCTACGAGTCGATCAAGGAGCGCGGGGCCCTGATGGTGATTCCCTCAGGCATGGCCGACTCGATCAACCCCGGCGTCATCGGCATGGCGGCGGCCGGCTTTGACAAGCCAGGGTCTGGGCCGGAGTCGGGGTCGTGAGATTCCGGATCCCGGTGGCGGCGAGCACGCTCCATCGCCGGAAGGTCCATCTGCGCGACGCCCAGCTCGGCGCGGCGAGCCTCTTCCCTTTCTTCGACGCCGGCGGCAACGTCGATCGGCTGATGCTGGTGTGGCCACCCTCGCGCACCATCGCGGCGCTCGAGCCGCGCCCTGGCCTGGTCGAGGTGACGATGTGGGACGCGATCGAGATCGACGCCGACCTCGCCGCGCTGCGCGACCTCGACGCCCAGACAGCCGCCGAGCTGGCCGCCGGGCGCTGGCACTACGATCCTTGGTGGGTTCTGCGGCACCCCCGCTACGGCGGACACCCGGCGGTACCGGCGCTCAAGGCCACCAACTGCGCCGAGCGTTTCCGCTTGCCGTTCCGGCAGCTCTTCTTCGAGCACGACCTGTCCCGCGTCGCGCGGCTCACGACGGACAAGATGTCCATTGCGCGCCTCTGGCGCGACGAGCAGTTCCAGGCCTTCACCCCTGATCTGCTGCCGCCGAGGCAGGATCCCCGGCCCGAGCCGGCGCGGGCGCCATCGACCTGGAGGCTGGCGCCGATCTGGCGGCGACCGGACTGGCTGAGCAGACTCAACGTCTGAGCAAAGGAGACCATCATGGAAGCAGCACGCGATCTCTCGAAACCGTTCACCAGCGCCGCCGCGGCTTTCCTCGGTCTCGTCGGCCTCGTCCACCTGCTGCGGGCCTTCGCCGGCTGGACGATCGTCATCGAAGGCTGGCCGGTGCCGGCGTCGTGGAGCGGCGCCGTCGCGGTGCCGCTCCTCGGCCTGGCGGCAATGGTGTGGCGCGAGGCGCGCCACTGAGGCGATGAGCGAGGCGCGCGCGACGGGAGCGGAGGTGGACGAGATGGACCGTCGCCGTGAGTTCGTTTTCCTCCGGCAAGGACTGCTCTGGTCCCTCGTCACCTTCTTCTTGTGGGTCCCGATCACGATCTACTTCCTCTGGCGAATCGGCCAGATACTCACGGGCGCCTTTCCATTGTGGCTCGTCCCGGTCCCCGTGCTCGGCATCGCCATCATGTGGATCCCGTGGCTCAAGGCGGTCGAGACCATCGTCGTCGAGCGAGACGGCAACGTCGTCTTCGACCGCGCCCTGGGCCGGCGCGAGGTGAACGCGATCTACATCGAACGCATTCACCCGTGGCTCGATCTGCCCCTGGGAGGCTTCGTCGTGAGGCATGCCGACGGCTGGGAGCTGTTGCCCGGTGATCGCGGGCTGATCGCCGAGCTCGCCCACGAGCTGTTGAGGCTCAATCCGGAGATCGAGGTGCGCGGAGTTCCGGTGCCGAATCGATAACATCGGGGGATGGAAGATCTGGCCCCCGCCATCGTGCTGATCGAGCCGCAGCTGGGCGACAACATCGGAGCCGCCGCCCGCGCGATGCTCAACTGCGGGCTGCAAGACCTGCGCCTGGTGCGGCCCCGCGACGGCTGGCCGAACCCGAACGCGCGGGCGATGGCCTCGGGCGCCGACGAGGTGCTCGACCGCGCCCGCCAGTTCGACACCCTCGCCGACGCCGTCGCCGATCTGCGCTGGGTGTTCGCCACCACCGGCCGGCGGCGCGATATGGTCAAGCATGAGGTGACGCCGGCCGAGGCGGCGGCGGAGATCCACCGCAAGTCGGCTCTCGGCGAACGTTGCGGTGTGCTCTTCGGCCGCGAACGCATCGGCCTCACCAACGACGAGGTGGTCCTCGCCGACGCCATTCTCACCGTGCCGCTCAACCCGGCGTTCCGCTCGCTCAACCTGGGCCAGGCGGT
Source organism: bacterium (assembly GCA_024226315.1). Taxonomy (GTDB): domain Bacteria; phylum Acidobacteriota; class Thermoanaerobaculia; order Multivoradales; family J023; genus JAAELT01. The sequence continues at coordinate 22,369 of JAAELT010000051.1, read as the reverse complement.
ACTGCTGGTCGCCTACGAGTGGTTCCGGTTCGCGGACGAGACGCCGCCGCGCCAGCGCATCGAAGCCGGCCTCCCACGCGCCACCCACGGCGAGCTGCAGATCTTCATCGACCATCTCGAGGAGGCACTCACCAGCGCCGACTATTTCAAGGTCGACGAGATGAAGCCGGTGATCGTGCGCGCGATCCGCAACCTCTTCACCCGCGCCGAGCTCACCGACCGCGAGGTGAGGACGCTGCACGGCATCGTCACCGCGCTGGTGGGACGCCGCCGAGACCAGCTCTAGACCCTCACCCCCTGGGCCGGGGTCGTGTCCTAAGTAGGGGGACTTGAGGCGCCAGCCTCCCACCGGCGGGTTCGACCGCGAGCGGTGCCAGCGGTACGGCTGCAATGACTGCGGCCACCGGCACGCCCCGAAGGCCCGTCGCCGCTCGATTCGGATGACGCCCGCGCTGAAGGCCGGGGTCACGAATCGGCTGTGGAGCATGGGCGATCTGGTCGCGGCGCTCTAAGGAGGGCCGCGCTTACGCCGCTAGCCGATCTCTGTACCGATCCTTCCCGCTCCAAAAGATCGGCGTGACCTCATAGGCGGCGAGGGCACCCACTACCGACTGGGGGACCTGCTCCTCGGAATCATTGAGAATAGCAAGCGCCTGCGTCTCCCTCGCTCTTACTTCCCGCGTATCCACCCAAGAGAAGACCATTGATTCCGCTCTGGCCCTGGTCGGCCTGGCGAAGACCTTGATCAATCTCTCGGGAAGCCGCCTGGACGGTGGAATGGCGAAGTCGAAGATATGGTCAAATCCGCTTCTTCCGGTTAGTTTGAGAGTAGGGATGAACCGGATGTTCTCGCTCTCCATCCACCGCTCGACATCGTCCCTGAATACTCTTGCAACCGTTGGCGACGCCAGGAAGAACAGGTCGCCTATCGCCAAGACGCCCTGAAGAAACAAGTGCTTCTTCATCGGGAATTCTCGAGGGCTAGCGGCGGTAGTCAGGACACCGTCCTCTTCCGTAATACCGAACGCTCTCAGCGAGCCACTCAGGATCTCTTTTCTCTTAGCGGAGTTAATCGGACAACCAGACCTTTCTAGCTCATCAATAGTGTAGCCGTCATCGCTGAGTACAATCTTACCGGAATCGCCTTTAGCATAGATCTGAATGAAGTCGTTGTGCTTATCCAAATAGGGTGTTGTGATGGAAACCCACCCGTTGTTAGGACTGGGCACTTCTTCAATCTTAATTCGCGCACGAAGCCAGCCGAGGTAGTCTTCTACCAAGTGCTTGATCTGCGGCTCAAGGGTTGGCATTTTAGATAACCCCGACATTGACCTGAGGCGGCTCGACGACGTGGCAGTAGTCAAAAAACTGGTCGAGGGTGGTGCGAATGTTGCTCAAATCTGTGAACCACTCGGCAGGGCACTGCTCCGCCCAGCGCGTGCCGTAGCCCTCGCGATACAGATGCAGGTGGGGGCAGGCCATGATCTCGCCGTCTGGGTTCATGTGGTCTGGGCCATCGACATCGAGACGGGCGAGAGGATCCACAGCGTGCCGCTCTTGGTAGGTGACCTTGGACAGCTTGATTCGGCCCCTGCCGAGATCGAAAATGAAGTGCTCTTCGCCATCGGCGGAGACCACGGGCACCTGGACCGAACCGCCCAAGTCCGGGAAGCCCCAGACGCTGTCGTCGAGCTTCCGCTTCTCCATCGCTAGCAGTGCATCAGCGGTTTCTTGTGTCAACATCGGCACGCCTTGGGGCTCGACGGCCCGCTGCGTCTACGATACGCCCGGCGGCACGGCTTCGTCAACCAGAGACTGGCCCTCTACAGCTTCAGGTAGGCCCGCAACGCCCTCCGAATGACCTCCCCGGCCGAGACTTCCTTTCTCGGCCGCTTCCTTCCTGAGCGCGGCGTCCTCGCCCGGCCAGAGGTAGGAAACCCGCCGGATCATCTGCCCTCGCGGCCCTTTGGGCTTCGAGGGCTTCTTCGTGTCCTTCGCCATGGGCACAGCCTACCGACTCGCCGGGATCGCTTACAGGCCCGTTGACGGGCCTGGATAGGGGCCTGTAGAGGTGAGGCTATGCCCTGCCACCTACTCATCAGCGACGACCCGCTAGAGTGTGAGGCATGCTCGCGCGAGATCGGCCCCGGAGTCGTCGCCATGACCGACGAGATCGACGGCCGCCGCGTCCCGCAGTGCCCGGAGTGCCTGGAGTGCCTGGAGAGCCTCGACTGGCGCCTGGCGGTCGCCTGGTCGGCGATCTCCTTCCACGGCTCGATGCGCACGCTCAAGCGACTGCGCGTGATGGATGAGCTAGTGGACGAGCTCCCGGACGTGCCAGACGTGACCGCCGCCCGCGAAGAGCTTCAGCGGCGATTGCGAGCCCTCGACGACGAGTAGGCCGGTGGCCTAGTGCCGGAAGTCCCCGCTCTTAGGACACGACCTGGGCCGGTTCGCGCTTGCCGTATGCCTGGTCTTGGTGTATCCTCGCTGGCCCTTGGCCCGTTGGCATCCGTCTCCACGGGCCATCCTCACCCCATCCCAGACCGTCGCTTGTAACCCCGCGGACACCGGCGGCATCAAAGTACCGAACGAGACGATCTCGACACTGTCCGAAGTGTGACGTTGATAGGAGGTTGGCCATGAAAGAAGGAATTCACCCCGAGCTGAGCTACATCGAGGTGACGTGTGCCTGCGGCAACAAGTTCCACACGCACACGACGCTCGGCGAGCTGCGCCTCGAGATCTGCAACGAGTGTCACCCGTTCTTCACCGGCAAGCAGAAGTTCGTCGACACCGCGGGTCGCGTGGAGCGCTTCAAGCGGCGCTACGGCATCCAAGAAGCCAAGCAGTAGATGCACGAGAAGCTCGCTCAGCTCGAAAATACCCACGAGGATCTGACCCGCATGCTGGCCGACCCCGAGGTCCTGGCCAACCCGGGGAAGTACGGCGAGACCAACAAGGCGCTGTCAGAGATCGCGGGCGTGGTGGCGCTCTACCGCGAGCTGAAGAAGCTCGAGGCCGAGCGCGAGGGCGCCGAGGAGATGCTCGAGAGCTTGTCGAAAGACGACGAGCTCTACGCCATGGCGCAGGAGGAGCGCGACGGCCTCACCGAGCGCCTGGCGGCTCTGCGTGAGCAAATCCAGGTCGAGCTGATCCCCAAGGATCCGAACGACGCCCGCAACGTGGTGCTCGAGGTGCGTGCCGGCACCGGCGGCGACGAGGCGACCCTGTTCGCCTCCGAGCTGTTCCGCATGTACAGCCGCTACGCCGAGCAGCAGGGCTGGAAGATCAACATCCTCGACATCTCGGAGTCCGAGGCCGGGGGTCTCAAGGACGTCGAGGCGATCGTCGAGGGCAAGGGCGCGTTCAGCCGGCTGAAGTACGAAGGCGGCGTGCACCGCGTCCAGCGGGTGCCGCGGACCGAAGCCTCGGGCCGCATCCACACCTCGGCGGTAACCATTGCCGTGCTGCCCGAGGCAGAAGAGGTGGAGATCGACGTCGCCGAGAAAGACCTGCGGGTCGACCGCTACTGCTCCTCGGGCCCGGGCGGCCAGGGCGTCAACACCACCTACTCGGCGGTTCGGCTGACCCACGTGCCCACAGGCATCGTGGTGCAGTGCCAGGACGAGCGCAGCCAGATCAAGAACAAGGCCAAGGCGCTACGGGTGCTGAAGTCGCGGTTGCTGCAGGCCGAGCAGGAGAAGGCTCAGGCGGAGGTCACCGCCGAGCGCCGCAAGATGGTCGGCTCGGGTGACCGGTCGGAGAAGATCCGCACCTACAACTTCCCCCAGAACCGCATCACCGACCACCGCATCGGCCTGACCGTGCACCAGCTCCCCGCCGTGCTGCAGGGCGATCTCGACATGGTGATCGACCCTCTCGTCAGCCACTTCCAGGCCGAGAAGATGCAGCAGGCCGCCGCCGGAACAGCCTAACGTCGCTGCACCAGGACCTCGCGGTAGCGGAAGCAGTCCACAACGTGGTCGTTGACCATGCCGACCGCCTGCATGAAGGCATAGCAGATGGTCGAGCCCACGAACTTGAACCCGCGCCGTTTGAGCTCCTTGGCCATCGCGTCGGATTCAGGGGTGGTGGCCGGAACCTCGGACATCGTCCGCCAGGCGTTCTCTTTCGGTTTGCCGCCCACGAACTGCCAAATGAAGCGGTCGAACGAGCCGAGCTCCTTCTCCACCGCCAGGAAGGCCTTGGCGTTGGTCACCGCACTGCCGATCTTGAGCCGGTTGCGTACGATACCGGCGTTGCCCATCAGCTTCTCGATCCGCGCGGGACGGTAGCGGGCGATGCGCACCGGGTCGAAGCCGTCGAAGGCCTCGCGGTAGCTCTCCCGCTTCTTGAGGATCGTGATCCAGGACAGCCCGGCCTGGGCACCCTCCAGGATCAGGAGCTCGAACAGCGTACGGTCGTCGTGCACCGGCACGCCCCACTCGCCGTCGTGGTAGGCGACGTAGAGCGGATCGTCACCGGCCCAGGAACATCGTTTCGACATCATTCCTCCTTGGCTGGGAGCGCCTTGACCACCGAGATGAGGTCGCTGGTGGCGTGATCCTTGGGGTCGCCCACCAGCGCCGTGCGTCCACCGTAGGCGCGCACCAGCTCGTACTCGGGCACCCTTTCCGGCGAGCCGTAGTCGGTCCCCTTGCAGTGGACGTCGGGGCGTAGCTCGGCGATCAGCGGCCCCGGCGAGTCGCCTTCGAAGACGGTCACGAAGTCTACCGGCTCGAGCGCCGCGAGCAGCTCGGCGCGCTCGGCGGCCGGCACCACGGGGCGCCCCCCGCCCTTGAGCGAGGCCACCGAGCGATCGTCGTTGAGCGCCACCACCAGCACGTCGGCCTCCGCGCGCGCCGCGCGCAGGTAGCGCAGGTGGCCGACGTGCAGCAGATCGAAGTGGCCGTTGGCGAGAGCGACTCGCTTGCCTCGGCGGCGCAGCTCGGCCAGGCTCGGCTTCAATTCGTCGGCAGTGACCACGCTACCCACCGGCCGGACTCCACCGGATCTTCCCGAGCAGCTCAGAATCGCTCTCGACCGCCTGCCGGAGCTCCGCCGGGCTGACCGTCTCGGTGCCCATCTTCATCACCACCACTCCGCCGGCGTAGTTGGCCAGGCAGGCGGCTTCCAGCGGGCTGGCGCCGGCGGCGACCGCAAGGGCGAAGGTACCGATCACCGTATCGCCAGCGCCCGTGACGTCTGCCACCTCGCCGGTGCCATGCACGGGGAGGTGGGCAACGCCCGCGGAGGCGCACAGCGACATGCCGTCGTTGCCCAGGGTGACCAGCACGAATCGGGCGCCCAGACGGCTCAAGAGCCCCAGGCCACTGTGCTCGAGCGCCTCGACGCTGCCGTTGCCGTCGTCCAGGAAGGCTTCGGCCTCCTCGGCGTTGGGAGTCGCGCCGTCGAGCCCCCGGAGCTCGCCGAGACGGTAGCGGCTGTCACCGAGAATCAGGCACGAGTCACCGAGCGCCTGCCGGAGGCCAGGCAGCGCCTCGGGTTCCACGGCGCCGTAGCCATAGTCGCTCAGCACAGCCACCTTCGGGCGATCCGCCGCGGCACTGAGCGATCGCAACAGCGCCTCACGCTCGTGGTCGGTCAGCGCGAGCTTCTCGCCGATGTCGTAGCGCACGATCTGCTGCTTGATGGCGTGCGGCGGGCCGCCGAGAATGCGCGTCTTGGTCGGGGTCTGGTATCCCGGCCGGGTCAGGATGCCGCCGATATCGATACAAGCCTCTTCGAAGATCCGCTTCAGCCCGGCACCTTCCGGATCGTCTCCGATCAAGCCGACAGGCAGCGGCCGCCCGCCCAGCGCCGCGACATTGTAGACCGCGTTGGCGCCGCCGCCGGGAGTGATCGAGGTGTCGTCGTGGTCGAGGATCAGCACCGGCGCCTCGCGGCTGATGCGCCGTGGCGTGCCGCTGATGAACCGGTCGACTACCAGGTCCACCAGCATCGGCACCGGCTGGCCGGCCATGCCGGCGATCAGCTCCACCAGCCGGCCGGTCGAGGGGGCTGCGAATTCTGTCGTCATGCGCGGCGGCGGATGTTACCACCTCCGCTACGGCCGGTCTCAGCTGACGAGGCGCCGCCGGAAGACCCGGGTCGCGCGTTCCAGCACGTGGCGGACGCTCCAGCCGCGCTCGGGGGTCGCTTTGGCACAACCCGCATAGGAGTAGAGCGCCTGCGCCTGCGAGCCGGTGAGGCCGCTGAACGGACCGACCGTGGTCGCGATCTCATCAGCCGCGACCTCGTCGGCGTCGCCGCTGTGGCCCGCCGTAACCTGGAGCTGTCGATCCCGGTAACGACACTGGTCGATGATCGACCGCACCATCCGCCGATTCTCGTCGTCCAGGTCCAGGAACCGGATCCCCATGCCCGCCGGGCGATCCGTGCCCAGATTGAACTGCCGCGTCCAGGCGATCTTGCCCTCACCCCGGATCCGCAACTTTCCCCCAGTCAACGCGAGCTCGAACCTCAAGGGAGTGCCCGCCGGTGGCGATTTGCGGGAGCGGATGAACATACCGTGGGCCGAGATGTTGAGCAAATGCGCGTCCACCAACTGGCCATGATCTCGGAACCGCAGGGCCACCTCGCGCTCGAGCTGGTGGCGTGGATTGTCCCGCAACGAGCCCGCCATGAGCGGCCGGTTGATCGGCGGCGACGTCGTCGGAATCTGTTGCGCTCTCATGGATCTCGGCCTCCTCACAAACCGTCGAGCCATCTTCCAGGCTGAACATTACGGACAACATTACGATCGGCCACGAAGATTACGATCCGCATTACGATCGAGCCCATCCCTTTCCCGCCAGACCACCCCCTTTAGAGGTGCGATGATCCATACTGCTAGGCTCGCGCCTCCACCAACCTGGCCCCGCGCTTTCCGAGGAGACGACCGATGATCCGCCACTTCCGGACCTGGGCGAGTCTCGCCCTCCTGCTCTTCGCCCCCACCGCCCCTGCCGACGACGCCTCGGCGATCCACGGCTTCAGCACCGACGGCGCCGCTGCCCAGCGCCAGCTCGAGGAACGCTTCGACGCCCAGCTCGACGCCGGCAACCTCCGCCAGTGGATGGAGAAGCTCACCGCCCATCCTCATCCTGTCGGCTCGCCCCACGGCAAGGCCAACGCCGAGCTCATGGCCGGGCTCTTCCGCTCCTGGGGCTACGAGACGCGGATCGAGACCTTCAACGTGCTCTTCCCGACCCCGAAGACCCGACTTCTGGAGCTCCTCGAGCCCACGCCGTACAAGGCCAAGCTGGTCGAGCCGCCGGTTCCGGGCGACCGTACCTCGCTCCAGCAGAACGAGGCTCTGCCGCCCTACAATGCCTTCTCGATCGACGGCGACGTCACCGGCGAGCTGGTCTACGTCAACTACGGCGTGCCCGACGACTACGAGGAGCTCGAGCTGCGTGGCGTCGACGTCCGGGGCAAGATCGTCATCGCGCGCTACGGCGGCTCGTGGCGCGGCATCAAGCCCAAGGTGGCGGCCGAGCACGGTGCCATCGGTTGCATCCTCTACTCCGATCCCGCGGACGACGGCTACGCCGCCGGCGACGTCTACCCGCGGGGCGGCTACCGCAACTCCGATGGCGTCCAGCGCGGCTCGGTGATGGACTTCACGCCCTACGGTGGCGATCCCTTGACGCCACTCGTGGGTGCCACCGACGACGCCCAGCGCCTGTCGCTTTCCGAGCTCGAGGTCTTGACCAAGATCCCGACACTGCCGATTTCCTGGGCCGACGCCCGGCCTCTGCTCGAAGCCCTCGACGGCCACCTGGCGCCGGCGGGGTCGACGACTTCGCGCATCACCTCGTTGAGCATCGAGCCGAGCAGCGCCGGCTCCTCGGCGTCCCAGGCGGCGTAGCCGTTGCCGTCAGTATTGATGTAGACGACACCTTTCGCGCGCAGCCATCGCCCTGGCCCAGACCGCCGGGCGGGTCGCCCTGCGGCTCAGTGAGGCCGAGCTATCCGCCGTGAGACCAGCTCGGTTCTGGTCGCTCGAATCCACCACTTTCGCGCCACAGCCAGGGGTCCGGCTGAGGCAATGCCGAGGTCTCGCTTCTGGATCTGGAGCCCCATTCTGACCACCCCCAGGAAGTCGGGTTTGCCTGGAATCTCCGCCCGATCCTGCCAGATGGTCAGAATCGGCCACAACCCAACCATCGGCGGATTGCCTTTGCCATGGCTTCTGGCGCAGCATTGAATTTGAGCTCCCTTGCCTCGGGAGAGCCTTGAAGAAAGGAGAGGCCGATCAGATGAATGCAACAGGAGTCATGCTCACCACCCTTGCCGCGATCTCCATGGTGGGGCAAGCCGGTCCCGTTCTGGCTGTCCCGAGCGACGTCCATGACCCTCTCGCGGAACCGCGTGAGAATCTCGGGAGCACGGACATGGCGTACATCGAAGGCGGAAGGTTCGAGATGGGAGACGTCTTCGATGAGAACGTGGCCCTGGCCACCCCTGTGCATACAGTGACCGTTTCGAGCTTCCACCTGGCCAGGTACGAAGTCACGGTCGAAGAATTCTCCGAGTTTGCCACGGAGACGGGCTATCTGACTCTGGCGGAAAACCCGGCCGCGCGGGCGCGTCAAGCGTTGCGGCATCCCGCCGTTGCGGACGACGAGAGGTACCTCGAGCGCCTGACAACTCGAGGCGCTTTCGTGCTGACCTCTCCCTCGGAGGGAGAGTGGGTCGGTGTGGCCAACTGGCAGAACCCTTTGTATGCTCAGGGCCCCAAAGACCCCGTGACCACCTTGTCGTGGTGGGACGCGGTGAGCTACTGCAATTGGCTGAGCGAAAGACACGGGCTACCGGTGGCCTACGACCTGGCGTCGGGCGGGCTCTTGGACGCCCAGGGGCGGCCAACGGTCGAGGTTACCCAGGTGCAGGGCTTTCGGTTGCCGACCGAAGCCGAGTGGGAGTTCGCGGCCCGCGAGCGAGGGAAGAGGATTCGATTCGGCAATGGCCGCAACGTCGCACGTTTAAGCGAGATCAACTTCGACGCAGGTGGCGGCGAGGTCTCCTTTGCCGAGAGCGGAGAATCTCGAGGCAAGACCACCCCTGTTGGCAGCTTCACTCCCAACGCTCTCGGACTGTACGACATGAGCGGCAATGTCTGGGAATGGTGCAGCGACTTTGTGGACCGGTATCCATCGGCGCCGACCGAGGATCCGTATCAGGTCAACGGCGACGTCGGCCAGCGCCGCGCGGCGAGGGGCGGTTCGTGGGTGGGTGATGCGAGAATCGCACGGGTCGCCGCTCGCTTTGGCTGGCTGGCGGAGGACCGGTGCAACAACATCGGGTTTCGCATCGCCAGGTCGAAATGACGCCAGAATACAGGCGCGCTACTGCACGGGACCCGTGATGTCTCTGACCCTCGTGCCGGGGCTCCGCCCGCCAGCGCCGACGCTCGAGTGAGCCGGCAGGAAGGCCCCGCGCTGATCAGCGCTACAATCACCTCTCATCGTTCTGGATGGCCTGTCCTTTCTCAGACCTGAGGATCATCCGGCGTGGAATCAGTTGTACACCCGGCCAGTCAGCCATCGTTTGACAGGCCCATCAGAGGGTTGCGGGCGTGATCATCGGACTGGTGTCCGCCACCGCATTGGGTCTTGCCGCTATCGTAGGTGTGGCCCTCGATGGGCGACGGACCTGGGGGCAGGCGTTTCCTCCTCTGCTTTCGAGCGTTGCCCTCTTCAACTTGGTTGCCCTTGGGGTCGCCCTGCCCTGGTATGTCCGCCTTCACAGTCCGACTGGGCGGTCTATTGCTGTCGTGGCGCTCGTCGTGTTGCTGGTGGCCGTCAAAGTCGCGTGGCTGGTCGCACTCGCCTCGGCATTCTCGGCTCTGATCGCCCCTGGCCGCGGCATGGTCGAAAAAGCCTGGACAACGTGGGCGGTGACGCTCCTCACCGCTTATCTCGTTCTCCTCGGGTTGTCCTGGATGGCGTCGCGGCTTTCGCTCTTCGAGGTCGCTGTCGCGGTCGGCGAGGTAGCGATCATCGCCTTGGCTATTGGTGCCTCGGTATTCTATCTTCAGAAATCTCGAACCACGGGCGCTCGGCAACGATCCATCCGCTCCTTCGCGCGGATCCACCTGGCTGTGTTCACGGTGACCACCTTGACCTGGGTGCTGGGCATGGTGTGGACTGAGAGGGCCGCGAACTGGTCAGCCGGCCTCGCCGTTGTCCTTCTGGGAAGCTATAATCTTTCGCTTCTTGCATGGAGTCGGGTCTGTGCACTATCCACGCAACTGCCGGGGTCAGAGCTTTTCAGCCATTATGGGATCACCGCCCGCGAGCGCGAGATCGTCGACCTGATCAGTGCGGGCCATACGAATCGCGAGATTGCTGATCGACTGTTCATCTCTCCAGCGACGGTCAAGGATCATAACCACAACGTGTTTCGAAAGACCGGTGTCCGCAATCGCGTGGAGCTCGCCAACCTTTTCCGCTCGGTGGACCAGAATGACGAAAAAGCCGGCGCCGACTGAGTCGGGCGTCGGCGGTCCAGGTACGTTGGGACTCGTCAGGGCAAGCTCGCCACCCTGCCCTGTCTCAGTGACGTCGCCGATCAGTCGGTGCGAAGGACGCTCGCCGGATCGACTCGCGTGGCGCGGCGCCCAGGAACGAAGCACGCCACGACGGTGACCACGAGGAGCAGGCCCGCAGCGCCCGCGAGGGTCGCCGGATCCGAGGGCCTCACCTCGTAGAGCACGAAGCGCAGAGAGCGGCCGAGCACCGCCGCGATCACCAGGCCAGCGGCCACGCCGGCGAGAGCCAACACCAGGCCCTTGCCGACCACCTGGCGCAAGATCTGCCCTCGATCCGCGCCGATCGCCATGCGCACGCCGATCTCGTGCGTTCGACGCCGCACGGCGTCCGCGCTCACCGCGCCGGCGACGGCAAGCGGATCGCCGTCGACTCGCGCCACGATGAACAGATTGGCGGAGGGCGAGCTCAGGTTCGAAAACGGCAGATAGATCTGTGCGTGGGCCGCCTCGCGCGGGGAGCGCGACCGGGTATCGTCGACGACGCCGATGACTTCGGCGACGGCGATCTCTTCCCGCCCGAATCGCCGATCGACGTTCAGCTGTCGGCCGATCGCGTCCTCCCCTGGCCACGCGAGCTCGGCCAGCGACGCGTTGACGACGACCTCGAGCGTCTCGCTCTCCTGGTCCCGGGCCACGAAGTCCCGACCGCTGATGGTCCGAATCCCGACCGTCTCGAAGTAGCCGGGAAGAACCCAGTCATAGGATGCCGATCGACCCTGGCGAACGTGATCGGCGAGCGCCCCGACGCTCCAGGCGCTGGTGAACTCGTCGCCCACCATCGGCAACCGGCGGATCCCGCCGGCCGACAACACACCGGGGATCGAGCCGATTTCATCGAGTAGGAGCTCATAGTAAGCGTATCGCTCGCCGACCGTCCGCAGGCTCTCCGGATCCACCGAGATGCCGAAAGTCAGGACCGATCGTGGCTCGAAACCGAGCGGTACCTGCTGGATGGCAATCAGCGATCGCAGCATCAGGCCGGCGCCGGCGAGCAGCACCAGGGAGATCGCTACCTCGGAGACCACCAGCGCCGCGCGCACGCGGCTCCGTCCGCCGCCTGATCGGGTGCGCAGCATCTCACCGGGCTCGCGCCGCGAGGCGCGGAGCGAGGGAATGTTGCCGTTTACGGATGCGGCGACCACCGAGAGAACGAGCGCGAAAGTGAGCACGGTGCCGTCGAGCGCGATCCGCTCGGCGCGCGGAATCTCGATCGGGAGCCGGCGCAGCAGCACGATGCCGGCAAGCGCGACCGACAGCCCCCCGGGAGCGGCGAGGAAACCGAGCAACACGTTCTCGGTCACCAGCTGACGCAGGATGCGGCCGTGAGAGGCGCCGAGCGCGCCACGGATCGAGAGCTCCCTCCTGCGGCCTTCGCCGCGCGCCAACTGGAGGCTGGCGACGTTGGCGCAAGCGATCAGCAACACCAAGCCCGCGGCGGCAAAGAGAACGCGGATCGCGGGAGCGATGTCCTGCACCACGTCGTCGTGAAGCGGCTCCACACGAAAGGCCACTTTCTCGTCGCCGAAGGCGTCGGGATGGGCTTCGACGACGCGCTCGCCCAGGGCCGCGATCTCGGCGCGAGCCTGCGACAGAGACACGCCGGGAGCGATTCTCGCCACCGTCCGCCACAGGTGCAGCGTGATCCTGGTTGGGCAAAGGTTGCAGGAGCACGGTGTGCGCGACGGAAAAGACGGCGGTCACCGCACCGATGCCGAGCGCCAGGATGAGCGTCGCCGCGACGGCGAAACCACGAGACCGCCGGAGCGCGCGCAGGCCGAGGCGCGTGTCCTGGAGGAGATCGGCGGCGAAGCGCGACCCTGCGCCGCGTGGCGCTCCGCCGTCCGAGCTGCGTCGATCTCGCTGTCGCCACTTGCCAGCGCGTCCTCGTACGTATTCTCGAGATGCTGCGCCACCTCCTCGACGATGGCTGCCGCGCGCTCGGGCTCGAGCGCATCGAGCCCGAGCCGCTCCCGAACGAACGCCGGCCAGTCACGCATGGCTGGCTCCGAGCACGCCGTCGACAGCCCGGGTGAACGCCTTCCAGGTTCGCCGCGCCTCGATGAGCGCCGTGCCCCCCGCCTCGGTCAGGCCGTAGTAGCGGCGCCGGGTGGCGGACAGAGCGACCGGAAGCTAGGAAGCCCCGCGCCCCGACAGCACCGCCGGCACGGTCTTGAGCAGGATCTTCATGTCCAGCCAGGGCGACCAGGAGTCGATGTACTGCAGGTCGAGCTCCATCCAACGGTCGAAGTCGATCTGGTTGCGGCCACTGACCTGCCACAGGCAGGTGAGCCCGGGCTTCATCGACAAACGGCGACGCTGCCAGCGCTGGTAACGGGCGACCTCGTCCGGGATCGGCGGGCGCGGGCCCACCAGGCTCATGTCGCCGCGCAGCACGTTCCAGAGCTGGGGCAGCTCGTCGAGCGAAAACCGGCGCAGGATGCGGCCGAACCAGGTGACTCGGGGATCGCGCTCCATCTTGAACACCGGGCCGTCCATCTCGTTGAGGTGCAGCAGCTCGCGCTGCCTGGCCTCTGCGCCCTCGACCATGGTGCGGAACTTGTAGAGCGTGAAGCGCCTGCCGTTGAGGCCGCAGCGGGTCTGGCGGTAGAGGATGCCGCCGGGGCCGGTGAGCCGGATCAGCAAGGCGATCGCCAACACCGCCGGCAGTCCCAGGGTCAGCAGAGCGACCGAGGTCGAGACGTCCACCAGGCGCTTGAAGGCCATCGGCAGCGGGCGCTCGGGGGCGGTCGAGAAGGTCAGCAGCGGCACGCCGTCGAGCTCGTCGAAGTGGGTGCGGGCCTTGGTGTGGGGGAAGAGGTTGAGCGCGAAGCGGGTGCGAATGCCCTGCTCGTGGAGTGCCAGAAAGAGGTCTTCCATGCGGTCCAGATCGCGGCGGTTGACGCAGAAGAGCACGTCGTCCACGGGATTCTGCTCGACGATCGTGAGGATGTCGTCGAGGGTCCCGAGCAACTGATAGCGCGGCGGCAGCTGGCCCTTCTCGGCCCGCGGGTGGGAGACGAAGCCGAGGATCCTGAAGCCCCAGTAGCGATGGTCGACGATCGAGTCGGCCAGGTCCACCGCGCCCTCGTGGATGCCGACGATGAGCACGGTGCGGTAGTTGTAGCCCCGCCAGCGCACCCAGCGCGACATGATGCGGATGGCGAGCTTCTCGCTGATCAGCAGCAGGCAGGCCAGCACCCCGACCAGCAGCACCCAGGCTCGGCTGAACTCGTCACCGCCGAGCAGCTTCTCGTCCAGCCGCAGGGCGTAGACGCCGAGCGCCAGCACCGCCAGCGCGGTGGCGCAGACCTTGACGATCGTCCACGCCTCTTCGCCCAGCGGCACCGTGCGATGCGAGCGGTAACAGCCCGAGCCCAGGAGCAGGCCGCCCCAGACCAACAGCACGAAGGGCAGGAGCGGCAAGTAAGAGTCGAGGGGGTAGAGCGGCGAGATCGAATCGGGGAACAGGTTCGGCAGGATCGACCGAATCCAGAACGCCAGGAAGAACGCCGCCGCGACCACCGCCAGATCGAGAGTGAAGATGGAGGCGACGAGCAGCCTGGACTGTTCTTTCAGCATCGACCGGTCACTCGCCTATTCGGTCAGTCGGGAGCGCTCTCGACAGCGGCGGGCTCGGCCTCTTCCGGCAGCCGGGTGGCGTGCACGTGCAGCGGACTGTCGAAGCCCCGGCAGCCGTCACGCTCCAGGATCCGCTCGCTGGCGAAGACCTCTGGCGGCTCCTTGCGGCGCTCCTTCTTGCGGATCTTGCGCAGCGCGTTGCGCTGGTCGAGCCACAGCTCGCTGGCGAGCAGGCCATCAGGAGTCAGCGGGCCGACCTGGCGCCTAGAGGTGAGGCGATCGAGGAAACTCATCGCAGTCGGTCCGACGTCGATTGGATCCCCACGACCAGGGGTGTGACGAAGCAGGATGGCGGCAAAGCGCCGGTGTGTGTGCGGATCATGACGGTGGTCTGCAGAACTATAGGGTCAACTATAGCCGAGCACCAGGCCGGCCGCCGAATCCCGATGACCGGGCAATGCTACCAAAACATATAGACACTTGTCAACTTGCACGGTTGAATCGAAGATCTAGCCCGCGAGGTGCTCAAACAGTTCTACGTACTTGCGAGTCACCGCGTCCCATGAGAATCGATGCTCGGCGTGCTCCGCGGCCTTGCGGCCCAACTCGGCGGCGGCAGCGCGATCGCCGCGCACCTGATCGAAGAGCTGGGTGAGCGTTTCGGGCTCGGCGGCGCGGAAGTAGAGACCACGGTCGGCGACTACCTCTCGGTTCTCCGGCGCGTCGTTGACCAGCAGGCAATTGCCGTAGCCCATGGCCTCGACCAGTGCCGGATGCGTGCCGCCCACCTCGGTGGCATGCACGTAGGCAAGTGCCCCAGATTGGAGCTCTCGATAGCCGTCGCCGTAGACACCACCCGGAAACAGCACCCGGTCGTCGGCCGCGCGGCGCATGTCGGCGATGAAACGGCTGGCGTAAGGAGCGTCACCTACCATCACCAGGGGAATCTGGCCACCCGCGCCGCGGTAGGCCTCGACCACGCGATGGGGGTTGTTCTCGGGCTCGAACCGGCTGACGTAGAGGAAGTAGCCGCGCGGTTTCAGGCCGAGGCGCTCCAGCACCTCCGGACGCGCCGGAGGACGTGGGTCGACGCCGTAGGTGATCATCCAGGACTCGGCGCCGTAGCGGCGCAGGTAGTGATTGCGGATCACCGCGGCGTCGGTGACGAGCGCCTGGGGCAGCACGCAGGCCAGGCGCTCCGACAGCGCATAGACAAGGCGCCCGAGCGGGCCCCACTTGGCGCGCTGTTTCTCGATGCCGTCGACATGCAGCGCTGCCGGAGTGCCGCCGAGCCGCAGCAAGGGCAGGAAGAGGGCGTTGGCCGAGTTGACCACCAGCGCCGCATCGTAGCGCCGCCTAAGAGCGTGGAGACAGGAGAGGAAGGTGTGCACGGGAGTGTCGAGGTACTTGGTACGCAGGGTCGGCAGCACCACCAGTCGCACGCCACGGTACTCGCGCTGGCGACGCGACGTGTGGTGGGAACGGCAGTAGACAGTCACCTCGTGCCCGAGCTCGTGCAAGCGCGTCGAGACTTCCTCGATCAGGGTCTCGTAGCCGCCGTAGCTGGCTGGAATGCCGCGGCTCCCGAGGAGCGCGATGCGCAGGGTCTTCATCGACACAGGGTCTTCAATTGAAGGAGGTTCTTCATGACAGTATTCTCATGGCCGTGGGGCTCGGTATCGCTCGGCCTCGTCGGGCCGGCCCCACGCCTCGTACACCCCGGCGAGACGCTCGGCGACCTCCAGCGTCTGAGGTGCGCTGGCGCCGATCCGGTTCTCGAGGATCCCGTGGCTGCGCAGCAGCAGGGCTTCGGCTTCGGCGAGGTCGCCACGCGCGATCTCGACTCTCGCGAGGTCCACCAGGATGTGAGCGACACTGGGATGCTCGGGGCCGAAATGCTCCTGCCGTAGCGCCAGGGTGCGACGGTAGAGCGCCTCCGCCTCGTCGTGGCGACCCTGAGCGTGACGCTCCGCCGCCAGGCTGTCGAGAGCGGTGACCGCCTCGTCAGCCACCCGGCGCGCCCGGTTCGACGCCGACCAGGCGAAACTGACGAGCAGGACGACGGCGAGCGCGGCGGCTATGCGGACCGCCGCCAGGGTGACGCGCTTGCGGGCCATGGAGCGCGCGAGCCGATAACTGAACATCGCCGTGTGTGCCTCTACCGGCTTGCCGTCGAGGTAGCGCCACAGGTCTTCGGCCACGGCGCGGGCCGACGAGTAGCGTTTCTCGGGATCCTTGGCCAGGCACTTCATGACAATCGCCTCGACCTCCGCCGGCAAAGTCTCGACCCGCTCGCGCAGCGACGGCGGATCCGCCTCGCGCACCAGCCGCAACATCTCGCCGAGATTGGGCTCGTCGAAGGGCAGCTCGCCGGAAAGAAACTGATACAGCGTCACCCCCAGGCTATAGATGTCGCTACGGCGGTCCACGGTATGCTCGTCGAGCAGACGTTCCGGCGCGATGTAGCACGGAGTGCCGGCGAGCGCAGCGCTCCACATCGAGCTGCCGCCACCCAGCTCGGTGGCGATCCCGAAATCCGCCACCCAGGGCCTCAGTTTGCCGTCGCGGGTTTCTTCGACCAGCACGTTGCCGGGCTTGACGTCGCGATGAATCAGCCCCTCGCGGTGGGCGGCGTGAAGCCCCTCGGCGACCTGCGCCATGAGCCGCACCTTCTGCTCCAGCGACGTCCGCTCGCGGATCTCCATCAGGGTCGGGCCGTCGACGTAGTGCATGGCGATGTAGGGCTGACCGCCGAGATCGCCGGTCTCGTAGACCTCGAGCACGTACTCGTGACGCACCCGGGCCTGGGCCTGGGCCTCGCGCAGAAAACGCCGCAATGTGGTGGGGTCGGCGCGTTCGAGCAGCTTGAGCGCAACGGGACGGTGGAGCTGCCGGTCGAACGCCTTGTACACCCGCGCCATGCCACCCTTGCCCAGGCACTCCCCCAGCTCGTAGCGCTCGGCGCCCGCCGCCAGGGGCGGCACGGAGGCCGCCGGCGTTGTGAGCGCCAGCTTTGTCGCCTCCAAGAGCTCCGCCGCCGGCACCGCCAGGAACGCGTCCGGCAGATCCGCGGCCTGTTCGAGCCGACGCCGCGCCTCCTCGAGCAGCTTTGGTTCGCTGACCGTGAGCTGCCGAAGGAAAGTCTCCCGCTCGTGCGGCTCGAGCGCCGCAGCCGCCAGCACGATCTCGCCGATGCGCACCTCCTGGTGCGTCTCGAAGCGCGCCGGCACGGCCGGCTCGGTGGTGATCTTCTCGGGCGGCCGTGCTTCGGCCGAGGCCTCAGGCGTGGAGCTGTTGCTGGAGCTCGCCATAGAGCCAGGTCCTCACGGCTCGCCAGTCACGGATCACCGTCGGCCGCGAAACGTCGAGCGCTTCGGCTGTCTCGTCGATCGACAGGCCGGCGAAGTAGCGCGCCTCCACCAGCTTCTCGTGACGCGGGTTGATCTTCGCCAGCCGCTCGAGCGCCTCGTGCACCGCCAGCACGTCCTCGGGCCGATGCGTTTGTGCCGGATCGGCCACGTTTTCCGGGATCTCCGTCGACCGGGCATCGCCGTCGCGCTTCTTCGCCAGCCGGCGGCGCGCCTCGTCGACCAGCACGAAGCGCATGGCGCGGGCGGCGATGGCGAAGAAATGTCCACGGTCGTTCCAGTCGACTTCCGACTCCGACCCGATGAGGCGTAGATATGCCTCGTGCACTAGCGTCGTCGCCCCCAGCGCCGTCGGTCCAGGCCTGTGAAGCACGCTCTTCGCCAGACTCTTGAGCTCACGATAGATGACCGGCCAGAGCTCTTCCTGAGCCTGGTGAGAACCGCCGCGCCAGTCGCGCAACAGTTGGGTGATTTCGTACGGTGATGGGCGAGGCATCAGATATTTCGAGATCTTCTCGCGATCTGGCGTTCGACGCAAATGAGCGCTAGACACTGGCCGAGAACGATGTCTGTGACGGACGTCCTGCTATCATCTCCCCATGGCGGGGGCCAATTCGCGGCGGGAAGTGACGCAGCTTCTCGATGCCTGGAGTGCCGGCGATGGCCGGGCTCTCGACCAGCTGATGCCGCTGGTCATCGGGGATCTGCGCGCGCTGGCCAGAGGCTACCTGGGGCGCGAGAGCCCCGGCCACACGCTCGAGCCCACGGCGCTGGTGCACGAGGCGTATCTCAAGCTGGCGGGGCGGCGGAAGGTGCGGCTGGAGAGCCGGGTGCAGTTCTTCGCGGTGCTGGCGCAGACCATGCGCCGGATCCTGGTCGACCACGCCCGCCGCAAGAGGGCGGCGCGGCATGGGGGCGGTGCGCCGCCGGTGCCGATCGAGGAGGCGCTGGGGCTGCCGGTCGAGGTGGACGTCGACCTGGTGGCGCTGGACGATTCGCTCAAGGGCCTCGCGACGTTTGCCCCACGCCAGGCCGAAGCGGTACAACTGAGCTACTTCGGCGGCCTGACCTTCGAGGAGATCGCGCTGGTGCAGGAGGTCTCGCCTGCGACAGTCAAGCGCGATCTCAAGACCGCCAAGATCTGGCTACTGCGCGAGCTGCGGCGCGAGGGCCGCCTCGGAGGGGAAGATCCGGCGTGACCGCCACGCGCCAGCAGCAGGTTCTGGAGGTCTTGGACGCCACCCTTGCCTCGCCGCCGATGGAGCGCTCGGAGTTTCTCGACCAGGCCTGCGGCGATGACGAGGAGCTCCGGCGCGAAGTCGAATCGCTGCTCGAGCTCGAAGACGACGCCGACGAATTCCTGCCGCGGCCTGCGATGGCATCGTTGACCGACACCCAACCGCTCGAGAAAGGCCTGCGCATCGGCCCGTATCGTGTGGTCGAGCTGCTCGGCCGGGGCGGTATGGGCGCGGTCTATCGGGCCACGCGCCAAGACGATTTCGAGAAGGATGTCGCGATCAAGCTGGTGCAGCGCGACCTGATCAAAGAGGCGGTGGTGCGCCGCTTCTTGAACGAGCGCCAGATCCTGGCCCGCCTCGAACATCCCTCGATCGCCCAGCTGCTCGACGGCGGCACCACCGAGGACGGCCGGCCCTACCTGGTGATGGAGTACGTCCACGGCGAGCCGATCGACGAGTACTGCGACGACCACGCACTGTCGGTACGTCAGCGCCTGAAGCTGTTCGTCAAGGTGTGCTCGCCGCTGGCTTTCGCGCACCGCAATCTCGTCGTCCACCGCGATCTCAAGCCGGGCAACATCCTGATCACCGACGAGGGCGAGCCCAAGCTGCTCGACTTCGGGATCGCCAAGCTGCTGGCGTCGGAGGAGGCGATGCTCGGCGACCTGACCCAGGGCTCTGAGCAGCCGATGACGCCGCGCTACGCCAGCCCGGAGCAGGTCAAGCGCCAGCCGATCACCACCGCCAGCGACATCCATGCGCTCGGCTCGCTGCTCTACAAGCTGCTCACCGGCCGGCTGCCCTGCGAGCTCGAAAGCTGCCGGTTCGGCGAGATCCCGTGGCGGATCTGCGAGCAGGAGCCGACCCGGCCGAGCGTGGCGGTGGGGCGCGAGGAGAAGGCCAAGACCACCGCGGGCATGCGCCACTGGACCCCGGAATCGGTGAGCCGGACGCGCGAGGGAGATCCGAAGCGTCTGCGCCGCCGGCTGGCTGGCGACGTCGACGCGATCGTGCTCAAGGCGCTGCGCAAGGAGCCGCATCGACGCTACGGCTCGGTGGAGCAGCTTGCCGCCGACATCCAGCGGCATCTCGACGGGCTGCCGGTCGAGGCCCGCAGGGGCACGACGCTCTACCGTGCCGGCAAGCTGCTGCGCCGCTATCGCTGGACGGTGGCCGCCGTCCTGACCGTGCTGCTGGCGGCCGGGGTCTTCCTGGTGCGCGAACGCCAGCGGATCGAGACAGAGCGGCGTTCTCTGCAGGTGCTGCGGGGACTCGTGAACACCCTCGATCCCGATCGCAGGGACGACCTCACCGAGGCGCTCGAGAACGCCCGCCGTGAGTTGGAGGTGCTCGATGCCGACCCGGACCTGCGCTCCGAGCTGGCGGCGACCCTGGGGCGGATCTATCTCAAGCACGGGGACACGGAGCAAGCCCACGAGCTGTGGAGCGAGTCGCTCGAGATCTGGCGGCAGCAGCGCCCCAACGACCTCTCGGGCCTGGCGGCGCGGATCAACAATGTGGGGGTCTCGTACCTGCATCAGGGCGACTACGCCACCGCCGAAAAGCACCTGCGCGAAGCACTGAAGCTACGCGACGAGTTGGGCGACGAGTCCCCGGACATAGTGCCCAATATGAACAACCTCGCGACCACCCTGCTGTACCGCGGCGCCTACACCGAGGCCGAGGAGCTCTATCGGCGAGGACTCAATCTGCGGATCCGTACCCTCGGGCGCGAAGATCCCACAGTGGCGAGCAGTCTGCGCAGCCTGGCGACGGTGATCTTCGCCCGAGGCGACCCCGTGGCGGCCGAGCCGCTGCTCCGCGAAGCGTTCCAGATCCGCGTCGCGGCATTCGGTGATCGACACAGTGAGGTGGCGGCCGTGCTCGATCTCCTGGGCAGCGTGCGGTTCGCGCAAGGGGATCCGCTCGAGGCCGAAGACCTCTACGACGAGGCGCTCAGAATTCGACGAAAGCGGCTCGGAGACGATTCGAGCGCTGTGGCCTGGACCGAGCGTAACCTGGGCGTTCTGCTCTTGGCAGAGGGAGACCTGGCGTCGGCTTCGGTGCTGCTGAGTCGCGCCTCCTCCATCCTTCTGCGGACCAAACCGCTCACCGATTGGCGCAATGGCGCCGTCACCAGCGATCTCGGTGCGCTGTACAAGGCCGCGGGGCGCTTCGTCGAGGCCGAGCCATGCCTGCTCGAAGGCTACCTCGTGCTGCACGACGCTCGCGGTGAGCAGGCGATCTATACACGCGAAGCCCGACGCCGGATCCTCGAGCTCTATGAAGCGTGGGGGCGGCCGGAGATGGCCGCCCCTTTCAGAATGCTGGCGCAGCAGAAAGAGCGCGCCGCGCCCGGCTCGTCACCATGATCGGCGCAGGGTCTCGACGCCCAGGGTGTAGGCGCCCTGGGACCAATCCCGACCTTCTACGCGTACGAAGTAGAAGCCGGCCGCCAGTGTCTTGACCAGCCTGAAGTTGCTGCCCGCGCCGCCGTCGCCGGCAGCCGCCAACCGTTGCCCCTGACGGTCGTAGAGACCACCGAAAGTATCGGCCTCGCCCGCGGTCTCGATCCGCACCGTCCTTGCGGTCTCGAGCTCGAAGACGAAGAAGTCGACATCGTCGCTCCAACCGTTGGCGATCTCGCCTCGAGTCCGCCGGTCGAGAGCCAGGGGTGTGGCGCACAGGAAAGCGTCGGCGTGATCGTCGGCCTGAGCGGCGCGACAGATCGAGTCGAAGGGGTCGGCCTCGGGCCCGCCGTCCGGATCGACTTCCACCTGCTCAGGATCGCGGGTCATACCGATCGGCTCGATGCCGGGCCTGCCGTCAGGATCGACTTCCACCTGCTCAGGATCGCGACCGAGCTCCTGGAACGCGGTTCGCAGCTTGTACTCACCCAGGGCGTGGCGCGGATCCTGCGCGCCGACGCAGACGACCAGGCTGCGGGGGAAGTCACTGGCGGCCAGCAGGTGGGCGGCCGACTGCTCGATCACCGCGAGATCCGCGGCGGCGCTGCAGGACGAGTCGAGGACGCCGAGCCGTGCTTCGGCACCAGACGCGCCGGGCACCGCGACGTCGAGCATCAGCAGGCCCGCCGCGGGCGTCTCCAGCCGGAAGCAATCGGGCTCGCCGGCCTGGGCGGCGTCGCCGCGGACGGTGTCGCCCGAGGAGATCGACGACGCCCGGGCGCAGAGGTTCGAGGTGGTGGCGAAGGCCGCCTCGGTGGGGCCGAGAAGAACGAGGCAGCAGAAACAGGCAATGAGAATCGAGGTGCGGGCGATTCCGGCGTGGATGGTCATGGCTCTTTCCCCTTACTGGCGCACGAGCGCCGTCGCAATGAATGGATCTCACGGCTCGGGGTGGCCACCTCACTTGCCGTCTATCCATTCCCTCGCGACCTGGGGAAAAAGAGGATCATGCGGAATCGATTTTTCTCGGGGACGCTCGGTGGCCGGATCCGAGCCATGGCGATCGCCACGGGGCGGATCCGGCACTCTTTCGAAACCATGGTGGTCGGCCTGAAGCCGATCTGGCGCTGCCTCGAACCGTGTCCCTGGGCCCGAAACCGATCTGGCGCTGCTTCGCTCCCGTGGCGATCGCCCTGAGGCTGATCGGGGGCTTGG
>JAAELT010000050.1 GCA_024226315.1 bacterium | reverse complement strand
TTCCCCGCCGCTCCGCATGTCTGAACGGGGGCCCAACCTGACAGTGCGCTCCATCGCCGGGCGCCTCGACGCCGCGGTGGATCTCATGCTTCGAATCGCCGCCGGCACGCTCGAAGCGCGTGGAGAGGTCTCGGATCGCGGCGACCAGATCGACGCCGTCGTCGTTGGGCTCAACATGTTGAGCCCCTCGTAAAAACCCTGTGATCCCCCTCCTGGACCCTCCATCACCGGTGGCCCGCCGTCCCGGAACAGGTGATCCCTCTACAGGCCGATCCGCCTATTCGGATGGAAAGAGGCATGTTCCGGAAGACCTCCCCCCAGATGTCGATGCTGGAGAGCCAGTACCTCCTCCCCGACGCCAAGCGACAGCGGCTCGAGGGCTCGTGGGCCCACCCCTTCCGCACGGTAGTCCTGCCCCTCATCGACGAGGAGCTGTTCCGCGAGAGCTTCCACGACAGCAACGGTCGCCCCAACAAGTCCATCCGCCTGCTCACGGGCCTGCACATCCTCAAAGAGATGAACGACCTCACTGACACCGAGGTCATTGACGCCCTCGAGTTCAACCTCCAGTTCCACTACGCCCTGGCCGTCGAGCCTCGCACGGCCCACGTCTGCCAGAAGACGCTTCACAACCACCGCGTCCGGCTCCTCGAGTCCGACCGCGCTCGACAGGTCTTCGAGGCCGTCACGCGCGGCCTCGCTGAGGTCGACGGCCTCTCCCTCGGCCGTCAACGCCTGGACTCGACCCACGTGATGTCCAACATCGCGGTGCTCACCCGCCTCGGCCTCTTCGTCGAGACCGTCACCCACTTCCTGCGCGCC
>JAAELT010000049.1 GCA_024226315.1 bacterium | reverse complement strand
TTAAACCCTTAACGAAAGGGATGCAAGCCCCGAAGAATGAGGGGATGGCGTCCCTGGTTTGATGCCTTCCTATTCCAGGGTTTCCATCCCCTCCCGTTGGTCAGGGATTTAAATCCTTATGCAAGGGATGCAAGCCCCGAAGCATGAGGGGATGGCGGCCCTGGTTTGATGCCTTCCTATTCCAGGGTTTCCATCCCCTCCCGTTGGTCAGGGATTTAAACCCTTAACGAAAGGGATGCAAGCCCCGAAGAATGAGTGGATAGCGTCCCTGGTTTGATACCTTCCTATTCCAGGGTTTCCATCCCCTCCCGTTGGTCAGGGATTTAAACCCTTATGCAAGGGATGCAAGCCCCGAAGAATGAGGGGATGGCGGCCCTGGTTTCTCTACCATTCAATCATCTTCAAAAGTGAAATTCTTAATCATTTCCTCATCATGTAAATAATTATGGAACTCAATAAAGCCATTTTTGCCACCAAAAAAAGCCAGCACATCATCTCTATTCAAATTGGTTTGCTTATCCGATAGAAGTATTTTATAAGAACAGAATTCATAATTTTTAAAATCCTCAGTAATACCATGTTTAACCGGGTTATGATTGATATAGTAAACTAGTCTTTTTAGATAATTTTCGTCATCAATTTTTATTCTTCTGAAATAACTCAAGAATAAACTGCCGTTCCACTTATTCCTCCAATTTATTGTATTAGTATAGCTTAGAATCATTTTTGAAAACTGCTTACTGAAGGTTAATTCCCCAATGTCATCGTTTACTCTTAGCAGCAAATGATAATGGTTTGGCAACAAAGCAAAGGCATAGACTGCACAATAGTCGATCAAATAAAGTTTTAGCTTATCAAGGAAAAGGTAATAATCCTTGTGATGAAAAAATACATCTTGAAAATTATTCCCACGATTATAAATGTGGTAAGTATTTCCTGGAACAATTGAGGTTTTAATCTTCTTGGAAGGCATATTTTATTTTTATTGTAAAAATAGTAAGATTTAAAAGCATTCAGGATTATTGGCTATTTATTATTCCAGGATTTCCATCCCCTCCCGTTGGTCAGGGATTTAAACCCTTAACGAAAGGGATGCAAGCCCCGAAGAATGAGGGGATGGTGTCCCTGGTTTGATACCTTCCTATTCCAAGGTTTCCATCCCCTCCCGTTGGTCAGGGATTTAAATCCTTATGCAAGGGATGCAAGCCCCGAAGAATGAGGGGATGGCGGAC
>JAAELT010000048.1 GCA_024226315.1 bacterium | reverse complement strand
CGAAGCCGCCACAGACCGGGAGGTATCCGAGCCATAGCACCACGACGATGGCCCAGGCTCGCCGATATCGTGCCCAATGGTGACTGACGTTCGGCACTGATCTGGTCCTGCCAGCTGCTGCCGATGCGGTGGCCTGCTTCATGAAAGGACTCTTCTCAGCGGTGAGCTACAGCCCCACCCACTGCCGCAGCCAGGGCTGCATCTGTTCCATCTCGGTGGCTACCCGGCCATAGTCGACCGCCATGGGTACGATGCTCTGCACTCCGCGGACGCCGGCGGGCAGCGGCACGTCGGAGCGCAGGGGCATGTGCGCCGCCTGCTCCGCCATCAGCCGTTCGGCCGTTGCCGAGAGCAGGAAGTCGAGCAGCCTCCTGGCGTTTCCGGGGTGCGGGCCGCCGCGCAGCAGCACGACGCTGGTCGGCATCACCAGGGCCCCCATGCCCTCCTGATCCGGGTAGATGAGCTCCACTGGCGCGCCGCTCTCGAGCGCTTCTGCGGCATCGTCGGTGTCGGTCAGACCGAAGGTCGCCTCGCCGCCGGTCACCAGGCGCCTGACCTCGCCGTTGGAGCTGGCGATCCGCACCTGGTTGGTCTCGAGATCGTCGAGGAACTCCTGGGTCGCGGCCTCGCCCCAGCTGGCGAACCAGGCGGCGACGTGCATCGTGGTGGTGCCGAAAAGCGGGTTTGCCATCGCCGCTTCACCCTTGAACGCGGGATTCGCCAGGTCCCGCACCGAGCTCGGTGCCGGCCGGTCTCCGAGGCGGTCGCGGTTGACCAGCAACACCCGCGCCCGGGCCGCGGCGCCGGTCCATCGATGCTCGGCGTCGCGAAACGCCGCCGGCACCGCGTCGGCCTCCGGCGAGTGGTAGGCGGTGACCAGGCCGCGCTCGATGAGCAGGAACGGCCGCACCGGATCGCCCGAGAAGAAGACGTCGGCCTGGGGATTCTCCGCCTCGGCGATCAGGCGGTTCAGAACCCCGGTGCTCTTGGTTTCCTCGGTGTCGAAGACCGCCCGCACGGTGATCGCGGTCTGCTCTTCGAAGCGGCGAAAGAGCGGTTCGGAGAACACTTGATCGACCGAGGTATAGACCACGACCTCGCCGGCGGACGGGCGCGAAGCCACTCCGCCGCCGCAACCGGCGACGAGCAGCGCCGCCGCGGTGAGCACCAGCGAACCCTGCACCGCCCTCGCCATCACTGCTCCGGCTCGACGTAGAAGTCGTCGAACGAGGTCACCGCGTCGGCCTTGGTCCAGAGACCGACCCCGCCCGGCTCCGGGAAGGTTCCGTCGTCGGTCTCGAGCAATAGCTCACCGTCGAGATAGCCCTCGATCCGCTCGCCGCGGTGGACGATCGCCAGCGCGTGCCAGCCCGCCGGCAGCTTGATCCGGACGCTCGCCAGCATCTTCCGGGCGCCGGCCTTGACGTAGTAGATCCGGAAGTTGTCTTCCAGGGGGTTGAAGCGCGCGATGTAGTAGTTGTCCTGGTCCCGGGCGCGCCAGATCACCCCTCCCCCCTGGTCCACCTCGCCGGTCTCCGCTTTGAAACGGACGCCGATCTTGCCGTCGCGGAAACGGACGGACTCGGTCCAGCAGAGGTTGAAGGACCCGTCGTCGGAGTGATTGGGCGAGCGCATGGCCAGCACCCGGGAGCCGGAGGGTGCGGTCTCCTCGGCGATCACCCCCCAGGTCGCCAGGGGGCCCTGTCGGCCCGTCGTCTCGATCTTCCAGCCGCCCGGCAGGGCGTCGAGCCCGGTTGCCTCGAAGTCGAAGCGTAGCGGCGCGGGCCGAGCCGGCTCCGCCACGGCGGCCGGCGCCAGCAGAGCGGTGGCGAGCAGAAGCAGGAAGAGTCGTCTGGCCATGTGGATTGCCTCCTTGCCTGAGACTCTACACCGGCTCTGCATCGAATCGCGCCATCTCTTTCAGCAGCGCGCTTGCCGCGGTGCGGCGAGCGGCGGCATGACGGCGGCGGCGAGCGCCAGGACGAGACAGCGCTGGAAACCTGCCATGACCCCGAATCTCGCGTGCACGGTGAGCTCCTTTCTTGTGCCAGCTACCGGTCGGCCACCCTGACCGAGACCTTCTGTTTTCTGCCGGACCTGAAGGTCAGGGTCAATTCTACTGTCTCGCCCACGGTCAGATGCCGCTCGGGATCCTTCAGCATCAGATGCCGGCCGCCCGGTTCGAAGCGGGTCTGACCGCCTGCCGGAACGAGCACCTCGGTGAGCTCGCGCATCTTCATCAGGCCGCCCGTCATCGCCATTTCGTGGAGCTCGACCTTCTCGAACGCCGGGCTCTCGAGCTCGACCAGCGTCAGGTCTTCGGCGCCGACGTTGACCAGGGTCATGTACCCGGCATTCACCGCCGCATCGGGATGCGCCTGGCGAATCCATGCGTTCATGACCGCGACCGCGTCGCCGGCAGGATGGTCGCCGCCAGGCTGGTCGCCAGAAGGCTCATCGCCAGAATGCGGAGCTGGAGCCTCAGAGACCGACGCGCCAGCCGAAGCCGTACGCCTGCGCGCCCGTTTCGCCCGCGCTTCTTGCATCTGCACTCTGTTGCTCTCGCTGCCTATGTAGCGGAGCAGATCCGTCACGTCGAGCTTGCTCAAGCGCATGTTGGGCATGGGCAGGTCGTTGTACTTGGCATAGAGCCCCATGGCGATGGGGTCCTTCTCCTCCAGCATCTGGTCCGGGACCGCGATCCAGCGAGTCAGCCACTCCCGTTCCCGCCTCTTCGTCACCCCCAGAAGATCGGGCCCCCCGAGGCCCTCCGCCAGGCCTTCCTGACCCTTTCCGATGGTGTGGCAGGTCGCGCAGCGGGTGCGAAAGAGGTGCTCCCCCTGGGAGATGTTTCGCACCTTCGGAGCATCCGCGTAGTCGAGCATGGCGCCCGGGGGAGCCTTCCAACCGGTGAGCCAACTGCCCATCTGGGTGGCCAGTATGTAGGGATTCTCGAACGGCGAGCGCTTCATCCACTGGCCCGTGGCCTGGTTGCCGATGATGAGGTTCAAGTTGTGGTTGTTCGAACCGTCCTGGATCTCTTCGATGTACAGGCCCAGCTTCTTGCGCAGCAGCGTGATGTCCGACTCCTTGCCGGTCAGAAACCACCAGCCCGGCTGAGCCCGATATCTCTTGGCGTACTCCGCGAGCACCTCCGGCGTGTCGCGCTCGGGGTCGCTGCTGATCGAGTACATGAAGATGTCCCGGCCGACGCGGTCTCCCAGGATCTT
>JAAELT010000047.1 GCA_024226315.1 bacterium | reverse complement strand
TCGGGCACGCTCAGCCACGATAGCAATGCATGGATCAGTCTCATCAGAGTTGTCTCCTGCCCCCTGGATCAACGTCTCAGATGAGGCGACAACTACCTTGACACAGGGGGGCACGATCGACGCCTTTGTCCGCACCTGCCGGAGGCGCAGGCAGGCACGGGTGCCGTGATCGATGAGCCCGAGCACGGTCCGGGGATGGCGATCGGCTTCGCCGGTCACGAAAGTCAGATCAGTAGCCCAGATGAGGTTCCTTGGAAGCTGCCGTGGTTGGCGGTGCTTCAACTCTCGGCGACAGCGGACGATGTCGAGCCGGTGACGGCGGACGACGTCGGCAACGAAGGACTTGCCGACCGTCATCCTCCTCCGCGAATGGAGGTGGTTGAAGACGCTGGCGGCCGTTCGCGCGTTTGTCGGTCGACATCTGGCTCGACGGCGGCCGAGCTTCCTGTTGGGGGCCACTATTCGAGCCAACGGCCGCCGTCGAGGCTTTCGATCGGCAACGTGATGGCTGGACGGTTGCCGTCGATGTTTCGAACCATCGATCCGGGTTCCTGCTGGCGGCTTTGGGAGCTCTTGGTGGGTACGATGCGGGAGCAACGGGCTGACGCGTTGCGGCACTTCCGGCCACCCCGATAGACAGCCTCCCTCCTATCCCTGAACGGATAGAAGCCGCTCGTCCGGGTGGTCCAGAGAAGGTGTTCTTGTGCCAGCCTTGACTGGCTTGACTTACGCGTCAGCGTGCTGGCTCGGGTACGTCTGCTTCTCGGGGAGCACCTGTTCGGAACGGCTGACTCTCGCCGCGTTAGCGACGACACGGTCGGCATATGGGGACCAAGGAGCGATGACCGGACTCGATAGGGAATCTCTGGATCTGACCCTCGAAGCCGTTCGCGAGTTCGCCGCGGACAACCTTCCGGACGAGAAGCTGCTGGAGCTGGACGCCGCGGACGAGTTCCCGGTCGAGGTGGTGCGCGCGATGTGTGGCGACGGCCTGGGCGTGCAACTGCTGTTCATCCCTGAGGACTACGAGGGCATGGGCGGCGGCGCGTTCGACGTCTACCGCGTGTGCGAGGAGCTGGCGAAGATCGATCTCGGGGTCGCCACCGGGGTGCTCGCCACGTTCCTCGGTTCCGACCCGATCGTCTTCGGCGGCACGCCGGCGCAGCAGAAACACTGGATGACCCGCGTGGCGCTCGAAGGGCTGCTGATGGCCTACTGCGCCACCGAGCCGGAGGCCGGCTCGGACCTCGGGGCGCTCAAGTCCGTCGCCGAGCCGGTGGAGGAGAACGGCGAGCTCGTCGGCTACCTGCTCTCCGGCTCGAAGCAGTGGATCTCGAACGGCGGCTACGCCGATCTCTACAGCGTGTTGGCCAAGGCGCCCGGCGGGCCGAGCTGGTTCGTGGTGGAGCGCGAGACGGACGGCATCTCGTGGGGCGAGCCCGAGGACAAGCACGGCATCCGTGCTTCGAATACCGCGGCGGTCCATTTCGACCGCGTCCGCGTCGACGCCGACCGCCTGATCGGCGGTGCCGAGGGGCAGGGCCTGAGGCAGGCCCAGGAGGTATTCGGCTACACCCGGCTGATGGTCGCGGCGTTCGGACTCGGCGCCGGCTGGGCGGCGCTGGACCGCGCCGTGCCCTATTCGGTGGAGCGGATCCAGGGCGGTACGCCGCTGTCGGAGAAGCAGGGCTACACCCACAAGCTGATCGTGCCGCACGCGGCGCGACTGGAGGCCGCCCGCGCCTACATCGAGGAGACCGCCGAGCGCATCGACGGCGCCGCGGGCGAGCTCAACACCGAGGGGGCGATTGCCAAGTACATGGCGTCGGAGGCCGGCAACCTGGCGGCCGAGGCGGCCATCCAAGCGTTCGGCGGCTACGGCTACACCCGTGAGTACATGGTGGAGAAGATCAAGCGCGACGTGCGCATCACCACGATCTACGAGGGCACGTCCGAGATCATGGAGATGACCATCGGCCGCGACCGCTGGCAGATGCACCTCAAGACCCGCGGCCGCTATTTCCACGACGAGGCCGACAAGCTCGAGGGCCTGGCCGTCGAGCACCCGGAGACCGGAGCCGCGGCCGCTGCCCTGGCGCTTCATGCCCTGGCCGAGATCTTCGAGACCGCGCGCGTTGCGCGGCTGACCCGCAACCAGCACCTGTTGTTCCGTTTCGGCGAGCTGGCGGCCCTGGCGGAGTGCGCCGGCAGCTTCGCCCGCCGGGTCGCCCGTGCAGCCGAGGGCCGGCTGCCGGACAAGACCGATCGACGTTTCGACCTGCCGGCTTTGGCCGCGCTGTCGCGGATCTTCGCCCGGGAGGCGGCGCTCGACGTCGCCAGCAAGGGTTTGAAGTGGGTGTGCGGCGCCGGTGGTGTCGAAGACGCGCGGCTCGCCACGTTCGTTGAGCGGCTGGGCCTCTTTGAAATCCACCGCGCCCAGAGCGGGCTGCTGGAAGACATGAACCTGGCGGCCGACGCCATCTACGGTCGCAATTGACGGACGAAAGAAAGATGACCGAAACCGCGCAAAAGGCCGTCGCGATTGTCGGCGTCGGAGCGGTGCTCCCCGACGCCGCCGACGCGCAGGCTTTCTGGAAGAATGTCAAAGGTGGCCGGTACTCGATCGGCGACGTGCCCACGGGCCGCTGGGATCCCGACCTCTACTACGACCCCGACCCCAAGGCACCGGCCAAGACCTACTCGAAGATCGGCGGCTGGGTCCGGGAGTGGCCCTGGAAGCCGCTCGAATGGCGTCTGCCGATCCCGCCGCGAGTCGGCGAGTCGCTCGACCGCACACAGAAGTGGGCGATCGTCGCCACCCGCGAGGCGCTGACCGACTACGGCTACCCCGAGCGATCGCTCGACCGCGAGCGGACGGCGGTCATCCTGGGTAACGCCATGGCCGGCGACATGCACTACGAGACCGCGTACGGCATCTCGTATCCAGAATTTGCCCGCGAGCTTGCCGCCGCCCCGAGCTTCGCCGCCCTGCCGGAGCCGGTGCGCCGGGCGATCCACGGCGAGTTCCGGGGCGGCGTCGCGCGGCGCTTCCCCGAGATTACCGAGGACACCATGCCGGGCGAGCTGGCCAACGTCATCGCCGGCCGGGTGGCGGCGCTGTTCGACCTCCATGGTCCGAGCTTTGTCTGCGACGCGGCCTGTGCATCCGCGATGGCGGCCTTCGACGCCGCCGTCGAGGGGCTCGAGGAGAACGAGTACGACGTGGTTCTGACCGGTGGCGTCGACGCCAACATGAGTGCCGCGTCGTTCGTCAAGTTCTGCAAGATCGGTGCGCTGTCGGCGACTGGCACCCGCCCCTACGCCGAGGGCGCCGACGGCTTCGTGATGGGCGAGGGCGCGGCACTCTTCGTACTCAAGCGCCTGGCTGACGCCGAGCGCGACGGCGACAGGATCTACGCCGTGGTGCGCGGTGTGGGCGGCGCCAGCGACGGCAAGGGCAAGGGCATCACCGCTCCGAATCCCAAGGGCCAGCGGCTGGCGATCGAGCGCGCCTGGGGCCGCGCCGGAGTCGACCCGCGCACCGTCACCATGATCGAGGGGCACGGCACCTCGACCAAGGTCGGCGACGTGGTCGAGATCGAGAGCATGAATGCCGTCTTCGGCAGTCTCGGCCTGCCCGCGGGCTCGATCGCGCTCGGCTCGGTGAAGTCGAACATCGGCCACCTGAAGGGCGCCGCCGGCGCCGCCGGCATTCTCAAGGCGACGTTGGCACTTCACGAGAAGGTGTTGCCGCCGAGCCTCGGCTTCGAGCGTCCCAATCCAGCGATCGACTTCGCTCACTCGCCATTTCTGGTCAACACCGAGCTGCGGCCCTGGGAGCTGCCTGGCCAGGGGACCCACGGGAACGGAATGCGGCGGGCCGGTGTCAGCGCCTTCGGCTTCGGTGGCACCAACTTCCACACCGTGCTCGAAGAGTACGTGCCCGGCCGCATCGCGCGCGAAGGGAGGACGAATGTCACGATCGGCGGGTTCTCCGATGAAGCAGCGGCTACTTCGGCCGAGACCGCTCTCGAGAACCCGGCCGCTCCGGCCGTCGAGGGTCGCGCACCGCTGCGCGGCATCGCCATGCTCGGTGCCGCCTCGGAGGGCGCGCTGGTCGAGCGGCTGCGTGCCGTCGTCCGCGAGGCCGAGGCCGGCCGGGCTCCCGCGCCGCAGCCGCCGGCCGAGAACGAGCTACGGGCGCCGTGGCGGCTGGTCATCGACTACGGTGACGCCGCCGAGCTGGCGAGCAAGGCGGGGCGCGCGCTCAAGGCATTCGACGGCGACCACCCCGGCATGTGGCGCGCGCTGCGCGCCCAGGGCATCTTTCGCGGTCGCGGCGAGCCGCCCAAGGTGGCCTTTCTCTATACCGGCCAGGGCTCGCAGTACGTCAACATGCTCGCCGACCTGAGGCGAGCTGAGCCGATCGTCGAGGAGACCTTCGCCGAGGCCGACGCGGTGATGGAGCCGCTGCTGGGCAATCCCCTCTCGGACTACGTCTTCGTCGACGCCGAGGACCCTGCGGCCATGGCCAGGGCGGCCGAAGACCTGCGGCAGACCGAGATCACGCAGCCGTCGGTGCTGGCGGCGGACGTTGCCCTCACCCGCCTGCTCGCCGCCTACGGGATCGAGCCCGACATGGTGATGGGACACAGCCTGGGCGAGTACGGTGCCCTGGTGGCGGCGGGCTGCCTGCCGTTCGACCAGAGCCTGGGGGCGGTGAGCGCCCGCGGGCGCGAGATGAGCCGGGTATCGGTGGCCGACGCCGGCCGCATGGCGGCGGTGTTCGCGCCGCTCGAAGAGGTCGAGCGGGTGCTCGATTCCATCGACGGCTACGCCGTGGTGGCAAACATCAACAGCCACCGACAGGCGGTGGTCGGCGGCGCCACGGCGGCGGTCGAGGAAGCGATGGCGGCCTTCGAGCGCGCCGGGCACGATGTGCGGCAGCTGCCGGTGAGTCACGCCTTCCACACCCGCATCGTCGAGCCGGCCTCCGAGCCGCTGCGGCGCATGCTCGGCGATCTCGACCTCGAGCCGCCGCGCATTCCGATCATCACCAACGTCACCGGCGCCTTCTATCCGATGGGGCCCAATGTCGAGCCGGAGATGATCGACCTGCTGGCGCGCCAGATCGCCTCGCCGGTGCAGTTCGTCGACGGTCTCGAGACTCTGCATGAGGCCGGAGCGCGGATCTTCATCGAGGTCGGGCCGAAGCGGGCGCTGCACGGGTTCGTCGAGAACGTCCTCGGTCACCGGGACTGCCAGGCGCTGTTCAGCAACCATCCCAAGAACGGCGGCGTGGTGTCGTTCAACCACGCATTGTGCGGCCTCTACGCCGCGGGGCTGGGTACCGGCCGTTCGGCTGAGCCGGTCCGCGTGGCGGCGACGGCGCCGCTGGTGGCTCCGGCGAACCGTACCGCCGGTCCGGAGCCGGCGTACGAGACGTCAGCGACGATCCCGGGCGCCGGCGCGCGATCCGTGGCGGCGCCCCCCGCGTCTACCACGATGGCAGCTGCCGACGACCGTATCGTCGAGCTCGGGCGCATGTTCGCCGACGTGCTCGAGCGCGGCATGGCCATCTACGGCGGTGGCAATGGCGGCGGCAGGGCGGCGGCATCGGTGGAGGAGCCGGTGGCGATCACCGGCGCGGCGCTCGGTCTGCCAGGCGGCGAGCGGGTGTTCGACGACTCGAACGTCGGCCGCTTGTTGCGTGGCGAGCAGCTGATCGATGCCATCCCGATGCGCTTCCGCCGTGCCATGGTGGACAAGCACATCACCCGGCTGGTGAAGACCGGTGGAGGTGGACCTCGCTTCGAGACGATCGAGAGCCCGTCGGAGGTGATCAAGCTCGCCGGCCGCGCCGGGGCGCTCGACCTGGCCGCCGAGTTCGGCTACCCGGAGGAGCGCCTGGCGGCGCTCGACGTCGACACCCGGCTGGCGATCGGCGTCGGCCTCGAAGCCCTGCGCGATGCCGGCATTCCGCTGGTGATGCGTTACAAGACCACCACCACCGGCAGCCAGCTGCCGGAGCGTTGGGGTCTGCCCGACGCCCTGCGCGACGACACCGGCGTGATCTTCGGATCCGCCTTCCCGGGCATCGACGCCTTCGCCCAGGAGAGCGAGGGCTTCTACCGCGACCGGGCCCTGCGCCAGCGCGTCGCCGAGCTCGAGAGCCTGCGGGCTCGCTTCGAGTCGCAGGGAACACCCGCTTCCTCCCTGGAGGAGATTGACCAGCGGTTGGCCGTGGCGCGCCAGGAGTTGGAGCGTGATGCCTATTCCTTCGACCGGCGCTTCCTATTCAAGGTGCTGTCGATGGGCCACTCGCAGTTCGCCGAGCTGATCGGCGCGCGCGGCCCCAACACCCAGATCAACGCAGCTTGCGCCACCACCACACAGGCGGTGTCCCTGGCCGAGGACTGGATCCGCGCCGGGCGCTGCCGGCGTGTGATCGTGGTGGCGGCCGACGACGTCACCTCGGACAACGTGCTCGAATGGTTCGCGTCCGGCTTCCTGGCCACCGGCGCCGCCGCCACTGACGAGCTCGTGGAAGACGCCGCGGTGCCCTTCGACCGCCGGCGGCACGGCATGATCGTGGGCATGGGCGCCGCTGGGCTGGTGGTCGAGAGCACCGAGGCCGCCCGCGAGCGCGGCGTCGCCCCGATCGCCGAGGTCCTGGCCACGGTGACCGCCAACAGCGCCTTCCACGGGACCCGCCTGGACGTCGAGCACATCTGTCAGGTGATGGAGAAGCTGGTCGCCCAGGCCGAGTCGCGTTGGGGCGTCGATCGTCACGCCATCGCCCCGGAATGCGTGTTCGTCTCCCACGAGACCTACACCCCGGCCCGCGGCGGCAGTGCCCAGGCCGAGGTCGACGCCCTGCGTCACGTGTTCGGCCCGTCGGCCGAGCGCATCGTGGTGACCAACACCAAGGGCTACACCGGCCATGCCATGGCCGCCGGCATCGAGGACGTGCTGGCGGTCAAGACGCTCGAGACCGGCCTGGTGCCGCCGGTGCCCAACCACCGCGAGATCGACCCCGATCTCGGACACCTCAAGCTGTCGCAGGGAGGCGTCTACCCGGTGCGCTACGCTCTGCGTCTGGGCGCCGGATTTGGCTCCCAGATCAGCTTGACCCTGCTGCGCCGCGTGTCCGCCAACGGCGTCCACCGCGCTCCCGAGCACCTGGGCCACGAGACCCGCATCGTCGATCGCGAGGCGTGGAACGCCTGGCTGGAGCGCATCAGCGGCACCTCCTCTCCTCGGCTCGAAGTCGATCACCGCACCCTCCGTGTCGTCGACTCGCCGTCTCCTGCCGTCGTGCCACCTCCGGTACCCGTGCCGCCACCGGTCGAGCAACCTGTGGTGGCTGCCGATGCCGAGGACGCTGTCGCCGCGAAAGTCCTCGAGATCGTCTCGGAGCAGACCGGCTACCCACCGGACATGCTCGACCTCGACCTCGACATGGAGGCCGATCTGGGGATCGACACTGTAAAGCAGGCCGAGACCTTCGCCGCGATCCGCGGCGAGTGGGACATTCCGCGCGACGAGAATCTTCAGCTGCGCGACTACCCGACGCTCCAGCACGCGATCAACTTCGTCTACGAACGGCGTCCGGACCTCGAAGCGTCGGACCGGACCGAAACGATGCCGGCTCCAGCGGCCGAGACTGTGGTGACTCCGGCCACGTCGGTCGCCGAGGTAACCAGTGGGACCGACGCCGTGGAGGAGCGCATCCTCGGAATCGTCTCCGAGCAGACCGGGTATCCGCCGGACATGCTGGAGCTCGACCTCGACATGGAGGCCGATCTGGGGATCGACACAGTGAAGCAGGCGGAGACCTTCACCGCGATCCGCGGTGCCTGGGACATCCCGCGCGACGAGAATCTTCAGCTGCGTGACTACCCGACGCTTCAGCATGCGATCGACTTCGTCTACGAGCGGCGGCCGGACCTGGTGCCCGGCTCGCCAGCTGCCGGAGCGCTGCCCGAGGCACCAGTGTTGGTGGCCGCGCGCGAGGCATTGGAGTCGTCGGCCGCCGGCCCGGAGGACACGGCCACGGTGCCGCGAAGGGTACCGATCCCCGTGTTGCGCCCGGCGCTCGAGCGCACCAAGCCGTCCGGTGTCAGCCTGGAGACGGGCCGCCGGGTGGTCGTGATGGCGGACCGCGGCGGCGTCGGCAAGACGCTGGTGAAGCGTCTCGAGAAGCGCGGCGCGGAGGTACTGACACTCGGTGATACCGATCGCGAAGCCCTCGGCCAGCAGCTCGAAACCTGGCTTGCCGTCGGGCCGATCCACGGCGTCTACTGGCTACCCGCGCTCGACGCCGCCGGCGATCCTGCGGCGCTCGACGCAGCGGGATGGCGCGAGGCCGTGGAACGTCGAGTGAAGCACCTCTATTTGACCATGCGGGCGCTCTACGAGCAGATCGGCGACGCCGGCACCTTCCTGGTTGCCGCTACTCGCCTGGGTGGACGCCACGGCCTCGACGCTGGCGGTGCCGTCGATCCCCTGGGCGGTGCGGTCACCGGCTTCGTCAAGACCTACAAGCGGGAGCGGTCCGACGCCCTGGTCAAGGCGGTCGACTTCGCGCCCAGCCGCAAGACCGCGGCGTTGGCGGAGTGTCTGATCGCCGAGACCCTGAGCGATCCGGGAGCCGTCGAGATCGGCTACGCCGGCGGCGAGCGCTGGGGCGTCGGCCTGGTGGAGCAGGCTGTCGACAGGCACGCGGACGAAGAGCCTGGTATCGAACTGGGGCCGGACAGCGTCTTTGTCGTCACCGGCGCCGCCGGCTCGATCGTCTCGGCGATCGTCGCCGGCCTTGCGGCTTCGGGCGGCACCTTCCATCTGCTCGACCTGGCGCCCGAGCCCGACGCCGGGGACCCCGACTTGGAGCGTTTCGTCACCGATTCCGAGGGCCTGAAGCGCGACATCTTCGAACGCTTGAAGGCCTCCGGAGAACGTGCCACGCCCGCTGCCGTCGAGCACCGGCTCGCCGCCCTCGAGCGGGCGCGCGCCGCCCTCGCCGCCATCCGCGCGGTGCGCACGGCCGGCGGCGAGGCCCACTACCACAGCCTCGACCTGCGCGACGGCGAGGCGGTGGCATCGGTGATCGAGAAGGTGGGGAAGGCACACGGCCGGATCGACGTGCTGATCCACGCCGCCGGCCTCGAGATCAGCCATTTCCTGCCCGACAAGCAGCCCGAGGAATTCGATCTCGTCTTCGACGTCAAGGCCGACGGCTGGTACCACCTGATGCGAGCGGCAAGGGATCTGAGGCTGGGCGCGGCCGTGGCCTTCAGCTCGATCGCCGGCCGTTTCGGCAACGGTGGCCAGGCCGACTACTCGGCGGCCAACGACCTGCTGGCCAAGTGGCTGTCGAGCTTTCGCTCGTCGCGGCCGGCGACCCGCGGCGTCACCGTCGACTGGACGGCCTGGGCCGACATCGGCATGGCGACCCGGGGTTCGATCCCGAAGATGATGGCGCTCGCCGGCATCGACATGCTGCCGCCGGCCGCCGGCATCCCCGTGGTGCGCCGCGAGCTTACCGAGCCCGGCGGCGGTGGCGAGGTGGTGGTCGCCGGCGGGCTCGGCAGCCTGCTCGAAGGCTGGGACGAGAGCGGTGGTCTGCGCGTCGACGCCCTCACAGCGAGCGGCCCGGTGGCGCGGGAGGTCAAGGGACTCGGCTCTGACGGCGCCCTGGTCTTCGAGACCGCGCTCGATCCAGCCGAGCAGCCGTTCCTGCACGATCACGCGATGGACGGTACACCGCTGTTTCCCGGGGTGATGGGCATCGAGGCCTTCGCCGAGGCGGCCGACGCTCTCTTCCCGGATCGCCACGTGGCCGCGGTCGAGGACGTCGAGTTCTCCGCGCCGTTCAAGTTCTACCGGTCCGAGCCGCGCGCCGTGACGGTGCGGGCGCTCGGCACTCGGAACGGCGACGCGGTGACCGCCGTCTGCGACCTGCGGGGCAGCCGCACGCTGCCCACCGAAGACAAGCCGCGCGTGACGACCCACTTCAGCGGCCGGGTTCGATTGACCGAGGTGCCGCCCACGTCGGCCGGCGCAGCGACCAGCCTGCCGCCGGCCGTCGACGGCGAAGTGGTGGCGCCCGCGGACATCTACCGGATCTACTTCCACGGCCCGGCCTACCGGGTGCTCGACGGCGTGTGGAGGGGCGGCGACGGAACGGTGGTCGGCCGCATGGCGGCGTCTCTGGGGGACAATCACCATCCGCCCGAGTTGCCGGCGCGCATGACGCCGCGGCTGATCGAGCTGTGCTTCCAGACCGCCGGCGTGTGGGAAATCGGCACCACTGGTCGCCTGGCCCTGCCGCGCCACGTCGACAGCGTGCGGGTGTTGCGCTCGCCGGACGAGGCGCAGGGCCGGTTCCACGCCCTGGTCGAGCCGGCGAAGAGCGGCGACGGATTCGACGCCCGGGTGGTTGACGAGGACGGCACGGTCTTCGTCGAGCTCTCCGGCTACCGGACCATCGTCGTGCCCAGCCCGCTCGAGGAGGAAAAGGTGGCGCCGCTGCGGGCGGTCATGACCTGACGGCGGCAGACCGAGAACAGGCGATGTGGTTCCTCGACTGGCTCACCGGGAAGAACGACCGGGACGACTGCTCCAGCGATCGGCCGGAGGTGCGGCCGGTCGCTGAGCCCGAGGCGGAGGAGGTGCGCGTCGACTTTCGGCGCCTGGCCATCGTCAATCGCGGCGAGCCGGCGATGCGGGCGATCCACGCGGTGCGCGAGCTCGAACGCGAGGTGGATGGCGATACTCCGGGCCTCACCACGATCGCCCTCTATACCGAGCCTGATAGTCGTTCGATGTTCGTGCGCGAGGCCGACGAGGCGGTCCTGCTCGGCCCCGCCACCTTTGTCGATCCGCGTGACGGCGGCAGCAAGAGCGCCTGCCTCGACTGCGACCGTCTGCGCCAGGTGCTGACGGGGGCCGAGGCCGACGCGGTCTGGGTGGGCTGGGGGTTCGTCGCCGAGCACGCCGCTTTCGTCGACCTGTGCGACGAGCTCGGCATCGTCTTCGTCGGTCCCTCGGCCGAGGTCATGCGCCGGCTGGGCGACAAGATCAGCTCGAAGCAGCTCGCCGAGGAGGCGCGGGTGCCGGTGGCGCCGTGGAGCGGCGGGCCGGTGGAGACTCTGGAAGAAGCCCGACGTCATGCCGCGCATCTCGGCTATCCGCTGATGATCAAGGCGACCGCCGG
Source organism: bacterium (assembly GCA_024226315.1). Taxonomy (GTDB): domain Bacteria; phylum Acidobacteriota; class Thermoanaerobaculia; order Multivoradales; family J023; genus JAAELT01. The sequence goes on along the minus strand of JAAELT010000047.1, from coordinate 20,469 downwards.
CGGCGGCGGGCGCGGCATCCGCAAGGTGCACTCCGAGTCCGAGCTGCGCTCGGCCTTCGAACGCGCCCGGGCCGAGGCGCTCAAGGCCTTCGGCGGCGACACCGTGTTCCCCGAGCGGCTCCTGGCCGGTGCCCGTCACGTCGAGGTGCAGATCATCGCCGATCGCTACGGCGCGGCCTGGGGCCTGGGGGTGCGCGACTGCACCATCCAGCGGCGCAACCAGAAGGTGCTCGAGGAGTCGCCGTCGCCGGCTCTGACCGAGGAACAGGACGAGGAGCTGCGGGCGGCGGCGGTGCGCCTGGCGCAGATGGTGGGGTACCACGGCGCCGGCACCGTGGAGTTCCTCTACGATGCTGATAGCAAGACCTTCTCCTTCATGGAGGTCAACGCCCGTCTGCAGGTCGAGCACCCGGTGACCGAGATGACCACCGGCACCGATTTGGTCAAGCTCCAGCTCCACGTCGCCCGGGGCGGCCGGCTCGAGGGCCCGCCGCCGCCGGCCCGCGGCGCGGCGATCGAGGTGCGCCTCAACGCCGAGGATCCCGAGAACGCCTTCGCGCCGGCGCCGGGCAGGATCGATCTGCTGCGCCTGCCTACCGGCCCCGGATTGCGGATCGACACCGGCGTCGAGGCCGGCGACAGCGTGCCGGCGGAATTCGACTCCATGATCGCCAAGGTCATCGCCTGGGGCGGCGACCGCGCCGAGGCCCTGGCACGCCTGCGGCGCGCGCTGAAAGATACCGCCGTCGTGGTCCGCGGCGGCGCCACCAACAAGGGATTTCTGCTCGACCTGCTGCACCGCGACGAGGTCGCCCGCGGCGAATTCGACGTCGGCTGGCTCGACCGCCAGGTGGTGGCCGGCGAGCACATGTCGCGACGCCACGCCGAGATCGCACTGATCGAGGCCGCGATCTCGGTCTACGAGGCGGAGGTTGCGATCGAGCAGACGCGCTTCCTGGCTTCGGCCGTCGGCGGCCGCCCCGAGGTCTCGGACGAGGTCGCTCGCCAGGTGGAGCTCGAGATCTACGGCCGCCGCACCAAGGTGGGCACCTACCGGCTGGGGCCGCAGCGCTTCCGCCTCGAGATCGAAGGCCACTGGATCGACGCCGAGCGCGAGGTCCTGGGTCCTTTCGAGCGCTGGCTGACCGTCGCCGGCCGCCGGTATCGCGTGCTGTCCGTGGTGCACGGACCGGCCCACCTGGTGGAGGTCGAGGGCGCGCCCCACCGCGTGTCGCGCGACGACGGCGGGGTGGTGCGGGCGCCGTCGCCGGCGGTAGTGGTGTCGATTCCAGTCGACGAGGGCGAGGACGTGATGGAGGGCGACCGACTGGCGGTGCTCGAAGCGATGAAGATGGAGACCGCCGTCGTCGCCCGCTTCGGCGGCACGGTGCGGGAGATCCTGGTCACGCCGGGCATGCAGGTGGGGCCGGGCGCCGCGCTGTTGCGAGTGGAGCCGCGGGCGATCGGCGCCGAGGGGGATCATGCCCGATCCGTCGGGGCGCCGCGGCTCGAGCTCGATCACCTGGAGCCGGCCACGGTCGAGCGCCCGCGGCCGCCCGACTGCCGCCAGATCTTCGCCGAGCTGCGCTGCCTGATCCTCGGCTACGACGTCGGCTCCAATCACCTCAAGTACCTGATGGAAGACCGCGGCTCCCTGTGCCAGACGATCCCGCCGGACGACTCCGAGCTGCTGGTGACCGAGGAAGAGCTGCTGACGCTGTTCGTCGACCTGTGCTCGCTGTTCGACCGCCAGCCCGATCACGACGACCTCGAGGACGCCGGCCGCCTGAGCGTCTCGGCTTACCTGCGCGCCTACCTGCGCGATCTCGACGCCGCCGGCGCCGGCCTACCGCAGGTCTTTCTCGACAAGCTGCGCCGCGCCCTGGCCCACTTCGGCGTCGAGGACCTCGACAGAAGGCCCGAGCTCGAGGAGAGTCTGTGGCGCATCTACCGCTCGCAGGCGCGGGTCGACGAGCAGGTGGCACCGATCCTGAGCGTGCTCGAGCGGCGGCTCGAGCATCTGGAGCTCCTGGCCACCGATGCCGGCCGCCCGTTCCGTGCGCTCCTCGACCGCCTGATCGCGGAGACCCGCGGACGCTTCCCCGCCATCCACGACTGCGCCCGGGAGGTGCGCTTTCGCTTTTTCGACCGGGCGCCCTGGCAGGAAGCCCGTGACAAAATCTACGCCGCCGCCGCCGCCGATTTCGAAGCGTTGGCTGTGAAAGACCCGGACGAAGTGAAACGCGCGTCGCGACTTCGGGCCCTGGTGGAGTGCCCGCAGCCGCTCAAGAGCTTCATTTCCAGTCGCTTCGACGAAGCGCCGGAGGTCATGCAGCGGGCCATGCTCGAGGTGCTGGCGCGGCGCTACTACCGCCTGCGCAAGCCCGAGAACGTCCGCGTTCGTCAGCGCGGCTGCCGGACGCTGTTCACCGCCGACTACGAGTACCGCTGGAAGCGCTTCCACCTGCTGGCCACCCACGTCGAGCACCGCGACCTGGGTGCGGCGTTGCGGGCGCTGGCGCCGCTGGTCAAGGAGTGCCCGGCTCACGACGACGTCGTCCTCGACCTCTACGTCTGGCGCACCGACCCTGTGAGTAGTCACCAGGAGACGCGAGATCAGGTGCTGGAGCTGCTCGACGAGGTCGACTTCGGGCGCCCCGTCCTGCGGGTGGTGCTGGCGATCTCTTCTCCGCAGGGCGGTCTGGGCATGGGCGACGTCCAGCACCTGGTCTTCCGCGGCCTGGACACGCGTTCCTCGGGCACCTGGACGCGGGCCGAGCTCATGGCCGCCGGCTTCGTCGAGGAGACCGTCTACGGCGGCCTGCATCCGATGATGGCCCGGCGCCTGCTCATCTGGCGGCTCGCCCACTTCGAGATCGAGCGCCTGCAGCCCACCGAGGAGGACGTCTACGTGTTCCGCGGCGTGGCGCGCAACAACCCCAGCGACGAGCGGATCTTCGCCCTCGCCGAGGTCCGCGACCTGACCCCGGTGCGCGACGACAGCGGTCGGGTGAAGGAGCTGCCGCACCTCGAGCGCATGTACCTGGCGGCGCTGTCGGGCATCCGGCGCTTCCAGTCCCAGCGGGCGCCGCGCGAGCGCCTGCACTGGAACCGGGTGCTGCTCTACCTGTGGCCGACTCTCGATCTGCGTCCGGACGAGATCCACGACCTGGCCAACCGGCTCGCCCCCGAGGCCGAGGGGCTGGGGATCGAGAAGGTGGTGGCGCGGGCGCGGATGCGCCCGGCGAGCGGCGCCGCGGAGGAACCGCGCGATACCGAGCTGCACATCTGGTACCGCGGCGGCCAGGGGCCGACGGTGCGTTTCCGCGAGCCCGCCGATCAGCCGATCCAGCCGCTGACGCGCCATGCCCAGAAGGTGGTGCGGCTGCGCCGTCGCGGCCTGCACGAGCCCTACGAGGTGATCTCGATGATGGCGCCCGAGCGCGGCGCCACCCGGGGCGATTTTCCGCCCGGCGACTTCCGGGAATACGACCTCGGCCGCGACGGCGTCCTGGAGCCGGTCGAGCGTCCGCCCGGCGGCAACCGCGCCAACGTCGTGGTGGGCGTGATCCGCAATTTCACCACCAAGGCGCCCGAGGGCATGGCGCGGGTGATCCTCTTGGGCGACCCGGGGCGTTCGATGGGATCGCTGGCCGAGGCCGAATGCCGGCGCATTCTCGCGGCGCTCGATCTGGCGGCCGAGCTGCGGGTGCCGCTCGAGTGGTTCGCGGTCTCGGCCGGCGCCAGGATCGCCATGGACAGCGGCACCGAGAACATGGACTGGATCGCCCGCGTCCTGCGCCGGCTGGTCGTGTTCACGCAGGGCGGCGGAGAGGTGAACGTCATCGTCCCGGGCGTCAACGTCGGCGCGCAGCCGTACTGGAACGCCGAGGCCACGATGTTGATGCATACCCGTGGCATCCTGATCATGCCACCGGAGGGATCGATGGTGCTGACCGGCAAGCAGGCGCTGGACTATTCCGGCGGCGTGTCCGCCGAGGACAACCAGGGGATCGGCGGTTACGAGCACATCATGGGGCCCAACGGCCAGGCCCAGTACTACGCCCGGGACCTGGGCGAGGCCTGCCAGATCCTGCTGCGCTACTACGAGCACAGCTACGTGGTACCCGGCGAGCGTTTCCCGCGCCGTGCCGCGACCACCGACGACCCCGAGCGCGACGTCTCCGCCTCGCCCCACGGCCGCCGCGACGGCACCACCTTCCAGCGCGTGGGCGATGTGTTCTCGCAGGAGCGCAACCCCGGGCGAAAGAAGGCCTTCGACGTCCGCCAGGTGATGGCGGCGGTAATCGACCAGGACCTGGATCCTCTGGAGCGCTGGTTCGGTATGCGCGACGCCGAGATCGGCGTGGTGTGGGACGCTCATATCGGTGGCTATCCGGTGTGCCTGCTGGGGCTCGAATCGCGTCCTCTGCCGCGGCTCGGCTTCATCCCCGCCGACGGCCCGGCGCAGTGGACCTCGGGCACGCTGTTTCCGCAGTCGTCGAAGAAAGTCGCGCGCGCCATCAACGCCGCCAGCGGCAACCGGCCGGTGGTGATCCTGGCTAACCTCTCGGGGTTCGATGGCTCGCCCGAATCGATGCGCGGCTTGCAGCTCGAGTATGGCGCCGAGATCGGCCGGGCGGTGGTCAACTTCGACGGCCCGATGGTGTTCTGCGTGATCTCGCGCTATCACGGCGGCGCCTTCGTGGTGTTCTCGGGCGCGCTCAACGAGAACCTCGAGGTGGCGGCGCTGGAAGGCAGCTTCGCGTCGGTGATCGGTGGCGCGCCGGCGGCGGCGGTGGTGTTCGCGCGCGACGTGCGCCGCCGCGCCCGCGAAGATCCGCGGGTGGCCGAGATCGAGCACGCCATCCCGCGGGCCGGCGGCGCCGAGAAGGTGCGGCTGCAAGCCCAGCTGCAGGAGGTCTTCAAGACCGTGCACGCCGAGAAGCTGGGCGAGGTGGCCGAGGAGTTCGACCGCGTACACAGCATCCACCGGGCGCAGAGAGTGGGCTCGGTGCACCACATTATCGCGCCGGAGCGACTGCGCGGCTACCTGATCGAGGCGGTCGAGCGGGGCATGCGGCGGGCCCTTGAGTCGGCGGCCGTGACGGTCGCGGTCGCCGCCGAGTCATGACGGGTCTGCATCGAACAGGTCTGTCTTGAACACCGTCTACTGGCTGACCCGTTCGGAAGGCGACCTACCGGCCGGCGCCGGCTGGCTGGCGGCGGCCGAGGTCGCGGTCATCGCCGGGCTCACCGTGCCTTCACGCCGGCGCGACTGGCTGCTGGGCCGCTGGGCCGCCAAGCAAGCGCTGGCGTCTTGGTCGGGTCTCAGCGGGCGCGCCCCCGGCGTCGCCCGGCTGGAGATCCGTGCCGCCGCCGACGGCGCGCCCGAGGCGTTCCTGAACAGCGAGCGGCTGCCGGTGAGCCTGTCGATCAGTCACAGCGGCGGTCGGGCTCTGTGCGCGCTCTCCGAAGGCGCCGCCGTGGGCTGCGACCTGGAGCGCATCGAGGCGCGCAGTGAGCTCTTCGTGCTCGACTACTTCACCCACCGCGAGCAGGTCCTGGTCGCCTCGTGGCCCGAGTCGGACCGGCCACTGGTCGACAACCTGGTGTGGAGTGCCAAGGAGAGCGCGCTCAAGGCGCTGCGTGTCGGTCTGCGGGCGGACACCCGAGGGGTCGAGGTCAGCCTCCCGGGCATCGAGACGCACGACGGGTGGCGTCGTCTCGAGGTGCGGCAGGCGCGAAACGGCCAGAGTTTCGAGGGCTGGTGGCGGGCGGGCGACGGATACGTGATGACGTTCGCGTCGCCGGGGCGTCTCGAGGTGCCCGAGCGGCTGGCAGGGTAGGGTGGACCGCTCGGCGGGCTGCCGGTGATGCCGTCGTGAGAGCCAGCAGCCGTTCATTTGGTCGACAAGAATGATGTATACTCATCAAATATGGCGACTTCGCTACCCTGCGCCTGCACGGCGCTGCGCAAGGCCACGCGGGCGATGACGCGCTTCTACGAGGAGGAGATGGCTCCCTCGGGCTTGACGGTCCCCCAGTTCGCTCTACTGCGAGCACTCGAGAGAGGTGGGCCGATGCCGATGAGCCGCCTGGCCGAGGAACTGGTCATGGACAGGACCTCCCTCTACCGAGCCGTCCAGCCCCTGATCCGGGACCGGCTGGTCTCGACTCGGGATTGCGCTACGGATCGGCGGGCCAAGGAGGCGCAGCTCTCCGCGGCGGGAGAAGAGAAGATCCGGGAAGCTCTCCCGTACTGGCAAAGGGCCCAGGAAGCGTTCCTCGCCAGCTTCGGCGAAGACGCCTGGTCCGGCACCTCCGATTCCCTGGCGCGCGTCGTCTCGCTGATGCAGGGCTCGGCGACGGGTCCCGCCGCCGGACCCTGAAGAACCTCGATCGCGCCGCGGATCGCCGACGGATGATCGCGCAACGTTTCTTGCTGACGGATCACTCATGCCAAGGCTCCTTCGGTCGGGGATGCGAGCCGACGACGCTGCGTCAGCCGGGTCAGGGAGAGCTCTTCATCGGAGTAGAGCCACCGCTCGATGTCCTCCTTCGCCGGCCGCCAGTCGCCGTCAACCATCGCGAACCAGGCCGTGTCGCGATTTCGATCCTTGATGATCATGTGCTGCCGGAAGATCCCCTCGAAGCGGAAGCCGAGGCGCAGCGCGGCGGTGCGCGACCTGCGGTTCAGGGCGTCACATTTCCACTCGACGCGGCGATAGCCCAGGTGGTCGAAGACCTCCCGGAGCAGCAGGTAGATCGTTTCGGTGTTGACGCGGGAGCGCTGGCGCTCGGGGACGTACCAGACGTGGGCGATCTCGATGCAGCGGTTGCGCGGCACGACCCTCTGAAGGCAAGCCATGCCGACCGCCTGCGACGAGGCGTTGTCGACTACGGCGAAGAAGAGCGCGTCTCGCGAGTGGCCGAGCTCTTCGAGCTGCCGACGCATCTGTTCACGGCTTCCGAACGGCCCATAGGCCATGTAGGTCCACAGGGCCTCCCGCTCGGGACTGCCGTGTGAGCCGGAGTAGAGGTCGTCGACGTCGCGTTCCGCATCGATCGGGCGCAGAGTGACCCACCGGCCCTCGAGACTGCGCGGCCGCGGCAGGGCTGCCGGCCCCGGCGTCACCACGGGATCACCCACCGCGAGACCGAAAAGTGCGGAGCCGACGGCAACCGAGGCGCTCTCTCCGCTCCCGTGCAGGATCTCGAGCACCCGGTCGATCTCGTCCGCTGTGTTGAAGAGGTGCGGCGAGATGCGGATCGTGCCTTCCCTGCGACTGGTGAAGACACGTGCCGCGGCCAGGGCGTCGGCCGCGCGCTCGGTCCGCTCCGGGTTCGGGCCGGAGATGCAGAGAATGTTCGAGCGCCGCTCGGTGCCGCTCGCGCCAGCGTCGCGGAAGCCCACGGGGAGGCCCGCGACGAGACCCTCGAGCAGCGACGCCACGTGGTGTTCGACCGTCGCCACACCCACCCGCTCGAGGTAGCGCAGCGACGCGACCCCGGCGGCGACGTTGGTGAAGCTGGCGGCCTCGTTCATGTCGAAGCGCGCCGCCCCGGGCACGTAGGCCAGCTCGCACTCGCTCAAGCGGTTGAAGTCGCGAGCGCCTCGAACCGCGAACCAGTTGACGTTGCTCAGCTCGAGCCGCTTGCCGAGCTCGGGCTCGACGTAGGCGAAGCCCAGACCGTAAGGCCCCAGAAGCCACTTGTAGCCGGCGCAGACCAGCAGGTCGCAAGGCACCTCCGAGAGTCGGAAGTCGAGCCCGCCCACCCCCTGCGTGCCGTCGAGCACGAACAGCACGCCCCGGTCACGGCAGATCCTGGCCAGGGCCTCGATCTCCAGACGCAGGCCGGTGGAGTAGGCCACCCAGCTCGCGGCCACGGCGCGGGTCCTGGGCGTGATCGCGGCCGCCAGCCGTTGGAGCCCGGAGAGACCGGGGCCGACCGGCACCTCACGCACCTTCACGCCGCGCCGCTCGAGCGACAGCCACGGGAAGCGGTTGGCGGGGAATTCGCCCCGCGGCAGGACGACCTCGTCTCCCGCCTGCCAGTCGAGGCCGCCTACCAAGAGCATCACGCCGTGGGTGGCCGAGTCCGTCACCGCGACGTCGGCGGCGTCGCAGCCGATCAGATCGGCGACCGCCGAGCGGTAGGCGTCCGGATAGGAGAAGTAGTCCCCATCACTGATCAGGTAGGGGGTTTTCTTGAGCTGCAGCGCCTCCTCGGCCGCGGCGGCCGCGACTCGCGGCATCGGGCCCTGGAAGGCGATGTTGAGATAGGTCACGCCGCCGAAGTCGGCGAAGTCGGACGCGTAGTCGTTGGTCATCGTTCTCTTTGCCTCCCCGTGGTTCGAAGTCATGGCACGAGGCGCCGGGCGCCCGACCCAGGCCACGCGATCGCCGGCGAGAAGTTGCCGATCGGGCCCACTCCCGAGAGGAACACCGGCTGCCATCGACGCTCTTGTTGTGTTGCCATCCCCTGCCTCCTTTGGCGGTTCAACTTTGATGTATACGCATCAATGTCGCCGAAGGTTTGCCCTTCGCTCTCGCGGCCTGTCGCGCGGTCGCGACCGGTCGGGATCCCTGAACGGCTGGTAGAGTAGGGGAACGCCGACCCCGAGGAATCAATATGACCGAGATCGAGCTGTTCACCCGTTTCGGCATCGCCCTGGCGATCGGCTTCCTGATCGGGCTGCAGCGCGAGGTCGCCGCTGGCCAGCCGCGCGAGGAGAGCTTCTTCGCCGGCGTCCGGACCTTCCCGCTGCTGTCGCTGATCGGCTGCGGCGCGGCCCTGCTGTCGGCCGAGACCGGTTCGCCGTGGCCACTCGCAACGGCGATCCTGCTGACCGGCCTGCTGGTCGTGGCGGCCTACACCGGCGCTGTTTTCAAGGGGCATCACGGCATCACCACCGAGGCAGCGGCCATTCTGATGGTGTTGATCGGCGCCATCTGCTATCAGGGCAAGCTGGGCATTGCGGTCGCTGTCGGCGTGGCGCTGATGGCGCTGCTGTCGCTCAAGGGGGAGCTCCACCAGCTGGCCGGAAAGGTCACGCGCGAGGACGTCATCGCCACCCTCAAGTTCGGGGCGATCACCGCCATCGTGCTGCCGGTGCTGCCCAACAGTAGCTTCGGCTCGCCGCCTTTCGACGTGCTCAATCCCTACAAGATCTGGCTCATGGTGGTGTTGATCTCGGGCCTGAGCTTCCTTGGCTACCTGCTGATCAAGGTGGTCGGCGCCAGCCGCGGCATCGGTATCACCGGCTTCCTCGGAGGGCTGGTGTCGTCGACGGCGGTGACGCTGACCTTCGCCGAGCGCAGCCGTACCCAGAGCGACCTGGCGAGGGTCTTCGCGGTCGCCGTCACCGTTGCCTGGACGACGATGTTCGCGCGCGTGATGGTGGAAGTGGCGGTGGTCAACCGCGCCCTGCTCACCGACGTGTGGGTGCCGATGGCGGCGGCCGGCGGCGCGGGCCTCGTCTACGCCCTGTTCCTGTTCCTGCGTCAGCGTGGCGGAGACGAAGAGACGATGGAGTTCTCGAACCCCTTCGAGCTCGGCCCGGCGATCGGCTTCGGATTGCTGTACGGCGTCATCCTGCTGGTCTCGCGTCTCGCCCAGACCTGGCTCGGCACCGAGGGCGTCTACGCCTCGGCGGTGCTCGCCGGCCTCACCGACGTCGACGCCATCACCCTGTCGATGGCCGAGCTCAGCCAGCCCGGCGCCGGCCTCGACACCGGCGTCGCCTCGCGGGCGATCACCCTGGCGGCGATGTCCAACACCGTGGTCAAGGGCGGCATCGTGCTCGCCTCAGGCGGCGCGGCGCTCAAGCGGGCGATGCTGCCCGGCTTCCTGCTGATCCTGGTGGCCGGCCTGGGCGCGGCGTTTCTGCTTTAGCCGCCGGCGTCCGAGCGACGACCGTCCGCGAGTGGTATGCTGATCGGGTCCCTTGAGCCCGTTGGCATCATCGATCTGTTCCCAGGGTTGGCGGAACGCGATCGAGAGTTGCCCACGGAGCATCATGCAGTCCCGATAAATGAGCCCGCTCGACGTCGGCGCGGCACGGCAACCGATCCACACCCGGTATGGATGATCTAGGAGAGGTCGACTTCAAGATCGGTGAGTGGTGGGTGCGCCCGCAATTGGGCCAGCTGAAGCGGGGAGAGACTTCGGTCCGGGTCGAGGCGCGCTCCATGGACGTGCTGGTGTGCCTGGCGCGGCTGGCGCCGGAGGTGGTGCCGAAGCAGCGCATCATCGACGAGGTATGGGGCGACGCCTACGTCGGCGACGAGGTGATCTCGCATGCGATCTGGGAGCTGCGCAAGGCGCTCGAGGACGATGCCCGCCAGCCGCGCTACATCGAGACGCTGCCGCGCAAGGGCTACCGCCTGAAGGAGGACGTCTACTTTCCGCCCGGCTCCGGCGAGCCGGCCGTCGGCGCGCGCATGGGGCAGTACGAGATCGAGGAGGAGCTGGGCAGCGGCGCCATGGGCGTGGTCTACGCCGCCGCCGACCGGCGGCTCGGGCGCAAGGTGGCGCTCAAGTTCCTCGCTCCCGAGCTGGTTCGCGACGAGACGGCGCGGCGGCGCTTCGAGCGCGAGGCCCGGCTGGCGGCCTCGCTCGACCATCCGAACCTGGCCACGGTCCACGAGATCAGCGAGACGGCGGAGGGACGGCAATATATCGTGACCCCGCTCTATGGCGGCGGCAGCCTCGAGGAACGCCTCGCCGCCGGCCGTCTGGAGCTCGACGAGGCCCTGGAGATCGCCCGGCAGCTCTCCCGCGGTCTGGCCGAGGCGCACCGGCACGACATCATCCATCGAGACGTCAAGCCGGCCAACGTGCTGCTCACTTCAAACGGCGTCGCCAAGCTCGTCGACTTCGGCATCGCCAAGCTCGCCAGCGGCACACGCCTGACCCAGACCGGCCACTCCCTGGGCACACCGGCCTACAAGTCGCCGGAACAGAGCCGCGGCGAGCCGGTCGACCACCGGGCGGACATCTGGGCCGTGGGCGTGGTGCTCTACGAAATGATCAGCGGGCGCCGTCCATTCGCGGGCGAGTACGAGCACGCGATCGTGCGCTCGATCCTGGAGGACGAGCCCGTGCCGCTCGCCGAGGCCGCGGGGCGGGACGTCACGGGAGCCGTGGAGCGAATCGTTCAGAAGGCGCTCGAGAAGGATCCGGAGACGCGGTACCAGACAGCGGGCGAGTTGGCCGCGGATCTCGAAGCGGTGGTGGACGGCCACGTCGGCACGCCCGCCGTCGTCCAGCGAAGTTCCGCTGGCAGAGCAGGTCTCGTCGTCGCCGCGCTGGCGCTTGTGGCGATGATCTATCTCGGCGTGAAGAACGGCCTGCCATCAGACTCCAGATCGGTCGCTCCGGCCCCGGCCAACGCCGAAGTGAAGGATCACCTCGAACAGGCGCATCGTCTCTGGCTGCGCGGAAATGCCCCGGCGAACCTGGAAGAGGTTGCCAGGCACTACGAGCAGGCCGTGCAGTTGGACCCGGATCGGCCTGAGGCCCTGGCACACTACGCAGTCTTCATAGCCGACAGGTTCGCCGCGACGAGGAACGAGGCCGATTTGCTGAAGACGCGCGACCTCATCGAGCGGACTCGAGCCAAGGATCCCCAGATGCCTCTCGCTCTGGTGGCCGAAGCCCGTCTCCTGCTCGTTGATCGGCGTTACGCAGAGGCGGAGACGGTGGCGCGAAAGGCGATGGCTCTGGAGCCGATATGCAGTCGGGATAGTGGCTGCGACCTCGCTTATGTCTGGTTGGGCGAGGCGCTGTGGGAACTGGGACGGGTCGATGAAGCTGAGAAGACCCTGAAGAAAGGGATCTCTGTGGGTGGCGGCAGGATTCGCTGCAGAATGAAGTTGGCGCAACGGTACAGGATCGCGAATGAACCGTGGAAAGCCATGGTCGAGTACGAAAAGGTGCTGGAGTGGGACAGCGAGCAGACCACAGCTCTCAACGATTACGGCATCATTCTCCTGACGAGCAACCAGTACGAGGAGGCCGCGAACCGATTTCGGAGACTGTTCCAGAAGACCGGTGATCCGACAGCGGCAGTCAACCTGGGCCACGCCCTTTACGGGCAGAAACGATGGCAGGAGGCGGTCGAGGCCTACCAAGAAGCCGATCGCATCTTCCGGCTTCTGGGAATCTCTATGCCGACCCCTGCGGTCAGCATAGGCGATGTCTTCTTGGAGCAGGGAAGGGAACCAGAAGCCAGAGAGTGGTTCGAGAGAGCCCTCGTGGTGTTCGACCAATTGAGAAAGGGTGCGGAGCTTTCCCGAAGGCGCCAGGCTCAGCGAGCTGTCTGCCTCGCCAAGCTCGGGCGTTTCGAGCAAGCCGAGCAGAAGATCCAGGAGCTTCTGACACGATGGCCGGAGTACCCGGATCTACTGTTCTATGCAGCTCGAATCTACGCTTTGAAGCAGGATCGGAAGACACTTTTCAAGCTTGCGCGCCGGTCTGTCGAAGCCGGTAATCTGCCGCACCGACTGAAGGACGACGCCGCGTTCATACTTTTTCGCGACGACGCCGATTACCTCCGAATCCTGGAGCCCGGCAGGTCCGTGGAATAGCCGCGCACCTGGGTTCGAGTCTAACCTCCGCCGCCGGTCTGAGACTCTTCCGGGTCGGGCTGAGGCCCCGACGCGGGATCCCCTTGCCCGCCGCGCGGTTCGATGACCTGCCCATCCGGCAGGCCCGTGCTACTCGCCGACGAGCTGGTAGCACCAGTGCGAACCACGTAGCCGCTACGGGGGAAGAATAGAGGTCTGAAACTGAAGTTCAGGCGACTGGCGAGAATAGGGATCGGAGTGGCGATGGCGAACTCACCCGTGGGAGCACCAGGCGCGTCACCCGCGAAGTTCAGCGCGGCCGCGAAGTAGATCCTTGAAGTCGGACCCTGCACCTGCCCGCCCTTTTCCAAGTACCCGAGCGCCTCTGATTGTGTTGTCGGCACTCTGTCTTCCTGTTGCAACTCTACGACATCGGCGGTCTCGTCTTCCTGGTCGGGATCGCGAGGCTCGTATTTGGCCACCCAAAGTGCTCCCGAGTCACCAGGAGCACTCAGCTCCGTACCTTTGATACGGGTGGCGATGTGGACTTGCTTCTCGAAGAAGCGAGTACCAAGACCCGAGTATTCGAGGTTGACAGTGAATCCGACGCCGTCGATGAAACCCAGGGAAAAACCCGTGGTCCGGCCGAACTTACGGACAGGCATGCCCAGTTTCGGCTCCACGGAGCCGGCGACTGGCATCCAGAGGCCGAGGATTTCGCTGGTGTTGTACGGGCGATTGTCCGCGATGCTCGCCAGCGCGGCGTCGCCGTGACGGTCGAACAGGCCACGCTTGAAGTGGCCTACGAAATCCCGATCAGGCGTTCCACCGTCGAGCAGCGCGGGCTGGAAGCATCGATTGCGTATGTTGCCAGCCCTCCTGCCCGCGAGAATGTGCCAGTTGCTGAGCAGACAGGGGGTGCCGTCGGTCCGATCCCAAACGACAGCAGCGAGCGTACCGGCTTGCCCACGCTCGTTGCCGATGCTGACGCCGCCAACCAGAGGCTGAATGTGCGAGAGTGCCAGGGCCTGCTGATCTTTGGGTTCGAATCCCTGATTGTTCAACCTCGGTTCGCTGACCTGCGTGACGCCGGTGGAGGGCAGGTAGCGGGCTTCTATGACATCTATGCGGTAGCCGATCTCGTTCTTTTCCTTGTCCTTCTGATTCTCGAACTCTTCCTTGTCACTCCGGTTCTTGAACAGAGTGACATACGGTTTCTCGTCCGGAGGGGCGGTCTTGGTGTGGAACACTCCTGCGAGCCGTTGGAAATACAAGTCAGCGATCAGCTTTTGACCGCTCTCTTTGATTTTGTCCTTGTTCAACTTGTTCTCGACATGCACCCGGATGGCGACTTCCGGCTCGAAGCGGTTCTTCTCCTGGATGATCCTGAACCCGACGTCGACGGCCCTGGCACCCGGTTGGCGGAGGAGGATGCGTTGGACCCTTCGCAGGACCTCCAGGGCATCGTTGACCACCTCGTCTTCGGGGCGAGGGAAACCGATCTCCTTGAGGTGGTCGTCTTCGAACTCCTCGCAGCCCGTGACCCCAGCTTCTGAGGACATAGCTCTCGTCTTGGAAGCTGTAGCTTTGGTCTTGGGAGGCGTAGCTCTCGTCTTGGGGCCCGTAGCTCTGGTCTTGGGTTTCTTTGCTCCGGCCATTTTGATCCTCCTGCTAGCGGGTTGAACGACGATCATCCCGGATGATCGAGCTTGGGTCAGTCGCCACGGTGCTCCGGGTCTCATCTCCGGCGAGCCCTTGACCGCGAAGACCACTGTGACGTTCCCGGCTCGCAGGCGTCCTGTGAGAGCCCTGTTGCTTCCCTGTGGAAGTTCTGAGACGCCCCAGAAACCAGTCCTCCCAGGCGCATGTCCGCCGCGGAACGGCCAGAGGGCGCTCTCACAAGCTCCACAGGAAAGCGACAGACCCGCCACAAGACGCCCAACCGGCCTCCTGGCTACGCTGCCTGCAGATCGACCGAACACGAGATCTGGAGGACATCATGACACAGGGCTCCACGAACGACGCACGGAAGCAGCTCGAGAACCACCTCGGCCTGGTCGAGCGGGTCGTCGATTGGACGAGCCGTCGCTACCGGTTCTCCACCGAGGACGCCGAAGAGCTCCGCTCCCTGGTCTTCCTGAAGCTGGTTCAGGACGATTATTCGGTGCTCCGGAGGTTCCGCCAGCACAGCAGCCTGCGCACCTACTTGACGACGGTGGCCCAGCGCGTGGCGCTCGACTACCGCAACCACAGGTGGGGCAAGTGGCGGCCGTCGGCCGCCGCGCGTGCGCTCGGCGAAGTGGCACTATTGCTCGAGAGGCTGGTGGCCCGAGACCACTATCCCGTGGCCGAGGCGATCGAGATCCTGCGGCGCAACCACCGGGTCGAGATGTCGCGGGTCGAGCTCGCCGAGCTGGCGGCGCGGTTGCCGGCGCGGCTGCCGCGGCGCGAGAACGTCGCGTTGCCGGCCGACCTGGCCGCCGAGGAGCGGACTGACCGCGCGCTTCTTCGGCAGGAAGACCGGAGGGGCAGGGACAGGGCTCAGGAACGACTTCGCAGGCTGCTGGCCGATCTGCCGCGCGAGGACCAGCTCATCCTCCAGCTCAGGTTCGAGCAGGGACTGCCGATCTCCAGGATCGCGCCCCAGCTCAGCCTCGACCAGCGTCGCCTGTACCGCCGCGTGCGGCGGTGCCTCGACGGGCTCAGAAAAGGGCTCGAGGCCCACGGCATTTCGAGCAAGAGCCTCGCTGCGGCCAGCTAGATGCTCCGCATCACGACCAGCATGACCAGCATGCCCAGGGGCGTGAAGTACCCCAGTCCAATGGCGAGGGACTTGGGAACGAGCCATCGCCATCTCTGGCGACAAACGTGGCGGGTCGCCTGGCCGCACCGGGAGCAGGAGCTCCCGGGTGCTGGAGCGTCGCAGTTCGTGCTGCGCTGGGACCCGGGCTCGAACACGCCGGCTCAGTTCCGATCGAGCTTGACGGCGGTGCCGAAGACCAGGATCTCCGCCGCGCCGCCCATCAGGTAGGAAGTCGAGAAACGCACGTCGGTGCCGGCGTCGGCCACCAGCCAGAGGCGTTCGTCCGCGCCTGCGCGTCCGAGCTTCCCGAGATCGTCCTCGAGAGGGTGATGGCGCGCGGGGGATGGGCCGAGATGCGCTGGCTGCTCACGACCTGCAGCCGCCAGCGACTGCGAGGCTTCCTCGAGCGGCGCGGAGCCAGGGTCCTGGCTCCGCGAGAAGTCGCTTTCTGGGCTTTCGCGTGCTCGGTCCCCGAAGATCGGGCTTCCGAGTGGGTTGGCGAGGCGCAAGCTCGCCAGCAGGCCTGGCGGGGATGAGCCGCCGTTGCGGCTTCTGGCCGACGTCGATGGGGGGCCGTCAAGCAGAGCCTGCGGGAAGAGGTCGCTGCTCTTCTTCCGCGAAGTCAGGGCGGTTAGTCGTACCCTCACTCGTCCGGGCGCACGCACTCGGTCTTGCCGCCAAAGAAACCCAGAAAGGATCGACGCAGGTCCTTGCTCAGCTCGACGCACATGCCTCCCGCTCTCCCTTCGCTCACGTCCGGGAACAGGACCCGGAAGTCCTGGTCGGGCAGGAGGCCGCCCTTCTCGTAGCTGAAGTAGGGCCGGTCGGTGACGGTGTCTTCGAAATAGGCCCGCTCCGTAGGACTCAGCACGTCTTTGCAGACCGAGGCAATCAGCCGGCAGTCGTCGCATTCGTCGAGGAAGTCGTCCATCACCGCGACCCGCGGCTCGGTCATGTCCTCACAGATCACTCCCGGTGGGAGCTTGATGATGAAGGTAAGGCCGAACTCGGTCGGGCCGGTGTATTCGGGTTCCGGGGCGGGTTCTTCCCCGGCCGGCGCGAAGGCCGCCGGCGGTCGCACGGGCGTGTAGATGATCTCGAACGGTTTCTGGACCTCGAACCGCATGTATGACGGATCGGTTGCTTCTCCCGAAGAAAAGAACAGGAAGTAGGCGAGGACAGCCAGGACAATGAAGATGATTGCGTTTCTCATGGGCTTACCGACCAACGGGAAGTGTATATCCGCGACCGAGCCGATCGGTGGCGGGGCGCGGCGCCGCCACTTCCCACCCCTTGGGGTGTTGCCGCTCTCCGCAACGCATCCCATGCTGATCTGATGAGCTCGGGTGAGTCGGAATCCGCGCGTCCTTGCTTCGTGCCCGACTTGAGTGCCGGGCGTCGGGGCGTGCCCCGGCTCTGGCGCCGGCATGGGCTGTGGCAAATCAGGATGCGCTGGGCGGTGGCGCCGCTGATGATCGCGGGCGTTGTCGTCGGCCGCCTGTTCGGCTTCGACTTCCCGTTGGTGCCGATTGCCGCGCTCGCCCTGGTCAACCTCGCCTACAACACGCTTTTTCGCTTGATTCTCGGCCGCAACCGGGATCGCCTCCGTGCCGACCCGGAGCTCGACCGCGCCTTCACTATCTTCGAGGTGGTCCTCGACTACGCGGCGATGTTCCTGCTCATCTGTTTTACCGGTGGCGCGTCGAGCCCGTTGATCGTCTTCCTCATCTTCCACGTCGTCATCGCGGCGATCCAGTTCAGCGCGGCGACCGCGTACTCACTGGCGGGCGTCGCGGCCAGCGGTCTTTGGATCATGCTGCTCGTGGAGGCCCAAGGCTGGCTGCAGTTCCCGCATATTGCTCTCCAGGGTACGAGTCTGCGTCTGGAGCCCACGGCAGCGGTTGTGGTGACGCTGGCGTTCTTCACCGCCACGCTGTTCATCACCGCCGGCATGGTCAGCCGCATCACCGCGCGGCTGCGGGAGAGGGTCGGGGACCTGGCCGAGGCCACTTCCGACTGCGTCCGTGCATATGAGGCGGTGCAGGAGCTGATGCGGGAGCGCACCGAGTTCATGCTCGAGGTGGCGCACAATCTGCGCGCTCCGTTGACCGCGTCGCTCTCCATCCTGGATCTGCTGACGGCCGGCTATCAGGGCGAGCTGAACGACCGACAGATGGCGAAGCTGGCGCGCCTGGAAACTCGCCTACGAGCGCTCGACGGCACCATCGGCGAGTTGCTCGCCATCGCCCGGGCGCGCGACCGGAGTCGCGAGATCGAGGACGTGGTCGCCGATTTCGATGCCCTGGCGCGCCACACCGAGGAGATGTTCGCCAGCGAGGCGGCTGGGAAGGGGCTGGGCTTCGAGGTGATGGCGGACGGCGACCTGCCGGCCCTGCCGAGCGGTCGCGGGCTGCTCGAGCAGCTGATGGAGAACCTGGTGTCGAACGCCATCAAGTACACGCCGGAGGGGGGGCGGATCGAAGTACGATTCGATCACGACGATCCAGGCTCGGTGCGGATCACCGTCGCCGACACCGGCATCGGCATCCCCATGGGTGAGCAGAGCAAGCTTTTCCGCGAGTTCTTCCGCGCCAGCAACGCCCGGAAGACGACCGCTCTCGGCACTGGACTGGGGCTGGTCCTGGCCAAGCAGACGGTCGAGCGCCACGGCGGCACGCTGGAGCTGACCAGCGCCGAGGGCGAGGGCACCACGGTGGTGGTGACCTTGCCGCTGGAGCGGTCTTTCTAGCAGTCGGTAGGTCTACTAGCCCACCGCAGCCGGCTCGGGCAGGGACATGCGCAGGACGTTCAGGAGCTGCGCGCGGTCCACCGGCTTCTGAAAAACCCCGGCGAGTCCGAGAGCGGTGTAGTCGGTGGTCATGCTCAGGTTGTCGCCCACCGAGCTGAGCATGAAGACCGGCGCCCGGTTGCCGAGCAGGCGGAGCTCCTTGACCATGCCGGTGCCGGCGTCGACCTCTTCCATCATCAGGTCGACGATCAGGACGTCCGGGGTCTGGCTCTTGTAGGCCAGGAGACCCTCTTCAGCGGTGGCCGCGCCGGCGAAGGTGAAGCCCTCGCTCTCGAGCACGATCTCGAGGAACTCGAGGATGTCCGGGTCGTCGTCGACGCACAGGACAATCGGTTTGTCAGCGCTCATGTCGCACCTTCCAGGTGGGTGGGTTCGAAGTCTTCTCGTGGCGCGAGAGCCGCCGGCGGTACCGGTGGCAGCTCGGCGAAACGGCCGGTCTGGAGCGCGGCGGTGACGAAATCGGCGGCGTGGTCGAGGTTGCGCCGCGCCTCCGGGCTCAGGCTTTCCTCGAAGCGGTCGAAGTCATAGCCGCGGATTCCGAGCAGCCAGGCTTCGGGCTCTCGGTTGAACAACTCGCGGGTCAGAGTCAGCAGGCCGCCGGGGGTGACGCTGTGCGAGCTGAAGCTCGAGCTCGACGCCGAGGGCGCCAGGCGCCGGAACGAGAACGGCTCGGGGCCGGAGCGGTCGGCGTCGACGAAGATCACCCGCGGGTAGCGGGCCACCTCGTAGGCGTCCTCCACCTGCAGCTGGTAGTCGGAGCCGAGCGTCAGATCCGGCAGCCGGCGCTGGGCGAGGATACGCACCAGCGCCGGCCCCAGACCGTCGTCCCTTCGCCCCTGGTTGCCCCAACCGAGCATCAGAGTGTCGGAGCTTCCGGCCCCGTTCGAATTGGGTCTCTTGGTCATGATCTCGTCCTACGGTCGACGACCGTGCCGCCAGCGTCGACCAGCGTCACTTCGAGCGGCATCTGTCCGAGTGCGTGAGTGGCGCACGACAGGCACGGGTCGTAGGCCCTGACGCCGACCTCGATGTTGTTGAGCAGGCCCTCGGTGATCTCGGGCACGCCGGAGAGATGGTCGTCGGCGATCTTGCGCACGGCGCGGTTCATCGGCTCGTTGTTGCAGGTGGTCGAGACGATCAGGTTGGCCATCGTCACCTGATCGTTCTCGTCGACGCGATAATGGTGGGTGAGGGTGCCACGTGGCGCCTCGATCATGGCTACGTACTCGTCGCGGCGCTCGCCCGGCGGCGTCACCAGGTCCTCGCCCTGGAGGTCGCCGTCGTGGAGCAGCTCGCGGATCTTCTCCGCCGAGTGCAGCAGCTCGATCATGCGCGCCCAGTGGTAGGCCATGGTGACGTTGTTGGGCTTGCCGCCGGAGAGCTTCATGAATTCTCCGCGAGCCGCCTCGGCCTCCGGCGTGTCGATGAAGTCGCAGGTGTTGATCCGCGCCAGCGGCCCGACGCGGTACCAGCCGATCTCGGGGCCGAGCTGCTTCAGGTACGGGAACTTCATGTACGACCAGGGCTTCACCTCTTCGGCGATCACCTCCAGGTAGTCGAGGGGGTCGACGTGGTCGATCAGGGGCGTGCCATCGGCGCTGACTGCGCGCAGGCCGCCGTGGTAGAGGTCCATGGCGCCGTCGGCGCGGATGATCGACAGATGGTTGGAGTCGAAGGAGCCGAAGCCGGCCACCTCGCCGAAGTTCTCGAGCGTGTAGTCGCGGGCGATCGCCACGGCCTTGGCGCTCCACGTCATCATCTGGTCCATCTCGGCCAGCAGCGTGTCGCGTTCCTCGATGCTCAGATTTTTGTTGATGCCGCCGGGGATGGCGCCGGTGCCATGGACTTTCTTGCCGGCGGTCGCCTTGATGATCTCCTGCCCGAATTTGCGCATCATGACGCCTTGAACCGCCAGATCCTTGTGCTCGGCGATGACGGCGATGACGTTGCGTTTCTCGACCGGCGCGTCGAACCCGAACAGCAGGTCGGGTGAGGCGAGGTGGAAGAAGTGCAGGGCGTGGGACTGGAACATCTGGCCATAGTGCATCAGCCGGCGCATCTTCTCGCCCGTGGGGGTGAGCTTCTCGGCGCCGGTGATGCCGTCCACCGCCTTGGCGGCGCACAGGTGGTGGCTCACCGGGCAGATGCCGCACAGCCGCTGTACCAGCACCGGCAGCTCCCAGAAGGGCCGGCCCTGGATGAAGCGTTCGAAGCCGCGGAACTCCACGATGTGCAGCCGCGCCTGTGAGACCTTGTTGTCCTCGTCGAGCAGGATCGAGACC
>JAAELT010000046.1 GCA_024226315.1 bacterium | reverse complement strand
GGGTCTGTGCCCTGGAGGGGCGCAAGCGTAAAGCCCGGGGCCGCGTCGAGGAGCGCAGCGACAAGGCGCGAGCCCCGGGTTGCGCTCCGATCGTCCCCGCGCCCTGGAAGGGCGCAACCCAAGCCGATCGGTAGTCCCGTGCCGCTCGATTCGGCCCCTTCAGGGCGGGGAGATCGAGAGTCCCTGACCCGGGGCTCGCTCGCGTCGCTATGCTCCGCATGCGCGGCCCCGGGCTTTACGATTCGGCCCCTTCGGGGCGGAGAAACTGGCCGGAGAGCTGGCACGCCGGATTGCTCAAGAGATCTGAGATCCGTGGCTCTAATCTGTCGGTCGCGATGAGAGAATTGCGGCGGCGGAGCTGAATCAGTCATAGGAGCGAAAGATGAGCTTAGGACGCGCCGATCAGCAGACAGACCTCCTGGATGATGTGAGCTGGTTCTGCGAGGGGACTCTGTCGAGAAACTCGATCTACTCGGTGCTGCACCGAGAGCGACATCGGTTGTTCCCCGACGAGATGTTTGCGGACCTGTTCAGCACCAGAGGTCGCCGTTCGGTGCCTCCTTCGGTGGTGGCCGCCGTGATGGTGCTGCAGCGTCTGGAAGGGCTCTCAGACCGCGAGGCGGTGGAGCGCTACAGCTTCGATGCGCGATGGCGCTACGCCGCGGGCGTAGGTGGCTACGATCGTGGCCAGTGGGGCCAGTTC
>JAAELT010000045.1 GCA_024226315.1 bacterium | reverse complement strand
TGAGACTTTCTTCAGCTGGAGCTCAAGAACGGAGGCCGGTTTTGCGTCTTATATAGGTAGCGCTTGCCACAAGTGCAGGCGACTGGAGACGGACATGGGCCGACCCGCGCGCTACATCCCCGAAAACAAGAACGGCGTCCTCGTCGAGGTTAGCTGCCGTGCCATCGGCGGCAGGGCCTTGCTCACCCCTGGTCCCAACCCCTTCAAGTTCAACGAGCTTGTCGCCGGCGTCATCGGCCGCGCCCTCGAGATTGCGCCGCTCGAGCTCTGCTCGGCGGTGTTTGCCTCGAATCACTGGCATGGCCTCTTTGTCGTCCACGAGCAGCAAACCCTTACCCGCTTCATGGCACACTTCGCGTGCAATCTCAGCAAAGAGATCGGGCGACTCCGGGGATGGCGGGGCACGATGTGGGAGCGCCGTTACGACGCTATCGTCGTCAGCCCTGAAGCCGAATGGAGCCGGTTGAAATACTCCTTGAGCCACGGCCCGAAGGAGGGTCTTGTCGAAAGTCCGCTCCGATGGCCCGGAATCCACGCTGCGCGCCAGTTGGTCCACGGCGAACCGCTTCAGGGTCATTGGTTCAACAGGTCCAAAGAATGGGCCTCCCGAAACCGAGGTCAAGAGTACGGCACCTATGACTTCGCCACCCAATACTCGATCCGCTTCGCGCAACTGCCGGCCTTCCGGCACCTCTCGCCCGAGGAGTATCAGGACAAGATCGGCGAGCTGATCCGGGAGATCGAAGACGAAGGCGAGAGGAAGCGCGACGGCAACCCTGTGGCCGGCGTCGAGAAGATTCTGAGCCAGGATCCGTTCGAGCCACCGACGAGGGTGACGAAACGATCGCCGAAGCCGCTGTTCCACGTTGCATCGAAGGAGGAGCGGGACGATCTCGTGGGCGGCTTCTTGGCGTTCCAGACGCAATACCAGATCGCCTCTGAAGCATTGCGTCGCGGCAATCTGCAGGGAGCCGCCTGGTTCCCCGAGGGGTGCTATCCGGCCGCTCT
This sequence comes from bacterium, assembly GCA_024226315.1. Classification (GTDB taxonomy): domain Bacteria; phylum Acidobacteriota; class Thermoanaerobaculia; order Multivoradales; family J023; genus JAAELT01. Next base: position 102 of record JAAELT010000045.1, on the reverse strand, counting down.
TCCCTTTGTCGGCCCACCGCCGCCGAAGAGACCACCATGGCCGCCGACACGCCGGATCACGAAGCTCGACTCGGGTGCCGTCGAGCGGGGTGAGATCCCGGT
>JAAELT010000044.1 GCA_024226315.1 bacterium | reverse complement strand
GGTCGAGGGGTACCCGAACCGATCGGCCCAGGGATTCGGGCTCAGTCGCCATGGTCGTCGCGGCCGGCAGAGCGACCAACAGGAGCGTCAACATCAGGGAGTTTTGCATGGTCAGAATCACCTCTGGGGCTGGTCATGCCCTCGGGAAGTCATTGGTACGTAGGGATCGTCGAGGTCAGCTGCGACAGGCAGTCGATACCTTAGACGACAGAGCTGCCGGTGAGGTTGGCTCATCTTCATGGCCCAACGCCTCGGAACGCCTCGGAACGCCTCGGGGAACGCCTCGGGGTGCCAGCCACCTCGGCCAGGACTCGGCGGAGGCCGCCGCCGGCAACGGTGACTCAAGCGAGCCCACGGGCGAGCCCGAGCCCACCGCCGCTCCGGCGGTCACCGCGGCGACGGAGCCCACTCCGTCGTCTTCGGACGGCTGATCCCATCCCGGGCGGCTCGCGGCCCCGCGTCGCGGGCCGCCCGGGTTTTTCGGTCGACTCGGGATCGCTGGACGCGCCTTAGGAGCGCCGTGGCGGTCTCTGTCCCCAATACGGATGTGCTAGGCTCGCCGTGAGGAGAATCGGCATGAGAACCGCGGTCCTGAGGGTCGGAGAAGACGGGCGGGTGCCTCTCGGCAAGGAGTACGCCGGGTGCGAGGTTCTGGTCGAAGAGGTACGGCCTGGTTCTTGGAAAATCAAGACCGGGACGTTCGTACCAGACGACGAGCGGTGGCTGCATCAGCCCGGGGTGCGCGAAGCCCTTGACGAGGCGCTCGTCTGGGCGGAAGCCGAGCCCCGCCAGGAGACCGATCTCGACGAGCTCGAGGAGAAGCTCCTTGGGTGAGGACGAGTCTGGTGAGCAGAAGGTCCGGCTCGATCTCAACAGTCCCCGTTTCCAGCTGACTCTCTTCGAACTTTCGAAGAAGGATCAGCGATCCGTCCTCAACACGCTCCGCAAGCTCTCCCGGATGACCTGGGCCCAGATCCACAGCGATTCCGGTCTCAACTGGGAGCTGATCCGCTCACGCCGCGGTGCGGGTGGCCAACGGCTCTACAGCTTCCGGATCGGCAAGGGCTTTAGGGGTGTCGCATTCCGAGACGGGAACTGGCTCGCCATCGTGTCGCTTCATCCGGACCACGACTCCGCCTACGGAGCCTGATCCGGCCCATTCGGATGCGGGTGCCTCAAAACCCCCGTCCCCCGAACATCGCCAGATAGGCCTCCAGCGTCTCCAGCGCCAACCGGTCCGCCGACGTGTTGACCACCCGGATCCCGGCGTGACGGAGCCGCGCCCCCAGGCGACGGTTGGCCAACAGGATGTCGAGGGCGGATACCTTGGCGAAGGCGTCTTCGGCGGAGTCGGGCTCGCCCAAGGCGAGGGCGACGAGCTCGGGGTCCTGGAGGTTGATCAGGATGGGGCGGTGGCGGCGCTCGAGGTGGAGGACGGCGCGGCGCAGGAGCTCGGCGGCGGCGAGGTCGACGACGGAGGTGAAGAGGACGACGGTGGAGCGGCGGGCCTCGAGCTGGGTGGCGGTCTCGGCGGCGAGGTCGAAGGCGGGCTCGGCGATGCGGGCGTCGAGATCGTAGAGGTTGCCGTAGGCGGCGTGGATGGAGCGGTGGCCGGAGTGGATGCGCACGGAGCGCTCGATGCGGTCGGAGAAGGCGGTGAGGGTGACCTGGTCGCCGCGTGAGGCGGCGACGCGGGTGAGGGCGAGCGAGGCGGCCAGGGCGTGGTCGAGCTTGGAGCGCTCGCCGTCGCGGCCGGACATGGAGCGCGCGCAATCGAGCAGGATGATCAGCCGGCCGCCGCGCTCCCAGGTCTCCTCGCGGCTCACCAGGCGCCCGTGGCGCGCGGTGGCCTTCCAGTGGACCTTGTTGGGCGGGTCGCCGGGGCGGTACTCGCGTAGGGCGTAGAGCTCGGTGCCCAGGCCCTGGAGGCGCCTGGGGTTGCGGCCCAGGGAATGACGGTGGGCGAGGAGCAGCAGGCGGCCGACCTTGCCGTCCCACCTCACCCGCGGGTAGACGCGCAGCGCCTCGGGCGTCAGCAGGTGCTGCTGCGTCCAGGCCAGCCGCCACGGTCCGAGCACGCGCGCGGTCAACGGCCCGGTCCGGTGCTCGCCGCGGCGGCGCGGCTCGATGGAGTAGGTCCAGAGGGTGCGCGAGCGCCCGGGCAGCTTCAGCTCGGTGCTCTGAGGCGATGCGGAGAGAGCGGGATGAAGGGCCTCGCGCAGGCGCACGACGAGGGGGCGCGGGTTGGTCGACGTCAGCTCCAGGTTCACCTCCGCCTCCACTCCCTGCACCAGGATCTCCGGCCAGGTCCGGAAGGCGGCGAGAGACGTGCCGCGCAGGCGCAGGTAGTCGATGACGAAGGCCAGCAGGATGGCGCCGTCGAGCGCCAGCACCAATGGCCCGAGGCGCGGCTCGACCACCGCCGCCACCACCAGGATCGTGGTCAGCGCTAGAAGGAAGAAGACGCGCGCCGCCGGCATACGCTCGGATCCGAGACTACTTCGGGACGTCCACCGAGTCGGCGATCGACCGCAGGAGCCGGCGCGAGCTGTGGCCTTCGAGCTCGGCTTCGGCGGTGAGGATCAGCCGGTGATCCCAGCAGGGCACGAGGAAGCGCTTGAGGTCGTCCGGTACCAGGTAGTCGCGGCCCTCGAGCAACGCCGCCGCGCGCGCGGTCTCGAGCAACGCCAGCGCGCCGCGCGGGCTGACCGCCAGCTCCAGGTGCTCGGAGTCGCGCACCGCCTGCGCCAGCTGCGCCAGGTAGGCGAGCAGGTCCTCGGAGACGTGGACGCGGCTTGACCCTCGCCGTAGCTCCAGGGCCTCCTCCCTCGAGATCACCGGCTCGCCCAGGTCGCCGAAGCCCCAGCCGGTGAGCTTGCCGGCCACCGCCCGGCGATAGAGCTCGATCTCCTGGTCGCGGCCCGGCAGCGACATATCGATGCGCGCCAGGAAGCGGTCGAGCTGCGCCTCGGGCAGCGGATAGGTGCCCTCGAACTCCACCGGGTTCTGGGTGGCGACGACGAAAAACACGTCGTCGAGCTCGTGGCGCTCGCCGTCGATCGTCACCTGGCGTTCCTGCATGCCCTCGAGCAACGCCGCCTGGGTCTTGGGCGGCGTGCGGTTGATCTCGTCGGCCATCAGGACCTGGGTGAAGATCGGTCCGCGGACGAGCTGGAAGGTGTTTGCGTCGCGCTGGAAGACATTGGTTCCGGTGACGTCGGTGGGCATCAGGTCGGGCGTGAACTGGACGCGGTTGAAGTCCAGGCCCAGGGCAGCGGCGAATGCTCGGGCCAGCAGCGTCTTGCCGATTCCAGGCACGCCTTCGAGCAGCGCGTGGCCGCCCGCCATGTAGGTGGCCAGGAGACCCTCGCAGGCCTCCCGCTGGCCCAGGACCAGCTCTTCGAGGCGTCCGAGAACTTTCTCGGCGACCGCCGTCTGGTCGGAGATGGCCGTCTGGTCAGGCAATACCGTCTGGTCAGGCAATACAGAGTCGTTGGTCAAGCTTCGTTCCTCCTTCGCTGAGCCCGCGAGATCTGCCTTGCCAGCTCCACGAGGCTGTCAGAGTCCGCCACTTGTCTCGATCTTTTCTCGGTCTTGTCGTCGAGCGGTAGAGCGGGGTCGTAGGCACGGGCGCGCTCCACGAGCAGAGCGGCGGCCGCGTTGTAGTGGGAAAGATCCTGGTGCAGTACTCCGAGGCTGCGCAGAAATGACGAGGTCGAGCCCGAGGTCACCGGCGGCTCGCGCCACGCGGGGCCGAAGCGTCGTGCCACCGCGCCGAGGCCGAGCACGTAGATCAGTGCCAGATGCCCGACGAACAGGTCCCAGGCGAAGCGCGACGTCGACTCCTCGACCGCCTCGGGCCCCACCAGGCCGTGATGATACTCGTCGAAGCACCAGTCGTCGCCCAGCCAGTCGCGCAGCGATTCCAGGAAGTCGGCGTTGCCGGCGTCAGCCAGGTTGGCATTGGACAGCACCGCGGCGGGTAGCACCACCACGCGACCGCGGTGGAACGGGTAATCGAAGATCAGCGGCGCGCCCGCGGGTAGCCGATAGAGCACGCGGGCCCCGAAGGGCGCCTCGGGCGCGGCGCGCAGCGCCGGCAATGAGACCTCGGGGGCCGGCCCTTCCCAGGCCTCCGTGAGCTCGAGTCTCCAGGACTCGTTGTGGTAACGCCACCAGGCGAGTGGCGCCAGTGGCGGCGGAGGCCGGACCTCCCGCGTGTTCAGCCCGAGACTCTCGAGCACCCGCTCCTCCACGAACTGACCGAGCTCGCCGGAGTAGGCCACCAGCAAGGTGCCACCTCGCCTCAAGAAACCGCCCACGGCCTCGATCTCCTCGGCGCGTACCGGTTGCTGCCAGGGAAAAGCCAGCACCAGCACCTCTGCCTCCGGCTCCGTCGTCAACGGCTGGTCGCGCAAGTGGACCCGGGCGCCGCGCGCCGCCAGGTATCGGTGCGCCGCCAGCCATCCGCTGCCGCCACGAGACATCGCGCTGGAGACGGCGCCGGTGCCGCCGCCGAGCCAGACGCCGGCGATCACGATCAGGCCGATTCCGGCCAGCCAGGGCCACAGACGGCGGCTCATCCGACCGCCTCACGGAGATCGTGCCACAGGCCGGTCACTTCGTCGGCCGAAGGCTGGCCCTCGGCGTAGATCATGCGGTCGAGCCGCCGGACGCTCGGCATGAGGTCGCGGCGGTCGGCCCTGGTGATCAGCTCGCGGCTGGTCCACGAGGGCTCGGCGTCGGCGCCCACCAGGCGGCGTGCCAGCCACCACCACAGGGCCTCGATCGCCGCGGCGATCTCGCCTCGCTCCAGCCGTTGCCGGAGCTCGGCCTCCCAGCGCGGGTCGAGCGGATCCGGAGAATCGTCCTCTGGCAGCGCCCAGACCGGCCGCTGCTCGGCGACCTGCCTGCGCAGCCAGCGCCGGACGACGAAAGGCACCAGGTAGGCGAGCAGCAGCATCGCCAGCAGGGCCAGCAGCAGCTTCAGCAGCGGCTCGGCCCAGGAGCCCGCCAGCAGACGCGAGAATCGCGGCATCAAGAGCTCCAGCACGCCGGCCATCCAGCGACTGAAGGCCAGGGCTGCATCGCGCATGTAGAGCGACAGCCCGGGCTGCCTACTGGTGGACTCGATCCGTCGCTCGACCATGATCTGCCGCAGCTGCTCGCGATCGGCCTCGATCGCCCGCGGCGCTGAGTCGGCCGGCGAGCCCTGGTCGGCGCGGGCGGCGGGCACCACGGTCAGGGAGATCAGCAGACAAGAAGCCAGCACGATCAGCTGGGAGCGAGGGCGTTTCGCCCGCTCCGGAATGCGGGCGGGACGCCCGCGGTGCCGGCGAGTGCGGAGAATAGACACGGTGCTCAGACAGAGGTCGCCGGCGCGGGCAAAGCGTCGGGAGCGCCCGTGAGCTCGTCGATCGCCTGCTTCAGGTCCTGCCCTTCCTTGCGTCGCCGGATCTCCCGATACAGCAGGCTGATGCCGAAGGTCCAGAACAGCCAGCTCGCCGCGGTGGCCATGGCGCTCAGGATCTGGGCCGGGATCTGCAGCCACAGCATGCCGGCCAGCAGTGTCGCCGGATCGCTCATCTGGCCGGAGGCGGCGTCGCGGAAGATGATGATCTGCTGGGCCACCAGGAACGGCAGCTGCACCAGCAGGCTCACCGCGTAGTTGATCACCAGGCCGACCGAGAGCAGCACCAGGATCTGCAACCAGGCGCTGTCGGTCCACCGGCCGGTGGGGTTGTAGTGGGCGAGCTCGGAGCTGCGGCGAATCGCCGCCCAGCCGTAGACGTCCTCCTCGACCATCGCCGGCAGCACGAAGCTCAGGATCGGCACCACGTAGAGCGCCGGCAGAAAGCACATCAGGAAGCTCAGGGTGTTGGCGACCGAGATCACGATCAACGTGCCGAAGACGCGCGGCTGAAGGGCAAAGAGCCAGGCCCGGCCCATCGACACGCGGCGCCCGGCCACGGCGTCGAGTGAGCCCACCGTCAGCGCGCTGAAGCCCAGGCCGTAGGCCGCCAGGATGCCGATCATGATCACGAAGATGCCGCCGACCATGGGCAGCACCTGGCCGACGTCGCCGCCGCCCATGAGGGTCTTGAGCCAACCGACCTGCAAGAGGCTGGCCCCCACGCCGCAGACCGCCAGCGGTACCGCGATGGGCAGGAAGACCTGGCGAAAATGGTGCTTGGCGGGCGCCAGAATCCGGTCGATCAGGAACCGGAAAGAGATCGGGTCGAGCTCGTTCATGCCGGCGTGGCCTTGGTCATGAAGGGATTCCATGCGACGGTGATGAACAGCGCCTCGAGCAGCAGGCCGAGGAGCACCTTGGTGGCCAGGGAGAGCTCGGTAGAGGGAGACAGAAAGCCCTCCACGAAGCCGAGCAGGAGGATCCAGGGCAGGCAGCCGAGGAGCACGATCAGGGCGTCGCGGCCGGCCTCCTGCAGCATCTCGGAACGCGGCCGGTCAACCGCCACCACCAGCGCGCGGCCGACCCTCAGACCGGCGGCCGCGGTCACCAGGATCATCGAGATCTCGAGCGGGCCGTGGGCGGCCGCGAAGGTGAGCAGCCCCGTCGACATCGAGTAGTGGGCGGTGGTGGCCAGCACCGAGCCCAGCATCATGCCGTTGAGCAGCACCACGTAGAGCGCGCCGAGGCCGGCGAGGGCGCCTCCCGCCCAACCGGTCAATGCCACCGAGATGTTGTTGGTGGCGATCATCGTCGACGCCATGGCCCCCGGCGTCGTCGCGAAGATCGATTCTGTCCACAGCCGGCCGTGACGCAGGTCCTCGATCGCCTCGGGGTGGAGGAAGGTGGCGCCCAGGCTCGGCTCGGCCACGGTCAGGGCGAAGCCGAACAGCGCCGCGGTGGCGAACAGCGCGGTCATCAAGGCGATCGAGGGCAGCAGACGGCGCATCGCCATCGGGAAGGTGGTGCTCAGGAACCGCCTGAGCGTCGGCAGGTGGTCGCCGGTGTCGCGTTGCAGCCAGTGGGTGCCTTCGAGCACCAGACGCCGCAACCGCCGGGCCATGGCGGTGCCGGGGTACCTGGCGGCCGCCAGCGCGTGATCGTGCAGCAGCTGGCGGTAGCGAAAGGCGAGCCGCTCGAGCCCCTCGTAGCTCAGTGATCGCGGCTGGTGGCGGGCCGCCCGGAGGTCCTGATCGAACTCGTCGCAGGAGCGCGTCCGCAGCTCGACGAAGCGCTGGTATTCCATCTACAGCCGCGCCTCCAGCGCCTGCCTGAGGGTCAGCACGCGGTTCCCCGAGGTGACCAGGCCGGGCTCGATCTCAGCCCAGAACGCCGGTTCGCTGCCCTCGATCCAGCGCAGCAGCTGGTCCGCCAGGCGCTCCGAGGCGGCGGCGTCCATCAGCTCGACGCGGCGCAGGAAGCTCTCGACCACCGACACCTCGCGCGCTCCCCAGCCGGCCGGATGGCGGCCCAGCAGCGCTTCCTCACGCGTGTCCTCGCGGTGATGGACCACCAGCGTGCCGGCCACCAGGTCGCCCAGCCGGCGCGCCCGGCGGTCGATCGCCATGATCGGGACACCGACCAGGAGGTCGATGGTGCGGATGAAATTGCGGATCAGGATCGCCGCCGCGGTGGTGCGCCCGCCACGCGTCGAGACCACCCGCAGGCCGACCGCCACCTTGCCCGGGGTCTGGCCCGCGAGAGCGATCTCGAAGGCGGCGAAGTAGCCCCACTGGAGCAGAAAGAAGCCGAGCACCACCAAGCCCACCACCCAGCCGCCGGCGAGGCCGACCGCCGACATCACCGTCAGGCTGGCGACGATCCAGATCGCCTGCAGCAGGAAGAGCAGGAAATGATCGAGCGACGCGGCCAGCGTGCGGCTGCCGAGATTGGCCAGGGGCAGATCGAGGCGGACGTTGTCGAGCCCCAGGATCGCGGCATCCGAGTGCCGAGGCGCTTCGGGCGGCTGCTCCAAATCGAAACCTCCCTGTCAAGTGGCTCTGTTGGCCGATTCGGGAGGATTGTATACCCGGGGTCGATTCTTGGCCCCGAAGGGGCCGCACCGTAGAGCCCGGGGCTGGTGACGAGGAGCGCAGCGACGAGGAGCAAGCCCCGGGTTGCGGATGTCGCACAAACCCCGCCCTGACAGGGCTGTATAGACCGCCGCCGGGGGACGAGGTTTCGCCCTTACAGGGCGAGGCCATTTTGGGCCTGGTTACCCGGGGCTCGCACTGCGTCGCTGCGCTCCTCGTGCCAGCCCCGGGCTGTACGCTGACGCCCTTTCAGGGCGGGGCCCTCGGCGTTGCGAGCCGCTTACCTCTGTTCCCGGCGGTTGACTTCGCCGGTCATCGGCCCGAGGTTGACCAGGCTGACGGGCTCGGTGACCGGCCCTTCCGTGGTCTTGGTGATCAGCTGCATCTCCTGCACCAAGCTGCCGACCGCGACCACCATCCGGCCACCCATCTTGAGCTGGTCGTAGAGCATCGGCGGGGGCTCGCGGGTCGAGACGGTGACCAGGATGGCGTCGAAGGGCGCCTTCTCGGGCCAGCCGCGATAGCCGTCGCCGCTTTTGACTTCGACATTGTCGAAGCCGAGCTTGCGCAGGGTCCGCCGCGCGCGAGCAGCCAGCGACTTGTCGATCTCGATGGTGTAGACCTGCCCGGCCACCCGCGACAGCAGCGCCGCGTCGTAGCCCGAGCCGGTGCCGATCTCGAGCACCCGCTCCTTTCCCTTCAGCTCGAGCACCTCGATCATTCGCGCCGAGACGAAAGGATGGGAGAGGTTCTGACCGGGAGCAAACGCCACCGGCGCGTCCTGGTAGGCGCGGGGCTGGTTGGGCTCCGGCACGAACAGGTGACGCGGTACCATCTCCAGCGCCGAAAGCACGCTCGGCTGCTTGACGCCGCGTTTCTTGACCTGGTCGTCGACCATGTCGCGGCGCAGCGAGGTGAAGGGATCGGTCTGGGCGCTCGCGGCCAGCCCGCAACAGAGTGTGGCGACCGCGAGGATTGCCGCGGCAATCCGGCGAGACCGGGGCAAATCGTCCACCCGGGGAGACATTCCCGTCCGCTCGTGGACGGTTGGCCGGTTGCTGGGAGATTCGGTTCGAACTTGCACTGCTGCGTGAGCGTTCATGGTCGGTGGCCTCGATGGCAGAGCCGGAGCCCCTATTCTCTCAGCACGAGCTTGCAAGACACAAGCCAACTGGCGAGTCTCGGACTCCTGGGGATTCGTGCCCGCGGGCCTCGTGCTGCGCCACGGCGGCCAACTGACCAGCAACGCCGCGCCCTGGTACAATCCGCGCCGTGACCAAGACCAGCTTCACTCCCTACGATCAGGTCCAGTCGGTGTTCGAGCAGGTGCTGGCCGCCTCGCCGGCGGACGAGACCGAGCTCGTCTGGTTCGAGCGTCAGTACGGCTCGGCCGCCTCGGGAGGCGGTGCGGCGAGACGTGCCGTCAGCGATCCCCGGCTCACCGTTCTGGTGCGGGTGATCGAAGGCGGGCGCCAGGGCTGGCACCGAACCGACGCCGCGCGCGCCAACGAGCTCGAAAGCGGCCTGCGCCAGGCCCTGGCACTGGCCAAGGTCCAGCCGAAGGTCAAGAAGCGGCCGATGCTCCCCACCGACAAGAAGGAGCTGCGGTTCTCGCACGAGCTGCTCGACAGCGAGGTCGCCCGGCTGGACGAGAAATCGGCGGGCTCGCTGGTGAGCGGGTGGTGTGGGAAAGATCTCGAGGGCCGGCTCGATTGGTCCGAGACCCGCCTGGCGATCTTCAACAACCATGGCCTCAAACGCTCGGCCGCGACCTCGGAGCTTACCTTCGAGGCCACCCGTGGTGAGGGCCCAGGCAGCGGCCGCGCCGCCGGCTCCGCGCGTTCGCTCGAGGCGCTGGGAGCCGAGGCCATCTGCGAGCGCGCCCGCCGCGACAGCGGACATGCCGTTCCGCTGGCAGACCTTCCGCTAGCAGACCTGCCGGCCGGGCCGATTCCCGTCCTGTTGACGCCGGAGGCGGTTGCCTCCCTCCTCAACGTGCTCAGCATCTTCGCCTTCGCCGGCCGCGCCTACCTGGAGGGAACCTCGTTCCTGGTGCGCCACCGCAACGTCCAGGTCTTCGATCGCGCCTTCAACCTTCGCGACGACGGCGGTCGCGTTCCCGGGCTGCCGTTTCCCTTCGATCTGGAGGGCTCACCCAAGCATCCTCTGGACCTGATCGTCGAAGGGCAGCCGTCGACCCTCGCCCTCAACCTGGTGCAGGGAGCCGAAGCCGGCATGCGGCCCACCGCGCAGGCGGTCGGCGGCCATGACGCGCTGTTCGGCAATCTCTTCATGCTGCCGGGCACCGCGTCGCAAGAGAATCTGTTGGCCGCGGCCGAGGGCGGCATCCGCATCGGCTGGCTCGATCCACCGGAGTGTTTCGAGCCCTTGCAGCTCAGGATCCGCGCGCGAGCCCGGTGCGTGCGCCGGATCGAGGGCGGGCGGCTCGGAGCGGCGCTGCCGGACTTCGTGTGGGAGGAGAGTCTGCTGAGAGCCCTGGCACGGCTGCTGGCCATCGGCGGCGACCCGGTGGCGCTGTCGATGCCGACCACTCCGCTGGGCGCCATCTCGGCGCCGTCCTTGGTACTCGCGGATGCCGAAGGCTTCCATTCGATCTGAGGCGGCCGGGGCCGGGGCGCTCGCGCTCCTCGTCCTCTTGGCGGGCTGCTCGCCGGAGACCGGCATCGTCGAGGACGTGGTCTCTGAAGCGCCGTCGTTGCTCGCCAACGATCCGCCCGCCGGCCCCGGGGCCATGGCTCCCCACCTCTCGGCCGGCGCCTCCGGCGTTTTGCTCACCTGGCTCGAACCGGTCGAGACCGAAACCCGCGAGCACCGCCTCAGGGCGTCACGGTGGGACGGTGCGGCCTGGGCGGAGCCCTGGGAGCTCGCGGCCGGCGGCCGCTTCTTCGCCAACTGGGCCGACGTTCCCGCGGCCGTGGAGCTGGCGGACGGCTCCTTGCAGGCCCACTGGCTTGGCATGCTGGGCGAGGACACCTATGCCTACGGCGTCCACCTGACCCGCTCCGAGGACGGCGGCGCCACCTGGCAGCCGCAAGGCCTGCTGCACGACGACGCCTCGCCGGTGGAGCACGGCTTCGTCTCGTGGGTGCCGCTGGCGGACACGGCTGGAGCGCACGTCTTCTGGCTCGACGGCGGGGCGAAGGCAAACGATCCAGCGGCCGACATGCAGCTGCGCACCGCGCGCCTCACCGCCGGAACGGCGTCGCCCGAGACCGTCCTCGACGACCGCGTCTGCGAATGCTGCCAGACCGACGCCGCGTTGACCGCCAGCGGCCCGATCGTGGTCTACCGCGACCGCGGACCCACCGAGATCCGCGACGTCTCGGTGATCCGCGCCGAGGGTGACGGTTGGGGCGAGCCACAGGCCCTCTTCGAGGACGCTTGGGAGATCCACGGCTGCCCCGTCAACGGCCCTTCGGTGGCAGCTGACGGTGAGCGGGTGGCGGTGGTATGGTTCACTGGCGCCCGCGAGCAGCCGCAAGTGAAGGTGGCGTTTTCCGCCGACGCCGGCCGCACGTTCGACCCTCCGATCACCGTCGACGCCGAGCAGCCGATCGGTCGCTGCGACTTGGCGCTCGATGACGCGGGTGGTGCCTGGGTGTCATGGATGGCGGCGGTGGGCGAACGCGGGCAGCTGCGGCTTCGGCGCTTCACCACCGCCGGACCGGACGGCGACAGTCAGATCGTAGCCGACACCACCACCAGCCGCTCGGCCGGCGTGCCGCGGATGGCTCACTTCGACGGCCGGCTGATCATCGCCTGGGTCGAAGACGCCGAGCCGTCGCGGCTGCGGGTGGTGGTTCGGCCGGCCAGCTAGCTGGCTTCAGCCGCCTCCGGCGAGCTGCTCGAGCGCCTCCACGATCTGTTTGTTGTGGCGCAGGTTGTGGCCGGCGAGCAGTCCCATCCACTGGTGGACGTTCATCTTGCCGGCGGGCGCCTCGGCGGTGTGGCGCTTGAGCGGCGCCTGGATGCGACGTTTCTTCATGGCGGTCCTTTCGGGTTGTCCAGCCGGCCCGCGTGCATACACGGAGCCGAGTCGCGGTCAGATCAGAGGGATTCTGCCCGAAAGTACGCGGCCAACCAGCGCGAAGTTCTCTCGGCGCGGTCTGGAACCGCCCTGGAAGGAGAGGCCTGGCCCGAGGCCGGCCGGCTCCGCGAGCACCCTCGGCCGGGGCGAAGCCGGGCCGGCAGTCGGGTCATTCCAGGATCAGTTGCAGGATTCCTGGGTACAGCTCATTCCGTAGAACACGCACCTGCTGCACGAGGGGTTGCAACAGTACGTGAACTTCGGACATACCACTCCGCCGCACAGCTCGCCCGCTCCCGCGGACTCGATGATCCGCGCGGGCGACTCGAAGGCGGCGCCGGCCGAGCAGACGTCGGCCTCGACGGATTCTTGCTCTTCAGCGGGCTTGGCGAGATCCGTGCTCTGGTCGGTCTGAGCCTGCTGCGCCTCGTCCGTCGCCGGAGTCGACTCCGGGACTGGTTCGGCGAACGCCACGGCTCCGAGAGTCGTGATCAAAACCGCCGCGAGAAGCGTCATCATGGTCTTGCGCATGGAGAACCTCCTTGTCGAACTGGGTTCGTGGGTCGTTCGGCAGCCGGGAGATCTGGCTGCTACAAACCATGCCGCGTCATTCGCGGTCCCGGCCACCAGCGGGATTGCTCATAGAGTATGCCTCAATGCAGATATAGCGTCAAGCAAATAAGATCCGGAATGACGACCTGGGGAAAGTGCCGTCCGGCCGTGCCCGGCCGGATTGCGCTTCGATGACGATGGTGACGATCGAGCGGTGCGATCGTCACCCATCGTCACCCCGGTTTCGGTGACGATGCGGACGGTGCATCGTCACCATCGTCACCATCTGCCGGAAAACGAGCTATTCCGACCGGCGCGGTCCGATTTGTTCGATTTCTTGCCGAAATGGGAGCCCTGGCGAGATCCCCTCGACGGGTGACGATGGGTGACGATGGGTGACGATGTTACGAATCTACCCAGATTCGGGCCTTTTTCGCGGTCCGAGGCGTCCGAGGGGTCCTGTTGATCGCACTTCGGTGACGATGGATGACGATCTCGTCGCGTTGAGCACATTTCGAAGGCGATCGATCGCGTCCTTTTCCAGTTGGTCGCACTTCGGTGACGATGGATGACGATCCAATGGAAATGAACGCGATTGGGCGGCTTCGAAGTGTGTCCAACTGAGCAAGGGGTGGGATTCTGGTCGTGCAAAAGGCCCATTTCGAGCCCCGGCCCGCGCCTCCGGCGGCCCGAATCGCGGCTCTGGCGCCGAAAACCGCGGCATCGTCACCGTCATTGGCACCGATCGGCACCCGGGCAGCGATCGCGCACCGCGCCGGGGATTGCGCGTCCGATCCGTTGCCGGGCGTGCAGCCGCTGTCCCCGCCGAGACGGTAGAATCCTCGGGTCGAACGAAATCGCTCAGGAGACCCAGCCGGCATGACGCAGCCGACTCAGGCAGCCCTCGAATGGATCCGTGCCTCTCGCAACCAGCTCGGCTGGAGCCAGACCCAGCTTGCGGACCACATGGGCGTCTCCCAGGCGACGGTCTCTCACTGGGAGAACGGCAGGATCCGGCCGCGGGAGGAGGACTGGGAGGAGATGGAGGAGCTCTTCGGCGCGGCGCCGGCCGGCGAGACGCCCACGGTGGCGGCCGAGAGCGGAGTCGACGAATCTGCCCCCGCCGAATCAGAGTCCGCCCCCTCGCCGGCGCCGCCGCCGATGTCGAGCCCGCCCGCCGGTCCCGCGTCTGAGCCGCCGGTCACCGACCCTGGTCAGCTCAACTGGATCGCCAACTTCATCTGGGGTATCGCCGACGACGTGCTGCGCGACCTCTACGTGCGCGGCAAGTACCGCGACGTGATCCTGCCGATGACCGTGCTGCGCCGGCTCGACGTGGTGCTCGAGCCCACCAACGAGGCGGTGCTGGACATGAAGGCCTCGCTCGATATGGCGGGCATCGTGCATCAGGACCAGGCGCTGCGCCAGGCCGCGGGACAGGCGTTCTACAACACTTCGAAGTTCACCCTGCGGGACTTGCGTGCCCGCGCCAGCCAGCAGGCGCTCAAGGCCGACTTCGAGGCTTATCTGGACGGTTTCTCGCCCAACGTGCAAGACATCCTGGAGAGCTTCGAGTTCCGCAACCAGATCCCGCGCCTCTCCCGCGCCGACGCCCTGGGCACGCTGATCGAGAAGTACCTGGACCCGGGCATCAACCTGAGCCCGGAGCCGGTCTACGGTGCCGACGGCACGGTGCGGCTGCCCGGCCTCGACAATCACGCCATGGGCACGTTGTTCGAGGAGCTGGTGCGCCGGTTCAACGAGGACAACAACGAGGAGGCGGGCGAGCACTGGACGCCGCGCGACGCCGTAAAGCTGATGGCGCGGCTGATATTCCTGCCCGTCGCCGCACGGATCGAGTCGGGCACCTATCTGCTCTACGACGGCGCCTGCGGCACCGGCGGCATGCTGACGGTGGCGGAGGAGACCTTGCAGCAGCTCGCCGAGGAGCACGGCAAGCAGGTGGCGACGCACCTCTACGGCCAGGAGATCAACGCCGAGACCTACGCCATCTGCAAGGCCGACCTGCTGCTCAAGGGCGAGGGCGAGGCGGCCGACAACATCGTCGGCGGGCCCGAGCACTCGACGCTGGCGAACGACGCCTTCCCCTCCCGCGAGTTCGACTTCATGCTCTCGAATCCGCCCTACGGCAAGAGTTGGAAGAGCGATCTGGAGCGCATGGGCGGCAAGAAGGGCATGCGCGACCCGCGCTTCCTGATCGAGCACGCGGGCGATCCGGAGTATTCGCTGATCACCCGCTCGAGCGACGGCCAGATGCTGTTCCTGGCCAACATGCTGTCGAAGATGAAGCGCGACACCCCGCTCGGCAGCCGCATTGCCGAGGTGCACAACGGCTCGTCGCTGTTCACCGGCAACGCCGGCCAGGGCGAGAGCAATATCCGGCGCTGGATCATCGAGAGCGACTGGCTGGAGGCGATCGTCGCTTTGCCGCTCAACATGTTCTACAACACCGGCATCGCCACCTACGTCTGGGTGCTCACGAACAAGAAGCCCGAGCATCGGCGGGGGAAGGTGCAGCTGATCGACGCCACGAAGTGGTTCCAGCCGCTGCGCAAGAACCTGGGCAAGAAGAACTGCGAGCTGTCCGAGCCCGACATCCGGCGCATCTGCGACGTCTTCCTGGCCTTCGAGGAGACGGAGGAGTCGAAGATCTTCGACAATGCCGCCTTCGGCTACTGGAAGGTCACCGTCGAGGGGCCCC
>JAAELT010000043.1 GCA_024226315.1 bacterium | reverse complement strand
GCTAAACTAAGGCAAAATGGCCAAAAATCGATCAAAATCAAGGGTCTCTAAATAGCTCCCAATCATCAAAAAAAGCTGTCTAAGGGTAAATTTAACCACTCCAATGTCCTTTCAAGGTAAAAATAAAGCTATTTAGCTCATAAAAAGAAGAAAAAAAAACCCAGAAATGGGCAATTTTTGGGCAAAAAGGCAAGGCTATACTAAGGCAAAATGGCCAAAAATCGATCAAAATCAAGGGTCTCTAAATAGCTCCCAATCATATAAAAAAGCTATCTAAGGGTAAATTTAACCACTCCAATGCCCTTTCCAGGTAAAAATAAAGCTATTTAGCTCATAAAAAAGAAGAAAAAAAATCCAAGAAATCGGCAATTTTTGGGCAAAAAGGCAAGGCTATACTAAGGCAAAATGGCCAAAAATCGATCATAATCAAGGGTCTCTAAATAGCTCCCAATCATATAAAAAAAGCTGTCTAAGGGTAAATTAAACCACTCCAATGCCCATTCCAGGTAAAAATAAAGCTATTTAGCTCATAAAAAAGAAGAAAAAAAATCCAAGAAATCGGCAATTTTTGG
>JAAELT010000042.1 GCA_024226315.1 bacterium | reverse complement strand
GATCGATTGATCGAGGCCGGTGCGGCCCACGGGCTCAAGCACGCAGGACTCGAGGCCTTGAGCAGCCTGCGCCTCGAGAAAGGCTACCGGGACTTTGGGCACGACATCGGCAATATCGACACACCCCTCGAAGCCGGACTCGGCTTTGCGGTCAAGCTCGACAAGCCGGGCGGTTTCATCGGACGGGACGCTCTGGCAGCCCAGAAGAACGAGGGCGTGCCTCACCGGAGATTGGTGCAATTCCTGCTCGAAGATTCCGAGCCCCTCATATACCACGGAGAGGTGATCTGGCGAGATGGAGTCTCGGTCGGAACGATTCGCGCAGGAGCCTTCGGGCATACCCTGGGCGCGAGCGTCGGCCTCGGTTACGTCGAGCCGGGCGAGCGGGTGACGCGTGGGTTCGTCGAGTCGGGCAGTTGGGAGATCGAGATCGCCGGGCAGCGTCATGCTGCACGAGCGTCGCTGCGCCCGCTCTATGATCCCAAGGGCGAGCGGATTCGAAGCTGATCCGACCGCTATCTGACGTGCTCTGTATTCAAGCTCCTGAACCAGGCTCGGTCACCGACGCACCGCGAGAACCAAAGTGACGGTATCGGGATCATGGCGCGTGAGGTACTCGACCATCGCCTCGGTATAAAGCTGGCTGCGGGTCTTGGCGAGCCGCTCGGCGAGACGGTCAGCGTCCTCGAAGACATGGTCGGGGACCGAGATCGCAGTCTTCATACCAAGAGTATGACGGTGCGAAGAGTGTGCCGCAAGGCAGGCTCCTCCACCCCGGTCGGGTGGGCGGCGTGATCGAGATGGCTGGCGCCGGCGGGATATACTCTGTTTGTCGACGGCTTTCGCCGAGAGATCCTGACCGCTATGGAGGACGCCATGCTGTGGACCGAAATCCGCGAGGCCTACCCCGATCAGTGGCTGATCGTCGAGGCGCTGGAAGCTCACACGAGTCCGGACCGCCATCGTCATCTCGATCATATGGCGGTGGTCGAAAAATGCTCGGACGGGAGCCTGGCGATGAAGGGCTGCCGTCGCCTTTACCAGAAGTTCCCTGATCGAGAGTTCTACTTCGTACATACGAGTCGCGGCGAGATCGAGATCCGCGAGCGCCGATGGCTGGGCATTCGGGGAGATCATGAATCTCGAGCTCCGGCATAAACTTCCCTTCGTTTCAGCTCTCGTCGTTCATCAAGGCGGCTCGGTCGAGCTGAAGCCGGTTCTCATCGACACCGGATCCGCGAGCACAGTGCTGTCGGCGGACGTCGTCGAGGCGGTTGGCATCAGCCCACGGCCGGAAGACGTCATCAACAAGCTTCGCGGCATCGGCGGTACGGAGGTTGTGTACATGCGCGTTATGGACCGTCTGGCCGTCGGCGAAGCTTCGGTCTCGAACTTCGAAGTTGAGATCGGCGGCATGGACTACGGCTTCGAGATCCAGGGGATTCTCGGGATGGACTTTCTGCGCCAGACGGGTGCCGTCATCAGTTTGAAGGATCTGACGGTACAGTTCGGCTGAAGGCGCACGGCACCGCGGTCGGCGGTCGGCGGTCGGCGGGTGACCGGGGCGTGACCGGGGTGTGACCGGGGTGGGTGGCACCCCGGTCGGCACCCCGGTCGGCAGCCGGACGGTTACCCGCATCAACTGCTCCGGCGACTACCAGGGTGTACCGACAACTCCCCGGGCGGGACTCTCACCCGCTGGCGATCGAGACCCAGGAGGTCATAGGGCTATTCAGT
>JAAELT010000041.1 GCA_024226315.1 bacterium | reverse complement strand
CGTCGGCCAGGACGTCTTCATGTACTCGATCACCATCGACCCGGAGAACGACACGCCGGAGGTGCTCGCCAAGTACGCCGAGAGATATCGGGCTCAGCCGGGCTGGTGGTTTCTGACCGGCAAGGAGTCGGACATCACGCTGCTGCGCCGGAAGCTGGGCCTGTACATCGAAGAGATCCAGGACGGCTCCAACAACCACAACTTGAACCTCATCATCGGCAATCAGGCCACCGGCCAGTGGATGAAGCGCTCGCCGTTCGAGAACCCCTACATCCTGGCCAGAGAGCTCGGCAGCGCGCTCCACGGCTTCAAGGATGCCCCGGAAGCCGACCTCGCCTACGAGGACGCCCCGGAGGTGCGCAACATCTCCCAGGGGGAAACCCTGTTCCGCACTCGCTGTGCCACCTGTCACACCATCGGAAGTGGTGGGGAAGGTCTGGCACCGGGCCTCGAGGGGCCCGACTTGCTGGGGGTGACGAAGAGGCGGGATCGGCCGTGGCTGAGTCGCTGGATCGCCTTTCCGGACAAGATGCTGGAAGAGAAGGACCCCATCGCCATGGGACTCTTCGCCAAGTACAACAATCAGCCCATGCCCAACATGCGCCTGAGCAAGATCGACGTGGAAGACGTGCTGAGCTACATCGGCACCGAGAGCCGCCGCGTGCAGATGCAGCGAGCCCGGGAACGGCGCGCGCGCCGGGCCACCGCCGTGGTGGCCTCCGTGACGCCCTCCCATGCTCCGCCCATGGATACCGGCGACATGCTCTCCGATGGCATGCCCACCGGCGCCGCGGCCTCCGGCGACGCGGTGGCGATCATGAACGCATGGATTCGCGAAGCGCATCCCGAGGCGGCGATGAACGCCGGCTACCTGACGCTGATCAACGTCGGCTCCGAAGACGTGACGCTGGTCAAAGTCGAGAGCCCGGCGTTCGAGAAGATCGAGCCCCACGAGATGGCGATGGTCGACGGCCTGATGAAGATGCGTCACCTGGACGCGGTGGTCGTTCCGGCCGGCGGCCAGGCCCGCTTCGAGCCGGGCGGCAGACATCTGATGCTGATGGGTCCCGAACGGCACCTGACGGAGGGGCAGACGGTCGATTTGACCCTGACCTTTCGCTCCGGCAAGAAACAGACGGTCTCCGTCAAAGTGGACGACCAATGACCCTCTCTCTCGAGCTGCAAAGGAGAACACGCATGAAGAACGAAAATCCGCGAAGTCGGCGCCACGGAACGAGAGCGGCACGGCGCCTGGGAGCCCTCTGGCTCGCCCTGGCGCTTTCGGGAGTCGCGAGCTCCGGTGCGTCACCGATCGTCCTCGACGAGACCCTGGACATGATCTGCTTCCCGCCGGCGGCGATGATGTCGCCCCCGTGCCCGGTCCCGGTCGGAACCGATCCGGCGATCGTGGCGCCGGACCCCTCGGGCGAGCTGCGCATCCGCGTCCGGGAGAACGACAAGGCGAGGTTCACGATCAAATTGGACGGGATGTCGCCGCATCAGGTCGCGACGGCATGGTTCGTCCACTTTCCTCCCGGTCAGCCGCCGCCGGATCCGATCTTCGCGCCGATCGGCCCCGGCCAGCCGTCCGTCGCCCACATGGACACGCCCGTGGCGCCTACGTACGCCGCCTTCGCCGAAGGGCTGGGCAACGAGCCGAACCAGTTCCGCATCCTGCCCAACGGCAAGGCGCGCCTGACGGTGTCGCTCGACTACAACCCCCTGAAGTCGGAGCAGGTCCCCCTGGTCAACGGCATGGTGCTCCCCAACCAGGGCCTGGCGCCGGTCGGCTCCGTCGCCGAGCAGCCGACCTGCTGCATGGACTTTCCGGCGGGCCCGCAGTTGGAACCGGTGGGTGGCTCCTACTTGCGTCAGTTCGACCCGGTGACCGGGTTCCAGTCGATCGGCCCCGACGGGCGTCCGGAGCTCGTTCGAAGCCCGTCGCGTCCCGTGGCCGTGGCGGTCATCATCCACATCGACGGCGTCACGTCGGGGATCATCCCGGGCGTGCCGACACCGCCTTTCCTGGTCGACCCGCCCGTCACCACGGGGAGCTTCTATCTGCTCGGCATCTTCCCGCTGGGGCCGCTGGGTATGGATTGACGGGAATGCATCCGCATGGCCGGCTACCTCTCGAGGTAGTCGGTCCTCGAGGTCCCGTCGCGTCGCTTCGAGCAGGAGACCCCGGGCTGGGCCGCATGGCGCGATCTTCCGTGTGGTACGCCACCACGTCATAGCCGTCGAGCACCACCCCGGCTGTACAACGGTGAGTTGCTGCTGTTCTACAATGATCTCCACCAGGGCCAGCCGGTGAGTCTGCTGGTTGCGTCTCCCCGGCCACGAGCCGGTGGAAATGACCGCGGGTGACATCGCGCTGCTGCCGCACGGCGACGCGCACGAGATCGCGCACGCCCGCGACGCCGAGACCTCCCCGGCCGAAGAAGTGCTGGAAAAGATGGCGGCGACTCGCGGCCGCCGAGTCGGCGGCTGGGCAGCGCGGCGCTTCGGCGGTCGTCGATCGCCTGGCCGAGGCCTTGCTGATGCAGACCCTGCGGGTGTTCTTCGACCGCACTCCCCAACCAAACGGTTTCGTCGCCGCGGTGCGCGATCCCCACCTCGGGCGGGCGCTCTCCGCGCTTCACGGCGACTACGCGCGGGACTGGTCCCTCAATGACCTGGCCAGCCATGCCGGACTTTCCCGGTCGAGCTTCGCCGACCGCTTTCGCCAGCTGGTCGGCGAGAGTCCGATGAAGTACCTCGCGGCGACAGCCCGTGCGCCGCCCGCCGTAGCGCCTAGGAAGCTAGAACACCGCCCGCGCTCGACGTTCTCGCCCAGCCCCACCGCACCAGGAGCCAGTTGTCGAAAAGCTGGCCAGCTGTTCGCAACAGGCTCCTGGGCCGGGTCAATCGTGGCTGAAGACGATCGCGGCCACGTCCTCGGCCATCGGTCGGAGCTCCTCTGGGCTGTCGGAGACGGGCGAAATGTTGAGCTGGATGATGATCGTCACGCGGTCGTCCACCAGCCGCGAGATGTAGCCGTGGAGGCCGAAGAAGGAGCCCCAGTGCCAGATCTGTTTGTGCGGCTGTCCATCGACCACCAGCTCGTCGATGTACCAGCCGAAGCCGTAATCGCCGTGGCCGGGAGTGAACATCTCCTCGAGCGTCGCCGCCGAGACCAGCGTCTCGGTGTAGAGGGCCTGGTCCCACCGGTAGAGATCCTCGACCGTGGAGGCCATCCCGCCCGCGCTGTAGGGGATCGTCGGGTGGGCGTAGATCGAGGTCGGCACCGGCGGATCCGCCGTGATGTCGTCGTAGCCGATGGCCTTGTCGGGGAAGTCCAGCTCGAAAGGATCGTAGCTGGTGTGGTCCATCTCCAAGGGATCCAGGATGTTCAGCCGGATGAAGTCCCTGAAGGGCAGTCCGGAGACGTTCTCGATGATCACGCCGAGGGTGACGTAGTTGGAGTTGCTGTACTGGTGCTGGCTTCCGGGCGTGAAGCCCAGGGGCTCGTAGACGAAGTAGTCCAGCAGCTCCATGGGCGTGTGAGCGAGCGTGAAGCTCGCCCACAGGTCGGGGCTCAGCAGATACTCGTAGAGCCCCGAGGTCTGGTTCAGCAGGTGGCGGATGGTGATCACCTCGCCATTGGGGAAACCCGGAATGTGCTCGGCCACGGGATCGTCGACGTCGAGCTGCCCGCGCTCCGCGAGCATCATGATCGACATGGCGGCGAAGGCCTTGGTGAACGAGGCGACGGCGTACACCGTGTCCCGCCGATTGCGGATCCCTTGCTCGTAGTCGGCCATGCCGTAGCCCCGCTCGAGCAGGATCTTGCCGTCGCGGGCGACCAGCACCGCGCCGCTGAAAGCGCGCGCGTCGGCCAGGGTCTGGAAATAGAGCTTCAGGTCCTGCTTGACCAGGCCGTAGGCGTGGCCCCCTCCCTGGTGGGCAGCGGCCGGGGCGGCCAACGTCAAGGCAAGAGCGGCCAGCAGGCCGAGGCACGGCATCGAGCTGATTCTTTTCATGATGCTTCCCTTTCTGGATTACTATGGATTCAGTCTCTGGTCCTGTTTCGTCCTCCAGTTGGTAACGCGGATTCGCGACCGATACTCCGCAACCCTGAAACGGTGCAGGTGCCGAATGCGTAGCAACCGACAGGTGGCGCGAAACCTGCCGTAGGAAACGTCATCCGGAACTGACCGCAGGAGGCGGCGGGTGACCGGCGAGGCGAAGACACACGTGACGGAAATCATCTCCGGTCTGAGCGGCGCCGGAGAGGTTGATCGCGCCACCGCGCAGGAGCTGTTTCCGGTCGTCTACGACGAGCTGCGCCGGCTCGCGCATGGCTACATGAGTCGCGAAACGCCGGGCCACACCCTGCAGCCGACCGCGTTGGTGCACGAGGCCTACCTCAAGCTGGTCGACCAGACGCGAGCCGACTGGAAGGGCAAGACGCACTTCTTCGCGGTGGGTGCCGGCGTCATGCGCCGCCTTCTGGTCGATCACGCGCGCGGACGTGGGGCGCTGAAGAGGGGCGCCGGGTGGCGAAGCGTCACCCTGTCGAAAGCCGTCGGTTCTCTGGGTGTTGCGGCACTCGATCCGGAGCAGCTCCTCGACCTGAACTCGGCCCTCGAGCAGCTCGCCGAGATCGACGAGCGCGAGGCGAAGATCGTGACCCTTCGCTTCTTCAGCGGGCTGACGGTGGAACAGGTGGCCGAGGTGCTCGGCGTGTCCAGGCGGACGGTCGAGAACGACTGGCGCCATGCCCAGGCGTGGCTTCGCCTCAGACTGTCGGAGGCGCGCCCGTCATGAGCGGCGATCGGCACCGCAGAGCCAAGGAGATCTTTCTGGCCGTTTGCGATCTACCGCCGGACCGGCGCTCGTCGTACCTCGATGAAGCCTGCGCCGGCGAGGCCGACCTCCGTCTCGAGGTGGCAGCCCTGTTGGAGTTCGACCGGTCGGCGACGGATCCGCCGGAGGAGAGAAGCCCGCCCGAGCGGATCGGCAACTTCCGACTCCTGCAGAGGCTCGGCGAGGGCGGCATGGGCGAGGTGTGGGAGGCCGAACAGGAGCGCCCGGTCCGACGCCGGGTGGCCTTCAAGCTCATCAAGTGGGGCATGGATACCAAGGAGGTGCTGGCGCGCTTCGAGGCCGAGCGCCAGGCACTGGCCCTCATGAGTCACGCCAACATCGCCAGGGTCTACGAGGCCGGGTCGACCGACGAGGGCCGCCCCTTCTTCGCGATGGAGTATGTCAAGGGCGTACCGCTGACAGAGTACTGCGACACCCAACGACTGAGCACACGGGACCGATTGATGCTCTTCATGCAGGTCTGCGATGGTGTGCAGCACGCCCACCAGAAGAGCATCATCCACCGCGACATCAAACCGTCGAACATCCTCGTCGCCGTCGAGGACGGCCGGCCGGTGCCCAAGATCATCGACTTCGGAGTCGCCAAAGCCACCTCGCAGCGGCTCACCGAGCGCACTCTCTTCACCGAGCTCGGCCAGTGGATCGGCACCCCCGAGTACATGAGCCCCGAGCAGGCGGAGCTGACCGGCCTCGACGTCGACACGCGCTCGGACGTCTACTCGCTGGGCGTCGTGCTCTACGAGCTG
>JAAELT010000040.1 GCA_024226315.1 bacterium | reverse complement strand
GCTTGCCGTCGATCAGTGCCTGTGCGCAATGCAGGCCTTCCCAGTCGGTGACGCGGGCGACGAGGTTCTCCTTCACGGTGTTCGAGAGCACGTAGCGCAGGCGGCTCTCCAGCGCCTCGGGCTCGGGGCTGATCGGGATCAGGTGATACCGCTCGCGCCAGAACCGGCCCCGCCATCCGACGAGCCTGCCGGCCTCGCGTGCAAGATTTCCATTCACGTGTTCCATAAAATCGGCGAGCTGCTCTGCGTCATCGGGAGTCAGAATGAGGTGATAGTGGCTGGAGACCGCGACTGCGGCGTGGATCCGCACCGGGTACTTCTCCTGGGCGCGGGCGAGAACACCGACGAAGATGCGGGCGAAGTGGGGCGTGACGGGGAGGAGGAAGAAGCCGTTGATCGTGCTGGTGGTGATCTCGACGCTCCAACCTGGTGGAAGGTACCTGGGTCCTCGAGGCATGTATGGATCTCCCGAGTGGCGACCGCGCCCATCTCGGACCGATTCCGCGACTACGCGCCGCGGCTCGACCGGCCCGTGCGGGCGATGGCCGGATGCTCGGGCGGCGATTCGCGGCCGGGTTGCCCTGGGCGCCATCGTCGCCAGTCACCCTATACAAGACGCAAAAAGTCCGTCCGATCTTGCGGTCACCCCGAGAATCGTCGCGGAGCCGCCGGCGCCGAAATTCCGGCGCCGGCGGCTCCGCGACGCCGCTTCCGCGCTCTGCAAGGCCAAGTGGCCGTGTTTTCAGGACTTGACGCCGCTCCGCGAGTGCCGGCGAACGGTGTTTCGCCTCTCCGCCCCGCGGGGAGGGCGCCAATAACTTTTGTTTTTGGGTCGCGCCCCGCGGGGAGGGCGCCACTATTTTTCGTTTTTGGGTCGCGCCTCGCGGGGAGGGCGCCATTATTTCTCGTTCTTGGGTCGCGCCCCGTGGGGCGGGCGCCAGTAATTCTTGTCAGCGGTCCGCGCCCCGTGGGGCGGGCGCCAGTAATTCTTGTTACCGATCCGCGCCCCGTGGGGCGGGCGCCTATGACTTTTGTGATTGGGCCGCGCCCCGCGGCGCGGGCGCCGTCACATCGCGATGGCGGTATGGCGCTCGCCGGCCTGATAGACTTCTGCTTCCGGGACCGAGCTCCCTCCCTTCGTCGTTTCGCGGACATCGTTTCGCGGACACAGTGAGCGTTCCGTCCCGTTCTGCGGCTCGCACGGCAAGCACTGGCCCCGCAACTCCATCAGACAGATTCGTGCCATCGAGCTTTGCTGACTCGACCTCGATCGGGGGATTTGCCCATGCCAGTAGATCCAATTCCAGATAGTGCGCGCGTCGTCATCATCGGCGGTGGCATCATCGGTTGCTCCGTCGCTTATCACCTCGGCCAGCTCGGCTGGAACGACGTGGTCCTCCTCGAACGCGATCAGCTCACCTCGGGCACGACCTGGCATGCGGCGGGCCTGATGACCACCTTCGGCTCGACCTCGGAGACCTCGGTCGAGATGCGCATGTACACCCGCGATCTCTATCGCGCCCTCGAGGCGGAGACTCAGCAGAGCACCGGCT
>JAAELT010000039.1 GCA_024226315.1 bacterium | reverse complement strand
TTGGGGGCGCGGGCGTCGAGCGAGCCGTGACAGGTCACACAGTTGGGGCCTATCTGGCCCTGTCCGCCGACCTTCAACAACCGGGAGTGGCGGCTCTTTCGATAGGCCTGGAGGAAGTCCTCGTGGCAGCTACCGCAGGTGCTCGGAACCCGCCCGAAGCTGACCGCGGTCTCGCCCCCGGACGATCCGCTCATCGTCCCGTGCGCTTCCGCCTTGCTCGCGACGTCGGCGCGACCGCCGTGACAGTCGGTGCACGAGACGCCCTCCTGGCCGTGGATCGACGCGCGCCAGCTCTGGAAGTAGTCGTAGAGCTTCTTGTCGGTGACCAGGAAGTCCGGGTTCTCGTGGCATGCCACGCAGCCGTCGCCCGCGGCCCCCGCGTCTTCCTGTGCCCCGTAGGCCGGTGGCCCCGCGGACCACAGAAGAGCGATGAGCAACGCAAGCATGAGGGTGGCTCGATTCATGATGCAACCTCCTACGCGTCCAACTCGCCCCAGATGGCGGTCGCGGCGTCGTCACCCGCGGCGCTGACCCGCCCCAGGAGAATACCGACGGTCGCCTTGATCGCCAGGGTCAGGGAGAAGAAGCCGAACGCCCA
>JAAELT010000038.1 GCA_024226315.1 bacterium | reverse complement strand
GTGGGGTCGAAAGGTACACCCGAATGGATACCTACAGATCGTGAAAAAGATACCCGAATGGATACCAAATACCGTGAAATATATACCTGAAAAGATACCTGGACTGACGTCATTACTTTGATCTTCGACGGGATGTTTTATGTGGAATACCGGGGGCTCGCTTAAGGCCGCCGATAGTCCTATTCGAAATTGAACATCAACCCCGAACGATACCGCTATTGAAATGTGACGTGATAGGGTACCCGAGACAAAGATGCTACCCGAAATTTTCGAAATGACACCCAAATGTATACCAAAATCGGCAAAAAAGATACCCGAAAAGATACCTGAAATCGGCAAAAACCCTACCCGAATGAGCGGCACGTATGTACCCACCCCCACTATGGAAGAACCCACCCCCACCCCGGGGTAGAAGGTAATCCCTGCGAGATTCGAGTCGAAAACAATACAACTGTACACGCTGTCAAGACCCGATAGAAAACTCAGCCGATGCAGTGACTGAAACAGCAACACATATGATTCTTAGCCTACCTGTTTTGGCCGAATAAGCTCTGGATTTTCAGTGCCATTCTTATTGCTATCCTGTTGAGCACCACC
>JAAELT010000037.1 GCA_024226315.1 bacterium | reverse complement strand
TGCCGTTGCGGTTCACCACCACCAGGTCGCCCTTCTTCGAGTCGACGGTGGAGACGTTGATGAACTTCACGAGGCCAGGGTTGCGCGCCAGGTGCTTGGATTCCTCCGAGACCCGGCTGGCGGTGCCGCCGTAGTGGAAGGTCCGCATGGTCAGCTGGGTGCCCGGCTCACCGATCGACTGCGCCGCGATGACGCCCACCGCCTCGCCGATGTCGACCGTCTTGCCGGTGGCCAGGTTGCGGCCGTAGCACTGGATGCACACGCCGCGGCGCGATTCACAGGTCAGCACCGAACGGATCTTCACCCGTTCGATACCCGCGCCCTGGATCTTGGCGGCCAGCGTCACGGTGATCTCCTCGCCGATGTCGAGCACCAGCTCGCCGGTCATCGGGTCGTAGATCTCCTCCTGGCTGACGCGACCGACGATGCGGTCACGCAGCGGCTCCAGGGTGTCGCCGCCCTCCATGATCGCCGACACGTAGATGCCGTCGATAGTGCCGCAATCCAGCTCCGAGACGATGACGTCCTGGGCGACGTCGACCAGGCGCCGGGTCAGGTAGCCCGAATCCGCAGTCTTGAGCGCCGTGTCCGCCAGGCCTTTGCGGGCGCCGTGGGTGGAGATGAAGTACTGCAGCACGGTGAGGCCTTCGCGGAAATTGGCTTCGATCGGAGTCTCGATGACCTCGCCCGAAGGCTTCGACATGAGGCCGCGCATACCGGCCAGCTGGCGTACCTGCTCGCGCGAGCCACGGGCGCCGGAGTCGGCCATCATCTTGATCGGATTCATCGGCCCCCCGGCCTCCTCCTCACGCTGCATCTCCCCGAACATCTCCTCGGAGACGTTCTCGGTCACGCGGTGCCAGATGTCGATGATCTTGTTGTGCCGCTCACCTGCGGTGATGACGCCGGCGGTGCGCTGCTTCTCGATCTCCAGCACCTCGCCGCGCGCGTCGTCGATCAGGGTCTCCTTGGCGCTCGGCACCACCATGTCGTCGATGCCGATCGAGATGCCCGCCTTGGTGGCGTAGAAGAAGCTGACCTCCTTCAGCTCATCGAGCATCTTCACCGTCATGTCGTTGCCGTGCTGGATGAAGCAGTAGCTCACCAGCTCCTGCAGCCCCTTCTTCTTGAGCAGCCCGTTGATGTAGGGCATCTCCTCGGGCAGGTTCATGTTGAGGATGACCCGGCCCACCGAGGTGTCGACCAGGGATCTCTCGAGCGACTCCACCTCGGCGTGGACGATGTCCTGACTGTCGTATTGGCGCGTGAGATCGATGAATTCGCCCGTGTAGCGGACCTTGATCCGGGTCTGGGTCTCCACGTCGCCAAGCTCGAGTGCGATGAGCACCGAGTCGAAGTCGGAGAACACCCGGCCCTCGCCCGTGGCGCCCTCCCGCGCCATGGTCAGGTAGTAGCCGCCAAGCACCAGATCCTGGCTGGGCACCGCCAGCGGCCGGCCGTGAGCCGGGCTCAGCAGGTTGTTGGCAGCCAGCATCAGCACCTGGCTCTCGATCTGGGCCTTGGGAGACAGCGGTACGTGCACCGCCATCTGGTCGCCATCGAAATCGGCGTTGAACGCGGCGCAGACCAGCGGATGGATCTGGATCGCCTTGCCCTCGATGAGGGTCGGCTGAAAAGCCTGAATGCCGAGACGATGCAACGTCGGAGCACGATTCAGGAGCACCGGGTGGTCCTGGATGACCTCCTCGAGAGCGTCCCAGACCGCGTCCTCTTCGCGCTCGACCATCTCCTTGGCCGCCTTGATGGTGCCCACCAGTCCCTTTTCTTCCAGCCGGTTGTAGATGAAGGGCTTGAACAGCTCGAGTGCCATTTTCTTGGGCAAACCGCACTGGTCGAGGGTCAGCTCGGGACCGACGACGATTACGCTACGGCCGGAGTAGTCGACGCGCTTGCCCAGCAGGTTCTGCCGAAAACGCCCCTGCTTGCCCTTGAGCGTGTCTGAGAGCGACTTCAGTGGCCGGTTGTTCGAGCCTTTGAGCACGCGACCGCGGCGGCCGTTGTCGAACAACGCGTCGACCGCCTCCTGCAGCATGCGCTTTTCGTTGCGCACGATGACTTCCGGCGCGCGCAGCTCGAGCAGCTTCTTGAGCCGGTTGTTGCGATTGATCACCCGGCGGTAGAGATCGTTGAGATCACTGGTGGCGAATCGCCCGCCGTCGAGCGGCACCAGCGGACGCAGCTCCGGCGGAATGACCGGGATGACGTCCAGGATCATCCACTCGGGACGATGGCCACTGCGCCGGAACGCATCGACGACCTTCAGCCGCTTCGCCGCCTTCAGGCGACGGATCTGGCTGGTGTCGGTCTTCATCACGATGCGCAGCTCTTCGGCGAGCTCTTCGAGATCGATGCGCGACAGCAGCTCCTTGATTGCCTCGGCGCCCATGCGCGCCTCGAACTCATCATCGCCGACCTCTTCACGCAGCTCGCGGAAGCGCTCTTCTGACAGCAGCTCGCGCTCCTTGAGCTCGGTGTCACCGGGATCGATGACGACGTAGCTCTCGAAGTAGAGGATGCGCTCCAAGTCCCGCAGCGACAAGTCGAGCAGGTGGCCGATGCGACTCGGCAGACCCTTGAAGAACCAGACGTGGGACACTGGGGACGCGAGCTCGATGTGTCCCATGCGCTCACGCCGGACCCGCGACCTCGTCACCTCGACACCACACTTGTCGCACACGACGCCACGGTGCTTCATGCGCTTGTACTTGCCGCACAAGCACTCCCAATCGGTGATCGGGCCGAAGATCTTGGCGCAGAACAGCCCGTCCCGCTCCGGCTTGAACGTCCGGTAGTTGATGGTCTCGGCCTTGGTGACCTCGCCGAAGCTCCAAGAATGGATCTTCTCCGGCGACGCGATCGAGATCCGAATGGCGTTGAAGTCTTTGAGCGACTGCGGCTTTTCGAAAAAATTGCCTACCTGCAAGATGTGCCTCCTTCGATCTTCCCGTCCCGTGGACTTCAGGTTTTCAGCAGCTCGACGTCCAGACACAGGCTCTGGAGCTCGCGGACCAGCACGTTGAACGATTCCGGCAGACCCGGATCCTCGGGCACCTCGCCCTTGACGATGGCCTCGTAGACCCTGCTACGTCCCTCGACGTCGTCGGACTTCACCGTCAGCAGCTCCTGCAGGGTGTAGGCCGCGCCGTAGGCCTCGAGCGCCCAGACCTCCATCTCGCCGAACCTCTGGCCGCCGAACTGCGCCTTGCCGCCCAGCGGCTGCTGAGTGATCAGCGAGTACGGGCCGATCGAGCGGGCGTGGATCTTGTCGTCCACCAGGTGCGAGAGCTTCAGCATGTAGATGAAGCCGACCGTCACCTGCTGCTCGAGCTGGGCACCGGTGACGCCGTCGAAGAGCACGGTCTTGCCCGAGGACGGCAGATCGGCCTCCGCCATGTAGTCCTTGAGGATCTTCTCGCTGGCGCCGTCGAACACCGGCGTCGCGAACTTGAGGCCGAGGGCCTGGCCCGCCCAGCCCAGATGGGTCTCGAGGATCTGCCCGACGTTCATGCGGCTCGGCACGCCGAGTGGGTTGAGCACGATCTCGACCGGGGTTCCGTCGGGAAGATACGGCATGTCCTCCTCGGGCAGGATGCGCGAGATGACGCCCTTGTTGCCGTGGCGGCCGGCCATCTTGTCGCCCACCTGGAGCTTGCGCTTCATGGCGACGTAGACCTTGACCAGCTTGATCACGCCCGGCGGCAGCTCGTCGCCCTTCTGCAACAGCGCGACGCGCTCCTCGTTGACCCGATGGATGACGTCGATGTGCGACTCGGTCTTGCGGTAAATCTTCTCCACCACGTCATGATTCTTCGAGTCGCCGAGCGGCAGGCGCAGAATCTCCTGGCGGTTGAGGCGCAACAGAGCATCGTGGGTGATCTTGGCGCCCTTCTTGAGCAGCAGCTCGCCGTCGCGGGAGCTGACGTCGGCCAGCACTTTCTGGCCGGCCAGGAAGTCGAGGATCTTCTTGTTGCGCTCCTCGGTGAGAATCCGCGCCTCGTCTTTGATGTTCTTCTGCAGCCGGGCGATCTCTTCTTTCTCGATCTCCTGCGCCCGATGGTCCTTCTCGACGCCCTTGCGCGAGAAGATCTTGACGTCGACCACCATGCCCTCGATGCCCGGCGGCACCTTGAGGCTGGCGTCGCGGACATCCCCGGCCTTTTCGCCAAAGATGGCCCGCAGCAGCTTCTCCTCGGGAGTCAGCTGAGTCTCGCCCTTGGGCGTGACCTTGCCGACCAGGATGTCACCCGCGCGCGCCTTGGCGCCGATGCGGATGATGCCGCTCTCGTCCAGGTCCTTGAGTGCCGACTCCGCGACGTTCGGAATGTCGCGGGTGATCTCCTCGGGGCCGAGCTTGGTGTCGCGTGCCTCGATCTCGAACTCCTCGATGTGGATCGAGGTGTAGTAGTCCTCTTTCACCATGCGCTCGGATACCAGGATGGCGTCCTCGAAGTTGTAGCCCCGCCAGGGCATAAAGGCGACCAGCACATTGCGGCCCAACGCCAACTCACCCTGATCGGTGCAGGGCCCGTCGGCCAGCACGTCACCCTTCTTGATCCGCGTGCCCTCCGTGACCACCGGCTTCTGGTTGATGCAGGTGTTCTGGTTCGAGCGCCGGAATTTGATCAGCTGATAGATGTCCGCGCCGAACTCCTTCGCCTCGCCGGTCTCTGGATCCTCACCCTCGACGCGCACGATGATGCGCTCCGCGTCGACGGAGTCGACGACGCCGCCGCGGCTGGCCACCACCACGGCGCCGGAATCGTGCGCCACGGTGCCTTCGAGGCCGGTGCCGACGATCGGCGAGTCGTTACGCAAGAGCGGCACCGCCTGGCGTTGCATGTTCGAGCCCATGAGCGCGCGGTTGGCGTCGTCGTGTTCGAGGAAGGGGATCAAGGCCGCCGCCACCGACACCAACTGCTTCGGGTTGATGTCCATGTACTCGACGCGCTCGCGCTCGACGGTAATGAAGTCACCGCCGTGGCGCGCGATCACCCGCTCCTCGGTGAAGTTGCCTCGGCCGTCAACCAGGGCGTTGGCCTGGGCGATGACGTACTTCTCTTCCTCCCAGGCGGTGAGATAGAACGCGTAGGGCTCGACCTCCGCCAGCGTCTTCTTCTTCTTCTTCAACTCGGCGTTGGCCTCCTCGAGATCGTCGCTGGTGATGATCTCGCCCAGCTTGAACGGCGAGTCGCCGATCTGGACCACCCGCAGGTGATCGAACACGCGTCCGCCCTCGACCTTCTTGTACGGGCTTTCGATGAAGCCGTAGTCGTTGATGCGGGCGTAGGTCGCGAGCGACGAGATGAGGCCGATGTTCGGGCCTTCAGGGGTTTCGATCGGGCAGATGCGGCCGTAGTGAGAGGCGTGCACGTCGCGCACCTCGAAGCCCGCCCTTTCGCGGGACAGGCCGCCCGGCCCCAGGGCCGACAGCCGACGCTTGTGGGTGACCTCCGACAACGGATTGGTCTGATCCATGAACTGCGACAGCTGCGACGAACCGAAGAACTCCTTGATCGCCGCGATCACCGGCTTCGAGTTGATCAGGTCATGGGGCATCGCGGAGTCGATGTCCTGATGAACCGACATCTTCTCCTTGATCGCCCGCTCCATGCGCACCAGGCCGATGCGGAACTGGTTCTCCAGCAACTCGCCCACCGCGCGCACACGCCGGTTGCCGAGATTGTCGATGTCATCGACTCGGCCGATGTCCTTGTGCAACCGCAGCAGGTACTCGATCACCCGGTAGAAATCGTCGGCGGACAGGGTCTTCTGTTCGACCGGCACCTCGGTGTCGAGCTTGATGTTGAACTTGAAACGCCCGACGCGAGAGAAGTCGTAGCGCTTGGCGTCGAAGAACATGCCGTAGAAGAGCGAGCGAGCACTCTCGAGCGTGGGCGGGTCTCCGGGCCGCATGCGCCGGTAGATCTCCATCAACGCTTCCTTGGAGTTGCGCGTCTGGTCCTTGCTCAGGGTGTTGGTCAGAACGTTGCCGCAATGTTCCCACTCGGGGAAGAACACCTCGACGTCCGTTGTCGCCCGGTCCTCGATCCGCTCGGCGAGATCCTCCGGAACCAGATCGTTGGCCTCGAACAGCACCTCACCGGTCTCGAGATCCACCACGTCGGCGATGAACAGAGCCCTCTCGAGATCGGCCATCGTGACGTCGCGTGAGATCGACTCGCCCTTCTCGAGCTGCGTGATCTCCTTCTTCTTCAGCGTGATACCGGCGAAGATCTTGTAGTGTTTGCGCACGCCGCGGCTCTGGCGGTCCCGAAGCCTCTCCTGAACCATCACAGCCGGCGGAAGGCTCAGGGAGAACTTGCCACCCTCGGCCGGCGTGAGCCCCACCGGGGTGTAGAACTGCCGCAGGATCGCCTCGTTGGTCTCGAGGCCGAGCGCGCGCAGGAACACCGTGCCGTGGAACTTGCGCTTACGGTCGATGCGCACCGAGAGCACTTCCTTCTGGTCGTACTCGAACTCCACCCAGGAGCCACGATAGGGAATGATCTTGGCCAGGTAGGCCCGCTTGGCGTCCCGGGTGAAAAACACGCCAGGGCTGCGATGGAGCTGGCTGACGATCACCCGCTCAGTGCCGTTGATGACGAAGGTGCCGTAGTCGGTCATCAGCGGGATTTCCCCGAAGTAGACCTCCTCTTCCTTGGCGTCGCGCATCATCCGGGTGCCGGTCTCCGGATCCTTGTCGTAGACGAACAGGCGGAAGGTCACCTTCAGCGGCGCGGCGTAGGTCATGCCTCGCTCGCCGCACTCGGCGATCGAGTACTTGTGCTGGAGCTCCACCGGCCCGCCGCAAATGTCGCAGCGGATCACCCGGTTCTTGTTGACGAAACCGCACGAGCCGCAGGTGACCGTTTCCTCGAGCGGGTGCTCGGTCATGATCTTGGCGTCGCAGTTGGAGCACGTCATCCGGAGATATTCGAGCCCCTTGAGCGCGCTGCACTTACACTGCCAGTCGCCGATCGTGTACTTGACGAAATCGAGCGAGCAGGTCTCGCGGAAGTCGGAGAACGGGAAGATGCTGGTGAAGACCGCCTGCAGCCCATGGCCGCCGCGCTCCTCGGGCAGCAGGTTCATCTGCAGGAAGCGTTCGTAGGACCTGCGCTGCACATCGATCAGATTGGGAATCGGCAGCGAGGTCCTGATCTTGGAGAAATCCTTGCGTTCGAGTCTAGGCGCCTGCACCCTTTGATCCATTGGAATAACCTCGCTCTCTACTGATGAGCAATCTGCTGCCCGGGACCGCGTATCGCCGCGGTACCGAGCCATACCGATTCACTGTCTGCCAACGTGAGACCGTCTTCTGACGAGAGACAGTCTGGAGACGAGAGACACCACGCCCTGCTCGCCACTCGGGGCCGCGAGCACGGGGCGTGGCCGTTTGCAGCACCCGCCGAGAGGGTGCATCCGGAATCCTCATCCATGAGATGCCTGCCGAGACAGGCATCGTGAGAGACCTCCGCACTATTACTTGAGCTCTACTTGTGCGCCGGCTTCTTCGAGCTTGCCCTTGACCTCTTCGGCCTCTTCCTTGCCGATGGCTTCCTTGACCGCAACCGGCGCCGACTCGACCAGGTCCTTTGCTTCCTTGAGGCCGAGGTTGGTGACCGCGCGGACGACCTTGATCACGTTGATCTTCTTGTCGCCGAACGACTGGAGCATGACGTCGAACTCGGTCTGCTCTTCCTCGGCGCCACCGCCGTCGGCGGCGAGCCCCGGAGCCACGGCCACGGCCGCGGCGGCCGCCGACACGCCGTAGTGATCTTCCAGGCCCTTGACGACGTTGTTCAGCTCGAGCACCGTCATCTCGTCGATCTGCTTGATGAAATCTTCGGTCGCAATTGCCATTTCTATCTCCTTCGCCTTCTGAACGAATCACTGGTTCTATGAACTAGGGACTTATGCTTTCTGTTTCGCGATCTGATCCAGGGCGATGACCAGCTGCCGCGGGATCGCCGCCAGCCCTCTCGCCAGACGGGTGATGGGACTCTGCAGCAGGAACAGCAGCTTGGCGATGAGCTCCGGCCGTCCGGGCATCTGGGCAATCGCCTCGACCTCGCTGGCGTCGACAGCCTGCCCGTCCACCAGGGCGCCCTTGAACTCGATCGCCGGCACGTCCTTGCGGAACTCGGTCAACGTCTTGGCGAGCACGACAGGGTCGTCCTCGATGTAGGCGACCGCCGTCGGCCCCTGAAACTGCTCCTTGAGCCCGTCCAGGCCTCGACCTTCGATGGCGCGCAGCGCCAGCCGGTTCTTCACCACTTCGTACGAGCCACCCTGCTCGCGGATCTTCGCGCGCAGGTCGGTGGCCTGGGAAACCGTCAGGCCCTTGAAGCTCAACAAGATCGCATGCTGAGCCTCCGCCAGACCTCCGGCGTATCGATCGATCATCTCCTGCTTCTTGGCGCGCGTCTGTGCCATGCCGTCTCTCCTAGAGTTCCAACGCCTGTACGGCGGCTTCGTCCACTTTGAGACCGGGGCCCATGGTCGACGACAGGCTGATGCCTTGAACAAAACGCCCCTTGGACGCGTTGGGCTTGGCGCGCAGCACCGCCTTCAGCAGACTCTCGACGTTCTCCTGCAGCTGGTCGGCCTCGAACGAGAGTTTGCCCAGCGGCGCGTGGAGCACGCCGGCCTTGTCGACCCGAAACTCGACCTTACCGGCCTTGATGTCCTGCACCGCTTTCTCGACCTCGAAGGTGACCGTGCCCGATTTGGGGTTGGGCATCAACCCGCGCGGTCCGAGGAGCCGGCCCAGGCGACCGACCACCCGCATCATGTCCGGGGTCGAGACCACGGCGTCGAAGTCGAGCCAGCCGTCCTGGATCTTCTTCGCCAGCTCGTCGCCTCCGACATGGTCGGCACCGGCGTCTTCGGCTTCCTTGATCTTCTCGCCACTGGCGAACACCAGGATCCGGACCTTCTTGCCCGTACCGTGCGGCAGCACGACCGTGCCACGCACCATCTGATCCGCGTGCTTGGGGTCGACCCCGAGGCGCATCGCGACCTCGAGCGTCTCGTCGAACTTCGCCCAGCTGGCCTCTTTGAGGAAGCCGATCGCCTCGGAGAGAGCGTACTCGCGCTGCTCGACCTTGTCGCGGACGTTGCGGTAATTCTTCCCTGTCCTTGCCACGTTTCTATCTCCTCGTCGGGCCTGACGTCACGCGGGCCGTCAGCCCGCGAATCCGCACCGGCTCTTGCCTCAGCCTTCCACCTCGATTCCCATCGAGCGCGCCGTACCCGAGATTGTGCGCACCGCCGTCTCCATCGAGGCAGCGGTGAGATCGGGTTGTTTGGTCTTCGCGATCTCTTCGACCTGGGCCCGCGTCACCGTCGCGACCTTGTCGCGATTCGGCTCACCCGAGCCCTTGGCGATACCGGCGGCCTTCAACAGCAGCACCGCGGCGGGCGGCGTCTTGGTGATGAAGGAGTAGGTACGATCCGCATAGACCGTGATGACGACCGGAATAATCGTCCCCTGGGACGACTGGGTCCGGGCGTTGAACGCCTTGCAGAAGTCCATGATGTTGACGCCTGCCTGGCCCAGAGCCGGGCCCACCGGCGGCGCCGGCGTCGCCTGGCCGCCCGGAATCTGCAACTTGATCTGTCCGACGACTTTCTTCGCCATTATCTCGACCTCTTCAGAGCTTCTCGACCTGGAGGAAGTTGAGCTCCACCGGTGTCTGGCGACCGAAAATCGTCACCATGACCTTGAGCGTGTCGCGATCGAGGTTGACCTCGTCGACCACGCCGGAGAAATTGTTGAACGGTCCATCGATGATCTTGACCGGCTCGCCCTTCTCGAACAGATACTTGGGCTTCGGCTTCTCCTTCGCCGAAGTCACCTGCTCGACGATGCGGTCCACGTCTTCCTGGGTCAGCGGCGTCGGCTTCTTGCCGGTGCCGACGAACCCGGTCACCTTGGGCGTGTTCTTGACCACGTGCCACGCGGCGTCGGACATGACCATCTGAACGAGCATGTACCCGGGGAAGAACTTGCGTTGGGTCTCGCGCTTCTTGCCGCCCTTGAGCTCGACGATGGTCTCGGTGGGAATACGGATCTCACCGAAGCTCTCCGCCATGTCCAGCGCGTCGGCGCGCTGGCGCAAAGTCTCGGCGACTCTCTCCTCGAAGCCCGAGTACGTATGGACGATGTACCACTGCATTACAACCCCAGTACCTTGAACATTCCTTCGTAGGCCCACCGGATCACCAGATCCGCAACCCACAGGTAGAGCGCGAAGATGAAGCTGGTCAACACCACGACGCCGGTGGTCTGAATCACCTCGCGGCGATTGGGCCTGGTGACCTTCTTCCACTCCCCCCTGACCTCGGGAAGGAACTCCTTGAAGAAGTATTTGAGCTTGTCGATCATGGATGAGCCTCTAAGCGAAACGATCTCTCGTAGAACCGGACTTCAGTGCAATGGGTCTCGGCAGTAGGTTCAGCGGGCTTTCAGTTCAAGACAAAGATTGGGATGGATGGCAGGGCAGGAGGGACTCGAACCCCCAACCGCCGGTTTTGGAGACCGGTGCTCTACCAATTGAGCTACTACCCTTCAGATTTCTGCCGCACCCGCTCTCGCGGGCGCTCCAAACCCCACGCCTCTATTCGACGATGTCGGCGACTGTGCCGGCACCGATCGTGCGACCGCCCTCGCGAATCGCGAATCGAACGCCCTTCTCCATCGCGATCGGCGCGATCAGCTCCACCGACAGACTCACGTTGTCGCCTGGCATCACCATCTCTACG
>JAAELT010000036.1 GCA_024226315.1 bacterium | reverse complement strand
CGTAGAGATGGTGATGCCAGGCGACAACGTGAGTCTGTCGGTGGAGCTGATCGCGCCGATCGCGATGGAGAAGGGCGTTCGATTCGCGATTCGCGAGGGCGGTCGCACGATCGGTGCCGGCACAGTCGCCGACATCGTCGAGTGATCGGCCCTTCAGAAGTCGTACAGAACCAAGGGCAAGGGCAAAGGCAAGAGGACGAGCCATGGTCAACGAGAAAATCCGTATCCGGTTGAAGGCATTCGATTACCGAATTCTGGATACCTCCACAAATGAGATCGTGGACACGGCCCGGCGCACCGGCGCCCGGGTGGTGGGCCCCATTCCTTTGCCCACTCACATCGCCAGGTACACCGTGAACCGCTCGCCGCACGTCGACAAGAAGTCGCGCGAGCAGTTCGAGATCCGAACCCACAAACGCCTGCTCGACATCTACGACCCGACGAGCAATACCGTCGACGCTCTGATGAAACTCGAGCTGCCGGCCGGGGTGGACGTGGAGATCAAGCTATAGAACGGGTGCCGGGTCGACAGGCGGCGTCTCTTCAGCCAAGTCAGAGTTCTCTTCTCAGACGCCGGCGACCCAAGGCCCACACGGGGCAACCCGAAGGAGTGACCATATGAAAGGCATCCTCGGCATCAAAGTAGGGATGACCCAGATCTTCGCGGACGACGGCAAGGTCGTCCCGGTCACGGTGGTCAAGGCCGGACCGTGTCAGGTGGTCCAGCGCAAGACCACCGACGTGGACGGTTACGACGCCGTGCAGATCGGCATCGTCGAAGACCGGCCGCCGCGCAAAGTCAACAAGGCCCGTCAGGGGCACTTCGACAAGGCGGGGGTCGTCCCCACCCGTCGGCTGGTCGAGTTCCGGATCGATGATTCGGATCCGGCCAAGCCGGGAGACCAGTTGAAGGCATCGGTGTTCCAGGAAGACGACTACGTCGACGTCGTCGGCACGTCCAAAGGCAAGGGGTTCCAGGGTGTCATCAAGCGCCACGGTTTCCATGGCGGGCGTGCCACCCACGGTTCGATGTTTCACCGTGCGCCGGGCTCGATCGGCCAGGCCTCGTGGCCGTCGCGGGTCTTCCCGGGCGTCAAGCTGCCTGGGCGCATGGGCGGCAAGCGGGTCACCGTCAAGAACCTCAAGATCGTCAAGGTCAACGAGGAAGAGAACCTCATCTACCTGCGGGGTGCAGTCCCCGGGGCGCGCAACAGCTACGTGGCTCTGCGCGAAGCGAAGCGCGGCTGAGGGGCGTGAAAGGTCTCAAGACGATGAAGATCACAGTCAAGAATCTCCGCAACGAAGACGTGGGAGAGCTCGAGCTGCCGGAAGAGGTCTTCGACTACCCCTTCAAGGAGCATCTCGTCCACACCGCCGTGCGCGCCTGCCGGGCCGCCAAACGGCGTGGCACCCACAAGACCAAGGTCCGCTCGGAGGTCGCCGGCTCGGGGCGCAAGCTCTGGCGCCAGAAGGGCACCGG
This sequence comes from bacterium, assembly GCA_024226315.1. Lineage (GTDB taxonomy): Bacteria > Acidobacteriota > Thermoanaerobaculia > Multivoradales > J023 > JAAELT01. The sequence continues at coordinate 20,752 of JAAELT010000036.1, read as the reverse complement.
GCGCTCTCGCATCGGCGACGCGCGCAGCCCGACCCGGCGCGCCGGCGGTACCACTCACGGTCCGCAACCACGCTCCCACGCGCTCAAGCTGAGCGTGCGGGAGAAGAAGAATGCGCTCAAGTCGGCGTTGTCGCGCAAGCTGGCCGACGACGGTCTCGTGGTGCTCGAAGACCTCGCTCTCGAGACCCACAAGACCGGGACCCTGGCCCGCGATCTAGATGGTCTGGGAGTGGCTCGCAAGGCGCTCCTGGTCGATTCGCGCGACAACGACAACCTGCTGCGGGCCGCGCGCAACAACCCCAAGCTCAAGACCGTCGACGCTCTGGGGGTCAATGTCTACGACGTGGTCGATCGAGATCTTGTCATCCTGACCCGGACGGCCCTCTCGACTCTCGTGGAGGTGCTGTCCAAATGAGGATCCAGGACGTCATCCGCCGACCGCTGATCACCGAAAAGACGACCCTGATGCGCGAGGTGGAGAACACCTACGCCTTCGAGGTCGCCCGGAACGCCAACAAGATCGAGATCCGGCGGGCGGTCGAAACTCAGTTCAAGGTCAAGGTCGCCGAGGTCCGGCTGGCGCACATGCACGGTAAGGAGCGGCGTCAGGGCCGCTACGCCGGCAGGCAGCCGGACTGGAAGAAGGCCTACGTGCGGCTCGCCGAGGGCGAGAAACAGATCGAGTTCTTCGAAGGAGCGTAAGTCATGGGCATCAGGAAATATCGCCCGACGAGCCCGGGCACCCGGTTCAAGACCTCGGCGACGTTCGAGGAGCTGACCCCGGGAGCGCAGCCTCTCAAGAAGCTGACCACGGGCAAGAAGGGCATCGGCGGCCGCAACAACCGGGGCCGCATGACGGTCCGGTTTCGCGGTGGCGGCCACAAGCGGCGCTATCGAGTGATCGACTTCCGGCGCGACAAGCTCGGGATCCCGGCGAAGGTGGCGAGCGTCGAGTACGATCCCAACCGCTCGGCCCGCATCGCGCTGCTGCACTACGTCGACGGCGAGAAGCGCTACATCCTCTGGCCCGACGAGCTCGAGGTCGGCGCGACGGTGACCTCGGGCCCCGAGTCCGAGATCAACCCAGGCAACGCTCTGCCCCTGCGCAGCATCCCACTGGGCTCGGTGATCCACAACATCGAGCTCAAGATCGGCAGGGGCGGGCAGATGGTGCGCTCCGCGGGCGCCTCGGCACAGCTGATGGCCAAAGACGGCGACTACGCCCAGGTCAAGCTGCCCTCGGGCGAGGTCCGGCGGGTGCATCTGTCGTGCTACGCCACCATCGGCCAGGTGGGCAACGTCGATCACGAGATCGTCAAGCTGGGCAAGGCCGGCCGCAAGCGCTGGCTCGGGCGCCGCCCCCACAACCGCGGGGTGACGATGAACCCGGTCGATCACCCGATGGGTGGCGGTGAGGGCCGGTCTTCCGGCGGCCGGCACCCATGCACTCCGTGGGGCGTTCCCACGAAGGGCTACAAGACCCGGAACAACAAACGGACCGATCGCATGATCGTGCGGCGGCGCAACAAGCGTTAGGAACCGAGTATGGCCAGGTCATTAAAAAAGGGATTCTTCGTCGAATTTTCGCTCCAGGAGAAGATCGATCGGATGAACGAATCGGGACAGAAGCGGGTCGTCAGGACATGGTCCCGTCGCTCGACCGTGACCCCCGACATGGTGGGTCACACGATCGCTGTCCACAACGGCATCAAGTTCATTCCGGTCTACGTCAGCGAGAACATGGTCGGCCACAAGCTCGGCGAGTTCGCCATGACCCGCACATTCCGTGGTCATGCCGGCAGGCGCGAGCGCATGGCCGGAGCCCGGCGCTGAGGAGGACTCGAGGCATGGAAGTAACAGCCAAGCTCCGGCACCTTCAGGCATCGCCTCAGAAGGTACGGCTGGTGGTCGACCTCATCCGCGGCCGCGACGTCGAGGAGGCGGTTTCGATCTTGCAGCACACCAAGAAAAGCGCGGCCCGGTCGGTCGAGAAGCTTCTGCGCTCGGCGGTGGCCAATGCTGAGAACCGGGACGAGGATCTCGACATCGACCGGCTCTTCGTCAAGGAGATCTTCGTCGACAGCGGCCCGGTTCTCAAGCGGATCTGGTTCACCACCATGGGGCGCGCATTCCGCAAGCTGAAGCGCCAGAGTCACGTCACGATCAAGCTCGACACCCGCCCCGAGGGTGAAGAGTCAGCAAGGAGATAGAGAGTGGGACAGAAAACGCATCCTTACGGCTTTCGCTTGTCCTACAACAAGACCTGGCATTCTCGCTGGTATGCCGCGGGAGACTACGCCGACCACCTGCACCAGGATTTGAGCTTGCGCGACCGCCTCAAGAAGCGGTTGGCGCACGCCGGGGTCTCGGAGATCGACATCGAACGCGCCGCTGACCGGCTGCGCGTGACGATCTACACCTCCCGGCCGGGAATCATCATCGGCCGGAAGGGCACCGAGGTCGACAAACTGAGAGACGACTTGCGCAAGACCACGGGGCGCGAGGTGCACATCAACATCCAGGAGATCCAGCGTCCCGAGTTGGACGCGCAACTGGTCTGCTACTCGATCGCCGGCCAGCTCGAGCGCAGGATCTCTTTTCGCCGGGTGATGAAGAAATCGATGGAATCCGCCTTCCGTTTCGGCGCGAAAGGTGTCAAGATCATGGTTTCCGGCCGTCTCGGCGGCGCTGAGATCGCGCGTCGCGAGTGGTACCAGGAAGGGCGCCTCCCACTTCACACCCTCAAAGCGGATATCGACTACGGCTTCGCCGAAGCGCGGACCACCTACGGCGTGATCGGCGTCAAGGTGTGGGTCTACAAGGGTGACCTTCTGAAAGAGAAGGCTCGCCGCGCGGGTGCCTGAGGCGCGCTGCTTCTGAGAAACGGGGAATGAAACCATGTTGATGCCCAAGAAAGTCAAATTCAGAAAGCACCACCGGGGACGCATGCGCGGTCGTGCCAAAGGCGGCGACCGGCTCTCTTTCGGCGACTTCGGGCTCCAGGTTCTGGAGCCGGGCTGGGTCACGGCTCGCCAGATCGAGGCGGCCCGTATCGCTATCACCCGCCACATCAAGCGCGGCGGCAAAGTGTGGATCCGGGTCTTCCCCGACAAGCCGATCACCAAGAAGCCACTCGAGACCCGCATGGGGAAAGGTAAGGGCAACCCTGAGGAATGGGTCGCCGTGGTCAAGCCCGGGCGGGTGCTCTACGAGATCGAGGGCGTGAGCGAAGAGCTCGCCAAAGCGGCGATTCGGCTGGCGTCGCACAAGCTGGCGCTCAAGACACGTTTCGTGACGCGTCACGAGTCCGCGTGAGGCAAAGCAGTCTAGGAGTCGGATGATGAAGGTGGCGGCGATGCGCGAAATGACGCGCGACGAATTGAAAGACAAAGAGACCGAGCTGGCTCAACAGCTCTTCACGCTGCGTCTGCAGAAGGTCACGGGCCAGATGGAGAATCCTTCCAGGATCGCCCAGGCGCGTCGTGACCTGGCTCGCGTGCTGACGGTATTGCGCGAGCGCGAGCAGTCCGAAGCGGCCAGCTAGCGGGGGTTTTCGAGATGACGACGGAGATGTCGAAAGAACAGGGCCGGCGCCAGGGTCTGATCGGGACCGTGGTCAGCGACAAGATGGACAAGACCGTCACTGTCGCGGTGGAGCGCACTTACATGCACCGGCTCTATCAGCGTTACGTGAAGCGGACCTCTAAATACGCGGCCCACGACGCGGACAACGAATGCCATGTGGGTGATCGCGTGCAGATCATCTCGTGCCGGCCGCTGTCGAAGCGCAAGCGCTGGCGGGTGCGAGAGATCCTCGATCGCGCGAAGTGAGGTAAGCGATGATTCAGATGGGAACAGTGCTGGACGTAGCGGACAATTCCGGCGCCAAGAAGGTCGGCTGCATAACCATCCTGGGCGGGTCCTCCGGTCAGTATGGCAGTCTCGGCGACGTCATCACGGCGTCGGTCAAGGAGGCCTTGCCCGACGGCACGGTCAAGAAAGGCCAGGTCGTTCAGGCGGTGATCGTCCGGACCCGCAGCGCCCAGAGGCGTAAAGACGGGTCCTACATCCGCTTCGATACCAACTCCGCGGTCCTGATCGACGCTCAGCGCGAGCCCGTAGGGACCCGAGTCTTCGGGCCGGTGGCCCGGGAGCTGCGTGAGAAGCGGTTCATGAAGATCGTATCTCTGGCTCCGGAGGTCCTGTAGAGGAAGCCAAGAAATGCCGAAGGTGAAGATCAAGAAGAACGACCAGGTGTTGGTGCTCGTGGGGCGCGATCGCGGTGCCCGCGGCAAGGTGCTCAGGGTCTATCCGGCCCAGGGAACTGCCATCGTCGAGCGGATCAACCTGGTCAAGAAGCACACTCGTCCCAACCCGCAGCGACAGGTCCAGGGCGGCGTCCTGGAGCGCGAAGCACCGATTCAGTTGTCGAAGCTGATGGTGGTGTGCCCGGAGTGCTCCAAGCCGACGCGCCTGGCCCGCAAGCGGTTGGACGACGGCAAAGGGGTACGCGTCTGCAAACAGTGTGACGCGACCTTGAATTAGGCTGGGTGAAAGCCATGGCAAAGAAGAAACCCGAGAAGAAGGCACAGCAGTCTCCCGAGCATTACGTGCCGCGACTCAAGAAGCGGTACGCGGAAGAGATCGTGCCCAAGCTCCGCAAGGAGTTCGACATCGAGAACATCTCCGCGGTGCCGCAGATCGAGAAGATCTCGCTCAACATCGGCTTGGGTGAAGCGAGCCGCAACTTCAAGCTGCTCGAAGCCGCGCAGGCCGAGTTGGGTGCGATCGCCGGCCAGGCGGCGACCATCACCCGGGCGAAGAAGTCGATCGCGGCTTTCAAACTGCGTGAAGGGACGCCGATCGGCTGCCGGGTGACCCTGCGAGGTCAGCGGATGTGGGATTTCCTGGATCGCCTGATCACGACAGCGCTGCCTCGAGTGCGCGATTTTCGCGGTGTCTCGAACAAGAGCTTCGACGGCCGTGGCAACTACACCCTGGGCGTTCGCGAGCACATGATCTTCCCCGAGGTCGACACCAACAAGGTCGAGGCTTCGAAAGGGATGAACGTCACGATCGTGACCACGCGTTCGAACGACGAGCGCACCCGGTTCCTGTTGCGCGAGCTCGGCATGCCGTTCGCGCGGCCGTCTGGAAGCTGAGGAGGAAAACAGTGGCTACCCAAGCGAAGATCGCGAAGACCCGCAAGAACCTCAAGTACGCGGTGCGTCAGCGCAACCGCTGTCGCGTCTGCGGACGCCCGCGCAGCTTCATGCGCAAGTTCGCGCTGTGCCGAATCTGCTTCCGGGAGCTGGCTCTCCAGGGCTATCTGCCCGGGGTCATCAAGGCAAGCTGGTAGGAAAAGTGGCTCCGATTGGCCCTTCGGCCGCAGGAGCGAGGAGACAACTAGATGAGCATGACTGACCCGATTGCGGATCTCCTGACCCGGATGCGCAATGCGTTGATCGCCAAGCACGATCGCCTGGACGTACCGCACTCGAAGCTCAAGCGCAATCTCTGCGCCCTGCTCAAGCAGGAAGGCTTCGTCGACGACTTCGAGGTGGTCGAAGAGCCGCCGCAGGACATTCTGCGTGTCTATCTTCGCTACAACCGGGAAGGGACGCCGGCCGCGCGTCTTCTAAGGCGGGTGTCGAAGCCCGGGCGGCGCGTCTATCGTCGTGCCGCCGAGATCAAGCCGGTGTTGAACGGTCTCGGCGTCGCCATCGTGTCGACGTCGAGAGGCCTCTTGACCGACCGGCAGGCCCGCGAGCAACGGGTCGGCGGCGAGATTCTCTGCGAGCTCTGGTAGGGCTCAGGGGGTTTTTGAAACCATGTCGCGAATAGGACATCAACCGATTCAGGTCCCGAAGGGCACCAAGGTGGAGATCAAGGATGGTCTCTTCGTCGCCGAGGGCCCCAAGGGCCGGGTGAGCCAGGCGGTGTCTCCGGAGTGCCCGGTCTCGATCGAGGACGGAACGATCCGCATCAGCCGCATCTCGGAGAGTGGACCGATCCGCGCCAGGCACGGTCTCACGCGGGCACTCCTGGCCAACGCGGTCCTGGGCGCCACGGAAGGATTCAAGAAAGAGCTCGAGGTGGTCGGGGTCGGTTACCGCGGCGACGTCAAGGGCGAGGAAGTCCACTTCGCTCTCGGCTTCTCGCACCCGGTAATTTATCCGATTCCCGCGGGTATCGAGATCGAAATCGACAAGAAGAACAACATCACCATCCAGGGCGCCGATCGCCAGCAGGTTGGCCAGGTCGCAGCCGAGATCCGCAGGCTGCGGCCGCCGGATCCCTACAAGGCCAAGGGCATTCGCTACGCGGGTGAGAACATCCGGCGCAAGGTCGGCAAGGCCGGTGCCAAGTAGCCGTACCGAGGTATCAGCGATGAGCGATTCTCACAGCAAGAAACTGCGCGTCAAGCGCACGCGACGTCAGCGCGCGCGGCGGCGGATCCGCAATCGGGTCCAGGGCACGCCGGAGCGTCCGAGGCTGGCGGTCCACAAGAGCCTGCGGTACATCTACGCGCAGGTCATCGACGATCAGAACAGCCGGACCCTGGCTCAAGCGAGCTCGGCCGAGGAAGCGCTACGCAAGGAGCTGAAGGGATCCGCCGGCAATGCCGAGGCGGCCCGGAAGGTCGGCGAGGCGGTGGCAGAGCGTGCCAAGGGCCAGGGAATCGAGAAAGTGGTTTTCGACCGCGGCGGCGCGATCTACCATGGCAAAGTGAAGGCGCTGGCCGAAGGTGCACGCGCCAAGGGACTCGTTTTCTGACAGCTTCGATCGGAGCATCTTGAAGGAGCAGCACCGTGGCTAGGGATTTCGATCGCGACGTAGAGTTTTTCGAGCAGGTGGTTCACATCAACCGTGTGACCAAAGTGGTCAAGGGCGGTAAGAACTTCTCTTTCTCGGCGCTGGTCGTGATCGGCGACGGTGCCGGCCGCGTCGGCTTTGGCGCCGGCAAAGCCAAGGAAGTACCGGTGGCGATCCGCAAAGGGATCGACATGGCCAAGAAGAGCATGGTCGAGGTGCCGATCGAGGGCACGACCATTCCGCACGAGGTCACCGGAATCTTTGGCGCCGGGCGAGTGTTGCTCAAACCGGCCTCGCCGGGTACCGGCGTGATCGCCGGCGGCGCGGTCCGCGCCGTGATCGAGTGCGCCGGAATTCAGGACATCTTGACCAAGTCCCTCGGCACGACCAATCCTCAGAACGTCGTGAAAGCGACGTTCGAGGGCCTACTCAGTCTACGGACTGAAGCGTCGGTCAGGCGGCTTCGCGGCCAGGAGATCGTGGCTGACCAGGCCACGGCGCCGGTCTCGCCGTAAGAGGGGAGTGCCCCGCACGAGGGAGAAGAGATGGCGAACGAGAAAAAGAGCATCAGCATCGAGCAGATCAAGAGCCCGATCGGATACCCGCGCAATCAGCGCGAGGTGCTGAGGAGCCTGGGCCTGCGCCGCATCCGCCACGTCGTACGGCGGGAGGATTCCGCGGCGGTGAGGGGCATGGTGAAGAAGATCCAGCATCTGGTTCGCATCGTCGAGGAGCCGTCATGAAACTACACGATCTGTCTCCAGCCAAAGGAAGCCGCCGTGCTCGCAAGCGGATAGGTCGCGGCCCGGGCTCCGGTACCGGAAAGACCGCCGGCAAAGGCCACAAAGGCCAGAAGTCGCGTAGCGGTTACAGCCGCCGGCTCGGTTTCGAAGGCGGCCAGATGCCGCTCATCCGGCGAGTGCCGAAGCGTGGCTTCACCAACATCTTTCGCAAAGAGGTGGCGGTCGTGAACCTGCGCGATCTCGCCGACTTCGAGGCCGAGGTCACTCCCGAGGCCCTGGTCGAGCGCGGCCTCGTGCGCCGCGGCTATCCCGTCAAGATTCTCGGCGATGGTGAGATCGAGACCGCTCTCGTGGTCAAAGCCCACAAGTTCAGTCGCGCGGCCCGAGAGAAGATCGAGGCGGCCGGCGGCAGCTGTGAGGAGCTCGGCCAGTGATCGAGAGCTTCCGCAATATTCTGGCGATCCCGGATCTGCGCAAGCGGCTGATGTTCGCGTTCGCGCTGCTCGCGGTCTTCCGGGTCGGTTGCAACATCCCCACCCCCGGCGTCAACCCGGACGCCCTGTTCGAGATCATGGAGCAGGCCCGGAACACGATTTTCGGGATGTTCAACACGTTCACGGGCGGTAGCCTCGAAAAGGCGGCGGTGTTCTCGCTGGGCATCATGCCCTACATCACCTCGTCGATCATCCTGCAGTTGTTGACGGTCGTCTGGCCGTACCTCGAGAAGCTGTCGAAAGAAGGTGAGCTCGGCCGGCGCAAGATCACGCAGTACACGCGTTACGGCACCCTGGTGGTGTCGTTTATCCAGTCGACCGCGATCTCGTTCTCCGTCGAGAGCTTCCAGACACCGGGTGGACTGGACCTGGTCCCGAATCCCGGGTGGACTTTCCGCCTGGTGACGATCCTGACCTTGACCACCGGCTGCGCGTTCGTCATGTGGTTGGGCGAGCAGATCTCCGAGCGCGGCATCGGCAACGGCATTTCGCTGATTATCTTTGCCGGGATCGTCATCGGTCTTCCGGGGGCTATCAGCGGCACCATCGCCCAGGTGCAGAGCGGCAACCTCAACGCCATCGCCGTCATCTTGCTGGTCGGTTTCATGTTGGTCGTGACGGCCTTCATCGTTTTCATGGAGCGATCGCAGCGCCGTATCCCGGTGCAGTATGCCAAGCGAGTCGTCGGCCGCAAGGTCATGGGCGGCCAGAACACCTATCTGCCGCTGCGGGTCAACACCGGCGGTGTGATCCCGGTGATCTTCGCTAGCTCCGTGGTGATGGTGCCGCCGACCATCGCGGGCCTTTTCCAGGCCGAATGGCTGCAGAGTGTCGCCGACGCGGTCAGTTGGGGCCAGCCGATCTACTATTTGCTCTACGTCGGCGCGATCGTCTTCTTCTGCTACTTCTACGTGTCGATCATCTTCAACCCCCAGGACACGGCCGAGAACATGCGCAAGTACGGCGGCTTCATTCCGGGCATCCGCTCCGGACGCCGCACCGCGGAGTACATCGACCGCATCTTGACCCGGCTGACCTTGATCGGCTCGCTCTATCTCGCCGGCGTTTCGGTGATTCCCGAGCTCCTGCTCCGTGGCTTCAAGGTCGAAGGGCTGCCGTTCATCGGCGACTGGCTCGACAGCTTCGTGCCGGCCTTCATCACTCAGGGCATGGGCATCAACTTCTACTTCGGCGGCACCTCGCTGCTGATTGTCGTCGGTGTGGCCATGGACTTCGTCCAGCAGGTCGAGAGCCAGCTGGTGATGCGCAACTACGACGGTTTCCTGAAGAAGGGGAGGATCCGTGGCCGGCGGTAGAAGCTCCGTTGGCGCCCCCAAGGGGCAACGCCGGATCGTCTTCCTCGGCCCTCCCAACTCGGGCAAGGGCACTCAGGCGACTCTGTTGGCGCAGAGCGTCGGAATCCCCGCGATCTCGACCGGCGAGATGCTGCGCGCCGCGGTGACGGCGGGCAGCGAGCTGGGCAGGCGGGTGCAAGGCGTGATGGCGCGTGGCGAGCTGGTGCAGGATGAGCTGATGGCCGAGGTGGTGCGTGATCGCTTGAGCCAGACCGACGCGGCCGAGGGCTTCCTGCTCGACGGTTATCCGCGCACCGCGGCGCAAGCGGCGACCCTCGAGGAAATCGTCGGCGAGCGCTATACCGAGCTCGACGACGTGGTCCTGATCGACGCGCCCGAAGATGTCCTGGTGGCGCGTGCGCTGGGCCGTGGTCGCGAAGACGATCGTGAGGAGGTCGTCCGCGAGCGTCTGCGCGTCTACCGGCAGAAGACGGCGCCACTCGTGGACTTCTACGACGTCAAGGGCCTGCTTCGTCGGATCGACGGCGATCAGCCGATCGAGCAGGTCGCGCAGCAGGTGCGAGCGTCCCTAGGGGTACGGGCGGTATGATCGTGCTCAAGACAGCCGGTGAGCTGGACCTCATGGACGAAGCCAATTCGATTGTCCATGGAATCCTGAAGGGTCTCGCCGAGCGCATCGGCCCAGGTGTCACGACGGCCGAGCTCGACCGTTGGGCGGAAGCGGAAATCCGGTCCTTGGGCGGCGTGCCGGCCTTCCTCAACTACAAGGGCTTTCCGGCGACCCTCTGCACCGCGCTCAACGACGTGATCGTCCACGGCATTCCGGACGACAAACCGCTCGAGAATGGTGATATCCTAGGGATTGACTGTGGCGTGCTGTACAAGGGTTACTACGGCGACGCCGCGAGGACCTATGCTGTCGGCGAGGTTTCAGACGTTGCTGATCGCCTGATGCGGGTCACTAGAGAAGCCCTTGATCTCGCCGTGGAGCGCGTACGCTCGAGAGGGCGCTTGTCCGACATCGGACACGTGGTTCAAAAGCACGTCGAGAGCAACGGCTTCTCGGTGGTACGTCAGTTTGTCGGTCACGGTGTCGGAACCTCTCTGCACGAGGAGCCCCAGGTACCCAACTTCGGACGTCCCGGCAAGGGCATGAGGCTCAAGCCGGGCCTGGTTTTGGCCATCGAGCCGATGGTCAACGCCGGTAGAAACGCCGTCCAGGTGGATTCCGACGGCTGGACGGCCCGAACGAAAGACGGAACTTTGTCAGCTCATTTCGAATACTCGGTGGCGGTAACTCCCTCCGGTCCCCGGGTGCTCGGGTTGGACGAGGCCGCCGGGGCGCAACAAGCCCTGGGAGCGGCCTGAAGAAGAAACGACTGGAAGAGGACATGCCGAAAGAAGACGCGATAGAAGTCGAAGCAGTAGTGAGCGAGACCCTGCCCAACGCCATGTTCCGGGCCGAGCTCGAGAATGGCCACACGGTCCTGGCTCACATCTCCGGCAAGATGCGGAAGCATTTCATCCGCATTCTGCCCGGGGATCGGGTTCTGGTGGAGCTCTCGCCCTACGATCTCAATCGTGGTCGCATCATCTATCGGTTGAAATAGCGGTTTCGAGCCTGGAAGGGGTCAGTGATGAAAGTCCGTGCGTCAGTGAAACGAATGTGTCCGAAGTGCAAGGTCATTCGGCGACGTGGAGTCGTGCGGGTGATCTGCGAGAACCCCAAGCACAAGCAGCGTCAAGGATAGGCGGAAGATGGCACGCATCGCAGGGGTCGATCTGCCCCCCAACAAGCAGGTCTGGGTCGGACTCACCTACATTCATGGAATCGGCGTCTCGCGCGCCAGGTCGATCCTCGGCACGGCCGGGGTCGATGAAGTGGTCAAGGTCAAGGATCTGACCGAGGACGAGGCGCGCAAGATTCGGAAAGTCGTACAAGACGAAGGCCGGGTGGAGGGTGACCTCCGCAAGGAAGTGGTTCAGAACATCAGACGTCTGATGGAGATTGGCTGCTATCGCGGCGTGCGCCACCGTCGTGGGCTGCCCGCGCGTGGGCAGCGCACTCACACCAACGCGCGTACCCGCAAGGGGCCGCGTCGGATGTCGGTGGCCGGTAAGAAGCAGGTCAAGAAATAAGCGAGAAGAGGCAGATCATGGCCAGAGGAAGATCGGACAAGAAGCCCGGCAAGAAGAAAGAGAAGCGCATCGTGCCGCATGCACGGGCGGTCATTCACGCCACGTTCAACAACACCCAGGTCTCGATCGCGGATCCGGAAGGGAACGTGATCGGCTGGGCCTCAGCCGGCAAGGCGGGCTTCAAGGGCTCGCGCAAGGGTACGCCGTTCGCGGCCCAGCTGGCGGGCAAGGAAGCCGGCACCGCGGCCAGGGACCTCGGCGTGCGATCCGTGGACGTGTTGGTGAAAGGCCCCGGAGGCGGTCGCGAATCCGCGATTCGGGCCCTGCAGAGCACTGGCATTTCTGTCAGCTCGATCAAGGACATCACTCCGATTCCTCACAACGGATGCAGGCCGCGCAAGCGGCGCCGGGTGTAGGGGTCGACAGATTCGCCAGGCAGGTTCCTCGGGCGTGCCGGGGAGCTGCTTCGGCGTCTCGATAGAGCTTGCGTCCCGTAGCTTCGGGGCCTCGAAGGACCGAAGGAGAGTACGTTGGCGAGACACACTGGTTCCGTTTGCCGGCTCTGCCGCCGCGAACGGATGAAGCTTTTTCTCAAGGGTGATCGCTGCTTCAAAGAGAAGTGTGCGATCGAGCGCCGGGCCTATCCGCCGGGTCAGCATGGTCAGCGTCGTGGCCGTCGGACGCTCGGCTATGGCCTGCAGCTGCGCGAGAAGCAGAAAGTCAAGCGCATCTACGGTATCCAGGAGCGGCAGTTTCGCACCTATTTCGCCAAGTCCGACCGCAAGAAGGGGATCACGGGCGAGAACCTGTTGATCGCGCTCGAGCGGCGACTCGACAACGTCGTGTTCAGCCTCGGCTTCGGCGCTTCTCGGGCCCAGGCACGCCAGTTGGTGCGCCATGGCCATATCCAGGTCGATGGCAAGAAGGTGAACATCCCGTCCTACCAGGTGCGGGTCGACCAGGTCATTTCCGTCAAAGAGCAGAGCCGGAAGAACGAGTTCATCCGTTCGAGCGTCGAGACCGCTCGCGGCCGAGGCGTGCCGGAATGGCTCGAGCTCGACCCCGAGAACTTCTCCGGCAAAGTCCGTAATCTACCGGATCGCGAGCAGATCAAAATTCCGATCCAGGAGCAATTGATCGTTGAGCTCTACAGCCGTTAAAACCAGCGCGGATTCCGTTAGCGTCAGTTCAGGTCATCTTGCCGAGGAAGGAGTTCCTCTCATGCTGTGGAAAGGTTTTCAACGCCCCAAGCGGGTGGATATCGATAAAGAGACCGTCACGCCGACCTTCGCTCGGTTCTCGGCCCAGCCGTTCGAGCGCGGGTTCGCGACCACCGTCGGCAACGCGCTCCGGCGCGCGCTACTATCTTCGATCGAAGGCGCGGCTGTCACCGCGATCGAGATCGAGGGCGTCCTACACGAGTTTTCCTCGCTTCCAGGCGTCGTCGAGGACGTTACCGACATCATCCTCAATCTCCGGCAGGTTCCGATCCGGCTGGATTCCGAAGAGCCCAAGTTCCTCAACCTCGACATGGCGGGCGCGGGTCTCGTGACCGCGGGCGATCTCACCGGCGATCCGGCGATCGAAATCTGCGATCCGGATCTACCGATCGCGACGTTGAACGAGGAAGGCCACCTGAAAATGCAGATCCAGGTGAAGGGTGGCCGCGGCTACGTGACCGCGGACAAGAACTTCAGCGACACCATGGGCATCGGCTGGATCCCGGTCGACTCGGTGCACAGTCCCGTGCGGCGGGTGAATTTCAAGGTCGAGCCGGCGCGTGTCGGCCGTGCGACCGATTACGAGCGTCTGGTGCTCGAGGTCTTCACCAACGGCACCATGCCGCCGGAAGAAGCACTGTCGCTGGGTGCCATGCTGCTGCGTGACCACCTCGGCATCTTCACCCACGCCGAGGAGAGTCTCCGCGAGGAGGCGCCTCCAGTACAGAGCGAGGAGCTTTCGGGCCTCGACAAGCTCCTCTCGAAGTCGATCGACGAGCTCGATCTGTCGGTGCGCTCGGCGAATTGCTTGAAGAACGCGAACATCCACACCTTGCGTGACCTGGTCCGCAAGGGCGAGCGAGAGATGCTCGAGACCAAGAACTTCGGCAAGAAGTCGCTCGAGGAGCTGCAGTCGGTCCTCGGCACTCTCGGCCTTCATTTCGGCATGGACGTGCCGGAGCACGCGCCCGGCGCGGTGGTCGAGGTTCAGGCCTGAGGGCCGTTTTAGGAGAGAAACATGCGTCACGCGGTACATGGCAGAAAACTAGGCCGAACGTCCGCCCATCGCCGCGCCCTGTTCCGCAACCAGTTGGCGTCGTTGGTGGAGCACGAGCGGATCATTACCACGCTCGAGAAGGCCAAAGAGCTGCGGCCGATCTTCGAGAAGGCCGTGACCCAGGGCAAGCGCGGTACGCTCCACGCTCGCCGGCGGGTGCGGCGCCTACTGTCCGATCGTCACCTGGTGCAGAAGTTGTTCGACGACATTGCGCCGCGGTTCGAAGATCGCCAGGGCGGCTACACGCGGATCGCCAAGCTCGGTCCGCGCAAAGGAGACGGCGCGGAGATGGCGGTCCTAGAGCTCGTCGACTACGAGCTGGGCAAGGACGTTTCCGACGACAGCGACAAGAAGGACACGAAGAAGAAATAGCCGCCGTTCAGATTGCGGCAGATACAAGAACGCGGCCGGCGATTCTGCCGGCCGCGTTCGTGTTTCAGGTTGGGTTCTTGCGTTCGAAACGGCTGCGGGAGCCATGGTCAGGATCGTTTCCGTGCGAAAACTGCGGATAGCCACCGGTGCAGGCGCAGTTTCCGGCTGGCGAGGAGATCCGTGCGCGAAACGATGGGGCCGCCGGAGCTGACGGCGCAGCCGTTCGGCGACGGACCTCTCGCCCGCCAGCTCGAGCAGGGCGCAGACCGTGCGCAGAGCGGGATCGAAGTCGTCGTCGAAGCCGGTGATCGCGCGCCGCTTGGCGTCACGTGTCGGGTCGTGGCGCAGCCTCTCGGGACTCGCCTCGACGAAGATCGTCCGCAGCTGCTCGAGCGGCGGCTCGAGTAGCGCCAGCCAGTCGTCGGGATCGACAGTGCCACCGGCCCTGGCAGGGTAGGGTCGCCATCCCCTCAGCAGGGTGACGGCCCGGCCCGCCTGTTCCAGCAGTGGGCTCGCGCTGCGTGCGGTCCGCTCCTCGAGACCGAGGATCTCGGCCACCGCTTCCCCGCCGTAGAGTCCGTTCACCGCCTTGCGGACCTCCACCAGTGGTCGGTAGAGGTCCGTCGCCGCCTCGTTACGTTGGCGGCGCAGCCGCTTGACGTCGAGTAGCCGCCGATGGTGCCGGTTCTCGGCCTCTTCGAGCCTGTCGTTGGCCCGTTCCACCGCGCGGTCGAGAAGTCCCAGCAAGAGATCCACGGCGGCCCTCGCCCAGGGGTGAAATTCGGAACCTTCTCTCCCTGAGAGAGAGTTGCTCTCATGAGCGGAGAACGACCCGAGATCAGTTCCGAGATCTGGGCTGATACCCCGCCAACTTGGCAAAAACGGGGCCGATCTGGGCAATCCGGTCACGGGGACTTTTTTTCGAATTCGCCGGAAGTCGGCAAAAGTTCCCCGGTTTTGGGCAATCGGCGGCGCTATCTCGACGACGGCTTCAGCTTCAAGGCCGCTGCATAGCGCGCCAGAGCGGAGCGCGTAGCCTCCCGCGCGCCCGGAGGGGCGGGATCCTCGAGGTGGCGCGACAGGACGTTCAGGACACCCGATTTGCGATCGGCCTTGAGATCGTAGCGGGCGACCAGCCGGTCGCCGGCCAGGACGGGCAGGCAGTAGTAGCCGTAGATGCGCTGGGGGGCGGGTTTGAAGATTTCGAGCACCTGATCGAAGTCGAACAGGGTCTTGACCCGCGGACGGTCCCAGAGCACCGGATCGAAGGGTGAGAGCAGGACTCCCTGGTCTTTCCGCGGGCGGATCCGCTTCAGCCGCACCGCGAGCTCGAGATCCTCCGGGCGGATCCAGCCCTGGAGGTGGCGACCGTCTCGGGTCGCGAGGGCGCACGGAGTGATCGCCCCCTCCTCCCGCAGCTCTTCGAGGGCGATGGCGATCTCGGTCCTGAGGTTGCGCAGCCGCCAGGTGGCGGCCAAGGTGCCGGTCTGGGCCCAGCCGTGGCCGGCGAGCGCACGCAGCAAGAGGGTCTTGAGCGCGGAGGGGAAGGGCTCTTCCCGATCCAGAACCTCCGCCGGGATGACCCGTTCGATGAGGTCGTAGCTGCGCTGGAAGTTCTTTCTCTCACGGATGGCGAGCACGCCCGAGGACCACAGCTGGCTCGCGACCTTTTTTGCCACCTTGAGGTCCCACCAGCCACGGCTGCCGCGCCCTTCGAGGTCGACCGAGCGTAGCGGCCCCTCGTCTCGGATCCTTACCAGCAGGTCATCGGCGACTCGCGGAT
Organism: bacterium; assembly: GCA_024226315.1. Taxonomy (GTDB): domain Bacteria; phylum Acidobacteriota; class Thermoanaerobaculia; order Multivoradales; family J023; genus JAAELT01. The sequence continues at coordinate 4,812 of JAAELT010000036.1, read as the reverse complement.
TCTCGCCCACCACGTCCCCCCACCAGGGGTGCTCGCGGAACTCCCGGCGCCGGAAGGCGAACACCGGGAAGAGCTCCATGGGCAGCCAGCAGGCCTCGTGGCCCCAGTACTCGAAGATCGGCTCGCCGGGTTGAAGCAGCTCCTCGGGCAACCGGTAGTCCATGCCGCCGAGTCGTGAGAGCAGCACGATGCCGTGGCTGCGGGCGCCGGCGATGGAGACTGTATCCAATTGCAGGTAGCCGAAGCGCCGCATCACGGCGTGGGCGCCGGCGCGGGCGCGCTTGCCGCGACCACTGGCTCGGCCGGGTAGGCCGGTCCACCGCGGGTCGAGGAGTCCGGCACGGGCGAGCGCGAGACGGCGCGCTTCCCGGACACTCAGGGTCTCCATCGCCCGGTCAGCGCTTGCGCTTGGTCCCGAGGAAGGTCTCGAGACCGGCCTCCACCAGGTCGACACCGGTCTGGACAACGCTCTGGGTGGTGTCCTGGATCACCTCTGAAGAGGGAATCGAGGCCACCGCGTCGAGCACGCCCTTGCGCACCTTGGTCTCGATCACCGTGCCCACCTTCTGGACTTCAGCGTCGAGCACTTCCTGGAAACGCTCTTGGTATTCGTCGGCCTTCTCGTCGAGCTCCTTCTCCAGGCGTTTTTTGTAGTGACGCTCGAAGAAGTAGTAGGCCACGCCAAGCGTGAGGGCGCTCGAGAGCACCGCGCCGATCAGGATCATCGAGGCCTGGGTCCACATCTTACGAATCGTACCAGCCGGCCGGAGCCTTTGCCCTACTGTCCCGACACCCGTACCGGTTGCCGCTTCTCGTACAGCTTGAGACTGACCATCAGTCTCTGGATCACGGCGCGGTCTCCTCGCAGGGCAGCCTGATTGAGCAGACCGCGCTGGAAACGGATGGCCTCTTCGAACTCGCCGATCTCGGCCAGGGCCATGCCGATGGTCTCGGCGTGGTCGAGTGAGGCTTCGTAGCCATAGGCCTTGCGCGCCAGCGCCAGGGCGCGCCGACCATCGCGAATGGAGTCGTCCGGGCAGGTGGCCAGGAGCCTGGCCAGGGTGTGATTGAGGCCGATATCTTCAGGCGCCTGGTGAAGGCCCGCCTCGAGCCGTTTGCTGGCCTCGGCGAAGTCCTGTTCCAGGATCCAGAGGCTCGCCTCGGAGAGCCAGGCGGTGGCGTTGCCGGGATCGAGCTCGGTGGCCCGGCCGAACAAGCGCCGTGCCTCGGTGCGCTGACCGATCAACTGCAGGGTATTGGCGAGATTGGTGTGGGCCTGGCTCGATTCCGGATCGAGCTCGACGGCCTGCTGAAAGTAGGCGACCGCCTGTTGGCGCTGGCCGCGTTGCCAGGAAAGTCGGGCCAAAGGCTCCAGGAGCTCGATCTTCTGCTCGACGGGCAAGTCGAGATCGACGCCCTCGCGGTAGACCTCGAGCGCTCGCTGCCACCTGCCAGCCGCCACCAGGACCGTCGCCAGGCCGCGTCGAGCCACGGTATCGGTCGGATCCTCGCGCAGGAGCCTGCGGAGCTCCTTGATCGCGGCCGGCGTCTGGCCGTCATGATGGCTGGCCATGGCGGAGAGATACCGCGCCCGGCGGTCATACGCGTCGAGCCGTAGTACCTGCGCCAGATGCTCCCGGGCTTCACCCCACAGGTCCAGGTCGATGAGGGTGTTGGCCAGGTTGAAGTGACCCTCGACCATCTCCGGGTCGATCTCGACCGCTCGCCGGAAAGAAGCGACCGCCTGCTCGCGCTGTCCCTTGCTCCGATAGAGATTGCCCAGGTCGAAGTGAACCCAGACGTTGCCGGGATCCGCTTCCGCGGCCGGTTCGAGGGCCTCGATCGCGGTGTCGAAGTGGCCCTGGCGCGCCAGCACGAGAGCGAGATTGCGCCGTGCCGGGCTCGATTCGGGATTCGCCTCGACGGCCCGGCGAAACGCGGCGGCGGCTTCGTCGAGCCGCCCGTTCACCAGCGCTTGATTACCGCGCCTGACATGGGCCCCCGAGCTGATGGCAAGCGCTTCGAGGCGCTCCATCAGCCGATCGGGAGAACGAATTTCTCCCGAACCCTTGTGCTCCAGGTGCGCGCGCCCTTCGTCCGGACGATCCAGGTGGCGTAGCGCCAGGCCCAGGGGATGGTGGACGATCGCGGCCTCGGGTTGAAGCTCGAGAGCCGCCTCAAGGTGCTCGACCGCACCCTCCCAGTCTTCGTTCGCTGCCGCTGCCCGCCCGAGGCCGAAATGGCCGGCGGCGGCGAACTGTTCGTCGTCGAGAAGGGTGGTGAAGCGCTCGCGGGATCCTTCGGCGTCGCCGAGGGCGAGTAGCACCTCACCCAGGCGGCGCAAGGCAGGCAGGTCGTCGACGCGCTTCTCGAGAGCCTGCGTCAAGCTGGCGGTGGCGTTCTCCAGGTCTCCCGAGGACTGGTGGAGTGAGCCGAGGTAGTAGGGCCACAGGAAACTCGCGGGATCGATCTTCTGGGCGTTGCGATAGCAGGCCGCGGCTGCCGGCAGCAGGTCGTAGGCATGATAGAGCTCGCCCATGCCGCCGAAAGCGTCCGCCAGCTCGCGCGGCTCGGCGCCCTTGCGCAGCCGGTCACCGAGGACCGCCAGCTGATCCTCGAGCTGACGCCGGGCGATCTCCTCGATCGATTCGAGGGCTGGGTGGGAGACCTCCTCGAGGTCCGCTGGCAGGCTCGCCGGCTCGAGTTTGCAGCCAGCGAGGCAAAGAGCAGCGACCAGGGCCGCGGCGAGGGTCTCGCGTCTCATCTTCGATCTCCGGTGGTGGAACCGGTGCCCTGCCGTAGAGTGGTGTAAGCGCCGATCGGTACCGTCTCAGGCGTCCAGCTCTCGGTGTGGCCATCGGGCCAGCCGACGACGACCTCGGAGATCGAAGGCCCATCGCCGAGCCCGAAGAGCAGCCGCGGGTCACTCGATGACGCATAACTGGCGATCGTGCCGGTTCGGCGCCAGAGGGTCGTTCCCGAAGCCAGGACGACACCAGCACGGGCACCCAACAGATCGCGCTTGCCGGATCGGTCCATCAAGCGCAAACCGATCCACGGCAGGTCTTGCCCCGTCTGGTTGAGCAGAAGACGCACGGGACCGCTGTTGTTGCTGACCAACACGTCGGTATCTCCGTCGTTGTCGAGATCACCGAAAGCCGCGCCCCGGCTCACTTCGGAGAGCTCGAAAGCGGCACCAGCGCGCTCGGTGACCTCTACGAACGAGCCATCGCCACGGTTGCGGAACAGTTGATTGCGTTGGTGGAGCGGCAAGGGATCCCCGGCAAGGCTCAGCTCCTTGATCACCTTGACCGCGCCGTTCACCGTCATCTGATCGAGCCAGCCATCGTTGTCGTAGTCGAGCCAAGCGGTGCCGAAGCCGGTCATCGACAGGCTGGGAGCTCCCAGGCCGACAGCGGCCGAGCGGTCCGCAAAAACCCCTCCACCGTCGTTGACGTACACCGTGTTGGTCTCGCGCCGCAGGTGGGCGACGAAGAGGTCTTCGTCGCCGTCGCGGTCGAAATCGGCAGCCGCCACTCCCATGGAAGCTTCCGGGTGACCCTGCCCGCTGACCGCGGCTCCTGCCAGCAAAGCCCGGTTCTCGAAGGTGCGACCCTCGCGGTTGATCCAGAGTTGATTCGGCATCCCGTCGTTGGCCGCGTAGAGGTCCAGCCAGCCGTCGTCGTCGAAGTCGGCCGCCACCGCGCCCAGGCAGCCACCGAACTCCTCGAGCAGGCCGGCATCGCGGCTCGCGTCATCGAACGTGCCGTCTCCACGGTTGTGCAGCAGCAGATCGGGCAGCGGGGCGAAGGCCAGGGGGCCACAGTAGTTGGGCGCCCCGAGCTCGTCGGTACAACGCTTGTTGGCTGCCGCGGAGTATTCGACGTACCGGCCGACGAAGAGATCGAGCCAGCCGTCACGATCGTAGTCCAGAGCCACGGCTGGGACGCTCCAGCCCCGCGCGACGTCCGAATGTTCGGTCACGTCTTCGAAGCCGGTACCGTCTCGATTGCGCAGAATCTGATCGCGGCCGAGGTTGGTGACGTAGAGATCAGTCCAGCCGTCGTTGTCGAAATCGGCCGCCGCCACCCCCATGCCGTAACCGTGCGCCTTGATGCCGCTTTCTTCGGTGACGTCGACAAAGCGGATCAGGGGCCGGCCTTCAGAGTCCGCGGTGAGGTCATTGCGGAACAGTCGGTCGGTGAGCGGTAGCTCTCCGGGCGGCGGGAAAGTAGCGTCCTCGGCGCTGCCGGTGGCACCGAGCAGGTTGCCCTGCACCAGGTAGACGTCGAGGTCACCATCGTTGTCATAGTCGAGGAGCGCAACGCCAGAGCCCATCATCTCGGCATAGTAGAGCTTGCCGGTCATGCCGTTCCAATGGGTGAAATCCAAGCCAGCCGTAGCAGCCTGATCGAGGAAGATGGCTTCGCCCGAGACGACTTCTCCGGCCACTGGCGTCCCCGAAGCGGCGTCCAATTCAGGCGCTGGCGGCTCGTTGGATTCAGGTTCGCAGCCGGCCGCGATCAGAGCGAGGAAGGCGATCAGGCAAATCCCTCTACCCGCCATGGAGCTCGGCGATCTCCCCCGCGAACTGCTCCTGGACGACATTTCGCTTCAGGCTCATCTTCGGCGTCAACATGCCGTTGTCGACCGTGAACTCCTCGCCGATCAGCTTGAACTTCCGGGGCTGCTCGTACTTCTTGAAGTCCTTGCGGTAGCGCTCGAGTTGGCCGGTGAACAGCTCCTGGGTCTGTGCGTGGGCGAGCAGGGCTTCCCAGCCGCCGTCGATGCCCTTTTCTTGCGCCCATTTCT
>JAAELT010000035.1 GCA_024226315.1 bacterium | reverse complement strand
GGATTCCGGCAATCGTAAGCCAAACGGTGCCAGGCCCGGCTCCGCGACCCGTGGCACGACGTTTCCCAACGTCGGAGAACGCCTCACGACTCCGACGAGCCGCCTCGGCGACGTGTCTCGCGCCTAGGTGGCGGATTCTGGAAACGCTGAGCAGCTTGCCGGCCGGTTGCACCGGTGTTATGCTTTCAAGATCCCGATGCCGAGACTCCAGGACACCAGCCGACGCCCACGGCCCCGGCAATCCGCACCCCGGGCCACCCAGGGCAGGCGCCTGTAGTGATTTGCCGCCAGCCGGGACATCGCATGACGGAGCGGTGCACGATCAGAGACCTCGGGAATCATCACCGGGGCTCTCCACCGGCTATCTCTCCCCGTATCCGACTCTGGGCACCGACCCATGGAGGAGAATGCATGACGCAGATCGATCCCGCGAAGGAGGAGCTCATTGCGACCGATGAAGCCTTCCGCAACTTGTACGAAGAGCATCAGGAGTACAAGCAGCGGCTTCGGGCCATTCGCACGAAGTCCCTCCCGTCCGAGCAGGACGAGATCGAAATCAAGCGCATCAAAATCCACAAGCTGAGTCTGAAAGATCGTATGGAGGCCATACTCCAGGAACACGCGAAAGCGCACGCGACCGCCTAGACCTCCGCGCTTTCCAAATCACTGATTGAACCGCACCGGCACGCGATCCGGGCATAGAGCGGAGGACCGGAACCCAATCATGACCTTCGCTCGAGAAGCCTGGCCGTTCGTCCTGCCTTTCGTGGCGCTCGCCGTGGGCCTGTTCGTGTACCGGCAGCCCACATGGGGCGTGATCGCCCTGCTCGTGGCACTGGGCGTCCTGCTGTTTTTTCGCGACCCCCGGCGGGGCTTCGAGGGACCGGCGGAGGTGGTGCTGGCGCCGGCCGACGGCGTCGTCACCAGGATCGACACGATCGAGGATCCAGCGGTCGGCCCCGGCCGTTTCCACCGCGTGGTAACCTTCCTGTCGGCTTTCGACGTTCATGTCCAGCGCGTACCGATCGACGGCGAGGTGCTGTCTTCGGGCCTCAAGCCGGGCCGCAAGGTCGCGGCTTTCCGCGACGACGCTGGGGAAGTCAACGAGAGTATCCTGACGGTGATCAAGGTCTTGGGCGGAACAAACGCCGGCGGCGAGAGCGACTGCATCGGCATCCGGCAGATCGCCGGCCTGATGGCGCGCCGGGTGGTCTGCTACCTGGAGGCCGGACAGCCGGTGCGGCGGGGGGAGCACCTGGGGATCATCAAGTTCGGCTCCCGGGTCGACCTGCTGGTGCCCGAGAGCTACGAGGTGCTGGTCGAGAAGGGCGATCGCCTGCGCAATGGCGAAACGCCGGCGGCGAGACCATCGTCATGAAGTCCGGCCGGCCGAAGCGCAGAAAGGTTCGCCAGCGCCTTCGCCGGGGCGCCTATCTGCTGCCCAGCCTGTTCACCACCGGTAACATCCTGATGGGATTCTACGCCGTGGTGCTGGGCACCCGCGGCCAGTTCGCGACCGCCGCCCTGGTCATCTTCATCGCCGGGATCCTCGACGGCCTCGACGGCCGCATCGCCCGCATGACGAACACGGTCAGCGACTTCGGCCGCGAGTTCGACTCGTTGGCGGATCTGTTCACTTTCGGCGTCGCGCCGGCCCTGCTCGCCTACTTCTGGGGGCTCGAGCGCCTGGGTCGCATCGGCTGGCTCATCCCGCTGTATTTCCTCATCTGCACCGCCGTCCGGCTAGCGCGTTTCAACGTTCAGACCAAGGTGGTCGACAGCCGCTTCTTCGTCGGCCTACCGTCGCCGGCGGCCGCCGGGTTCATCGGCTCGTTCCTGTTCATCGCGCCCGACAGCGAGTGGAAAGCCTGGCTCGAGGGGGCGATGCTGGTCGCCCTGGTCGGCATCGGCACCTTGATGGTCTCGACCTTTCGCTACCCGAGCTTCAAGAACTTCGACCTGCGGCAGCGCTGGAGCTACCGCGTCATCCTGCCCTGGGCAGTCGGCCTCCTGGCCCTTGCCTTCCACCCTCCGGCCTTCTTCCTCACCGCGGCGGTGGTCTACACGCTGATGGGGCCCACGAGTTGGCTCGTCGGCCGGCTGCGACGCCGCGGGGCCAAGAAGAAGATCGAAGAACACCTCGAGATCCCTTGAGCACCCTCGCTTTGATCCACCCCACCGACCTGGTGGCGATCGAGTCCCGGCCTGGGCGGTAGTCGCCCCTACTCTGGCCCGGCGGATTCCGGACCCTCGATGCCGTGGCGAGACAGGTAGTCCTCGACGTAGAGCAGGTTGTTCTCCCCCGCCCGCTCGACGATACCCAGCAGGCTGCCGATGGTCGTCACCTCCTCGAGCTGCTCGGTCACGAACCAATCGAGGAAGCGCAGCGCGATATGGTTGCGCTCTTCCTGGCAGAGCTCGACCAGCCGATAGATCTGATCGGTAACCTCGCGCTCCCAATCGAGCGACAGACCGACCGCTTCACGCGCCTGGTCGAAGTCGCTGCGCGGCGCCTCGATCTGCGGGATCTCGACCTTGCCGTCGACGTCGAGGATGAACTTGACGAACTTCATCGCATGCTCGCGCTCCTCGTCCGCCTGGCGGAAGAAGAACTGCGACAGCTGCTCGAGATCTTCGTTGCTGAAGTAGGAAGCGATGGCGACGTATTGGTTGGAAGCGCCCATCTCGTTGCCGATCTGGACGTTGAAGGCATCAATGATTTTCTGACTGGCTAACATCCTGTTCTCCGTCTCCTGAAGTCCGCACCTGAGGCGCGGAGCGGTTTCTCTCGATCAGTCGGTGCTGGTCCAGCGGTCCAGCCAATCGAGCACCACCTGGTGCCAGTGGAGGCTGTTGCGCGGCTTGAGCACCCAGTGGTTCTCGTCCGGGAAGTACAGCAGTTGACTCGGGATCCCGCGCCGTTGGAGCGCCGTGAAGGTCTGGAATCCCTGCGACTCGACCACGCGAAAATCGAGCGCGCCGTGCACCACCAGCATCGGTGTGCGCCAGTTCTCGACAAAGCGCGCCGGATTGTGACGCTCGAAGGACTCTGGATTCTGCCACGGCGTGCCGCGCATCTCCCACTCCGGAAACCACAGCTCCTCGGTCGAGTAGTACATGCTGCGCAGGTCGAACAGCCCGTCGTGGTTGACCAGGCAGCGAAAGCCGTCGGGCCAGTTGCCGGCGATCCAGTTCATCATGTAGCCGCCGTAGGAGGCGCCCAGGGCGCAGGCGCGCTCACCGTCCAGCCAGGGGTAGCGCTCGAGGGCCGCGGCGAGACCCTTCTTCAAGTCCTGAAGCGGCTTGCCGCCCCAATCGTCGCGGATCGAGTCGGTGAACGCTTGCCCGTAACCGGTGGAGCCGTGGAAGTCGATCATGATCGCCGCGTACCCGGCGCCGGCGTAGACCTGGGGATTCCAGCGATAGTGGAAGTCATTGTCGGACGAGCCCTGCGGTCCGCCGTGGACGAGAAAGGCCACCGGGTACTTGCGCTCGGGATCGAAGTCGACCGGCTTCACCAGGTAGCCGTGGACCTTCTCACCGTTCCAGCCCGGGAAGGAGAACTGCTCGAGCTCGCCCATGTTCACGGCAGCAAGCCGCTCGCGGTTGACATCGGTCAGCCGTCTCTCCTCGCCGCCAGCGGCCGGTCTCGCGTACAGGTCGACCGGGGAGCGCAGGTCGTCGCGACCGTAGACCAGCATCTCGCCGGCCACCGCGGGCGAGCGGACGTGGCCGTCGCCGGCGATCTCGCGCACCTGGCCCGAGGAGACGTCGATCGCGAACAGCCGCACGGCGCCGGTATCGGCGGCGGTGACGTAGAGCGTCTCGCCGTCGGGCGAGAAGACCATGTCGCCGGCGGAGCGATCCCAGTCCTCGGCCAGGACCCTCTCCTCACCGCCGGGCCACCGCCGCAGGATGATTCGGAATCGGTCGGCCTCGAAGCTGGGCCGTGCCATCGCCAGATAGGCCAGGGTCGAGCCGTCGGGGGAGCCGTCGGGCGAGAAGACCGGATGCGTGTCCCAGGCCGGATTCCCGGTCAGCTTGCGCGGCGCGCCGCCACCCTCGAGGCCCGCGTGGTAGAGATCGAAGTCTGTCGACCACGGCTCCCCCGCACCGGCGACACGGGCGGCGAAGACGATGCCCTGGCCGTCGGGGGCAAACGCGATCTCCTCCGGCCCGCCAAAGGGCTTCGACGGCACGTCCGCGTCCATGCCGGCGGTGACGTCGACCGGAGGTCCAGAAACTCCGCCGGACTCGTCGAGTGCCAGGACGAAGAGATGAGAGCGCCGACCGTCCTTCCAGGTATCCCAGTGGCGGACGAAGAGGTGTTCGTAGAGGCGTCCGCTAGACAGCCGGGACTCCTGCTCTTCGAGGCGTTTCACGGTGCAGGCCAGATCTTCGCAATCCGTAAAGACCTCGAGCGAGAACGCGAGGTGGCGCCCGTCGGGGGACAGCGCCAGGTTGGCGACGTCGAGCGGCAGGTCGGTCACCGGCTCGGCCTCGCCGCCGCCGAGCGGAAGGCGCCATATCTGGGACGAGCCCGAGCGCGACGAGAGGAAGTAAAGAGAGCGACTGTCGGGAGCGAAGCGCGGGCTGTTGTCGCCGGCGGGATCGGTCGTCAGACGCCGCGGCGGCGAGCCGTCGAGCGCGGCCAGCCACAGGTCCGTCCGGCCCTTGTTCGCCTCCAGGTCGGTCGTGCGCAGCACGAAGGCGATCCGCTCGCCGTCCGGCGAGACCCGCGGATCCGAGATGCGCGACATCGACACCAGATCGTCGGCGTCGAAGGGATGCGTCTCGGCGCCCGCCGCCGCCGGTACGAGCAGGCACCAGCAGAGCACGCCCGCCCATGAGAGGTTCTGGAAGATCTGACCGAGGCTGAATCTGGCTCGACTGCGCATGGCAAGAGTCCTCTGGGAATCTGGGTCGCATCCTGGCGTTCGATCGTCGGATTGTAACTTCAACCGGTGGCGAAATCTGATTCGCGGTAGCCCTGATAGTAGAGAAGAGTACGCAGATCACCGTGACGCACGCTGTAGCGAGCCTTGCCGGCCACCAGGGGCTTGGCGTGGTAGGCGACGCCGAGACCGACGGCCAGAAGCATCGGCAGATCGTTGGCGCCATCGCCCACCGCCACGGCGTCGCCGGCCTCGACGTCCAGCCGCCGGCAGAAGCCCTCGACGGCGCGCACCTTCGTGTCCGGGCTCAGGATCGGCTCCACGACGCCGCCGGTCAGCCGGCCGTCCTCGATCAACAGCTCGTTGGCGCGATGGGCGTGGAAGCCGAGCCGGCGGGCGATCGGCCCGGCAAAGACGGTGAAGCCGCCCGAGACCAGGGCCGTGAAAGCGCCGTCGGCGGCCATGGTGGCGACCAGCGTCGCCGCCCCCGGATCGATCTCGACACGCTTCAGCGCACGATCCAGCGCTCCGGCCGACACTCCGGCCAGGGTCGCGACGCGCTGGCGCACCGAGTCCGCGAAATCGATCTCGCCGGCCATCGCCCGAGCGGTGACCCGCGCCACCTCTTCCCTCTTCCCCGCCAGCTCGGCGAGCTCATCGAGCATCTCCTGGGCGATCACAGTGGACTCCAGATCGGCCACCAGCAGGCGCTTTCTGCGCCCCGCTTCCGGCTGGGCCGCCAGATCCACGGCGCCGCCGGCCAGGACCCGCCGAACCGCGGTCTCGATCGCTTCCGGCCTCGCACCGTCGAAACCGACGTCGCAGGCACTGCCCGCGGCCAGCCAACTCGGGGCGTCGGCCGACGCCCCGCTCAGGCGGATCTCGGCCACCGCGGTCTCGACCGTGTCCTCGCTCAGATGCCTACCGACCAAAGTCAAAACGTACTGTGTCATCTCGCTCCTTCTGGCTCATGGGCCGGCAGCTTGAGCTGCCTCGGCCGATACGGTACTGTCTGTCCTCGTCCGCGGTGCGATTCCCGCCCTGCCAGATTTTCCCCGAGATCACCCGCTGGTGGCTGAAGAAAGAAAGAAACTGCGACTGCCCGACGTCTGGCGCGAGGCGCGCGAGATCATCTGGCAAAGGCGGTGGCGTCTGGCACTGGGTTTCGGGCTGATCCTCGTCAACCGGCTGACCAGCCTGGTGCTGCCGGCGAGCTTGAAGTTTCTGATCGACGAGGTGATCGGCAACAAAAACGCCGAGCTCCTCGGATGGCTCGCCCTCGGCGTGGGCACGGCGGCGGTGATCCAGGCCGCCACTTCGTTCACGCTCTCGCAGCTGCTCGGAGTCGCCGCCCAGCGCGCCATCACCGAGATGCGCGAACGGGTCGAGCAACACGTCATCCGGCTGCCGGTGTCGTTCTTCGACTCCACCAAGTCGGGCGTCCTGATCTCGCGCATCATGACCGACGCCGAAGGGATCCGCAATCTCGTAGGCACCGGCCTGGTGCAGCTCGCCGGCGGCCTGCTCACCGCCTCGATCGCCCTGGCCATTCTCTTCTATCTCAACTGGAAGCTCACCCTGATCACCCTGGTCGTGCTGCTGGCCTACGCCAGCATCATGGGTTTCTTCTTCAAGCGACTGCGGCCGCTGTTCAGGAAACGCGGCGAGATCAACGCCGAGGTCACCGGGCGCCTCGGTGAAGCCCTCGGCGGGGTGCGGGTGGTCAAGGCCTACACCGCCGAGCAGCGCGAGGACGGAATCTTTTCCGACGGCGTCCGCCGCCTGCTCGACAACGTCGCCAAGTCGATCACCTCGATCTCCGCCGTCGGTGCCGGCACTACCACGATCGTCGGCATCATCTTCGTGCTGATGGTGCTGATCGGCGGACAGGCGATCCTCGACGACGAGATGACTCTCGGTGACTTCGTCAGCTACATGGCCTTCACCGGCATGGTGGCGGCGCCGCTGATCCAGATCTCTTCGATCGCCACCCAGATCTCAGAAGCGTTCGCCGGCCTCGACCGCATCCGCGAGCTGATGCAGCAGACCACCGAGGAGGAACAGGACGAGGGGCGCGTGCCGCTCGAGGAGATCCGCGGCGACGTCGCTTTCGAGGACGTCTTCTTCGAGTACGACGAGGGGGTGCCGGTGCTCGAGGGGGTCTCCTTCCAGGCGCCGGCCGGCACCACAACGGCGCTGGTGGGCTCGAGCGGTTCCGGCAAGTCGACGATGATCAGCCTGGTGATGGCCTTCAACCGTCCCAAGGAGGGGCGGGTATTGATCGACGGCAGCGATCTGGACGAGGTCCGCCTGTGGGACTATCGCGCCCGCCTCGGCATCGTCCTCCAGGAGAACTTCCTGTTCGACGGCACCATCGCCGAGAACATCGCCTATGCCCATCCCGGGGCCAGCCGCGAGCAGATCGAGGAGGTCGGACGGGTCGCCCACTGCAAGCCGTTCGTCGAGGGATTCGCTGACGGCTACGACACCGTGGTCGGCGAGCGGGGCGTCAAGCTCTCGGGCGGCCAGCGTCAGCGGATCGCCATCGCCCGCGCGATCCTCGCCGATCCGGGAATCCTGATCCTCGACGAAGCCACCTCGAGCCTCGACTCGGAGAGTGAAGCGATGATCCAGGACGGCCTCGAGCGCCTGCGCCGCGGTCGCACCACCTTCGTCATCGCCCACCGCTTGTCGACTATCCAGAGCGCCGACCAGATCCTGGTGCTCGAAGACGGCCAGATCGTCGAGCGGGGCAGCCACCAGGAGCTGCTCGAAGCCGACGGCCGCTACCGCGAGCTCCACGACAAACAGTACCGGCTGGAGCGCAACCGGTTCATCAATCCGGGGGAAGACTTCACGCCCGAACCCGTTTCACCCAAGGCCGGTTCTCGGCCGAGCGGCCCGACCGCCCTGTGAGCGACAACCGACTGGACCCGGGAAGGCCCACTCCCTGGACCGACGCGAGTCGGCTCCCACCTCTGCTATCCAACGAAAGCGAGGCGCCGGCCTCGCCGCCAAGGCAGCTGCAATGGCGTACCCCCTTGTTGCTATTCATCGCGACCTGCCTGTGCACCTTGCTGTGGGGTGGGCCGATCTACAGTCTCGCCCTGATGACGATCCTCACCGCCCACGAGCTCGGTCATTACCTGCAGGCCAGACGCTACGGCGTTCCGGCGAGTCTGCCGTACTTCATTCCCATGCCGCTGCCGCCGCTCGGCACCATGGGTGCGATCATCGCGATGCGCCCCGGGCGGGCCAATACTCGCGCGCTGTTCGACCTGGCGATCACCGGTCCGCTGGCCGGTCTCATCCCGGCGCTCGCCATGTCGGCCATTGGCCTGCGATTGTCCACTTTCGGGCCGCACCCGGAGCCCGACGAACAGACTCTGCTCTTCGGGACTCCCCTGGTGTTCGATTGGATGGTCGACTTGTTCATGGGTCCCGTACCGGATGGACAGATCGTCATCATCCACCCCCTCGCCTACGCCGGCTGGGTCGGCATCCTGATCACCGCCCTCAACCTGATGCCCATCGGCCAGCTCGACGGCGGACACATTCTCTACTCCTTGCTGCCGCGCCGTGCCCACGCGGTGTCGATCTCCGTCATCGTCTTTGCCGCGGTCGCGGTGGTCATCTGGCAACTCTGGCACTGGACGCTGATGATTCTGCTCCTGCTGTTTCTCGGTCTGCGGCACCCGCCGGCCGCGCCCGGCGGAAAGCCGCTCGGCCCCGTGCGCAAAGCCCTGGGCTGGCTGACGCTGCCCTTCGTGATCATCGGTTTCACCCCCAGGCCGTTCATCTTCTGAAGCAACATCTACCGAAGCGAGATCGCCAATGGAGAATCGCTGGAAGCTCGTACCTGTATGTCTGCTCGCGTTACTCGCGGGCTTTCTCGCACCGACCCCGACACCATCGGAGGAGCTGGAGCTCTCCTACTACCTGCCCCCCGGCACGACCTACGACCCCGCGATTCCCGCACCGAGCTCGGTGCTCGGCTTCGAGGTCGGCGAGTGGCACGTGCGCCACGATCAGCTGGTCGCCTACATGCGACGCCTGGCGGAGAGCTCCGACCGCGTGCTGCTCGAGGAAACGGGCAGGACCCACGAGCACCGCCAGCTGCTGCTCTTGATCATCTCCTCGCCCGAGAACCTCGCCCGGCTCGAAGAGCTGCGCCAGGAGCACCTGACGATCGGCGATCCGACCGCCGAGCCGCCGCGGACAGACGGCATGCCGGTGTTCGTCAACCTCGGCTACAGCGTGCACGGCAACGAGGCCAGCGGCTCGAACGCCTCTCTGCTCGCCGCCTACCACCTGGCGGCGGGCCAGGGAGAGGAGATCGAGGCCCTGCTGGCAAGCAGCGTAGTGCTGCTCGATCCGTCGCTCAACCCCGACGGCCTCGCCCGCTTCGCCCAGTGGGCCAACATGCACCGCGGCAAGATCCTCAACCCCGATCCGAGCCACCGCGAGCACAACGAGGGCTGGCCCAACGGCCGTACCAACCACTATTGGTTCGACCTCAACCGGGATTGGCTGCTCACCCAGCATCCCGAGACGCGGGCACGGCTCGAGCAATTTCACCGTTTCAGGCCCAATGTGCTGATCGACGTGCACGAAATGGACTCGGACAACACCTACTTTTTCCAACCGGGGATCCCGATCCGCAAGAACCCGCTGACTCCGGAGAGAAACGTCGCGCTGACCGCCGAGATCGCCCGCTACCATGCCGAGGCTCTCGACCGCCTCGGCAGCCTCTACTACAGCGAGGAGACCTTCGACGACTTCTACTACGGCAAGGGCTCGACCTACCCGGATCTCCATGGCGCGATCGGCATCTTGTTCGAGCAGGCCAGCGTGCGAGGTCATCTGCGCAAGACGAAGAACGGCATGCTGAGCTTTCCGTTCGCGGTCCGCAACCAGCTCCACACCACCTTGTCGACGCTGGAGGCCGCCCACGACAAACGCCGGGAGCTCCTCGACTATCAGCGCGAGTTCTACACCTCCGCGACCAGGCGGGCGGCGGCCGACGAGCTGAAGGGCTGGGTGTTCGGCGATCCGCGCGACCCGGCCCGGGTCCACCACTTCCTGGAGCTCCTACGGCGTCACCGGATCGAAGTCCACACCCTGGGTGCGGTGGTCGAGGTCGGTGACCTGCGCTTCGAGCCCGGCGAGGCGTACGTCGTTCCCGCCCGGCAGACGCAGTATCTGCTCGCCCGCAGCCTGTTCGAGCAGCGGGTCGATTTCGCGGACTCGACTTTCTACGACGTCTCGACCTGGACGATGCCGCTCGCCTTCGACCTGCCGCACGCCGAGCTGCGCGCGCCGGCTTTCCGACCTGCTCTGCTCGGCGAACGGGTCGACGACGCCGAACGCCCCGTCGGCGCCGCGCCAGAAAACCCGGCCTATGCCTACGCCTTCGAGTGGGACGGTTACTACGCGCCGCGGGCGCTCTACCGCTTCCTCTCCGCCGACGTCGAGGCCCGGGTCGCCACCCGGCCGTTCACCGCCTCGACCCCGGCCGGCCCGAAAAATTTCGGGCTCGGCACGATCGTGATTCCGATGGGTATCCAGAGCGTCGACGCCGAACAGGTGCTGGCGCTGGCGGCCGAAGCCGCCCGGCGCGACGCGATCGAGATCCACGCCCTCGAGTCCGGTCTGACCCCCGAGGGCATCGACCTCGGCAGTCCCAGCCTCGAGCCTGTCAAGCGGCCCACGGCGGCGCTGGTCGTCGGCCCGGGAGTCGGCACCTACGCCGCGGGCGAGATCTGGCACCTGCTGGACCGGCGGCACGAGATGCACCTGTCGATCGTCGAGCACAGCGCGCTGGAGCGCCTCGACCTGTCGAAGTACAGCCATCTGATCCTGGTCGACGGCGGCTATCGTGGAGTGCCTGAGGAGCTCGGCCCGAAGATCTGGCGCTGGGTCGAAGAGGGCGGCGCGCTGATCGCCACCCAGCGGGCGACCCGATGGGTCGACCGCCACGTGCGCGAGGAGGCCCAGGCCGAGACGACCGAACCGGCCGCGGCGCCCGCCGCCGCGAGCCCCTCGGCCGACCCGGGCGCCGCTCCGCCGGAGCGACGGCCCTATGCTCGACACGAAAAGGAGCGGGCGGCACAGCTGATCAGCGGTGCCATCTTCCAGGTCGATCTCGACGTCACCCACCCGCTGGCCTACGGCTACAAGCGCCCCACCCTGGCGGTCTTCCGCAACAACGAGGTGGTGCTGAAGCCCGAGAAGGACCCCTACGTGACGGTAGCCGCCTACTCCGAGCAACCCCTGCTGAGCGGCTACATCTCGGGCGAGAACCTGCCCAAGCTCGCCGGCACTCCGGCGTTGACCGCCCGGCGCCAGGGACGCGGCGTCATCGTCCGCATGGCGGACGATCCGAGCTTCAGGGCCTTCTGGTACGGCACCGACAAGCTGATGATGAACGCGATCTTCTTTTCGCCGATCCTCGACGACACGGCGCGGTCGCCACGCGATCGGCGAGAGGAAGAGTGAAGGCGGAGCCTTCGACCTCGTGGGGCGGCTACCGCGAGCGCGGGAGCCGCTTGACGCTCTTGCCGTCGTAGATGATCGACCCGACGTCGTCGCCCAGGATCTCCCAGCGACTCGACTCGCGCCGCCGGTTGGGACCGAAGGAGTAGACGAAGACAACGCGGCGCTCGGCGTCGCTGTCGCAGCGATCGCGGATCCAGTAGGGCGAGTTCCAGGGATCGAGGAAAAACTCCGCCCGCTCCTCGGGCAGCCCCTGGGCGGCCAGCGACGCGAACGCGCCCTCGAGCAGGTAGTCCTGGTCGTACTTCTCCTTGAAGGCGTAGAGCCGCTTGTGGCGATTGCAGCGGGTCTTCACCTTGCCGCTGCGAAAGTCGCGCTTGAGCGCCTCGAGCTCGCCGCTCGCCGTCTCGAGGATCTCCTCGCTACCGCCGCGCATTCGGTGCGAGATCTCGGCGTGGGCAAAGCCGACGCCGACGACCAGGACCGCGGCCACGGCCACAACCAGCGCCTTGCGCTGGAAGAACGCCGAGCTCTCCTCGCCGGAGCTGAATTGCCAGGCCGCCGCGATGGCGGCAAACAGGAAGCCGAGACCGAGCATGAGCTCCACCCATTCGCCGCTGAAGTCCCAGGGATAGATCTGGTAGAGCAGGAACGCGCCGAAGAACGACGGCGCCAGCCCCAGGGGCGGCGCAACGACGGCGGTGCGCGCAAAGAGCTTCCGGAACTCCTTCATGAGGGTCAGCAACGGCAGCGCGACGCCGAATCCCAGGATCACGCCCTTGACCAGGAGCTTGCGCAACTTGGTGCTGATCACGTTGTGGACGTTGAGCTCCTGCTGAAAGTTGTTTTCCAGGAAGTAGACCGGCGGGCGATAGCCGAACATGCGCTGGCCCCAGGAGATCTCCTCCATCGCCACCACGAAACAGAACAGCGACACGCCGAGCAGGAACCAGGGCAGCTGCCCGGTGGCGCGACGCTGACGCCACGCGGCGTAGACGCCGAGCCCGCAGGCCAGCATGAAGGCCCAGAAGGTCCCCCACTCCATGTACTCGTCTTCCTGCGCGCTCAAGTAGTAGAAGTCCCGCGAGAAGTCGCGGACGATCCAGGCGTAGAGGACTACGCCGAGGATCAGCGCGTTGGCGACGACCAGCACGACGCTGTCGAGCGTGAGCTCGTAGGTCGGCTTGCTTTGCTTCTGGCGAGCTGCCTTCTTTTTCTTACTCAATCGCGGATCCTCGGCTACAGCAGGTCGGGAATCCCGGAAGACGGTCCGAACCGCCGAACCAGGATCGATTCCATTTCGTCGGTCGCCTCGTTGACCGCGTCCATGACGTGCTTTTCGAGCGCACCGAGGTCTTCCGCGTCGATCACGCCCGGATCGATCCGAATCGATCGCAGGTGTTTGTGGCCATCCATCTTGGCGGCGACGGCGCCGTCCGCGGCATGGCCTTCGCTGAGCGTCTCGCTCAGCTCGCGCTGCTGCTTCTCTCTCATGGCCTGGGCCTGTTCGAGCAGACTGTCCATGCTCATTGGGCGTCCTCCGTGGCGGTCTATCGAAGGCGGAACTATACACCAGCCGACCGAAGACTCGCGGCGAGCAGCCCCTTGAACAAAAACTCTGCCGGCCCGGTAAGACGCATTTTCGCCGCGGCCAAAATCCATCTTACCGGTGATGGCGGGCCCTCGCCGCGGCCAGAATCCGTCCTACCGGTGATGGCGGACTCTCGCCACGGCCAGAATCCGTCCTACCGGTGACGGCGGACTCTCGCCGCGGCCAGAATTCCTCGTACCGGTGATGGCGGGTTCTCGGCGCAGCCAGAATCCGTCCTACCGGTGACGGCGAGCTCTCGCCATGGCCTGAATCCGTCGTACTGGTGACGCCGGGTTTTCGCCGCGGCCAGGATCCGTCGAACCGGTTTCGGCGCGTTCTCGCCGCCGGCGGCGTGCTGGAGACAGGCGCGACGGCTATTCGGCGGCGGGATCCAGAACCGACGACAGCCACGCCACCTCCCGCTCCCGCCGACCGTACCCGCAAGCCGTCACCAGCTCGCGCGCCCGCTCGAGGTGGCGGCGGGCGGCGTCCGCCTCGCCGGTCTGCAGGGGCTCCAGGCCGTCGAGCAGCAGCAGCGTGCGCCGCTCGCGCACCAGGCGCGCGATCACCTCGCCCTTCTTCCACGGCGACAGGATCGCCTCGCCGTCGTAGCCCAGCCACTCCAGCGCCTCCTCCGTGAACGCCTCGCTCGACGCCCCTGCCGACTCGGTGCCCTGGCTGTAGAACGACCACCCCAGCACCCGCTCGGCGCCGCGCCAGCCGTCGGCGGCGATGGCGTCGAGCCAGTGGTTGACCAGCGCCGATTTGCCCGTGCCGCCCATGGCGACGAAGCTGATGACGTTGGTGGCCTCATCGTCCCACGCGGCGTCGAGGCGTGCGAGCTCGCGCTCGCGGGCGACGAAGTGCTCGCCGGTGGCCGGAAGCTTGGCGATCGAAACGCGCGGCTCCGCCGGCGGCGCCGGGGTGATCGGATTGCGAGGCGGGAGCTTTCGTCCCTCACCGAGCGGCGGCGGGACGACCTCGGGCTGGGAGGTCAGACGGCGATAGAGCAGCTCGTACCCTGCGTCACCGCCGACATCGTAGCGGGGCACCGACCGCAGGACGATCGGGATGTGGCCGGCTTCGGTCGAGGTGAAGACGACCGGCACAAAGGTGGCGTTCCAGGCGCCGTTCTCGTAGAGGGTCTGATCGATCAGCGCGCCCTCCCGGGTGACGCCGAGTCCCTTGCCCGGGCTCTCCTCGCCGCGAAACCGGCGGGTGTAGGTCTCGGTACAGACGAGCAAGACGAAATCCGCCTGCTCGATCTGCTTCTCCATCCAACGCAGCCAGCCCCGCGGGGGCACCTGCTGGTACCGGTCGAGCCACGCTTCGATGCCGTCGCGGCGCAGGCGATCGGCCAGCGCCAGCACCCGGTCCCGGTGTTCGGGCGAGTCGTGGCTGTAGCTGATGAAGACCTTCGGCGGATCGGACGGCATCGGGCGGGGTCCCTCCGCGTGGAAGCGTACCAGCCGAGTCCGGCCAAGCTGCCACCGCCCCTGACGGGGCTTGGGAATTGGGGTGGACGCGATACCCGGGGCTGGCGCCCCGGGCTACATGCCGATGCCCCTCCGGGGCATGGATTCCCCCAGGGCGACTTCATCCGCTCCGGAGGAGCGGCGGCATGTAGCCTGGGGTGAAACCCCAGGTCACGGTCGCAAAAAAACCCTCAGCCCCGTTAGGGGCGACGGCGCGTGACAGTGTCTCGACTCTTCAATCCCCCGCTCCGGAGGAGCGGCGGCATGTAGCCTGGGGTGAAACCCCAGGTCACGGTCGCAAAAAAACCCTCAGCCCCGCTAGGGGCGACGGCGCGTGACGGTGTCTCGACTCTTCAATCCCAGAGATACCGCTCATCGAACTCGACATGGTGCTTGTCCAGAATCTCGCGCAGCTCTTCCTGGAACGTCCGCCTCCGATGGTGCTCCGCCTGGTTCTGAATGTACCTTCTCACCTGACCCACCTGCGACTCGCTGACCGAGAACGCCCCGTAGCCGGTCTGCCACGCGAACTTCGGGCCGGCACCGGGGCGCTGACTCATCCATTTCGACGAGCTGGTCTTGATCCGGCGAACCATCGTGGCGACCGCGACCGAGGCCTTGAATCGGGCGAGCAGATGAACGTGATCGGCGACTCCGCCGATCTCGATCAGGGTGCCGCCCTCGCCTCGGATCACGCCGCCGATATATTGATAGAGAGGCTCTTGGATCTCCCCGCCGATACAGGCGACCCGGTTCTTGGTGCTGAAGACGAGGTGATAGAGGAGGTTGGTGTAGGTGTTGGCCATGATCGCGTCTGATGATAGGTCATCGCTGATTGTTGGACCGCGCCGCCGCCGCCCCTACGGGGCTTGGGAATTGGGGGTGGTGCCTGTCCTGGGGCTTCGCCCCAGGCTACACGCCCATGCCCCTCCGGGGCATCCGGATGGCGGTCGCGGCGGTGCCGAGGCAGGCCGCAGTCGGCGTCGATGCCGGATCGTCGTTGATCGCCGCGGCAACGCCGTCGGCATGCCGATAGAGCCGAGGTCATCCGCTCCGGGAGGAGCGGTGGCATGTAGCCTGGGGCGCAGCCCCAGGTGGCGGGCCGCAAACAAACCCCAAGCCCCGTAGGGGCGGCGGCGCGTGACCGCCTCCATGCCGAATCGTCGTAGATCGCCGTGGCAACGCCGTCGGCATGCCGATAGAGCCGAGGTCATCCGCTCCGGAGGAGCGACGGCGTGTAGCCTGGGGTGAAACCCCAGGTTACGACCGGCAACAAACCCCAAGCCCCGTAGGGGCGGCGGCGAGGCTCAAGAACCACGACCCGCCACCCGGAGGAGCGGTGGCGTCTCCTAGAAAGCGACGCGGCCGTTGTCGGCGTTCGGTTGCAGCTTGCGCGGGCCGACGATCTCGCAGGATCCGGGCACGCCGAGGATCTTGGCCACCCGGTCGTCGATCTCCGAATCGGCTTTGATCCGGGTTCCGTTCAGACCCACGGTAACCACCCGCTCGCCGGTATGGATCTCGACCGAGACCGTCACCGCCTGACCGTTCCCTCCGCCGTTCGCTTCCCAGAGCAGATCTCGCAGCCTGGTCAGACGGTCCCGCAGCTCTTCGCCGCCGGCCGTGCTGGCGCGCACGATGATCCGCACTCCTTCCGCCAGGTCCGAGGCCTCTTCGAGCGGGATCACGCGGTTGATCAGTATGCTCGGCGACGCGTCGCGCTGCTGGAGCTTGCCCTGGAGGAAGACCACCCGATCTTCCTCGATCAGGTGCTCGCAGCGGGCATACACTCCCGAGAAAGCCACCGTCTCGATCGCCCCGGTGGAGTCCTCGAAACCACAGATCGCCATCTTCTGCCCGGCCGAGCGCCCCCTCTGGGTGACCCGCTGGCGCACCTGGGTGAACATTCCGCCGAGGGTGATCTCGGCGCCGTCGGGCAGGTCGGCCAGCTCACCCGCCGAGGTGTTGCTGTAGCGCTCCAGGACCGCCAGGTACGGTTCCAGTGGATGACTCGAGACGTAGAAGCCGAGCACACCCTTCTCGTTCTTGAGCTGATCCTTGAGCGGCCAGGGCTCGACCTCGGGCAGACTGATCTCCGGCGCTTCGACCTCCACCCCGGGCTCCGCCGCCACCTCGAAGAGGTTGGTCTGCCCCGACGCCCGCTCCTCCGCCTTCTTGTGGCCCCGGCGGATCGCGCCGCCGGACGCCTCGATCAGCGCCGAGCGCCGCGCGCCGCCGTGGATGGCGTCGAAAGCACCGCACTTGATCAGCGCCTCGATGGTGGAGCGGTTGACCATCCCCAGGGGCACCCGGGCGCAGAAATCGTGCAGGCCGGCGAAGGGGCCCCCCTCCTCGCGCTCGGCGATGATCGCCCGGGTCGCTTTCTCCCCGACGCCCTTGACGGCGGAGAGGCCGAAGCGGATGTGGCCGTGGCTGGCGTCGCGCTGCTCGCCGGCGGCGAACACCGGGGTGAAGCCGACCTCGGAGGTGTTGACGTCCGGTGCCCGCACGTCGATCCCGCGGCTGCCGTCCGGCAGGCGAACCCGCTTCGACTCGTCGATGTACTTGACCACCTTGTCGGTGTTGACCGACTCGAAGGTCAGCACCGCGGCCATGTACTGCACCGGGAAGTAGGTCTTCAGATAGGCGGTCTGGTAGGCGACGATGGCATAGCCGGTCGAGTGACTCTTGTTGAAACCGTAGCCGGCGAACTTCTGGATCAGCTCGAACAGCTTGCCGGCTTCCCGTTTCGGCAGGCCCTTCTCCTCGGCACCCTTCAGGAACTCGGCGCGCTGCGCCGAGATCACCGCCTGGTTCTTCTTGCTGATCGCCTTGATCAGGGAATAGGCCGCGCGCAGCGGAATGCCGCCCAGGTCGTGGACGATCTGCATGACCTGTTCCTGGTAGATCATGATGCCGTAGGTCTCGGCGGTGTGCCCGTTGACGATCGCGTGGCTCTTCGGAACCTCCTGGCGCCCGTGCTTGCGTGCGTTGTAGTCGTCGATCAGGGCCATCGGCCCGGGGCGGAACAGCGCATTGGCGGCAATCAGATCCTCGAGACGATCGGGCTCCATGGCGCACAGCAGCCGGCGCATACCGTCCGACTCGAACTGGAAGACCGAGACCGTCTCGCCGCGGCGGAAGAGATCGAGCACCCTGGGGTCGTCGTAGCTCAGCCGATCGAGATCCAGCGGGTCCCAGCTCGCCGGCATCTCACCGTCGGGGTCGATCGTCGCCCGGATCGCCGCGGCGTCGAGCTTGGCGGCCACCAGCTTGCGGGCGCACTCGATGATCGACAGCGTCCGCAGACCCAGGAAGTCCATCTTCAGCAGACCGATCTTCTCGCAGGTCGGGCCGTCCCACTGGGTGATCAGGATGTCGTGATCACCCTGGCGATTGACCGCCAGCGGCAAGATGTTCGACAGCGCCTGGTTGCCGATGACGACGCCGGCCGCGTGCACGCCGGCGTGGCGGGTCAGGCCTTCGAGCTTGCGGGCGGTGTCGATCCAGCCACGGGTCTCGTCGTCGCTCTGGTAGAGATCCCCGAGCTCGTCGTTCTGCTCCAAGGCCTCGTCCAGCGTGATGTTGAGCTGGTCGCCGATGAGCTTGGTGACCTTGTCGACCTGGGCCAGCGGGATGTTCATCACCCGGCCGACGTCGCGGATCGCCGCCTTGGCCTTGAGCACGTTGAAGGTGATGATCTGGGCGACCGTGCCGCTGCCCTGGGCGTCGTACTTCGCGCGCACGTAGTCGATGATCTCGCCCCGGCCGTCCTGGCAGATATCGATGTCGATATCGGGATACTCGGAACGATCGGGATCGGTGAAGCGCTCGAACAGCAGGCCGTAGTGCACCGGACAGGCGTTCGACAGGCCGAGGCAGTAGCCGGCCATGGTGCCGACGCCGGAGCCGCGGGCGCTGGCGGGAATGCCGCGCCGGCGCGCTTCGTTGACGAAATCCCAGCAGATCAGGAAGTACGACGAGATGTTCTTTTCGGCGAGGATCTGGAGCTCGCGGTCGAGCCGTTGCCGGATCTCCTCGGTGACGCCCTCTTCGCCGTAGCGCCAGAGCAGGCCGGCCTCGGCGAGCTCCTTCAGGGCCTGGTCACACTGCTGCTTCAGATCCTCCGGCGATTCCTTGTCCCTGGTGGCGTCGAAGGCCACCAGCTCGTAGCGCGCGCAGAAGGTCTGCAGCCAGCGGCTGGAGCCGACCGGATGCGAGTCCCCTTCAGATTCCGTCTCATCCTTGCGCACCACCTTGACCACCGGCGCGTGGTTCTGGCTGAGATCCAGCTCGACGTTGCAGCGTTCGGCGATCCGCAAGGTGTTGTCGAGCGCCTCGCGCCCGGCACCGTCGCCGTAGTCGTCGAACAGCTCGGCCATCTCCTCCGGCGACTTGACGTAGAGCTCCTTCGGATATCGCATCCGCTCGGGCTCTTCCTTGATCTTGCCGGTCGAGATACAGACCAGCGAGTCGTGGCTGTCCCAGTCGTCGGACTCGAGGAAATGGGCATCGTTGTCGCACACCAGCGGTAGCTCGAGCTCGCGAGCCAGGCGCATCAGGTGCGGATTGATCGCCTCCTGCTCGTCGATGTGGCGCTGGAGCTCGACATAGAACCGCGGCTCGCCTTGCGCGTTGGGCTCGAAGATCGAGGCGTGCCATCTCGCCTCCTCGAGGGCGCGCTGCCAGTGCTGCTCGTCGCCGGTCTTCTCGTAGCCCTCCAGGTGGTAGGCCAGGGAGGACCCGAGATGGCCGTTGATCGCGATCAGGCCGTCGGCCCACTGCTCGAGCGTCGACTTGTCCATCCGCGGCTTGTAGTAGAAGCCGTTCAGGAAGGAATCCGAGCTCAGCTGGATCAGGTGACCCCACCCCGCTTCGTTCTCGGCCAGCAGCACCAGGTGGAAGCCGCCGTCGGCGATCCCGGTGCGCGTACGGTCGGTGCGGTCAGAGGTCCGGCCGCCGACGTCCGGGGCCACGTAGGCCTCGATGCCGAGAATCGGCTTGACGCCCGCCTTGCGCGCTTTGTTGTAGAACTCGACCGCGCCGTACAGGTTGCCGTGATCGGTGACCGCCACGGAGTCCATGCCCAGCTTCTGGACACGGTCGAGCAGCGAATCGATCCGATTGGCGCCGTCGAGCAGGCTGTACTGGCTGTGGAGGTGGAGATGGGCGAAGGATTTGGACATGGCCTCCCCTACGAAGCTCGGCCTCGTACCGGCATCGCTCCGTTCGAGCTGAAACTACTATATGTCGGGTTCGGGCCGAGGACCACCCCAAGATCTTATATAGATCGGGGCGCTCGGGAAAGCAAGAATCAAATCAGAAAACGCTCGGCATCGAGGTCAGAACCATGCCGAGCTTCTCGCGCAGGGTCTGGTCCATCTTGTGGCTGGCGGCGTTGACCGCGGCCACGATCAGGTCTTCGAGCATGCCCGGATCCTCCGGATCGGCGGCATCGGGCTCGATCCGGACCTTCCTCAGATGGCGGTGTCCGTCCATCTCGACGGTGACCATGCCGCCGCCGACGGCAACCTCGACGTACGTCACCCCGAGCTCGCTTTTCATCCTGCGCTGGACTTCTTCCGCCTGCTTGAGCAGCTCGTGGGTGTTCATCTTCGAGTTCTCGGCTCGTAGGGTCGAGGGGCGGACACCTCGGTGGCGCCGCCCCGTGAAGCTCGTCAGTCGAAGGACGCGAGCGCTTCCTCGACGCTGTCGTGGACCTCGAAGACCGAGATGAGCTGGGTGATCTGCAGGATGTCGGTGACCTTGGGCGGCAGATTCACCAGCTTGAGCTTGCCGCCACGGTTGCTGACCGAGGTGTAGGCGCTCACCAGCTCGCCGATGCCGGAAGAATCAATGGTCGTGACCCCGCCGAGGTCGGCGAGAATGTTGCGCGCTCCGGCCTCGAGTGCCTCGGCCACCGCTTCGCGCAAGGCGACGTCACCCACTCCGATGGTGATCTTGCCCTTCGGCTCGATTATCGTCACACCTCGTTCGTGACGTGCTTCGATCTTCATAGTCGCTCCTTGAGAAATCTGAAGTTGAGGGTCGAACTGGATTGTATGAATCGGTTTCGATGCTCGCGGGTCAAGGTGCCAAGACCTCGACGAGCTGCTTGCGCAGCGTCACCACCGTGCCCCCGTCGGGACGCGTGCTGTACTCGATCTCGTCCATGAAGCTCTTCATGTAGAAGATGCCGCGACCGTTCGGCTTGAGCAGGTTCTCCGGCGCCAGCGGATCGCCCACCTCCTGGGGGTCGAACCCGTCCCCCTGGTCGATGACCCGGATCACCGCCTGATCGTCGGCAATCGCGAGCTCCACCTCCACCTCCTTGTCCGGATCCTGCTGGTTGCCGTGCTTGATGGCGTTGGCCACCGCCTCGCGGATCGCGATTCCCACCCAGTGCCTGGAATCGTCGTCCAGGCCGAGACGCGCCAAGGCGTCGTCGACCACCACCTGGATCAGGTCGATGTGCTCGAATCGGCTGCCGATCGAGATGCGGACCTGCGGTTCTTCTGAACGCATTGCGGCGCGCATTCTAGCAGAACAGGCCTCAGGCGCCACCGCGGTCGATCACTTCGAGGACGCCGGGGATGATCACCAGCAGCTGGACCGCGTCGAACAGGAAATGCGCCACCATCGCCGCCCAGATGCTGCCCCGCCAGACCACCAGCCACGCGTAGAACAGCGACAGCAGGGTGATGCCGAAGAGCATGAGCGGCTGGCCGTAGACGAGATGGGCACAGACGAAGCAGAACGTCGAGCCGGCGACGCCCAGGCGGGGTTGCAGGAAGCCACGGAAGAAGAGCTCTTCGGCTACTCCGGCGCTCAGACTGATGCCGAGCCGCAGGGCCACCGGCAGGCCCGCCATCCAGACGATCAGCTCCGCGGGCTCCTGAGCGACGGCTTTCTCGCCAAAGGTCGCGGCAACCAGAAGACCGAATGCCAGCGCCGCCGCGATCACGCCGAACCAGGCCAAGGCGCCGGCGGACACGCCCACCGCCAGCTCGCGCCCCACGTCGCGCGCGCGCAGCCCGAAGAGCCCGACCCAGGCGCGCTCCGAGCGGCGCTCGCCTGGCCCGGCCACGCCGACGAAGCCCAGCACGTACCAGGCCACCAGCGACCCCACGAGCAGGATCTGGAAGAAGAAGAGCTCCAGATAGCCCATGGACGCGAGATCGAGGTCCCGGGGCAGATCGAAGCTCACCGCCGGCAGGAAGACGCCGAGAAAAATGAAGAACAAGACCAGGCTCGCCATGAGCCGCCGGGCGGGATCGCGGAAGCCGGGCGGATCGAGGCCGCGGCGGGCCGAGATCCGGTCGACCGCCACAGCCGCGGCGAGGGCGAGAATCGACGCGACAGTCAGGCGGAGCATCGGGCAGGATCACTCGACGGACGGGTCGTCAGACGCGACGCCGCTGGCGATAGGTGCGCAGCATCATGCGACAGGTGTTGAGCCGTTGGATCTTGCGGTTGCGCTTCTGAATCGCCTGCAGGTCGTCCGCCGGGGGCAGATCGCCACGGGTCTCCCGCATCACCTTTTCGAGCTCGAAGCCCAACTTGTCGAGCTCGGCGCGACCGAGGCGCTTGAAGCTCCGCTCGGTCACCAGCATGAAGCCCTCCGCCACCTGCTGGACCATGGCGTAGGCACTGCCGCCCATGAAGTTGCTCATCGCCTCATGATACTATCGCCGCCCGGCAATTCCTTGCTGGAAGCACCCATCTAGAAAAGAGGAGGCCTCCCGTGAACCGCTTTCCCGGCGTCGATTACCTGGAGCTCGACGCACTGCTCTCCGACGAGGAGAAGCTGGTGCGCGAGACCGTCCGTGAGTTCGTCGACGATCTGGTCAAACCGATCATCGAGGAGTGTCACCGCGACGCCCGCACTCCCCTGGAGCTGGTGCCCGAGATCGCCAAGCTCGGCCTGTTCGGCGCCAGTATCGACGACTACGGTCTCGCGGGTCTGGGCAACGTCGCCTACGGCCTGATCATGCAGGAGCTCGAGCGCGGCGACTCAGGGCTGCGCAGCTTCGTCTCGGTGCAGAGCTCCCTGGTGATGTACCCGATCTACACCTTCGGCTCGAAGGCCCAGAAGGACCGCTGGATTCCGGCCCTCGGCTCCGGCGAGGCGATCGGCTGTTTCGGCCTCACCGAGCCCGATTACGGCTCGAACCCCGGCGGCATGCGGACGACCGCGCGCCGGGAGGGTCAGGAGTGGGTGCTCAACGGCTCCAAGCAGTGGATCACCAACGGCACCCTGGCCGACGTCGCGGTGGTCTGGGCCCGGACCGAGGACGGCATCCGCGGCTTCCTGGTGGAAAAGGGAACGCCCGGATTCACCACTTCCAACCAGCACGGAAAGTTCTCGCTGCGAACCTCCACCACCTCCGAGCTCGGCTTCGTCAACTGCCGCATTCCGGCCGACGCCATCCTGCCCGAGACGGTCGGCGTCAAGAACGCGCTGATGTGTCTCAACCAGGCTCGCTACGGCATCGCCTGGGGCGGCATCGGCTCGGCCATGGAGTGCTACCACACGGCGCTCGAGTACGCCAAGGAGCGCGTCCAGTTCAGCGGCCAGCCGATCGCCAGCCACCAGATGGTGCAGGACAAGCTGGTGTGGATGATCACCGAGATCACCAAGGGGCAGCTGCTCGCCCACCAGCTCGGCAAGCTCAAGGACGCCGGCCGGGTGCAGCACTACCAGATCTCGATGGGCAAGAAGAACAACGTCTGGGTGGCGCGAGAGTGCGCGCGCCTGGCGCGAGAGATCCTGGGGGCCAACGGCATCGTCGACGACTACCCGGTGATCCGGCACATGCTGAACATCGAGTCGGTCTTCACCTACGAGGGGACCCACGACATCCACACCCTGGTGATCGGCGAAAGGATCACCGGCATCCCGGCGTTCAACGCGCCGGAACGCGCGGTGAAGCCGGTGCCGGCGAAGGCCTGATCGTCAGCGCCAGTCGCCGGAGAGCTGAAACGCCGCCCAGTGGAAGGGATGCGAGGCGTCGATCCGCTCGGCGTCCGCCGGCGCCAGGAGACCGCGCAGGAAGAGTCCGGGCGTTTCCAGGAAGGCCACCTTCGCCCGCGGCAGCGCAACCGGCCGGCGCAGCAGGTCGAGCTGGGCGGCGCGCAGGGCCTCGTCTTTGGAGCGGCCGGCGCGCAGGTGGGCGTAGAAGCGCTCCATCAGCGCGCTGGTGGAGCGGTCTGAGACGCTCCACAAGGAGGCGACGATCGAGCGAGCGCCGGCGTACTGAAAGGCTCGCGTCAGCCCGACGAGCCCTTCGCCTCCGACTTCCTCGCCCAACCCCGTTTCGCAGGCCGAGAGGGTGACCAGATCGGCATCCAGGCGCAGCTGCTCGAACACCTCCCAGGCCTGCAGAGAGCCGTTCTCGCCCCCGGCGCCCTCCGGTGCCGAGAGAGCCAGATAGGAGTCGAGCGGAAACCGGTGGTCGACCACGCTGTGGAGCGCGAAGTGCACCACTCGAGCGGCGCCGTCGAGCGCCTTGACCCGTTCTTCGGTGGCCTCGACCCCCAGGTAGACCTCTGAGGTCGGAAACAGCGTCGCCACCGCTTCGACTTCGGCGCGTGTCGCAGGCAGCGGGGCGAGCGGCGAAGCGCGCAAGACCGGCGCCGCGGCCGTTTCCGGCTTGCCCACGGCGGCCTTGGCGGCGGAATAGCGCGGGTCCCCGAACGCCACCAATTGCTCCGGACGGCGAATCGCGGCTTCCCGTCGCTGGTTCTTGAGCTGGCCGTACACCGTCACCGACGCCGCGGTGTGGATCGGCTTGTGGGCGATCAGGTACCGTTCTCCCGAGCCGGTCGCCAATGCGGCGAAAGGCAGGGCGTGCAAGGGACCGTCGGGCACGACGAGCAGGCGTTCGGCGGCCGCGATCCGCTCCGCGGCCGGCCTCATCAGGCGCCGGTACAGCTCCTCCGCGCGGCGGCTCAAGCCGTCCCGGGCGCCCTCGGCCCGCGGGCTGCGAATCAGGTAGAGGAAGGCCTCGACGGCGTGCCTCAGCTCGTCCTCCCCCTGCTCGAGGGTCACGGTCTGAAGGTCGCCGCCGGCGTCGAGCGCGAAGAGCACCGTCTCCTCGGGCAACACGGCGTAGGAGAGCAGCAGGGTTCCCGGATCCAGGACTCCGGCAGCCGCGGCGACGCCGAGGGGTTCTGGAAAGGCCAGGCTGCCATACCGAGGCGACGCTTCCATGATCTCGGCCGCCACCGCCTGACGCCTCTGCTTCAGAGTCTCCATCCGAGCGGCCAGCACCTCCACCTGGGCGGCATCGGCGCTCGCGTCGAGGCTGGCCAGTCTTTTCTGCGCCTGTTCGTAGGAGCGGGCCAGCTCTCTATGCCGCTCGGTCAGGCTGGCGGGCAGATCCCGCTCGAGCAACAGGTCGCGGCGTCCGAGCATCGCCAACAGGCCGCGGGCCCGATAGCGCTCCGTGATCTCGAAAGCCGAAGCTTCCTCGCCGAGCTCCAGCAACAGGGCAGTGAGCTCCTTGTAGATCGGGGCGAAGCGAGCCGCGAAAGACGCCGCGTCTTCGCTGACGCCGCCGAGGCGAACGAGCTGCTGGTCGAGCGCCACCACGGCTTGCTCGAGCAGCTCCCGTGCCTCGCGCGGTCGCCCCTGCTCGCGGCGCAGGACGGCGAGGGCGTGGAGCGCCACGGCCTCCTGGGCGCTACCGGGCGCCAGCCGCCGCCGGATGTCGAGGGCGCGGACGAAGAACGCCTCGGCGGCGGCAAGACGGCCCTGCTGCCGCTCGAGCTTGCCACGCTGGAGCAACTGATAACCATGGCTGATGCTGCCCGCGGCGTGTCGTTCGTTCCAGGCCAGTGAGCGGTCCAGCAGGCGCCGGGCTTCCTCGAGCTCGCCGTTCCTGGCCCGCAGGTCGCCCAGGTTGCCCAGGAGCCGCGCCATATTGCGGCTGTCCGGATGCAGCTCTTCGGAGATCCGGAGGGCCTGCTGGTAGTAGTCGATCGCCTCCGGCAGGTCGCCACGAGAGGCGGCCACACTGCCCAGATTCGACAGCGACGAGGAGATGTCTTCGAGCCCCGCCGCCGCCTCGTTGACCGCCAGACTTCGGCGCAAGAAACGCTCGGCGGCGTCGAAGTCGCCGCGTTCCTGGGCCAGCAATCCCAGCCCCTGAAGGCTCCAGGCTTCGAACGGCGTCTCCGGCGCGGTTTCCTCGAAGACCTCGAGGGCGCTCGAGAATTGCTCCTGGGCCAGGTCCAGGGCGCCGCGGTTCCAGGCGACGATTCCCAGTCCCATCCGCGCCTGGCCGAGGCTCTGATCGCGCACGCCGAGGTGCTCCAGGATCTCCAGGGACTGCCTCTGCCGGCGCTGTGCCGCCGCCAGGTCGCCCCGGTACTGTTCCACGATTCCCATCTCGCTCAGCACCTCGGCATGCAGACGGCTCCCGCCGTCCAGCTCGACGGCGGCGTCGAGAGACGTCGTCAGCCGCTCCACGGCGGCGTCGATCTCGCCACGGTTGCGCTTCATCTTGGCCAGCAGGACCTCGTCCTGGATCTCGTCGAGCCCGCCGGGAGCCAGGGAACGCCAGAGGTCCAGGGACTCGAGGCAGTCGGGCTCGGCTTCGTCGGTCAGGCTCCGCCTATAGGCCGAGACGCAGCGCTTGCAGAGCAGGCGTGCCCGGGCGGCTTCATCGACGCCGGGGAGCGCCAGCGCCGCGGAGTAGACCGCGGCGCCCTGTGCCGGGCTGACGCCGTCGCCGCGCCGTTCCCACAGCCAGAGATCGTTCTCCGCGTCGTCCGCGGCCGAGCCCACGGCCTGTTCATGGACGGCGGCCGCTTCTTCGCTATGGCCGGCGTCCTCGAGCGCGTCGGTCAGCTCGCTCAACAGCCACAGAGCTTCGTGAACGTGGCCGCCGTTCATCGAGCGCCCGGCGAGCTGCCGCCAGAGCTCGAGGCCCGCGTCGACGTCGCCCTCGGCGATCCGGCGCCGTGCTTCGTCGAGATCCGCGAGGTCGCGCGCGGCCAGGTCGGGGCGTACGTCCAGCCGCCAGCGAGCCGGCGGCAGGGTCATCTCCAGGCGCTGGCCGCCGCGAAGAACACCGAGAGTGACCTCGGCCAGACTGGCCGCCGACTCCACCCGGTCCATATCGAGCGGTGACTCCAGCTTGCCGGCCGCTGGCTCAATGCCGCGCGCCGGGTCGCCAGCACGGCGCCAGCCGACGATCCGGTCGCCGGCGACGAGACCGGCACGCGCCGCCGCCCCGCCCACCGCGGCCTCCTCGACGATCACTCCCCCCGCCTCGGATTCGGGAGCGGGAGACCCGCACCCGCCTGCCGCGAGCGTCAACAGGCCGATCGCCATGCTGACGCGGGCACCACGTCTCACCCGCCGACCTCGAACCAGAACGGTCCCAGCTCACGGCGCTGGGAGAAACCGCTCATCCGCACGACCCAGAAGAAGGAGCCTCCGGAGCGGAGCTCGGCGACCTGCGGTTCCGGCAGGTCCACCCCGGGCTCGCTCAGCGGCCCGCTCTCCCACAACGGCTCGGCGCCGGCGTCGAACAGGTGCACACGGTAGGTCCCGGCACCGGTCTGTGCCGGCCACGCGAGCGAGCGCGGCGGCGCGCCGAGGACGGCGCCGTCGGCCGGCGTCACCTCGAGCTCCGAAACGGTCGTGCGCAGCTGATCCCCCGCTCCGCTCCGCGACGAGTCCGGCGTCGGCGGAGCGAGGAAATGGTAGAGACCGAGCGCCACGACCAGCATCGCCGCGACCGCGAAGGTCGCTCGCAGCGGTCGCCGCCAGCGCGTCACCCGGCCACCGGTCCGCCCCTCCGCCGCCAAATGCAGCTCGCGCAGGGTCCGGTAGCGCTCGGCGCACCGCCGGCAGGAGACCACGTGATCGGCGAGCCCCGGGCTCTCGCCGCCGAGCTCCCCGGTGGCCAGTGCCGCCAGGTTCTCGTCCTCGGGGCAGGACTCGGAGCCCGCGTCCATCGCCTGCCGGTAACTCGCCCGAAGCTCGGCGAGCTGGCTGTCTGAAAGCGTCTCGACGCTCATTGGACTCGCTCCTCGCGCATCTGGGCTTTCAGCCGCTCGATGCCACGGTAGATCTTGTGACGGGCGACCGATTCGCTCCAGTCGAAGAGCGACGCCACCTCTTTGTGATTGAACCCCGCGAGATAGGCGCGAAGGGCCCGGGCGTGGTCGGCGTCGAGCTTGCCGAGCACTTGATCGATCAAGCGCGACCGCTCGACCGGATACAGGTTGGCGGGCGCCGCGGATCCGGAATCCGGCGGAGCCGCCGCCTCCTCGGAGAACAACGGAGCTTCACGCTCGATCTTGCGAATGGCCGCCAGGGCCGTCGTCAACGCCATCTTGTAGAGGTAGGAGACCGGGTAGGTGATTTCGTTCCCACCCTGCAGCCTTTTCCACAGAGCGAGATGAACCTCCTGCTCGACGTCGGCCGCGAGCGTGCCATGGCGCCGGCCGCAAACCCGCCGGATGGCCGCCGCCATCACCCGCGAGTAATCGCGGACCAACTCCTCGAAGCGCTCGCTGGCCGAAGACATGCGTCCTTTTGTATCACCGAATGAACGGGCTCGATTCTCGGCCCTTTAGGTCCCCGGTCGCCGGACAGGGGTTAGTCGGCGGAATCTCTGATCAACCGGTCATGCTCCCGGCGTGCCTCTTCCGGCGACCGATACAGCCGGTCCAGCTTCGCTTCCAGGTCCATGCCTGGCTGATCGACGCTGTCGCTGCTCAGTTGCGGAGACCCTTGGGAAACGCCGGCCCGAGCTCGGCGACGCCTTCGATCTCGATCAGCAGACCGTCCCGGCACAGGTCTGCACGCACGAGCTCGACGTCGGCATGCGCGAAGTGCTCCTTCGCCCAGCTGACGAGCCGCTGCTCGTGCTGCTCGAGGACGTAGTAGATCCGCAGGTGCCGGTAGCGCTCCATGAGCTCACGACTCTCCCACGTGGCAGCGTCGTCGACGCCCTCGCGGGTCAGGGCAGCCGACGCCACCGAGGCCAGGTTCTTCGTGGTCTCCCGGCACTGAGCGTCTAGATCGCCGGCATGCATCGTGTCCTCGCCGCGGACGCTGGCGGTCCCCCCGACCAGCAGCCACGGGCGGCGCATCGAGGCGAGCTCCGCCCGGGTGGCTCGTGCGAAACAGGGAGGTAGAGGACCGTAGCGGAGTGAATAGCGATAGGCGGGGATCTGTCGTGGATTCTCCACCGGCACTCCCGGCGAGGACGATGCCAGCCCGTGGATCACCAGGTCCGCTCCGCGGTGACCGACGCCGGACGCGGTGGCCAGCTCACGATCGAAACCACCATGACCGCGGAACCACTCGTCGTAGGCGGAATAGCGGCCGACGTTGAACGACATGTAGCGGTGCGGTAGATCGCCGACGGCGGACAGGATACCGGGAATGAAGTTCCACACCCGCACCAGATTCTCGGCGCGGCGCCCCTCGAGCTGTGCACCCAGAAGCCGATAGGCTTCGACCGTGCGGCGCGCGAAGTCCTCGGCCTCCAGCCCCAGGACGTCCCGGCAGATCACCGACGTGAAGGTGTGATGGTCGTCGGACGAAGTCCGCGCCCAGAGTCCGGAGCCTGCCTGCCGCCAGGTCGCGCTCTCGGAGTCCGTCAGATCGAGGACCCAGCGAGGCGGAGCGGGCGCGCTCCGCCCTGGCTGCCGGCTATCCTGGCGGAGATTCACTCTCGACCCTCTTGTTCGGGAGGCTTTCGGCGTCGAGCTGGAAGCGTGCCTCCGGGATCTCGCCATTGATCTTCACCGACGCGAATCGCAGCTCGGTGGCCTCACCCCCCGGCTCGACGAGACGCATGTAGACCGGCACGAACAGGTCCGGATCGAGATGGATGGTCATCGACTGGATCCGTCGCTCGATCCGGGGAACGCGGGGATCGAGCTGCAACCGGTACGGCTCTCCGGGTGTCGCCGGAAAGGTCGCCCGCACGGTGAAGTACCTCTGGAGGGTGGCGAGCGAAGCCCCCGGACCCAGCAGCTCCAGGATGTGCTCGGCCTGTCGGCCGACCTCCAGGCGCTCGGTGTCCCCCTGCCCCTGGTGCCAGGTCAGCATCTCCGGCCCGCGGAGAATCGTGATCACCTCCACCGGCGAAGTGAAGTGCCAGCGCACGCGGTCGGGCGACTGGTAGGAGAACGTGCCGCCCGATTCTTCGGGCGCGAGCAGGAAGCGGCTCTCCTTGAGCTGCTCGAACTCGGCCTCCAGGGTGCGCATCCCGGCCCGCTCGATGGCAGCGCGCTCGACGAGAGCTTCGTACCGCTCGCTGACGCTCAGCCCCGGGGCGCTCGGGTCCGGCAGCTCGCCGGCGGTAACGGCGGCCGCGAGGCCTCCCAGCACGAGGCCGATCACGAATGCCTGAGTCTGTTTCAGAGTGGACAACTCTCGAGGATGGATCCGCAAATGACGATTCGACGAGCGTCTCGAGCATCATGGCTCGGCACGAAAGCAACCTATCACCGCCACCAGGGGGCATCAAGCGACGGCACATGTCGCTCATGGTGAGGGAACCGGGCCGCCTTTCGCGCCTACTGTTAAGATCGACCGACCCGCTCACCACCGGACAGGAGACACCATGAGACAGGCGCTGCGGACGCTGATCATCCTTGCCTTTTCGATCCCCGTCGCTACGGCTACATTCGCGCAAGCCGGTACCACCATCACCGACGGCATCCTGGATTCCATCGAGCTCTCCGCCGACGCCCCCGAGGGCGGCCAGTCGGTGATGATCCACCTCTTCGACGCCAGCAAGGCGGACCTGGGGACCGGCGCCAAGGGCGGCAAGGCCGCGCGGGTCGAGGCGGTGCGCCGAGTGCAGGAAGACGGCCCCGAGATCCTCTCCGATTCGTTCGTCGCGGAGAGCAAAAAGCTCGGCACCTTCGGCGAGGTCGCCAAGGCGTCCGGCGACGGAGGCGGCGACCTCGTGGTCGAAGGCCGCTTCACCATCATGGATCCCGGCAGCAAAGCCAAGCGCTACTGGGCCGGCTTCGGCGCCGGCAAGGGCCGCACCGAAATCGAAGGCACCGTAAAAGACGCCTCGGGCAACGTGCTGGCCAAGTTCCGGCACAAGCGCCTCATCGTCATGGGCGTCGGCGGCGGCGACTACGTCAAGAAAATGCGGGCCGACTGCCGGCGCCTGGGCGAAGACGTCGCCAAGTTCCTCGACGCCTGGGTGAAGGGCCGAAAGCTCGACTGACCTCAGCTGGGCCCTGTGGGGATTCCACGCTGAGCTCTGCCTTCTCTATCACCCTGATTCGGCAGAACCGCCGAAGAGAAGCCCGATTTCTCGCTGCGTGACCGCGGTCCTCAGAGCCTTGTCGCCGGTTGCGAGAGCGAGGCCACGACGTTCGGCCAGCTCGAGATAGCTCGCATCATAGGCTGAAAGACCGCACTCACGACCGAGCGCCAGCAGCTCGGGCAAGCGCACGTAGAGACTTTCTTCCTCGACCGTGATCGGCAAACCGGCGAGCAGCTCCAGGAAACGTCGCCCCTGGGCTGGGCTCAAGCGTTTCTTCCGCTCGGCGACGAGCAGCACATTGACCACCTCGAGCGTCCACAAGGCTGGAACGACAGCTTCGCAATCGTCGAGTGCCAGCTCGTCCAGGACACGGTCGGCGTATGGGTTGGCCTCGTCTCCGAAGCACCAGGCCATGGTGACCGAGCAGTCGAGGACGAAACGCCTCAGAAACGCCGACCTTCCTCGATCATTTCCCGGATCGTGCCGCCACCGGTCGTTACGCCTTTACGAAATTCTCGCAGCTGCTCGACGATCATCCGACGATCGCGTGTACGAGCTGTCGGCACCGGGCTCAGGACGGCTACCGGATTGCCGTTGCGTGTGATGGCGACACGGTGCCCGTTGGCGGTCTCATCGAGCAGACGGGAGAGGTGTGTCTTGGCCTCGTAGGCTCCAACGGTCTTCATGACTGGTCTAAGACTAGTCTATTCCCTCTATGTGGTCAAGAGAGCCGCGAGCGGCGGTAGCTCGCGGCTCCGATTTCCCCGGATCCATCGGGCGCGCGAGACTTGCGAACCCGATTTTTCCCAGAAAATCGTGTGCGCGCGAGGTGCTCTCGCGTGACCGGGATCAAGGCCTGCCGGGCGGCTTCGCCCGCGCCGCGATGCGCTCACTGCTCTCCGCGGCCTCGGCGCCCAGCCAGGCGCGGAAGCTCTGGTCGAGCTCTTCGAGGTCCATGTCGAGCAGCTTGAGCAGCTTGCGCGGATCCGCCCCGTGGCCGATGGCGATGCGCCGCAGGAAGGCGCGGAAGGGCTCGCCCTCGCCCGCGTCCTCGCTGTCCATCAGGTAGCGGACGAAGGCCACGCTGTGGGCGTAGGCATAGGACGCGCTGAGGTGAAACTTCTTCCGATCGAGGCTCATCAAGACCCCCACCGAGGGCAGCTCGCCGCCTTCCATGGTGGTGGCCAGACGCAGGAAGCTCATCTCGGGACCGCTGATCGCGTAACTCCACCGACCCCGCCGGCGAGTGTCCTCCGCCGGCGAGCCTTCGACCCACAGCGAGCCGAGATCGCTGGCCATGCCCTCCTCCATCCAGGGCGGCAGCCCGCGCGCCAGGGCACGGCGGTTGAGCAGGTGCCCGATCTCGTGTACCAGGGTGCGACCCAGATCCTGACGCTGGCGGTCCTCGGCGTAGAACGCCAGCACTCCCAGACCGGCGTGCCCCACCTGGATGCCCGACAGCCCGGACGCCGTCTCGGAGTAACGCCGGTAGTCCTCCTCGCGGGCGAAGAGCACGGCGGAGCGCCGGGGATTTCCCGAAGGCAGTCGGCCGTAGCGGGCGAAGTAGGCTTCCTCGGCGGTCTCGGCCGCGAGATCGAGGAACTCGAGCAGCTCGTCGTCCTCGACGTCGGTGTAGAGCTCGTAGGGGCCCAGCTTCGACGCCGGCCGGCCTGTGCCGAGGATCTCGCGGGCCTTCTTGAGGCGTCCCGCGTCGCTGCCCCTCACCGGCTCGTACCGCTGCCGTATCGCGCCGCGGCGCGCCTTCTTGCGCACGTGGGACGGTTGCCAGGATGTGTCCACCCAGCCCGCCTGCCGGCGGTACAGGACCCGCGCCCAGTCGCCCTGCTGCCCCAGGACCGGCAGGTAGGTCATGGCCCTGATGCGTTCGCGCTCCTCGGCGCCCGGCTCGGCGGCGGTCAGGATCCGGTTGCCCGGCAGCACCCAGATCCAGGAGTCGATCTCGTAGGTGATGTCGTCGAGATACGAGCGGCCTCTGGGCACGGCCGTGCGCTCGGTGGTCACCACCAGCGTCGGCAGCCGGGGAATGTGCGTCACCATGGGCTCTCGCGCCTCCG
This sequence comes from bacterium, assembly GCA_024226315.1. Lineage (GTDB taxonomy): Bacteria > Acidobacteriota > Thermoanaerobaculia > Multivoradales > J023 > JAAELT01. The sequence goes on along the minus strand of JAAELT010000035.1, from coordinate 34,130 downwards.
GCTCCCGGGGAGGCTGCGGCGCGGTCTCGGCGACCCGAGGCGGCGCGATTTCGATCGGTCTGCTCTCCTGCCGCCGAGGCTCTCGCGGCTCGCGTGCCACGGGCTCCCCGACCTCCGTGGGTACCGGTTCCTCGACCGGCTCTTCCGCGCCCCGGTTCGCCGCCTTCGGGCCGAGGTAGGCGACCCGGAAACGGTGCGCGAGCCCACCCACCACCGGCCACTCCTCGGCCTCCTCGAGCCACGGCGTCTCGGGGTTCTGGGTGAGCCAGGCAAAGCCCCCGAGCAGACCCAGGAAGAGGAAGAGCAGAAAGACGGGGCCGACGTTTCGACGCATCCCTGAACTCTAGTCGTAACGCAGTCTACTCGTAGCGCAGCGCCTCGATCGGATCGAGCCGCGCCGCTTTCGACGCCGGGTAGATGCCGAAAGTGACGCCGACGAAGGTGCAGAAGCCGAAGGCCAGGGCCACCGCCCACAGCGGCACGTGGGCGCTCGGCCAATCACCGGGCAATGCCGACGCGACCACCACGCCCGTGCCGTAGCCCAGCGCCAGGCCGATGACGCCGCCGACCAACGACAAGATGATCGCCTCGATCAAGAACTGGATGAGGATGTCCTGACGGCGCGCGCCCACCGACTTGCGCAGGCCGATCTCCCGCGTGCGCTCGGTGACCGAGACCAGCATGATGTTCATGATGCCGATGCCGCCCACCAGCAGCGCGATGCCGACCACCGCCCCGATCACCGCCGTGACGCCGCCGAGGATCGAGTTGACGGTCGACAGGATCTCGTCCTGGAGGATGACCAGGAAGTCGTCGGGCTGGCCGTCGGGGATCCGGTGGCGGGCGCGCAGCACCCTCTCGATGCCGTCCTTGACCCGATCCACCACCTCCACGCTCTCGGCCTGCAGGCTCAACGCCACCTGGTCGCCGGCGCGGCGGCCGAAGAGCGTCAAGGCGGTGTCGAAAGGGAGGAACACCTGGTCGTCCTGGTCCGTGCCGAGGGACTGGCCGCGTTCCTCCATCACCCCCACCAGGGTAACCGGGATGCGGCCGACGTAGATCTCCTTGCCGATCGGATCGTCGCCCAGGCGCAGCTCCTCGACCACCGTCTGGCCGACCACCGCCACCTTGCGCCGGTGCTCGAGGTCGAGGCGGGTGAAGAAACGGCCGCGGTCGACGGTGTGGTTGAAGACTTCGGGATAGTCGGCGTTGACGCCGCTCACGCCAGCGGGGCGGTGTTGGCGGTCGCGGTACTTCACCTGCTCGATGCCTTGGATGAGCGGCGTGATCATCGCCACCCCGGGCACCTGCTGCTGGATCGCCTGGCCGTCCGCCCAGGTGAGCTTCACCTGCCGCGCCACCAGCCCCGCCCCCTGGTTGCCGGTGTCCGGGAGCACCCAGGCGAAGGTCGCCCCCACCCCCTGCGCCTGCTGGGTGATCATGAACTGCAGCCCCTGGATGATCGACACAACGGCGATCACCGCCGCCGAGCCGATGATGATCCCCAGGGTGGTGAGGATCGAGCGCATGGGGTTGGCGCGCAGGGCCTCGAAAGCGAGCCGGAAGTTCTCGGTCAGGATCATGCCGGGGCTTCCCTGCCGGCATCTTCACCGGGTGGCTGGCCCCCGGATCGACGATCCTCAAGGATCAGGCCGTCGCGCAGGGTGACGATGCGCCGGGTATGCTCGGCGATGTCGTCCTCGTGGGTGACCAGGATCACCGTGTTGCCCGACCGATGCAGCTCGTCGAAGAGCTGCATGATCTCCTCGGAGGTCTTCGAGTCGAGGTTGCCGGTGGGCTCGTCGGCGAGCAGGATCGAGGGCCCGTTGACCAGGGCGCGGGCGATCGCCACACGCTGGCACTGGCCGCCGGAGAGCTCGCTCGGCTGGTGTTCCATGCGATCGGCGAGGCCGACCCGCTCGAGCGCCTCCATGGCCAGTCGCTGACGCTCCCGGCGCTGCTGACCACCATAGATCAGCGGCAGCTCGACGTTCTTGAGCGCGCTGGTGCGCGGCAGCAGGTTGAAGGTCTGGAAGACGAAGCCGATCTCGCGATTGCGGATCGCCGCGAGCTCGGTGTCGACGAGCGACTCGACCGCCACGCCGTTCAAGAGGTAGTGGCCCTCGCTCGGAGTGTCGAGGCAGCCGAGAAGGTTCATCAGCGTCGACTTGCCGCTGCCCGAGGCGCCCATGATCGCGAGGTAGTCGCCGGCCTCGATCTCCAGGTCGACGCCGGCGAGCGCGTGGACCTTCTCGACCCCCATGTCATACGTCTTGTGGACTCCGGTGAGCTCGATCAGGGCCATCAGCCTTCCTCTCCGCTGTCATCGTCCTTCGTGTCCTTCTTGCCCTTCTTGCCGTCCTTGTCCTTCTTCTCCTCCCGGCGCACCGCGTCGTCGTGATCCAGGTCCTTGAGGCGGCGGTAGGGACCCGTGACCACCGTCTCGCCCTCGGCGACACCGGAGACGATCTCGACCTCGGTGGCGTCGGAGATGCCGACCTCGACCGGCCGCTGCACCACCTTGCCGTCCTCTATTACGAAGGCCACCCGGATCTCGTCGGCGTCCTCGTCCAGCTCGTCGCCGTCCTCGTCCAGCGGCGGGCGGTAGATCACCGCCTGGATCGGCAAGACCACGGCCTGCGGATGGGTGGCGACCTCGATCTCGGCACGCGCCGACATACCGGGCCGCAGGCGCTCGTCGGGATCGGCCAGCAGCACCTTGACCTTGAAGAAGGTGACGTCGGGCTGCTGCTGCCGGTTGTAGCCGGAGCTGCCGATCTCGACTACCTCGCCGCGGTACTCGATGTCGCGCAGGGCGTCGACCTCGATCTTCGCCTGTTGCCCGATACGGACATGGACGACCTCGGTCTCGTCGACGTCGACCTCGGCCAGGATCTCCGACAGGTCGGCGATGGTTCCGATCACCGAGGCGGGGTTGTTCATGGTGCCGGAGACCACTACCTCGCCCTCCTCGGCATTGAGCGCGATCACCCGCCCGGCGAGCGGAGCGTAGAGGGTGACCTTCTCGAGATCGTCGCGCGCCTTCTCGAGCTCCGCCTGCCAGCGCCGGATCTCCTCCCGGGCGCGATCACCCGCCAGAACGCCCGAGTCATAGCGCAGCTCGGCCGACTCGAGCTGCTCGGACGCCACCACTCCCTCCGCCGCCAGCCGGCGGTGACGCTCGCGCTTGATCTCCGCGTCGCGCAGATCGATCTCCGCCTGCCGGCCCTGGGTGCGGGCGATCTGCAGCTGGGCGGCGGCCCGGTCGTGGGCGGCCACGAAGGCCTCGCGCTCGAGCTCCAGCACCGGCTGCCCGGCCACCACCTCGTCGCCCTCCTCCACGTACATACGCTCGATCTTCGCGATCACGTGCGCCGACAGGTTGACCTTGATCCGCGGATCGATCTGGCCGCCGGCCTTGACCACCTGGGTGATGTCGCGGCGCCCCGCCTCCTCGGCGTAGACCTTGACGCCGCGTTCACTGCGTTTGTCCTTGAAGATGCTGGCCGTGACCATACCGGCCAGGGCGAGCAGCACCACCGTCACGAGCAGCGCCTTTTTCATTCTGATTCCCTCCGCTAACCGCCGGCCATCTGACCGAGCGCGGTGAGGCCTACCTTGCCGACGACGTAGACCAACCATACACCGACGACGCACATTGCGGCACGCCCGCGGGAGACTTTGGCCGCGATACTGAAGCCGATGGTCAGCAGGATTATGGCCCAGAACGAGAAGAAATCGATGCTGGAGAGGAGAGTCGTCAAGACCTTGCCCGCATCCGCGCCGGCAAAGGCCCCCAGGTGGGACATCAAGGCGCCGTTCTGGAGCTCCTCGGCGGTGATCTCCGCCCGGCCCATGAACACCGGGATGTTGAGCACCGTCGCCACCAGCCAGGGCATGAAGCCGTACACTGTCACCGCGAGGCTGGTCTTGAACGGCAACTCGCTGCCCAGGATTCGCAACAGACCGAAGAAGATTCCGGCCATCAGGGGATAGACGATCCAGGGGAACACCAAGACGGCGACATACATGATGGTGGTGCCGAATTTCTCCATGATCTCGATCGAGGTCTCGAGCTGTTCCGCCGGTATCTCGCGACCGCTCTTCTCGAGGTCGGCGCGCACCGCCTGCTCCCAGTCGATCTTTGGCGCCGCGACGATCGTCGAGACCAGGCTGACGGCGAGCAGAACCAGCAGCGCCACCAGCCATGTCGGCCGGTCGGCGATCGACCGAAAAGTCCTGGTGGGCGAAATGAGGACCGAAGCGATACGGCCAAAACTATTGTCTTCCATGGGATGACTCCTCCTTTTCGGCTTGCTACGCGCGGGCCACGGGATCTATGCGGCGGATGACTCGAGCCGGCTACCTGCCTTGCCAGTCCCCGGGATCGAGGCCGTAGAACTCCCGCAGCAGCTCGTAGAGCTCCGGATAGCGCTTCTCCAGCAGCCGCGGTTTCTCGAAGAAGGTCTCGGTGGCGACGGCGAAGAACTCGGCCTTGTTGGTGGCGCCGTAGGCGTCGATCACGGTGCGCCGGCCCCGGCTGACGCGGGCCACCAGCTTCTCGAAGTCGCGTTCCAGTACCCGCGCCCAGGCGCTGTATTGCGGCGGGTGGTCGAAAAGCGGCACGCCGTCGGCGGCGCCGTCTTCCTGGTCGAGTTGGTGGGCGAACTCGTGCAGCACCACGTTGTGGCCGTCGCGCAAATCCGAAGCGCCGTGGAGCACCGCGTCCCAGGCGAGCACCACGTAGCCCTGGCCCCACGACTCTCCCAATCGGCTCTGGCCTCCTTCCTCCACGAAGCCGCCGTCGTGCATCCTGCGATCGCGGGCACGATAGGTCGAGGGATAGACCAGGATCGAGCGCAGCTTGGGGAACAGAGGCTGGTCACGGCCCAGCAGCAGCATGCACGCCTGACCGGCGATCGTGACGCGGATCTCGTCGTCGATCTCCAGCCCGCCGCAGCCCTCGAACGTGAAGTCGACCAGGAACCGCTGGACGCGGTGCTCCAGCCGCTCCTTCTGGCCGGCATCGAGGCGGCCGAAGAGCGGCACGTTGCGGGCCAGGATACTCCGCCATTCTTCCGAAAAGGGCAGCGCCAACAGGCGGGCACGCTCGCGCCGGCGGGCGATGGTGCGCCACACCCAGTAGAGGAGGAGAAGACCGATGATGAATGCGAGATAGCCAATCATGGCATTGCTTCTTGTACCGGGCGCATTCTATCCGTGCCTTGGTAGAGTGGACGCTCCAACCACCGGAGGGCCGTGCCATGAAGCGATTCGTTCAACCGAAGATCCTGGGTGCCCTGTGCGCCGTGCTGCTTCTCGGAACCTGGGCCGCTATCGCCCCGGCAGCAGACGGCAAGAAGGAGGTCGAACGGATCGAAGCGGCGCTCGACGACTTCCATGCCGCGGCGTCGGAGGCGGACGAGGAGCGCTACTTCGGCCACTTCGCCCCGCACGGCGTGTTCCTCGGCACGGACGGCACCGAGCGCTGGACGAGCGAGGAGTTCCGCGGCTTCGTGCACCCGTATTTCTCCGCGGGCAAGGGCTGGACCTACACCCCGCGCGATCGCCACGTCGCACTCGCGGCGGACGGGCGGACCGCCTGGTTCGACGAGATGCTCGACAACGCCGCCTACGGCGAGTGCCGCGGCACCGGCGTGCTGCAGCGCCACGGCGAGGACTGGAAGATCGAGCAGTACAACCTGTCGATCCCCATGCCCAACGACCTGGCGAAGGACTTCGTGGCCCGGATTCGCGACCACGCCGGCGCCGGCGCGGATGAGTAGCCATGTGCCGATTCGTGCTCTACCACGGCTCTGACATCAGAATCAGCTCGCTGGTCACCATCCCGACCAACTCGCTCATTCACCAGAGCTTCGACAACCAGGAGCGCGAAGAGCCACTCAACGGCGACGGTTTCGGTGTCGCCTGGTACGCGCCCGAGATCAGCGATCGGCCGGCGCTGTTCCGTTCGATCAGCCCGGCCTGGAACAATCAGAACCTGCGCCACCTGGCCCGCCTCACCCGCAGCCGCGCGATCCTCGCCCACGTGCGCGCCGCCACCGTCGGCCTGCCGGTCACGGAGCTTAACTGCCATCCCTTCAGCTGGGGTTCCTTCGCCTTCATGCACAACGGCTTCATCGGCGGCTTTCAGCAGATCCGGCGGGCCCTGTTGCGCGGGCTGAGCGACGAGGCCTTCGGTCTGATCGCGGGCTCCACCGATTCCGAGCTGCTGTTCGCGCGCTTCGTCGACCACTACCTGCGCCTCGAGGTCGACGGTCGCCTGGAGCACATGACGCGCGCGCTCACCGCCGCCATCCGTGACGTCGAAGAGCTGCGGCGCGCGGCCGGCGTCGAGCAACACTCGCAGCTCAACGTGGCGCTGTCCGACGGCAACGTCGCCGTGGCCACCCGCTTCACCAGCGGCGAGCCGGAGACGGCGAACAGCCTGTGGGTTCAGCTCGGCCGGCGCTGGGTGTGCGAGGGCCGCGATTGCCGGATGCTCGACCCGGACGCCGGCCGGGGCGCGGTGATCATCTCCTCCGAGCGGTTGAGCGACGATCCGGGCTGGGATCGGGTGCCGCCGAACCAGATCGTTCTAGTCGGGGAAGACCTGACTGTCGCCCTGCTGCCGATCGAGCTGTAGAACGCGGGCGCGCTACACCCGGTCGCCGATGCGTCCACGCCAGCCGAACGAGGCGTTGGTGTGGCGCACGTAGGGGTTCGGGTTGAGCGCCTGGTCGATCATGTAGGCGGAGCCGGTGAGCACCAGCAGCCGCCCTTCGGCGAGCCTGCCGCGCTCCTCGCGGTAGGCCTCGCGGGCGTCCGGGCGCACCGAAACCGGCTCGAAGGCCTCTCTCAGCAGGGCCGCGATCTCCTCCGGATCGCGGCCCGGGTAGGAGGCGCTGGTGACCACGATCTCCTCGGCGAGCTCGAACAGCGGCCCGAACATCTCCACCGGATCGCGCCGGCGGGTGACCCCCACCAGGAAGCGGATCCGGCGGTCCGGATAGGCGAGCTTCAGCTTCTCGGCCAGCTGCTCGATCTTCTCCCGATTATGGGCCACGTCGACCACTACCCCGGGCTCGGGCGTCCAGAACCGGGCCGGCAGCCGCGAGGTCATCGCCTCGAGCAGGACGGCCGGATCCCGCTCGGGGTAGAAATGCCGGATGATCGCGAGCGCCAATGCCAGGTTCGCCACCTCGAAGCTCGCCACCGCCTGATGAGACTGCGACAGCCGCGAGCGGACGTCGGCCAGGTCGCCGTCGCTCACCGCGTGGACGTCCACCCCCTCGCTCTCCGCGGTGCGCACCACCAGCTCCAGCGCTTGGCCGGCGGCGGCGGTGAAGAACGGCACTCCCTGCCGCGCGACGCCGGCCTTCTCCAGCGCCCGCTGCCACAGCTCCTGGCCGAGCGAGAGCGGGTGGTCGCCGCCGACGTTGGTCACCACCGAGGCCGCCACGGGCAGGGCCATGAGCGGGGTGTAGCGTCCGCCGACCCCGGACTCCATCATCCCCCATGCCACGCCGCGGCGCTCGAACAGGTGCAGGCTGAGCAGGATGCCGAGCTCGGGAAAGCCCAGGTGCCGGCCGGCCAGCGAGCGCTGGTAGGGCTCGAGGTGATGGCGGTAGATGTCGACGATGTCGGCGTGGGACGCTCGCTCGGCGTCGACATGGAAGCGCTCGGCGTAGTCGAACACATGCGGCCCGGTCCACGAGCCGGTGGACCCGGCGAAGCGCAACCCCTGTTCCAGGTAGTGGGCCACCGAGCCCTTGCCATTGGTGCCCGAGATGTGCACCAGGCGCGCCGGATGGCCGTCCGGCCAGAAGTGGGCAACCGCCTGACGCAGGAGCTCGATCCGCTCCTTCTTCTTCGCCGTCCAGTAGCAGTGGTAGATCTCGTCGAGCGTGACGAGGTAGGCGGGATCGAAGGCGTCTTTTTTCGCCATTCGGGTTCGTCTGGTGGCAAGCCGTTGGAGGTTTTCGGAAGCCGGCAGGGTACCACACCGGCCGCCTTCGGCCGAAGTTGGAACGCCGTTTGCGATACCGAGGCGACACCTACGCAACGACGCTTCTCAAGCGACGTTCTTCGGTCCCCGGCTGCCGGAAAACCCGAGCCGCAGAGCGACCGTCGCTTCTTCACCGTCGCGCAGGTAGGTGACGCTGATCTCGGATCCGGTGCTGCGCTCGATGGCGTCCAGCAGATCGACGGGCTCGAGCAGCGCGCGACCGTCGACCCCAACGATGAGATCGCCGCGGGCCAGCCCCTGGCGCTCGGCCTCGCCGCTGGCGGCGATCACCACCAGCCCGCGCCGGTCCGGCAGCGACAGCTCTTCGCGCAGCTTCTCGTTGGGCGCGACCACCGTCAGCCCCAGGACCTGGACCACTTGGTCGGGGCTGTCCGGCGCCATGAAGTCGTAGTCCGGGAGCTCCTCGATCAGCTTGCGAGCCACCCGGATCCTGGCGTCCGCGCGCAGCGCCAGAGCCAGGCCGTCGCTGGGACGCGTGTCGATCCAGCGGGGCTCGGGCTCGCCTTCCACCCGCAATTTGAGCAGGCCGTAGTAGGTGCCTTCGCGGAGATCGCTGACCACGACCTCCTCCAGCCGCGCGCCGAGCTGGCCGATCACGTTGGTCATCAGGTCGTGGGTCATCGGCCGCGGTACCTCGATGCCGTGCAGCTCGAAGCTGATCGCGCGGGCCTCCGCCATGCCGATCCAGATCGGCAGGATCTGGCCCGAGTCGAGCTCGCGCAACAGCACCACCGGCGAACCGCTGAGCTGATCCCAACCCACGGTGCTGAGCTCGGCGCTCAGCAGGTCGTCGGCCGGGGGCTCGGCGGGGGGCTCGGCGGGGGCCTCGGCGTCGCCATTCGCGGCATCCTGCTGACCGTCCGGCGCGGCCGCACGTTCCATTCCGGGAGCCTCGCCCGGACCCGCGGGGGAGGTTGAGCACGCCAGGAACAACACGACACCGAGGATCAGGCACCAGACGTTGGTTGCGCGAAGCATCGGAGAACCTTGCACGATATGGTAGATCATCGATCACCGCGACACAAACCGCCGGCGGCCTTCAGGGCCAGCGCCCGGGTCGGTTGTCTCGGGGTGCGTGAACAGGTAAGGTGCGCCGACGAGACGACGATTCCCAGGAGAGACCCTCGATGAAGAAAGGCCGATTCTTCAGTCTGCTCGCGCTCGCCGCGGTCTCCGGCGCGGTGGTGTTCATGGCCGCCGGCGACCGTCCGGTGCGAGAGCTCGCTGACACGATCGCCGACGCGACACACAGCCGGACCACGCTGTCGGAGATCTACACCGTCGATCGCGAGTACCGCTCGATGATGGGGCCGTCGAGCACCCAGGGCATTCGCCTCCTCGAGAGCGAGAAGCCTGAGCTCCTCTGGATCACCGGCTACGAGGCGGTGATGGTCGGCCCCGACGGCGAGAGCCCGCGGGGACAGGAGCTCATGTGCCACAGCAATCTCGATATCGACGTCGAGCGCCATCAGCAGCTGCTCGGGCCGAGCCGGTCGTTCAGCACGCGCCTGTTCACCCTTTCCCAGGGCCAGTTTCAGGTCCGTTTTCCCCCGGGCTTCGGCATCCCCATAGCGTCGACCGAGTCGCTCGACTTGAGCACCCAGGTGCTCAACCTCAATCACCGCGGCCAGACCACCGAAGTGCGGCACAAGGTCCGCATCGAGTACGTCCGCGACCGCGAGATCGAGGCGCCGATGCAGGCTCTGTTCCCGACCGCCGGGTACGGCCTGGCGTTGCTCGGAGGCGACGACGGCTACTACGGGGTGTCCGATCCCGACGGCGAGATCCACGGCCCAGGCTGCCTGGTGGGAGCGAGCGCCTCGGCCCATCAATACGACGACGGCCTGGGGCGCGAGTTCACCGGCCATTGGGTGGTGCCGCCCGGCCGCCAGGTCAATCGCACGCTGGTGACCCAACTGATGCGGGTGCCCTACGACACCACCATCCACTACATCGCGGTTCACCTGCACCCATTCGCCGAGTCCCTGGAGCTGCGTGACCTCACCACGGAGAAGACCGTGTTCAAGAGCCGGGCGCGAGGCTTCGATGACCGCATCGGCCTGGCCCACGTCGACCACCTGGCCTCGACGGAAGGAATCGAAGTGTTCGCCGACCACGAGTACGAGATGGTGAGCGTCTACGACAACACCTCGGAGGAGGACCAGGATTCGATGGCCGTCATGTACATGTACCTCCGCGATCGGCAGTTCGACCAGCGGCGCGTGGCGAAGGCGCTGGCTGCACATGCCGGCTGACCAGATCTCAGGCGGACACCACGCTCTGACGGACATCACGACTTGAGCTCCTCCCGCGACGTCTTCGGGCCCGGTCGAGTCATCGACGATCGCTACGAGATCGTCCGCCTGGTGGGCAAGGGCGGCATGGGCGAGGTGTATGAGGCCAGGGAATCGAGCACCGGGTCGCGGGTAGCGATCAAGACCGTGCTGCCGCGTCTGCTCGGCAACCCCAAGATCATCTCCCGGTTCGAGCGCGAGAGCGCGCTGTCGCGCCGCATCTCGCATCCGGGCGTGCTGCGGATCCACGAGGTGCTCGACGTACCCCGCGAAGAAGACAGCTCCGAGACTGTCCCGTGCATGGTGATGGAGCTGCTCGAGGGTGAGACCCTGGCCGACCGGTTGGTGGACGGCCGCCTGCTCGACCCCGACGAGGCCCGGCCGATCGCCTGCCAGATGGCGGCCGCCCTGACCGCCGCCCACCGCGCCGGGGTGGTGCACCGCGACCTCAAGCCGGACAACGTCTTTCTGGTGCCGGGGCCGGAAGGAGCACGGGTGGTGCTGACCGACTTCGGGGTTGCGCGGCGAAGCACGGAAGTGGCCAAGGACGAGACGCTGACCGCGTCGAACGTGCTGCTGGGTACACCCGACTACATGGCTCCCGAGCAGCTCGAGCTCCAGGACGCGACGCCGGCGAGCGACATCTACACCCTCGGGCTGGTGATGTTCGAGATGCTCACCGGCGAGCCACCTTTCCTCGCCGACACGGCGCTCAAGACGGTCTTCAAGCGCGTCCAGGAGGAGCCCCCTTCACCGCGCGAGCACCTCCCCGACCTCGATCCGCGCTGGGAGGAAGTCATCCTGCGCTGCCTGGCGCGCGATCCCGACGCCCGCTACCGCGAGGCCCAGGATCTGATCCGCGTGCTCGAAGGCGATGACTCGAGCTGGTTGCTGCCGTCACCCGTGGGCGACCGCCTGCGCAAGCTGTTGCCGTGGCTGCTGCCGCTGGCGCTGGTCGCCGCCGCGTTGGTGGCGATCCTGCTGCTGACCTGATCCGGCGGCCGCGTGACCAGCGGCCCTCGACCGTCAGCTGGCCGGCTGGATCGCCGCCTCCAGCTCGTCGAGCGCGTCGCTCAAGAAGCCGGTGAAGACGTCGACGTCGGGCATGACGTCGCGGCTCGAGGTGGCGCCGACGGCGAGGCTGCCAGCGTAACTGAAGATCGGCAGGATCAGGCCCATGCCGTCGAAAATCGGCGCCGCCCCGACGTGCGCCAGCAGCCTGGCGCCAGCCACGTACAAGGGAACCTGCGGGCCCGGTACATTGGTGATCACCAGGTTGAAGATCGGCCGGTGCTTCTCCGCCAAGTGCATGCGCGTGTAGAGGCGTGCCGCCGCCCCCGCCAGACCGAACGGGATGAACTCGCCGTAGTCGGCCAGGGTGCGCGCGCCGACCGCCTGGTGGTGAACCTTCGAGCCGGTGGCACTCTCGCGCACCAGCCGCAGCCGCTGCCGCGGATCGTCGACGTCGGTGGCGAGCGAGACCAGCATGGCCGACACCTGGTTGCCCATCGTGCCCCGCTCGTCCTCGGTGCGCACCGAGACCGGCACCATCGCCACCAGCGGCTTCTCCGGCAGATCGTCCTTCGCCAGCAGATAACGCCGCAGGGCTCCCGCGCAGACGGTCAACACCACGTCGTTGACCGTCGCCCCGGCCGTCTTGCGGATCGCCTTGATGCGCTCGAGCGAGAGGATCGCCGCGCTCCAGGAGCGGTCGCGGCTGACCGGCGCGTTGAGCCGGCTGCGCGGGGCGGTGAACGGAAACGGCGGCGGCTTGATGCGTTTGAAGCCCCACACCGCGCCGCTCTTGACGACCCCCTTCACTGTCTCGCCCACGGCCCCGGAGAGCGCCCGCGGCACCTGCAGCAGGTGGCGGCCGCTCTCTTTCAGCAGCTCGCTCCGCGACGGCGGCTCGGCATCCTCGCTCGGCGTCGCCGGCACCGGGTCGACCGTCCGCGGCTCAGGGCTGGGATCGTAGAGCGCACTCATGATCTCGGCGCCCGAAACTCCATCGATGGCCGCGTGATGGATCTTGCTGATCAGCGCCATCGAGCCCGGGGGCACCCCCTCCACCGTCTCCAGTCCTTCGACGAAGAGGATCTCCCACAGCGGCTTGTCGCGGTCCATGGGTTGACTGAATTCCCAGGCCATGAGCGCGGAGAGCTCCTTCCAGCCCCCCGGCTCGGGCAGCTGCGTACGCGACAGGTGGCGGTCGATGTCGAAGTTCTCGTCGCGGGTCCAGTAGGGCTTGCCGAGCTTCAGGGGCACCTCGACCAGCCGCTGGGTAAAGGTGCGGCTGGTGTGGATCCTGGAAGCCAGCAGATCGCGCACCATGCCGAGATCGAAAGGCCCACTCGGAGTCTCGGCCTCGACGATCGAGACGCCGCCGATGTGCATCGGAGCGTTCTCGGTCTCGAGGTAGAGAAACGCGGAGTCGAGCCCGGTCAGCTGGTGCATTCTCTAGCCTTCCGAGGCCAGAGCCCTGGCCGGACCTCGTGGCCGCCGGTACAGCAGTCTCATCAACCCCGATCGCTCAAAACGCCGCCAGCTACCCTCCGCTTGCGCCAGCCGATCGAGCACGGCGCGCAGCACCAGCGGATTGGCGCCCAGGCCGCAGTGGCTGCCTCGCACCTGGATGTTCTCTGCCAGCGGGCCCTCCTCGTCGACACAGCAGCGCCAGGAGGTGACGCCGTCGGACCGGCTGTAGATCGAGGACGTGGGCACCGGCGGCGTCTCGCGGATCTGCCGGAAGGTCTCCGGATCGACCTCGTCGATGCGCGTGCCCGACACCCACTCGAACAGCTTCCAGCTGTTGTTGGCCTTGGGGTTGGCGTTGAACGGCGTGCCCAGGGTGATCACGCAGCGCACGTCTTCGGGTGACCGGTTGGCCAAGAGCCGCGCGTACACCCCGCCCAGGCTCCAGCCGATCAGGCTCACCTTGCGGTCGTGGCGCTGCCGGATCTCCTGCATGCGCTCCATCAGGCGGTGCTCGACACCCGGCCTGGGGCCGAGGTTGCGCCCCAGATTCCAGGAGTGCGTCGCGTAGCCGCGCTCCTTCAGGAACCGGCGCAGGGGCCTGGTGGAGACGTCGCTGGCGAGGAATCCGGGCAGCACCAGCACCGGGTGGCCGTCGCCGCGGGGACCGCGCCGGAGCAGCGGCATCATCGCGTAGGTCGTGGCCAGCTCGCCCAGCGCTCTGCCCTCTAGCAGCAGCAGCCCGAGCGACGGCGCCTTGACGCCGTTCGTCTCGCCGGCCGCGGGCGCCCTGGCAAGCTCCGCCATGAGCTCTCTGGCCGCGCCCAGCGTCGAGCCGTCGGCATCGAGCTCGGCGATCTCTTCCGCCGTGAGCTCCGCCGCGAGGTCAGCTCGCTTCTCGGTCTGTGAAGACTCCATGAACGCCGCGAATTATACCGGCCGTTCGCCTTCGCGCAACTTGTCGCGTCGCGGGCGGCTCCGGTACACTGCACCCACTCCCAAGATGCGCACACCTACACAGTGTCACACTCATACAGTGCCGGAGCTCTTCCAGCCGCTGCTCCACCGAGAAAGGACTCGACCATGAGCGAACCGATGCCGCCTGCCCCGCCGCCGCCGCCTTCTCCCTACACGCCGCCGCCGCCGGGTGGTGGAGGTAGCTCCGAGGGCCCGCGCCTGCCGTGGGAGGAGCGCGATCAGCTGGGCTTCTTGAACGCCCTCATCGAGACCGCCAAACTGCTGGTCACCTCGCCCAGCGACGCTTTTTCCCGTATTCGCAAGGACGAGGACTACATCTGGCCGCTGGCTTTCGGTCTGGCCGTCAGCTGGGTCGGGAACATCTTCTACCAGATCTGGAACCTGCTCTTCGGCGCCGCCATGATGTCGATGATGGGCGGCATGGCCGACCTCGAACAGTTCGGCATGATGGGCGGCACGAATCTGGTTACCACGATCATCTCGATCATCGTCTACCCGATCTTCTACGCCATCGGCATCTTCATCAGCGCCGGCATCTACCACCTGTGCCTGATGCTGGTCGGCGCGGTGGCCGAGTCGCCCACCGGCTTCGAGGGCACGCTCAAGGTGAGCGCCTACTCGTCGATCGCCGACCTGGCCAACGTGGTGCCGATCTTCGGCATCTTCATCGCCATCATCGCCAAGATCGTGCTCACCGTGATCGGCTTCACCCAGGTGCACAAGACGACCACCGGCAAGGCCGTCGCCGCGGTGCTCATTCCGCTCGCCGTGTGCTGCATCTGCCTGATCATCTTCTTCGTCTCGATCGCGGGCATGATCGGCATGTCGAGCTAGCCGTTGCGCGATCGGCAGCTCGGACTGCTGTGGGGGGGAGTGGCGCTGGCGCTGGTGCTGCTCTCCCCTCTTGCGCTGCGCTTCGCCGGCGGCGGCTTGCCGTGGAAGTGCCACTTCAAGAGCCTCACGGGAGTCCCCTGCCCCACCTGCGGCACCACCCGCGCGGCGCTGTCGCTGGCCGAGCTCGACCCGGTGCACGCGCTCGTCCACTATCCTCTGCCGACGGTCGCTTGGATCCTGTTCGTAGGTGGCGGCCTGGCGGCCGGTTTCCGCGCCTGGCGCCGTCTGCCGTTGCCAGAGATCCCCAACCGCCTGCCCTTCTGGGCCAAAGTCGCCATCGTCGGCGTCATCCTCGCCAACTGGGCCTACTCGATCGCCACCGGCGTCTGAGGGTCAACGCGGCCGGAGACCTCAATCTTCCGTGTAGCTCTCGACCGGCGCGCAGGTGCACACCAGGTGGCGGTCGCCCCAGGCGTTGTCGATCCGGCCGACGGCGGGCCAGAACTTCGACTCGCGGGTCCAGGGCGCCGGGTAGGCCGCCTGCTCGCGGCTGTAGGGGTGGGCCCACTCGCTGGCGGTAACCATCTCGGCGGTGTGGGGCGCGTTGTGGAGGGGGTTGTCCTGCCGGTCAGAGCTTCCCTCCTCGATCGCACGGATCTCCTCGCGGATCGAGATCATCGCGTCGCAGAAGCGGTCGAGCTCGGGCCTGGACTCGCTCTCGGTGGGCTCGATCATCAGCGTGCCGGGCACCGGGAACGACATCGTCGGAGCGTGGAAGCCGTAGTCCATCAGCCGCTTGGCGACGTCCTCGGCGGCGACGCCGACGCTCTTCTCGAACGGCCGGATGTCGACGATGAACTCGTGGGCAACCCGGCCCCGGGCGCCGCGATAGAGCACCGGGTAGTGATCCTCGAGTCGCCGCGCCATGTAATTGGCCGACAGGATCGCCACCTGCGACGCCTTCTTCAGCCCGAGCGGCCCCATGAGGGCGATGTAGACCCAGGAGATGGGTAGGATGCTGGCACTGCCCCAGGGCGCCGCCGACACCGCGCCCATCGACTGCTCGCCGCCGATCGTGATCACCGGATGGTCCGGCAGGAAGGGCACCAGGTGCTCCACGACGCCGCACGGCCCGACCCCGGGGCCGCCGCCGCCGTGGGGGATGCAGAAGGTCTTGTGCAGGTTGAGGTGGCAGACGTCGGCGCCGAAGTCGGCGGGCCGGCACAGGCCCACCTGGGCGTTGAGATTGGCGCCGTCCAGGTAGACCTGGCCGCCGTGCTGGTGCACGACGTCGCAGATCTCACGGATCGCTTCCTCGAACACCCCGTGGGTCGACGGATAGGTCACCATCAACGCGGCCAGCCTGTCGCCGTGCTGCTCGGCCTTGGCCCGCAGATCGGCGACGTCGATGTTGCCGTTGTCGTCGCAGGCCACGACCACCACCCGCATGCCCGCCATCACCGACGAGGCCGGGTTGGTGCCGTGGGCGGAGATCGGCACCAGGCAGACGTCGCGATGCTCCTCGCCGCGCGAACGATGGTACTCGCGGATCACCATCAGGCCGGTGTACTCGCCCTGGGCGCCGGCGTTGGGCTGCAGCGACATGGCGTCGAAGCCGGTGATCGAGCACAGCCAACTCTCGAGCGAGCGGAACAGCAGCTGGTAGCCCGCGGCCTGGGACGACGGTACGAACGGATGGATGCGCCCCAGCTCAGGCCAGGTGATCGGCACCATCTCGGTGGTGGCGTTGAGCTTCATCGTGCAGGAGCCGAGCGAGATCATCGAGGTGGTCAGCGACAGGTCGCGGCGCTCCAGGCGATGCAGGTAGCGCAGCATCTCGTGCTCGGTGCGGTAGCTGTGGAACACCGGATGGGTCATGAACTCCGAGGTCCGGCGATGCGGCTCCGGCAGCTCGGCCTCGACGTCGGCGGCGAGCTCCGCGAGCGGCGCGGGCACCGCCGCCGCGCTGCCGCCGTCGGCGACCTCGGCGAAGATGGCGAGCAGCGTCTCGAGATCTTGCCCCGTGGTCGCCTCGTCGAGCGTCACGCCGACGCCACGCTCGCCGAGCCGGCGCAGGTTCACGTGGCGCGACTCGGCCGCCTCGAGCACGTGGTCGGAATCGCTGCTCTTGAGCTCGATCCGCAGGGTGTCGAAGACCGGCCCCTCCCCTACCATGTAGCCCATGCGACGAAGCCCCTCGCCCAGGGTCAGGGTCAGACGCCGCACCCGGCGCGCGATTCTCCGCAGGCCCTCGGGCCCGTGGTAAACGCCGTAGGCACCGGCCATGACCGCGAGCAGCACCTGGGCGGTGCAGATGTTGGAGGTCGCCTTCTCGCGCCGGATGTGCTGCTCACGGGTCTGCATCGCCATGCGGTAGGCGTCACGACCCTGGCTGTCGCGTGAGATGCCGATGATCCTGCCCGGAATCTGGCGCTTGTACTTCTCGTGCGTCGACAGGTACGCGGCGTGCGGGCCGCCGTAGCCCAGGGGCACGCCGAAGCGCTGCGCCGAGCCCACCGCGATGTCGGCGCCCAGCTCGCCGGGGGGCCGCAGCAGCGTCAGCGCCAACGGATCGGCCGCCATGATCGCGATCGCCTTCGCCCCGTGGATCCGCTCGATGACCTGCCGGTAGTCGAGGATCCGTCCGTCGGTCGTCGGGTATTGCAGCAGGACGCCGAAGACGTCGCCGGTCGACAAATCCAGCTCGGTGACGTCGCCGACCCGCAGCTCGATGCCCGGCCCCTTGGCGCGGGTGGCGAGCACCGCCAGAGTCTGAGGATGACAGTCCTCGGAGGCGAAGAACACCTTCTTCTTGCCCCGGGCGATGCTGTACGCCATGGCCATCGCCTCCGCCGCGGCAGTCGCCTCGTCGAGCAGCGAGGCGTTCGCCACCGGCAGGCCGGTGAGGTCGGCGATCATGGTCTGGTAGTTGAGCAGCGCCTCGAGCCGGCCCTGGGCGATCTCGGCCTGGTAGGGCGTGTACTGCGTGTACCAGCCCGGGTTCTCGAGGATGTTGCGCTGGATCACCGCGGGCACCAGGCAGTCGTGGTAACCCATGCCGATGAACGAGCGGAAGACCCGGTTGCGGCGCGCCATCGTGCGCAGCCACGCGAGGCTCTCCACCTCCCCGAGCGGCCGCCCTTCGTCCTCGATGCCGTCGAGCACCAGCGGACGGTGCAGGCGGATCGACTCGGGCACCGTCTCCGCGGCCAGGGCGTCCAGCGAGTCGAGCCCGAGGGTGCCGAGCATCGCCGCGACGTCGGAGTCCGAGGGGCCGATGTGGCGCTCGATGAAGGTGTCGATCGGCGCCAGCAGGTCGTCCGCGGAGGAGGCCTGTTCGGCGCTCTCGTTCTGGACCGGCGGAGACATGGTGGAGACGGCGGTGTGGGTGCTGTCGCTCATCGTACTGCCGCATTTTACTTCAGATTCACGCCCAAAGGAGTACACTGTCGGAGTACTCTCGCGGAGGTGTTGCAATGGTCGAGTTCGTGACCCTGCTCCTGGGACTGATCAGCGGCGTGCAAGCCATCGAGGTCTCGGTGACCGAGGAGGTGGCCAGAGTGGAGCTGCTGCTCGACGGCGCCGTGGTGGCGACCGTCGACGGCGAGCCATGGCGCGCCGAGGTCGACCTCGGGAGGAGCCTGCGGCCGCACGTGCTCGAAGCGGTGGCCTGGACCGCCAACGGCAAAGAGGTGGATCGCGCCGAGCAGATCCTCAACACAGCGCAGTCGCGCGCCGTGCTGCGCATCATCCTGGGCCGCCCCCGCGGCGACGGCACCCGCGACGGCCGCCTGGTGTGGTTGTCAGCGGACAACCGGAAGCCGGTGCGGATCGCCGTGACACTCGATGCCGAGCCGCTCGAGGTGGTCGCCCGCCGAGCCTTCGAGCTGCCCTTCGTCGAGCTGAGGTCGGACGACGTACACATCATCAGCGCCCAGGCCGACTTCCCCGACGGCCAGGTGGCGACCGCCACCGTGCTCCTGGGCGGCAGGTTCGGCGACAGCGTCGTCTCCCAGCTCACCGCCGTGCCCGTGGTACTGGCGCCGGGCGTCGAGCTGCCGGCGGCAGAGAAGATGGCGGGCTGGCTGACGAAGGACGACGAGCCGCTCGAGGTGATGGCGGTCGAGGAGCGCGCCGCCGAGGTGATCGTGGTCCGCGACCGCGGCTCGCTTGCGCCGCTCTCGGGCCTCGGCGCCCGCTTCCAGGAAGCCCGCCACCGCGCCGTCGGCACGCTCGGGCCGCAGCGCACCGTGCGGTTGCTCAAAGCCACCCCGGTGCAGCCCCCGGTGCCCCCGGAGGAGGACGAGGACGAGGACGACGACGAAGCTCAGGCGGCACCGATCGAGCTCTTCCCCCTGTCCGAGCCCCTGAGCGAGGGTTACGGCGGCGTGCCCTGGATCCTGGGCAGCAAGTTCTTCCGCGAGTTCAATCCAGGAGACGTCCAGGGCGACGAGATCAAGCTACGCCGCGGCAAGAAGATCCAGCCCCAGCGCCTGGCCGACGCCGTGGCCAACGCCGGCGTCGCAGCCTCGGCCAGCGGCTTCATGCGCGCCGTCGTCCTGGTGCTCGGCGAGCGCCCCGAGGACGACAGCCAGTGGCGCCCGGCCATCGTCCGCGACTACCTGCGCACCCTGCGCGTGCCGCTACACGTCTGGTCGATCACCAGCACCGCCCGCCGCGCCGATCTCGGCGGCCTCGAGGGCTGGGAGCCGGTCGAGGACATCTCGAACCACCCCAGGTACTTCGAAGCAATCGACGCCCTCACCGCCGATCTCGGCAAGCAGCGCATCCTCTGGGTGCGCGGCGAGCACTTCGTCCACGACGTCCGACTCGCCTCCCACGTCGAGGGCGTGACGCTGGCGGACTGACCTCGATCGCGCCCAGATCGAGCCGCCTCACCGTGCGACGGCACGCGCCAAAAACTCGACCTGCTCTACGTGCTGCCGACTTCGGCCCGCGGCCGAAAGAGAGGCCGAGATCGCCAGAATACCGGTGTTCAGCCGAATGTCGGCCGACAATTGCGTCGGCACCTCATGCTTGTGCGGAGAAGTTATCCTGGTTCTCGAAGGGTTTCCTGCTGGCGGGAGCCGTCAACATCGTCGGCATGCTCCTGTTCTCGCTCGGCTTCTCCAACCCGCACATCGCCGAGCACTCGCCGCAGGTCTTCTCGATCTTCGGCCAGGGCGTCGTCCTGCTCTGGGGCCTGGCCTACATCGCAGTCGCGACCTGCTACCGCGCGGCGAAGTGGGTGGTGGCGGTTTTCGTGGTCGAGAAGCTTGTCTACTTCGTCACCTGGATCGTTTGGATCTCCCAGCACGGGTCCGAGCTGTCCGCTATCTTTGACAGATCGCCCCTGACCGGCACCTTCTTCGCCATCTACGGCCCCAACGACCTGCTCTTCGGACTGTTCTTTGCCTGGGTGTTCCTCGAGACTCGAAGGAGCTGAAGCGATGTCCACTGCTCCATAACGGCAGCAGCGTGATCAGATTCAACCTGACAGCAGCTCTTCGAGAGCCAGCCTGGTCTTGGGCCGCGCCAGAGATCAGACCCGGTCGCCGACCGCGGAGTCGACGAAGATATTGCGGCGCCGAAACGGCACGGGCGAGGCGGCGAGCAGATGCAGGCGCAGCCCCGCGAGCGGCGTCACGAAACGGGGTTCCTCGAGCGGCTCCACGTCCGCGACCCACTCGGGTGGAGCAACGCCCTTCAGGTGCGCCGCTTGCTCGACCATGGCCGCTACGTAGTTCCGCAGGTACGGCGAGAGGTCCTCGGACGGCGGGTCGGCAACCGCCTCCGGCAACGCAGTGGATGAGAGGTCAGTGAGCAGGTCGTTGAGCCCGGCAAGCGCATAGCTGCGCTCCTCGTCGTCCGGCAGCGCCCGCAACAGACCACTGAAGCGGGGGCGCGCCTCAGCCATCGGCGCCCCCACGCGCTGCCAAAGTCTGCCGCCCCCGGGTCTTGATGTCGGTCGCAAGCCGCCGGATATCGTCCAAGTCGTACTCGTCGTATTCGCCTCGCTCCAAGGCTTCGATACCCGACTGGACGTCGCGGCACCGAATCCCCTCCTCGAGCAATTCCTCGCGGAAAGCCGGATCACGCTGCAGGCGATCTCGAATCGTATCTCTGTAATCTCGGGTAATTGGCATCCCCACCTCCACCGCTACAGGATGCTACCAGCCAGGGCGGCTCAGACAAACTGCCTCACCCCGACCGTGATCGCACCGCCAGCCGACGACGGACGGACAGGCCGGTCTCGTCCATCACCACGATCTCGTGCTCGCCGGCAAAGAACGCACCATCCAGCACATGATGGCGAGCCAGCTTGATCTTGACCTTCTTTGGCTTGCGAAGAAGATCCGGGGGATCATCGTAGGTGCCCGTGGGTTCTAGCACGTCCTCGGGGCTGGGTCGTGGCGCCACCGGCTCCGGCTCTTCCGGCTCACCGTCCCACTCCGGATCGTTGAAGTCCTTGTCGAAATCTGTTCGATACAGCTCGGCGCCCGCGAAAGTACTGAACGGCCGGGCGACTGCGGCGTGGAGCATGGAGGCATCGCGCAGCCCCTCGATGCCTCCGCCGCCCTTCTCGAGCACTCTGGCGTGGATCTCGTAGACCCGGACGAGCAAGCGGCCGATGACGTCGGCGGTTTGCTCAGAGCCCGAGCGCGTCACCGCTGGGCAAGTTCTTCGAAGAGGTCGCGATTGTCGTCGATCAGCTGATCGACGAAATCATCCGCGCTGTTCTCGAAGGCGCCACTCCAGGTCGAGGCGTCGCCGCTGGTTTCTCGCTGGCGACCCAGCCAGACCTCGATCGCTCCGACCAGAAAGGATTCGACTCGCCGTCGCGCCCCGGCTTTGGTTGCGAGCCGCGCCGCGAGATGATCGGGAAGCTCTACGGTGAAAGTCGTCATCTCAAGACCTCTTGTGCATCGTCAGGGAAACCGGACTCGCTCGCCAACGCCCATTGTACCGTATCCGCTTCTGCCCTTACCCCGACCGCGACCGTACCGCCAGCCGCCTCCGGGCCGACAGGCCGGTATCGTCCATGACGACGATCTCGTGCTCGCCCGGGCGCGGCAACCACCACAGGCGGTCTTCGGCGGGGGCGGTGCCGAGGAACTCGCCGTCGACGAACCAGGAGAGGCGGGCGCCGGGGCGGGTGCTCTCGGCCTGGAGGGGGATCTCCTGGTCGGAGACGGCAACGCCGGGGAGCAGGACGAGGATCTGGCCGGCGGGGGGCGAGAGGATGGCGGGGGGCGCGGCGCGGCCGGGTTGTTCGCACTCGGGGGCGAGCGACGGCGGGCTGGGCAGCCAGCGGTGGCCCTGGGAGAGCCAGCGGCGGATGCTGGCCGGCCAGACGACGTAGCTGCGGGTCTCGTAGCGCCGGCCGGCGCGGCAGGTGGGGTTGAGCGCCAGGCCGGTGTCGAGGTCGACGTCGACCGTGGCGTGGTAGGGACAGCGCCGGGTCGGCACCTGGCGGCGCAGGGCCAGGGCGTGGTCGCGCTGCTGGCAGGCCGGCGTCGGCAGGTAACCGGAGTAGGCGCAGACCTCGACGCGCTTGAGGTCGTTCGGTGCCCGGTCGGCGACGCGCGGGCGCGAGCGGTCGACGACGGCTTCCAGCAGGTCGAAGAGCAGCGGGCCGGCGGCCTCGGCTCCCACCAGGTCGACGCTCGGGCTGTTGTCGAAGTTGCCCAGCCAGACGACGGCGGTGTGGTCCGGTCCTGAGCCGGCGGCCCAGGCGTCGCGGTGGCCGTAGCTGGTGCCGGTCTTCCAGTGGATCGAGGGCGGCGCGCCCGAGAGCCGGCGGCGCGACGGGAAGTCGGGACGGTCGCGACGCGCCAGCGCACGGCGGGTGAGGAAGGCGCTGCCGCGCGAGAAGATCTCGTCGCCGCGGGTGGCCGGCGCGCCGACCTCGCCCGACGGCATCACCCGCAGCGGCAGGTGGCGGCCGTCGCGCGCCAGACTGGTGTAGAGGCCGGCGAGCTCGAGCGGCGTGATCTCGAGCGCGCCGATGGCGGCCGACAGGCCGTAGTAGCCGGGCCGCGGGCTGAGGCCCCCGGCGCCCGAAGCCTGCAGCGTGCCGATGAAACGCTCGACGCCCAGGCGGCCGAGCAGGCGCACGAAGGGGATGTTGAGCGAGTGCGAGAGCGCGTCCTCGAGAGGAATCAGGCCAGTGAAGCGGCCGTCGTAGTTGCTGGGCGCGTAGTCGGCGTAGGAGGTCGGGATGTCGGGCACCAGGTGCTCGGGCAGGGCCAGGCCGCGATCGATCGCCAGGGCGTAGATGAAGGGCTTGAGCGCCGAGCCCGGCGAGCGCGGAGTGTCGAAGCCGACGATCTGGCCGCCGTGCTCGTCGTCGAAGAAATCGAGGTTGCCGACAAGGGCGCGGACCTCGGCCGTGCGGTGGTCGACCACCACCGCCGCGCCGTTGTGGATGCCCAGTCGCGCCATCTCGCCATGGGCGCCGCCCATCGATCTCTCGGCCAGCAGTTGCAGGCCACGGTCGAGCGTGGTCTCGATCCGGATCCCCGGCGCGTCGGCTCTCTGGGCGAGCCAGAACGCGGCGTGCGGGGCGTGGCGCGGCAGCGGCCGGATGCGCGTGGGCACGGTAGCCCCACGGACGCGTGCGGCAAGCTGCTCCACCGACGCGCCATCCACGAACTGCCCCTGATCGAGCAGCCACGTCGCGATCTCGTCGCGCGCGGCGCGCAGGTGCTCGGCGTTGGCCTCGGACGGGAACCGCCGCACCGGCAACTGGGGAACCGCCAGGAGCACCGCGATCTCCTCCGGCGACAGGTCGCGTGGCCCGTGGCCGAAGTAGGCGTGGCTGGCCGCCGGCAGGCCCTCGATGTTGTGGCCGAAGGGGATGAAGCTCAGGTAAGCGGCCAGAATCTCGCGCTTCGACATGCGCATCTCGAGCTGCACGGCGCGCAGCGCCTCGATGGCCTTGGACTTCAGGCTGCGCGGCCGCGGCTCGAGCAGGCGCACGAGCTGCATGGTGATGGTCGAGGCGCCCGAGGCGACCCGGCCGAGGCGGAGGTTGATCACCGCCGAGCGCGCGACGGCGATCGGGTCGACCCCGGGATGGCGGTAGAAACGCTTGTCCTCGAAGCGCAGCAGCGCCGCCACATAATCAAGGTCAATCGCATCAGGGTCAATCGTGTCGCGGTCGATCGCGCCCGGGCCGTCGGCAACAAACGCCTCAGGCTCCACCGCCATCCGGTACTTGTCGTCCGGCGACAGGAAGACGAAGGCCGGCGAGCCATCGGCGAAGGCGACGACGGTCGACGGCGGCTCGGCCAGACGCGCCGGCAGCGGCACGGCATACGCCGCGATCCACGTGGCGACGAGGAGCACCGCGAGGCCGGCGGCGGCCCACCTGAGCCAGCGCCATGGCAAGCGAAACTTCATCGCCTCACTTTGCTCCTGCCGCCACCCCGGAAGGCGTGAGGACCGCCGCTGTCGCCACCCCGTCGCCCGGGGCGGCGATCTCGATTCTACGGGTGGCTTCGCGCGCCCAGATCCGGGGGTCGTACATGGCCTCGGCCTCGACCGGCGGGATGGTGAAGCGCCCGGCGGTGACGGCGCGGGCGGCGTAGACCACCTTGCGGGTCTCGCCGCGGTCGAGGTGGCCGAACAGCTCGATGCGGTCGTCGCGCAGGTCCATGTGGTCGACCTGCCAGAGGTCGTCGGAATCGAGCCAGCCGGCGGTGGCGTCGCGGCCCAGGCGCGGGTTCTCGATCTCCCAGCCGGCCGGGATCCGGTCGACCAGGGCGATGTTGGCGATCCGCTCGGCGCTGGTGTTGCGCGCGGTGAGCTCGACGTAGACCAGGTCGCCAAGCTTGACCTTGCTCGCGACTTGGATCTCCTTGCCGGCGGCGTCAAGGTAGCGGCGACGCAGGCTCATGCCCTCGCCGCCGGTGCGCCAGTCGGGCACCTCGCGCACGCCCTCACTCGACAGGATCAGGTAGAGCTTGCCCTCACTCTTCTTCGGCACCTCGAGGTCGAGGCGGCGGTACTCGCTGGCCCTGGCCACGTCCCAGGTCCGTTCGCTGGTGTCGGTCTGCGTCTGCCGCGCGGCCAGGCGGCGGCCGTCGGCGACGAGCGTCGGCGGCTCGAACTCCCGCGCCCCGGCCTCCACGAACTTGCCCAGGCCGGTGACGCCCCACACCAGCTCCTGGGTGGTGTACCAACGGCTCTTGCGGCCCCGCAGCGCCTCCGCCACCAGGTTGGCCAGCGGCTCGCCTGCCGGGTCGCGGCCGAACAGGTCGACGAAGGTGGCGAGCATGAAGCCGCGCCGGCGGCGGTCGGAGTAGAACGACCAGCCGTTGCGACGCTCGCCGCTCACGGGCGACAGGTCGGGCCGCTTGAGCTCGTTCTCATAACGATGATCGCCGGCCTGGTAGAGCGCCGCGCGCAGCATGAACCGGTGCTCGAGCTGCTCGCCCTTGGGCGACGCCGGCAGCTCGGCCAGCAGCCGCTCGGCGCGCGCCTTGCGGGCCCGGCCGGCGCGCGCCAGCACGAAGTGCATGTAGGGCTCGGCGTCGCGGCTGTACCAATCGCGCTCCTCGCGTCCGGCCTCGTAGAGGTTGGTGACCTGGCGGTCCATCCAGTCGAGGGCCTCGTCGAGCCGCTCCTGGGGCACCGGGTAGTCGAGCTTCTGGGCGTCGATCAGCAGGTGGGTGGCGTAGGCGGTGCCCCAGTAGGCCGGCTGCGTGCCACCGGGCCAGTAGGCGAAGCCGCCGTCCGGGGTCTGCATCGAGAGCAGGCGCCGCACGCCCTTCGTGGCCATCTCCTCGATGTCCTTGCCGCCGGTGATCTCGGGATCCAGGCGGTCGATGAAGCTGGCCAGGAAGAGCAGCGGCCGGGTGGACGACGCGGTCTGCTCCAGGCAGCCGTAGGGGTAGCGCACCAGGTGCTCCAGGTGATCGAAGGCGTCGCCATAGGGATTCGCCGTCACCCACAGCGTCGAGCGTTCGGACAGCGGCAGCCAGCCGTCGAGATACCCCGTCAGGTCGACGGTGCCCTCCGCCAGCTCGACGCGCTGCACCCGCCGGCTCTTGGGTCCGGCCGGCAGCAACGGCACGTCGATTTCCTCCACCGACTCGATGTCACGGGACCGCGCGCTCACCCGCAGACGGGCGGCGCCCGTGGGCTGCACCGCCCTGGCGCGGAACACCGCCGTGTCGCCGGCGCCGTGGTCGAGCGTCAGCGTGCGGCGGTCGGTGCCCACAATCTCCACCGGCCGCGCGTCCCCGGCCGGCTCCAGGCCAGAGGCAGCCAACGCCTCGGCGGTGAGGCTGACCTCGACGTCACGGCGCTCGCCCGACAGGTTGGTGACGAACACCGGCAGGCGGATCTCGTCGTCCGCGGTGAGGAAACGCGGCAGGGTAGCCTGAACCACCAGCGGATCGCGCACCGTTACCGAGGCGTCGGCGCGGCCCATTTTCTTCGCTCCCGCGGTGACCGCCATCACCCGCAGCTCGCCGCGGTATTGCGGCAGGTCGAAGTCGACCTCGAGCCTCCCCGAGGACGGCACCTCGAGGAGCCCCGACCACAGGGCGACCGGTTTGATCTGCTGCACCCGACCCAGGGCCGCGGCGCCGTCGCCGCCGGCGGTGTCCGACGACACGACAGGCGGCACCAGCAGCGTCCAGCCGACGGTCTCGAAGGTCTCGACGCCGAGGGCGCGGCGGGCGAAGATGTCGCGGAACGGATCGGGGCTCTGGAAGCGGGTGAGCGACAGCACCCCCTCGTCGACCGCGGCGACGGTGGCCCAGGTCGGGCCGTCAGCTTCAGCCGCGACTCGGCCGCCGAGGTCGAGGCTGACGGTGAGGGTCGAGCCCGAGCGCACCTCCGAGGGTACCTCCAGCTCCACTTCCTGGGTGAACGCTTTCGGCTCGAGCGTCACCGAGCGCACGCCGAAGGCGCGATCGGGCAGGAAAGCCTCGGACGAGTCGAGGTGCGGGTCCTTGACCAGGAAAGCGGTGACGTAGACGTTGGGCGCGAACTCGTCTAGTTTCAGGCGCCACTCCGTCTCGCCGGCGTCGACGTCGAGCCATTCACTATCGAGCACGCGGTCGGTCTCCGCCGTCAGCAACACCCTGCCGCGATACGGGGCGTTGAAGCGCACGCTGAAGCGCTCGCCCACCGCCGCCTTGTCGGGTGCGTCGAGGGCCAGCCAGGCCGGGCGCCCGGGGCGCGGCGTCTGGTCGACCTCGGTCTCCTGCGGAGCCCACCAGTACCAACCGCCGCGGCCCTCGAGCTCGAGGTCGGTGCGTGCCGCGCCGGCCGAAGCGCGCACCAGGAAGGCGACGCCGTCGCGGCCCGGCTTCCATGTCTGCCGGAACTTGCCGCCGGTGACCGGCACCTCGACCGTCGCCTCGGTGACCGGCCGCAGGTAGCGGCGGTAGCTCTCGTAGCCGCGCGCCTCGTCGTAGTACCAGCCGTATTCGGTCTCCAGGCGGATCAGCTCGAGCTCCACTTGCTCGACGTCGTCCACCAGCTTGCCCTGCCAATCGACGGCCACGCCGTCGACCACCAGGTCGTTGCCGGCCTCGACTTTGGTCGTGCCCGACATCAGGCCGAGGTAGAAGCGCTCGGGGTGTACCGGCACGGTCGTCTGGTTCACCGTCGCCCGGCCGCTGCCGGACTCGAACACGGCGGCGCGCGCGATCAGCTGGGCCGGGCCGCGGAAACCGCCGGCGCGGCCGGCGCCCGGGCACTGGTAGGTGCCGCCGCCCGCGGCGTCGAGCTCGGCGTCGAGCTTGCCGAGATCGAGCGGGCGCACCGGGCTGGACTCGGGCGTCCACACGCCGTAGTGGAAGTTGGCGTTCTCCTCTGGGGAGAAGCTGCCCGGCGCGATCTCGCACGCGACCTCGACCTTGTGGTTCGCGGGCACACCGCCGAACAGGTAGCGCGAGCCCACCGTGACTTCCATCGGCTCGCCGAACAGGTACTGCGGCGCCGGTGAGGACACCTCGACCTTCATGCGCTCGGGCACGAACTCCTCGACCTGGAAACGGTACTGGCCGATCTGCTGCTCGGCGACCTCGAGCTTCACCTCGTAGCGGCCGGTGGCGGCGAAGGCCGGGAAGTCGACGTCCATGTCCAGGTAGCCCGCGGCGTTGGTCTTCAGGGTCGTGCGCTTGAGCGTCTTGCCCCGGGGGTCGGCGAGCTGGGCGACCACCGGCATCTCGGCCGGCGGCGCCAGGTGACCTGTGTCGCGCACGATCGCCGCCAGGTGCGCGGTCTCGCCCGGCCGGTAGACGCCGCGGTCGCTGTAGACCGCGGCCTTGTACTTGCGGGCGTCGAGATAGGACTCGCCCGAGATGCGCTCCTCCTGTACCTCGGCCTCGAGCTCGGAGAACTTGAGGTAGGTGAGCTCGTCACCGGCCGAGGCGATCAGCGCGAAGGGCGCGCTCGGGTCGACGTCGCCGGCCGGCGGCACCAGCCGGCAGCCGCCGTCGCGGCCGGTGGTGCAGGAGTCGACCACGTGGCCGCTCTTGCGCACCAGCGCGATCTCGGTGCCACGCACCGGACCCAAGGTCTCCATGTGCAGCGCCCAGGCGTGGACGGCGCGCGATCCGTCGGGCGTGGCGATCGCGCGCTTGGCCACCAGGTGCAGATCGGTGAGCAGGATGCGGGCGGTGTCGTGGACGTCGCCGTTCTCGCCCGCCTCGAGCCGCACCTCGAGCAGGCCGCGGGTGTCGGCCGGTACCAGCGACGCCAGGTCGACGTAGGTGGTGGTCTCGACGTCGCTCGCGCCGCCGAGCGGCACCTCGGTCTTGAGGATCAGGTCGGCGGTGCGCTCGCCGGCGGCCTCGCTCTCGTCGTCGCTCATCCAGAACACCATGTTCTGGCGCGGCACATGGCGCACCGACAGGGTGGCGTCCGCCAGGTTGAGATGGCGCACGGGCAGCGACTTCCAGGCGCCGCGCGGCAGGTAGCGGCCCTTGGAGACGAAGCGCACGCTGGGGCTGCGCGCCGGGATGGAGAGCTCGGCCTCGTGGGCCTCGTGCAGCATGCCGCCGTCGGCGGTGCGCAGGCCGGCCTCGATCCGCATGTGGTAGCTGCCGCGGGCGAAATCGCCGAAGATGCGGAATCCGCCGCCGGCCGGCGACACTGTGTGATTCACCGGCGGCTCGAAGTGGATACCGAATTCGGCGTCGGCCTCTGCCGGCAGGCAGCGGGTGGAGACCTGGTAATACTCGTGCTCCGTTCGGTCCCAGTAGTAGCGGCGGGAGGAGACGGCGGCATCGTCGCACACCACCTGCACGTAGAAGCCGTTGGTGCCCTCGGCGCGGTAGGAAGTGAGCACCTTCGCGACCGGTCCCAGGGCGAGGTCGACTTTGCCCTGGCGTCGGCCGGCCAACCGCTCTTCGCCCAGGGCGCTGGGCACACCTTCTTCGAGTGCCAGCTCCAGGCGTCCGCCGCCACGGATCAGGTCGCTGGTGAGCTGGCCGATGACGGTATGGCGCCGCGGCCCCGGCACGAAGCGCACGCTCGGCTTGCGCCGGGTCTGACCGTCCGGCCCGATGGCCACGATGTGGGCGCGCCGGGAGACCTCCTGCGCGTTGACCGCGGCGGAGAACACCAACTGAACCTCGGCTCGCTGGCGGGTGTAGTCGACGCTGGCGAGCGAGAAACGGGCGAAGTCGAATTCGGGGGTGGTGAAGACCCTTACCCACCGGCCGGCCTCCGGCGCTTCGAGCACACTCGATCCGGTTTCGAGCGACACCAGCTCGACCTCATAGCGGGTGGCTGGATGGAAGCCCTCGGTCGGCACGAAGGAGAGGGTCGAGGGGCTGGTGAAGCGCAGCTCGCCCGCCACCGGCGGCTCGATGCGCAGCACCGTGCCGTCGCCCGGGGCCTGGCCGACCTGGGCGTCGGTGACCACCGGCCGCGCCAGCTCGACATCGATCTTGTTCGGCCCGACATCGGCCTCGGACACCTCGCGGATGACCGGTGCCAGCTCCTCGGCGCTGAGCTTCGGCAGCTCGGCCTGGGCAACGCGCTCCCCGGTATCTGTCGGGATTCCCGAGGCGGCCTCTCCACCGGGCTCCGGATCGCCACCGCAGGCGAGAAAGGCGAATAGACCGACTGTCAGGATGATCGGTGTGGCTCGTCGTCCCAGCATGGCGTGCTCCTCTTTGTTCTGGTGCCTGCAACCTTCGGCCGCGGGGTTCGTTCAGTGTACCGTCTGGAGGTGGCCGACCCCGAGGCGGAATGTGGAGATTTCGTGGCGCGTTCGAACCCTTCGGCGATCCCGAGCATCCCAACGAGGCAACCGCCCCAAGAAGTCGAGCGGGGCTCGACTTCTTGGCCCATCCCCACCGTCCATGAGACCGTCCTCGATGACTCGGACGGTCTCATAGGACAAGGAGAACAAAGCATGACGAAAAAGGTTCCCAGCTACTGGGTCTCGATCCTCGCCGTCGGCCTGCTGGCCGCTTTCCCCGGCCTCGCAGACGACTGCGACCACACCGCGCCGCGTGAGGACTTCGTCGACGCCGGCGGCGCCGAACGGGTGATCATCGACGTCGGTGCCGGTTCGCTGAAGGTGAACGGGCGCGAGGGCGCCGACGTCGTCCAGGTCCGGGGCGAGGCCTGCGCGTCCAGTGAGAAGCTACTGGAGGATATTCAGCTGCGCGTCGAGCGCTCGGGCGACCGCGTGCGCATCGTCGCCGAAATGCCTGACAGCACCTGGGGGAGCTCGACCGCCCGGCTCGACCTCGACATCGAGGTGCCGGCCGGCGTCGAGGTGGCGATCGACGACGGCTCGGGCGAGATCGAGGTACGAAACGTCGGCTCGCTCGACATCGACGACGGCTCCGGCGAGATCGACATCGAAGAGGTGGCCGGCGACGTGCGCATCGACGACGGCTCCGGCGAGATCGAGATCAAGAACGCGCGCGGCGAAGTGCGCATCGAGGACGGTTCCGGCGAGATCGAGCTGCGCTCGGTGGGCTCGGTCGTGATCGAGGACGACGGCTCCGGCGAGATCGACATCGTCGGCGTCGAAGGCGACGTGATGGTGCGCAGCGACGGCTCCGGCTCGATCACCGTGCGCGACGTCGGCGGCGACTTCACCGTCCGCAACGACGGCTCGGGCGACATCCACCACGACGGCGTCGCCGGACGGGTGAGCATCCCCGAAGACAAGGAGTGATAGGAGATAACCTCGGCTGTGATCCCCATGGTCGAGCCTCGTAGGGGCGTAGGCATGTAGCCCGGGGTAAAACCCCGGGTCCAAGGGCCGAACGAACCGAGAGCCCCAGCGGGGCGCTGGCGCAGGTCAGAGTCCGAATGCCTCTGACCGGGGTGGGTGGCACCCCGGTTGGCGCTCCGGTTGGGGTGGGGGTGGCGTGACCGGGGTGGGTGGCACCCCGGTTGGGGTGGTCCCGATCGGCGTCACCGGTCAGGCCCTGCCAGGCGGTGGCTCTTTGGCCGCAATCCTGCAGGCGCCGGCGCCGGCGATCAACGCGGCGGGCCGGGTGGCGTTCCCGGCGTGGGTCGACGAACCTTTTGTCGACGGCATTTTCGTCGGTGACGGGACCGGCCCTCTCGTCAAGATCGTGCGCGGTCGCGATGCGACGCCATCAGGCAACGGTGTCTTCTCTGATTTCTTCGGCCTTCTTTCCAATCACCCGTTCAACGATCGCGGCGAGGTAGCCTTCGTCGGCGTTCTGGACGACACCGCGGGGGGCACGGCCGACAACCAGGGACTCTTTCTCGGCGATGGCTCGACCCTGGTCGAGCTCGTGCGCCGCGGCGAATCCACGCCCGACGGTAATGGCAGCTTCCTCAACTTCGGCGGCCTGATCGATCTGGACGACGCCGGCCGCGTGATCTTCCGGACCACCGTCACTGGCGCCTCGGGGGGTGCTACCGACGGCCTGTTCATCGCCGACCGCAACGGCGTCGAGCAGATCTTGCGGCGCAACGATCCGGCGCCGGGCGGCGGCCTCTTCGCCGACGTGCTGGAGTCGAGTCTATCGGCCGCCGGCGTGGTCTTCCGCGCCTACGTAAATCTCGACAACGGCGGCTCGACCAACGACGAGCTCGGGGCCTTCTTCTATAACCGCACGGGCTTGCGATCGATTGCCCGGGAGGGGGACACCCTGGCTGGATTCGGCACCGTGACCGACGTCCATCTCCATGCGGCCTCCGAAACCGAGGGGATCGAAGGCACCGCCGACGGCGACGGCGGGCAGGTGGCGCTTCGCTTCACTTCGGGCGGCGAGTTCTTGACGGCCGTCTGGTCGGGCGCGACGCTCCTGAAAGACGGCTTCGAATCGGGCGACACCTCCGCCTGGTCCGCGCGGTAGGCCTGCATCCTCCCCGCCCGCTTGGCCTTGCCGCCGCGATAGTAGTGCCGCAGAGACTTGGCCCGGTTGTCGCCGCGTGACCGGGGTGGGTGGCACCCCGGTTGGGGTGGCGCCAGGGACGAGGTTCCGGTCCCGGCCCGCTGAGGCAGTCGTCTCACCGGAGACTTCTTGCTGCCGTGCACCTCTCCACCTTTCCCGCATAGGATCAGCCAGGAAGTGGTATGATCACGTCCATGATCATCAGGACGCTCGACACAAACTCAAAGCCGACATGACTAGCATGACCCTGGCGCTGTCTGACGATCTGGCCCAACGCCTCCGGCCTTTGGAATCCTACCTTTCGACCGTCCTGGAGCTCAGCCTGGTCGGTTTCCAGACTGCCGCGGCGGCGACAGCGACCGAAGTGATCCGCTTTCTGTCGGGCGACCCGGCACCCAAAGATATTCTGGCCTACCACGCATCCGAACGAGCCCAAGAACGGACCCGGCGTCTGTTGGCGCTCAACCAGGCGGGTCTGCTATCGGAAGAGGAGCAGCGTAAGCTGGACGAGCTCGAGAAGATCGAGCATATCGTGAGGCTTCTCAAGGCCCGGGCCGCGGTAGCGCTCAAAGATGCCTGATGAGCATCCCGGCACGACTGCGCCGCTTGGTCAGGCGGCGGGCCGGAGCGCGATGTGAGTACTGCCTCCTGCCGGAGGAGTTTGCCTTCCAGAAGCACGAGCCAGACCACGTCATCGCCAGCCAACACGACGGCAAGACCGACGCGAGCAACCTCGCGCTCGCTTGCTTCTTGTGCAACCGGCACAAAGGACCGAACGTCGGCTCGTTCGATCCCGCAACGGGAAACTTGACGCCGTTCTTCAACCCTCGAAAGGACGTCTGGTCGGATCACTTCGATTGGGACGGTCCGATAATCCAACCATTGACACCTGAAGGTCGAGTCACGGTCAAGATCTTCCGCTTCAACGACCC
Source organism: bacterium (assembly GCA_024226315.1). Lineage (GTDB taxonomy): Bacteria > Acidobacteriota > Thermoanaerobaculia > Multivoradales > J023 > JAAELT01. The sequence continues at coordinate 1,228 of JAAELT010000035.1, read as the reverse complement.
GGATCGTGTTGAGGAGCGACGAACAGCACTGCCATGATTGGGAAACCGAATCGCTCGCGGTCCTCAGGTCAGCCTAGCCGGCCCCAGTGACCGGGGTGGATGGCACCAATGCCTGCGGACCCTCTCTACGAAACCGCCCAGCAGGCCCCACGGGTTCGGGAGCGCGGCGTCGCGCATGCTCCGGATACGCTCGATCTCTTGCCGCCGGCTGGTCATCTCCATCGCCGCGGCCTGGAGCGCATCCCGACAGAGGGTCGCGAGCGGCGCCAGCGGGTCCTGGCACCGTAGCGTCAGCTCGACGACCACCCTTGCCTCCAACCGTTCCTGCGACGACAGCAGCGCGGCCAGCAGCTTCCCGAGTCGCTCCGGCGCGGCTCCGGCAACCGCGTCGATCAGCCCGGCGACGCCTTGGAAGTCGATCCAGTACAGCAGGCTCTCGGGTGCGAGACGTTGCCGCGTCGAGTTGCTCACCGGCAGACTTCCGACTGGGGATGAAATCCCGGCAAACGGTCGGGATCGGTCGGACTGACACCGAGCAAGAAGCACTCCCACTGATCCACCGTGACCGCAATCAGGATCAGGACCGCCGCCCACAGCGGGATCAGGAACGACCCGCAGCGATCCCAGGTCTCCGGACTCAGCAGCGTTTCGAGGTCGTTTCCTTCGACCAGACGGCCGCGTAGCTGCGGGTCTCGAAGCTCGCCGGAGCTGGTGGCGGACCTGAGGCGAGCGCTGGATCGAGCGCGGGATCGCAGACTCGCGAGCGTCAGCGACGCGGAGCTGTAGTGACAGGAGACCCCGCCCTAGCCAGCGAGGCCTCCTTCGGTCGATCAGCCGTCAGGCTCGATACACGGGCCTGCGCCGGCAACCACGTGGCTGCGGATTCGCATTCGGCATTCTCCATTGAACCGCGGCGCTCGAGTGCGCCAGGCGGCCTACGCAGTGTGGCTGAGGCCTTCGGCACGGCAGGCGCCGGCGCCACAATCTCGGCGACAGCTCCCGCTGGGGTCAATCCACCGGGCTCCGCCTAGTCAACGGCTTGTATTTCAATGCTTAGCGTCGCACCGCGAGCAGTCGGAGGACCGACGTTTCGCCCCTCCGCCCCGCGGGGCGCGCGCCAATAATTTCTGTTTTCGGGCCGCGCCCCGTGGGGCGCGCGCCAATAATTTCTGTCCCAGGGTCGCGCCCCGTGGGGAGGGCGCCGATAATTTTTGTCCCAGGGTCGCGC
>JAAELT010000034.1 GCA_024226315.1 bacterium | reverse complement strand
GTTAGTTAGTTAGTTAGCATGGCTTGTAACGTTTTTAGTAAGTCAGTTAGTTGGTTACCTAACTAGTAAGTTAGCCAAATGGCTTGTACGCATGTTAGTTAGTTAGTTAGTTAGTTAGCTAGCATGTTAGTAGGCTTGTTAGTTAGATAGTAAGCAGGCCTTGTAAGGTTGTTAGTAAGTAAGTTAATTAGTTACCTAACTAGTTAGTTCAATAGATAGTTTGTAAGCATGTTAGTTAGGTAGTTAGTGAGTTAGTTATCCTGTTAGTAACATTGTTAGTTAGTTAGTTATTATGGGTTGTAACTTTGTTAGTAAGTCAGTAAGTTAGTTACCTAACTAGTAAGTTAACCTGATGGCTTGTAAGCATGTTAGGTAGTTAGTTAGTTAGTTAGTTGGCCTTTTAGTAGGCTTGTTAGTTATATAGTAAGCATGCCTTGTAAGGTTGTTAGTAGTAACGTTAGTTAGCTACCTAACTAGGTAGTTCACTAGACGGCTTGTAAGCCTGTTAGTTAGTTATTTATTTAGTTAGTTAGCTTGTTAGTAGGTTTGTTAGTTATATAATAAGCATGCCTTGTTAGGATGTTAGTAAGTAAGTAAGTTAGTTACCTAGCTAGTTAGTTAACTATATGGCTTGTACGCATGTTAGTCAGTTATTTATTTAGT
>JAAELT010000033.1 GCA_024226315.1 bacterium | reverse complement strand
TTCGGGCTCGAAGTTGAGCTCGCCGCGATGCTCACCCATCTCGAGGTACGGCTCGAGCAGCGCCGCCGTCTCGCCCTCGAGCACGCCGTCGAGAAAGAGCTTCACCGAGTCGGTGCGCAGCCGCGCGGAGGCGTAGCGGCCGCGCTCGGCCAGGACGCGCTCGAAATCCTCGCCTTCGTGCGACGAGAAGGTGCCGAAGACCAGCGAGGTGACCACCCGCGCGCCGAGCGCCCGCTGGTCGTCGAGGGCGCGATAGGCGCGCCACTCTCTCTCCCCGACCGCGGCGTCGATGAACGACGTGATGCCGTGACGGTTGATCTCGCGCAGCGCAACGCGCAGCGCTCGCAGATCCTCCTCGAAGGTCGGCTGTGGGACCAGGCTCGCGACCAGTTGCTGGGCCGTCTCGCGCAAGGCGCCGCTCGGCTCGCCACTGGCCGCGTCGCGCTCGATCACGCCCTGGGGAGGGTCCGGGGTCGCGGCCGTGATGCCTGCCCGCTCGAGGGCGCGGCTGTTGACCCAGCTGGTGTGCCCGTCGGCGGCGAGCACCAGGACCGGCCGGTCGGGCAGAACGGCGTCGAGGATCGCTTTCCGGGGGTTGCCGCCGTCGGGAAAGAGCCCGAGGTCGAAGTCGTTCCCCACGACCCATTCCTCGTCGCTCTCTCTCGCGCACGCGAGCAGCGCTTCGAGCAGGCTCTCGACGCTCCGTGCCGTGTGGAGCGGGCAGCCGAGCATCGAGTGGCCGGAGCTCAGAGGATGGATGTGAGCGTCGTGGAATCCCGGCAGCGCGAGGTGTCCCGTGAGGTCGACGACCCGCGTGCCGTCGCCGATGAAGCGAGACACGTCGGCGTCGCGTCCGACGGCGACGATTTCGCCGTCGCGGATGGCTAGAGCCTCGGCGCGGGTTCGCGCCGCGTCGGCGGTGTAGATGCCGCCGCCACGCAGCACGATGTCGGCGGGCTCCTCACGCACCTCTGGCGCCGTGCACGCGGCGACCGCGCAGAGGAGCAGGGCGATTCGCATGCGGGTCTCCGAGCTCAAGTGGTGATCAAACCCAGCATCACTGCCTCGAGGATGTCCAGGCCCTCGTTGACGACTTCCTCAGATGCGGTCAGCGGCGGCAAGAAACGGATCACGTTGCCGCGCACGCCGCACGAAAGAACGATCAAGCCACGCTCGGCCGATGCCTGGCCGAGCCTGGCTGTCAGCCGCGAATCAGGAAGGTCCGGAGATCCGTCGTGAACCAATTCCATGGCCACCATGGCGCCGAGCTGGCGGACATCGCCCATGCACGACAGAGAGTGATGCTCTCTCATTGTGAGCAGTCGCCGCGCGATGAGATTTCCAATTGAATTGGCGCGTTGCGTGAGGTTCTCCCGCTCGATGATCTCGATCACGGCGAGTGCCGCGGCGCAACCCAGCGGAGAGCCGCCGTAGGTGCCGCCGAGGCCGCCGGGGGCCGGCGCGTCCATGATCGCTGCCTTGCCCGTGACCGCGGACAGTGGGATGCCGCCGGCCAGGCTCTTGGCGAGGGTCATCAAGTCGGGCTCGATGCCGGAATGCTCCACCGCGAACATCTTGCCTGTCCGGGCGAAGCCGGTCTGGATTTCGTCGACGATCAACACGATGCCGTGCTCGTCGCACAGGCCACGCAACGCCCGGAGAAACTCGGGCGGTGCAATATAGAAACCGCCCTCTCCCTGTACTGGCTCGATGATGATGGCCGCTACACGGGAGGGCTCGACATCGGCGCGGAAGAGTGATGCGAGGGCTGCCAGCGAGTGCTCGGCGGTCACATCGTGGTACTCGACCGGGTACGGCAGGTGATAGACCTCCGCCGGAAAGGGGCCGAAGCCCACCTTGTACGGCACGACCTTGCCGGTCAGTGCCATGGTCATCATGGTTCGCCCGTGGAAGCCACCGGTAAAGGAGATGATGGCCGGCCGGCCGGTCGCCGCGCGCGCGATCTTGACGGCGTTCTCCACCGCTTCGGCACCGGTGGTGAGGAAGATGGTCTTCTTCGGGGATTTCCCCGGCGCCAGAGTGTTGAGCTTCTCGGCCAGTCGCACATAGCCCTCGTAGGGCATCACCTGGAAGCACGTGTGGCTGAATCGCTGTAATTGCTCATCGACGGCCGCCTTCACCTCGGGATGGTTGTGCCCCGTATTGAGGACCGCGATGCCCGAGGCAAAATCGATGTAGCGTCTGCCCTCGGTGTCCCAGATCTCAGCGTTTTCGGATCTGGCCGAGTACACGGGTACATGGCTGGCGACACCACGGGCCACGGCTCGTTCACGCCGTTTCTGAAGCTCTGAGTTGGTCGTCATGTCGCGCGTTCCAGGGTTTCGTCGGGGGCCCTCAGCACTTCACGCGCCCGCCGGCCTTGCCATCCCGTACTTCGCCCACAGGAACGCACCCAGCGCAATGATGAAGAGCGGCAGAAAGGGTGTAAATGGCCAATAAGGCAAATAGAGCTCCAGGTCCTGACTGATTGTGTGGCCGAGCAGAAACGCTTCCACGGGCTCTCTCCATACCAAACCGGTACCCGCCGCGATCAAACCGAATCCGACAAATACAACTCCCATCAACACGAACGCGGGCCGCGAGCTGACCTCTGGTGATTCTTTCTTCGCGAGTTGCCGATGCTTTTTGCTCCAGGCAGCCGCGCGCAGACCCCAAGCCGAAAAACCACCCAGGTAATAGACATAGTCGAGCAAAACCGGACTTGGATAGTAGAAAAGGTTCCACCAGTACACGCTGAAGGCATAGGCCCACAGAAAATAGATGCCGCTCTTGTGTAGTAATTTCCACCGCCTGGGCTTCAAGAGCTTGCGGCCAAACCTGAATGACGTCAGCGTCATGGCAATCAGGAAGAGATAGCCCACGGTCCCCTCGATCACGTCGCGGAGCACATAGACTTCGGTGACGTAGTAGTCGCGATGAACGCTCACCAGCCACACGATGAACAACAGCTGCCAGCCCATCGCCGCCGAAAAACACAGCCCCATGATCTTTCGGTTGCGCAAGAGCCAGAGGCTGAACGGCCCGGAGAAGAGGACCTGGGCTGAAGATGCCGCAAAGGCGAGGTAGAGCCAGGGTACCGCGCACCGTACGGATAGCTGGATCATCGATGAAACGCCTTCCGCGTTGGACAGGTCCGCCCGCATCATGGAAAAAACCATGACGGCTGAGATCGGGCCGGTGATCAGCCAGAACAGATTCCAGCCATTGACGAATCTGCTCTTGAGTGCTTCGGCCAGGTCAATATTCATTGTTCGCCACCCATCACCTTGGTCAATCCGTCTCCGGATCGCGCCATTCGTCCCCTCCTGCCTATCTGTAGAGCGGTAGGTCGAGCTTCCTCATCAGCCACTTGACACCCTTCGCGAAAAAGCCCCGCAAAGCGGCCGGGCCGCAGTAGGGAAGGTTGTGGTTGACGACATAGTGGTTGGTGAACTCGTTCGATTCACCCGCCATGAGGTCCGCGATCATCCGCCCGGCAGTCTGGGTCGAGGGTACACCCTCGCTGAAGCCCACGCCGAAGAAGATGTTCTGATCATCGCCCATGAACCCGACAGACGGCGTGTTGCCGATGGTCAGTGCGGTGGTGCCGCCCCATGCGTGCTCGATCGCCAATCCCTCCAGCCGCGGGAAGAACCTGAAGAGCTCGGCTTCGATGCACCGG
>JAAELT010000032.1 GCA_024226315.1 bacterium | reverse complement strand
GCCTCGATCGACGCCCACGGCCTGGAAGAGAAAGAGGTCCTGATCGAGCTCGACCGCGAGCGCACCGCGGCCAGCGGGCTCAACATCTACGAGCTCGGCCTGGAGCTCGCCGATGACAACTTCTCGCTCGCCAGCGGCCACGTCAACGCCGGCGGCAAGAAGCTGTTGCTGCGCTCGGTGGCCAAGTATCCTGACATCGAGGCGCTCGAGAACCGGCTGGTGGGGCCGTCGGTGCGGCTCAAGGACGTCGCCACCATCAGCTACGACGAGCCCGAAAAGAGGTACCGAGCCCGCATCGATGGCTATCCCGCGGTGGCGCTGATGGTGATGAAGGAGGGTGAAGCCAACGCCCTCGCGGTCTCCGCCGCGATCGACGCGGAAGTGGAGAAGATACAGTCCAACCCGCGCCTGGCGCTGATCCAGGCCGAGGGTTTCTTCAGCCAGGGCAGCATCATCCGTGAATCTCTGCGCACCCTGCTGGGCTCGGGTGCCATCGGTGGCGTGCTGGCGCTGTTCGTGCTGTTCTTCTTCCTGCGCCGTTTCCGCCTGACGCTCATCATCGCCCTGTCGATCCCTCTGAGCCTGGTGGTCGGCCTGACGGTGATGTACTTCGCCAGCGAGACGCTCAACATCATCTCGCTGCTGGGGCTGATGATCTGTGTCGGGCTGCTGGTCGACAACTCGGTGGTGGTGGCGGAGAACATCTTCCGCCTCCACCGCGCGGGCCTGGGGCGCCGGGAGGCCGCTGTTCGGGGAGCCGGGCAGATCTCGCTCGCCATCATCATGGCGACCCTGACGACCATCGTCGTCTTCCTGCCGGTGTCGCTGGTCGAGGGCCAGGGACAGTTCTTCATGCTGCGCTTGGCCATCCCCATCACCGTGTCGCTGCTGGCGTCGCTGTTCGTCGCCCTGATCTTCATTCCGCTGTCGGTCTACCTGACGCTGCCTTCGAAGGCCGGCGGCAGCCACCACAGCCGCCTCGGCGACATCGCCCGGTACTACCTCCACCAGCTCTATGACTGGACGTTCGAACGTCTGCACGGGGCCTACAACACGATGCTCGGCTTCTTCCTGCGGCGCCGCATGGATCTGGTGATGGCGGTCACGGCGGTGGTCGTGCTGTCGGCGGCGTTGCCGTTCAAGGAGGTCGAGCTGGTCGACGTGCAGGAGGAGGAGCGGGGCTTTTTCGAAATCGACGTCGTGCTGCCCCAGTCGACCACTTTCGAGGAGGCGAAGGAGTATTTCGACGCCACCGAGAAGTACCTCGACGAGCACCGCGAGGAGCTCGACCTCGACGGTTTCTTCATCCTCCACTTCGAGGCCTTCGGCGAGATCCAGGGCTGGCTCAACAGCCCGCGCCAGAACGATCTCTCGCCCCGCGAAGGGATCGAGCGGGTGAAGGCGGCGCTGCCCGACAAGGCGGGCGTCAAGGTCTACACCGGGCTCGAAGGCGACGACGAGAAAGAGACCAAGAACGTCCACATCTTCACTCTCTACGGCGAAGATTCGCAGCAGCTCGAGGAGCTGGCCGAAGATTTGGAAGAGGTCTTCACCTCGGTCGACGGCGTGCTCGGGGTCAAGCGGTCCGGCGACAAGCCGGCGGACGAGATCGGTCTGGTGATCGACCGCGAGCGGGTGCAGCGGCTCGACCTCAATCCGGAAACGGTGGCCGGCGTCGTGCGCAACTCGCTCGGTGGCCGGGCGCTGCCCAAGTTCTACCGCGACGGCCGCGAGATCCCGGTGCGGGTGCGCTTCCAGGAGAAAGACCGTGAGAGCCTGGCCAAGCTCTACGACTTCCGGGTGCCGACCAACAGCGGCGAGCTGGTGACGCTCGCCAGCGTCACCGACGCCCAGCGCCTGGAGACGCCGCGGCGCATCTTCCGCCGCAACAAACAGGTGGCCCGCACGATCACCCTCGAGCTCGAGGAGGATCGCGAGGAAGAGGCCCGAGCGGCGTTGATCGCCCTGGGCTCCAGGATCGATTTGCCCGAGGGGGTGACCTTCGGCGCGCCGCGCCGCCGCGGCGGCAACCAGAACGACGACAACCAGGCGATGTTCTTCGCCATGATCCTGTCGGTGATCTTCATCTACCTGCTGATGGGATTCCTGTTCGAGAGCTTCATCCTGCCGCTGTCGATCGTACTGACCATCCCGCTGGCTGCGATCGGGGTGTATTGGGGCCACTTCCTGTTCGGCTACGACCTCGACGGGCTGGGGCTGGTGGGGATCGTGCTGCTGATCGGCGTGGTGGTGAACAACGGCATCGTGCTGATCGACTACGTCAACCGCCTGCGCGCCGCCGGCGAGACCCGGCGCCAGGCGGTGCTCGCCGCCGCCGACCGCCGGTTCCGGCCGATCATGATGACCGCGTTGACCACCATCGGCGGCATGATCCCGCTGACCATCAGCGGCTCGAACTCGATCGGCCTCTCCTACACCAGTTTCGGCCTCACGCTGATCGGCGGCATGACCACGGCGACGCTCCTGACCCTGCTCGTGGTACCGGTGGCCTACACGCTGTTCGACGACCTGCGCGAGAGCTTGAGTGCCGTGCTGCGGCGGGCCCTGGGGCGGGGGCGGGCGAAGGATTCGGAAGCGGCGGAAGCGACAGCCTGAGCATGTTCAAGCGAGCGACGAGCGGTTCGGTCGTGTGCCCGAGCTGTGGGCGTCTGGTCGGGGTGCGTGATGAGAAGTGCCTGGGCTGTGGGCGCTCGAATCCGGGGATGTGGGGTTTCGCGCCCATACTGCAGAAGCTCGGCCGGGATTTCGGCTTCGCCCAGATCGTGCTGATCGGCTGCGGTGTGCTATTCGCCGCGACGCTGCTCTACGCCCCCGATCAGATCCGCATGCGGGGAATCTTCTCGTTTCTCTCTCCGGGGCTCGACGCCACGCTGCACTTCGGTGCCAGCGGTGCCCTGCCCCTGGTCCACGGCCGGTGGTGGACGGTGCTCTCCGCCAGCTGGCTCCACGGTGGCATCCTTCACATCGTGCTCAACATGATGTGGGTCCGCCAGTTGGTGCCGCCGACGGTGGAGCTCTTCGGCATCGGACGGGCGGTGCTGATCTACACTGTATCGGGCGTCGTCGGCTTCGCGGCGACCTCCACGGTGCGGTTCCTGTGGGCCTATGGGATTCTCGGCTTCCTGCCCGGGCCGCTCGAGGGAGCGGCCATCACTCTCGGCGCCTCGGCCTCGATCTGCGGCCTGATCGGCGCCCTCCTGCTCTACGGACAACGTACCGGCAATCGCAGGCTCACCCAGCAGATCCTGCAGATCGGCGCCTTCTTGCTGGTGATCGGCTTCGTGCTCGACGGCGTCGACAACTGGGCGCACATCGGCGGCTTCGGCGGCGGCTACCTGGTGGCCAAGTGGCTCGATCCGCTGCGTGAGGAGGGCCCGAACCACATGCTCGCGGCACTCGTTTGCCTCGCTGCCTCGGCTCTGGCGGTCATCGCCTCGCTGCTCGACGGCCCAGTGCCGCTGCCTGGCGGCTAGGTTCGGAGGGAGGGGAGAGCGAGCATGGTAGCTTAACGGCCGTCGTGAGCTCTCGCCCCCTGACCGGCAACGCCACTGCCCTCGCCCTGGTCTTCCTGCTGACCTGCGGCTGGTTGACGCTGCCTGCGGCCGACCTGGGAGCCCAGCCGCAGATGCCCGACTCCCCGGTGGTACGCCTGGCGATGCTGGATATGCAGAAGCTCCAGGCGTCCGGAGGGCAGGTCTCCCGAAAGAGTTTTTCTCGCTACTTCGCCGTCTATTCCACGCCGGCTGAGCAGGCCGAGGGCCAGCGGCTGTTGGGGACCGCGGAGCGCATTATCCGGGCATTTGCCCGCAAGCTCTACCTCGCCGCCGAGGAGCGGGCACGGGGGGACGGAGTGGCCTCGATCCGGCTCGGCGACCTGAGGGCGCTCACCGAGCGGCTGATTCCCAGCGCCACTACCGAATACAAGACCCGGGTGTTCTTTCCCCGGGCGGCGGCGGCGGAGCGAGTGTCGGTGGAGATCATCGATCTCGAGGCGTTTGGCGATACGCCGTTCGTCTGGCCGGTGTTGGTGACCCTGGTGATGAGCGAGTTTCAACCCGCGGGAGAGCACCTGCCGGTCGAGAACGAGCAAGCGGCGCGGCAGCTCGCCGACGCTGTGAGCGCCTACGGGCTCCTGGTTTTTCGCGTCGGGGGGGCTCTCGCCAAGAACGAGCTGGCCGAGGAGCTCGCCAGTCCCCACCTGCGGCAGGCCGAGAAGGCGATCGTACAGCGGGCGAAGAGCCGGCCGGCGGGGGAGCAGTCCGATCCGGAGGCCCTCCGGCCGGTTTCCACCTCCGGAGCCCGCTTCGTCGACGTGACCGTCGAAAGTGGCATCCGTTTCCGGCACGTCAGCAGCGACTGGATCTCCCGCTTCCGGCGCTACGGCCCCCTCGCCCCCACCTACAGCGGCGGTGGCGTCGCCGCCGCCGATCTCGACGTGGACGGCTGGCCGGACCTGATCTTCTGCGGCGGCGAAGGCTGTGGCGTCTTCCGCAACCGCCAAGACGGTACTTTCGAGAACGCGACCGGCAGGAGCGGGCTCCACGTGCCGGGGGAAGCGCGCATGCCGCTCGCCGCCGACTTCGACAACGACGGCGACCCCGACGTCTTCCTCACCTACGCCCGCGACACCAACCGGCTGTTCGAGAACCTCCGCGGCGACGCCCGCCGCGGCGTCACCTTCCGCGACGTCACCGAGGGCTCGGGGGTGCGTAGGGACGGCGACATCAGCGGCCCCGCCGTGGCCTTCGATTTCGACAACGATGGCCTGCTCGACGTTTACGTCGGCAATTTCGGCGACTACCTCCGGGAGGCTTCGCCCTGGCAGGCGCTCGACAACAAGAACGCCCTGCCCAACCGCCTCTACCGCAACCTGGGGGGCCTTCGTTTCGAAGACGTGACCGAGCGCGCCGGCGCCGGCGACGTCGGCTGGTCCCAGGCTCTGTCGCACGTCGACTACGACCGCGACGGTGACCAGGACCTCTACGTCGCCAACGATTTCGGCACCAACGAATTGCTGATCAACCGGGGCGACGGCACCTTCGCCTCCGGGGGAGAGAGCACCGGCGGCAACGACCCTTTCCACGGCATGAACGTCGCCTTCACCGATCTCAACCGGGACACCCATGCCGACATCCTCATCACCAACATCTGGGGCTGGATCCCGACCGAGCGCGAGCCGGGGGAATACAATACCTTTCTGCTCTCGCGCAAGGACCAGGGGACGGTGGCCTACGGGCGCGACGTCGAGCGGATTCCGGGCCTGCTCGAGCACGACACCGGGTGGTCCTGGGCGGGCCTGTTCTTCGACGCCGATCACGACGGCGACGACGATCTCTTCCTGCTCAACGGCCTGACCGACTACAGCACCTTCCTCCAGTGGCGGATCCATCCCAGCCGTGAAGGGGCACTGTATCCGATCAGCAACAGCCGCGAGAAGAATGTCTTTTTCCTCAACGACGGCGAGGTGCTGGCGATTCCCGCCGAGCCTTCGGGCGCCGAGCTCGGCGACTTCAACTCCCGTAGCCTGGCGCTCCTGGACTACGATCTCGACGGCGATCTGGACCTGGCGGTCTCCACCTTCCACTCCTTCGGGCGCCTGTTCCGTAATGACGCCGCGCCGGCGCGGCGCCACTGGCTGTCCGTCGAGCTCGTGGGCGACCCCACCCGGGGCACCAGCCGGGACGCCGTCGGCGCCCAGGTGATCGCCCGCGGCGCCGGGGGACTCTACGTCTGGCGCACGGTGGCGGGCGGCGAAGGCTATCTCGGCCAGAGCACCCTGCCGGTCGAGATCGGTCTCGGGGAAGCAGCCGAGGTCGACCTCGAGATCCTCTGGCCCGGACAGCAAAGGCAGGTGCTCGAAGGCGTGCCGGCGGACCAGGCCATCCGCGTGCGCCAGGGCCGGGCCGGCTTCGAGAAGCTGCGGTGAGAAGCGCGGTGCCAGGCGCAGCGCCCTTCCTCCCGCGAGCGAAGCGGGGGAGGTTCTCGTGCGTCGCCGCAGCGGTCGCGGCCGTGGTGACCCTGGCGATCCTGGCGCAGTCGCCGGAGCCGAGCTCCACCCACGAGCCTGCCGAGGAGGCGCCCGAGGAAGCCGAGTTGCGCGAAGCCGAGCTGCGCGAAGCGGTGCGGCTGCGCGGACTGGCGCTGGCCGAGATGGAGGACGGCGCTTTCGACCGGGCGGCGGAGCACCTGGAGAAGCTGGCCCGGATCCTGCCCGACAACATCCTGCCGCCGGTCAACCTGGCCCTCTGTTATCTGCGGCTGAACCGGCGCGGCGAGGCGCTCGCGCAGCTTCGTCGCGCCCGCCAGCTGGATCCGGACAATCCATCCATGCTCCAGGCTCTGGCCCGCATGCTGGAGACCGATCCGGAGCCGGCGGAGCTGTGGCGGCAGGTGGTCGAGCACTTCGCCGGCGCCCATCCCCGAGACCCGCGGCCCCACTACCTGCGCGCGCGGCGACTGGCCGCAGGAGACCGTGCCGCCGAGGCGGTGCCGGTGCTTCGCCAGGCCCTGGAGCACGCGCCGGAGAATCTGGTACTGCTGGCCGATCTGCTGGTGGCGGCGGCGGTCGCGCGAGATCCCTCGGCGGTGGCCGACGCGCTCAACGGCATCGAAGACCGGTTGAACGGGCTGGAAGGCAGCCTCGCCGACTACGCTGATCGAGTCCGCGTGCTGGTGGACGCCGAGCAGCTCGAGGCGCTGCGCCCGCCGGCGGTCATCGTGCGCAACCTGTTGCGGCCCCTCGGCCTCTACCGGGCGCATCTGGTGCCGCTGCACGGCCCCCGGCACGGCGCCGCCGGCGGCATGTTTCCCCAGCAGGACTTCGATCCGCCCCTGCCCGAGAGCATCCAGGGAGGCAGTGACGTCGCCATCACCTTCGAAGACGCCAGCGAAGCCTGGGGCCTCGACGATCTGCCGGCGGTGCGCCGAATGGCGATCGCCCGCCGCCCGGGCCGAGAGAGCCTGATCGTCGCGAGTCGCGAAGGCATACTGGAGCTCGAACGGCAAGAAGATCGCTTCCGGCGGCGGATCTCAGAAGCGGCGGGCGAGGCGGATCTCGTCATCTCCTACGCGGTCGACCTGGACGAGATTCCGGATCTGGTGACCGCGGGCCCCCGCGGCGTGCGTCTGCACCCGGGACGCCCCGACGGTTCCCTGGGACCCCCGTCGCGGCTGACCGAGCCGGCGGCGGCGGAGGGGTCCCTGGGGCTTCATCCCCTCGACGTCGATCACGACGGCGACCTCGACCTGTTCGTCGCCCGCGCCTCGGCCACCGATCTGTACCTCCAGAACAACGGCGACGGCACCTGGCCGGAGCGCGCCGGGGCCCTCGGCATCGCCGGCGCGGCGACGGACACCAGCGATCTGGCGGTGGCCGACTTCGAGGACGACGGCGATCTGGACCTGCTGACGGTGCATCCTGGGAGCCATCCGCGGCTCTATCTCAACCGCCGGACCGGTGCCTTTGTGGAGGCTACCGCCGCCTGGGGTCTCGATCGTCTCGCCCCCGGCTACTCCCGAGCACGCGCCGCGGATTTCGACCACGACGGCAGCTTCGATCTGCTGCTGTGGGGAGAGGCGGGCGGCGTGCTGCTCTTCCGCCGCCCTCAGGGCTTCGAGCCCGCGGTGCTGTCCGCCGCCTTGCGGGCACCGTGGGGCGCCGCCGAGGTGGGAGATTTCGACAACGACGGCGACCAGGATTTCGTCGTGGCGCTTCGGCGGGGAGGTGAGCTGTTGCTGGTCCGCAACCGCCGCCCGGAGCTCACCGTCGAAGAGATGCCGGTGCCGTCCGCCGGTGTCCAGGCCATCGAGAAAGGGGATTTCGACGACGACGGCGACCTGGACCTGGTGGCCCGCCTGGCCTCCGGCGGCTTGCGTTTCTTTCGCAACCAGGGCGGCAACACCAACCACTGGCTACGGCTCGTCTTGAAAGGCGTCTACGACAACAACGCCAAGAACAACGTCCAGGGGCTGTTCTGCCGCATCGAAGCGCGGGTCGGAAGCTCGTTTCAGGTGGTCACCGGCAACGGCGGCGTCAACCACCTGGGGCTCGGGGCCCAGCGCCAGGCGGACGTCGTCCGGGTGGTGTGGACCAACGGCCTGGCCCAGTCGTGGCAGCTGGTCGCCGCCGACCGCACCTTGGTGGAAGAGCAGGTGCTCAAGGGCTCCTGCCCGTTCCTCTACGCCTGGAACGGCGAGCGTTTCGAGTTCGTCACCGACCTGATGTGGAAGTCGACGCTGGGCATGATCTTCGCCGACGGCTCGGCGGCTCCCCACCAGTCGGCCCGCGACTTCGTGCTCGTGCCGGGCGAGCGGCTGCGGCCGGTCGACGGCCGGCTGTGGCTCCAGATCACCGAGGAGCTGTGGGAGGCTGTCTACCTCGACCGCCAGCGGTTGTTGGCGGTGGACCGTCCGGCGGAGGTCGAGCTGGTGGTGGACGAGCGGTTTCTGCCGCCGCCCCATCCGCGGCAAGCCCCGCTCCACTGGATCGGCCGCCGCTTGCCGCCGGTAGCCGCGCGCGACCAGCAAGGGCGAGACGTGCTCCGGAAGGTATTGCGCCGCGACGGCGACTACGTGGACGACCTGCCACTCACCCGCTACCAGGGCGTCACCGGAGGCCACCACCTGGAGCTCACTTTCGCCGGCGTACCCGGCGGTGAGAGGCTGCGTCTGGTGCTCTCGGGCTGGATCTTCCCCACCGACACCAGCATCAACTTCGCCCTCGCCCAGGACTCCTCGCGCAACCTCGAGCCTCCGCGTCTCGAAGTGCTGGCCGCGGACGGCTCCTGGCGCACCGTCTCGGATTTCATCGGCTTTCCCAACGGCAAGCGCAAGGCCATGGTGGTGGAGCTGACCGACCGGATCTCCGTGGGCACGATTTCGGCCGGCACGATTCCATCCGACCCGTCCGCCGCATTGACCCTGCGTCTCTCGACCTCGATGCAGATCTACTGGGATTCGGCGGCCCTGGCGATCGGCGAGCCGGAGATCCAGCCCGTCCTCACTCTCCTCGAGCCCGATCGCGCCGATCTGCACTACCGTGGGTATTCGCGCCTCTACCGTGAATCGCCCGCCGGCCCCCATCTCTTCGACTACGCCGAGGTCGACGTCGCCCCTCGCTTCCGCGACCTGCGCGGTGCCTACACCCGCTACGGCCCGGTGTCCGAGCTGCTGTCCGCCGAAGACGACCGCTACGTGGTGATGAACGCCGGCGACGAGATGACCGTCACCTTCGACGCTTCCGGCCTGCCGCCCTTGCCGCCCGGCTGGCGCCGCGACTACGTGCTCTACACCGACGGCTGGGTCAAGGACGGCGACCTCCACACCGCCTTCTCCCAGACCGTCGAGCCGCTGCCGTATCACGGCATGACCGGCTATCCCGGCCGAGTTCGGGCCGCCTCCGGCCGTTCGAGCTACCGAACCCGGATCGTCACCGACCGGCCATTCGTCGAGGCGCTCGAGATCCGGGGTGGGTCGGGCGAATAAACACCGTATAGATACGTGGGGTCTATGTCGGTGTGGGCGACTGCGGCCCATGCTGCAACAACGCGCCGCTTCCGGCGTATCTATTCCTAGGAACGCCCCGAGAACGAGGCGCTGGAGAGGCGGCGGAATCGCCGGCTCCACTACCTTCCAGGGAGACGAAGAATGCGACACACAAAGACTCATGAGCGAGGCTGGGCCTGCCAGGCCGTCCTGTCGCTCGTTTTGTTGTTGGCGGCGGCCGTACTGGCTGTGTTTGCTGCACAGACCTCCGCCGCCCAGGCGGCCGAGGAAACCTACGGCCGCTCCGCGGAAGACCTGGCGATGGAAGACTTCCTCGCCAATGCCGAGATCGTCGAAATCGTTGACGTCGGCGAAGGCATCACCAAGCCGAAGCGATTGACCTTGACGAGTGGCGACGAGACGCACCGGGCGATCTTCAAGGACATCGACGTCCAGATCGACAGGCCGGTCAAGGCCGATCGCCTGGAGCGAGGCTTCTCCGACAAATACGCCTACGAGGTGGCGGCCTACCGCCTCGATCGCCTGGCCGGTCTCGGTCTGGTGCCGGTGACGGTCGTGCGCGAGGTCGAGGGCGAAGTCGGCTCGGTGCAGCTGTGGATCGAAGACGTCATCACGCTGGAGACGGCGGTCAACGATCCGAACGCCGACGTCGCGAACTACGACCTGCTGGTCGAACGGCTCGGTTTGATGTACGTGCTCGACGTGTTGATCTACAACGTCGACCGTAACTTCGGCAACGTGCTGGTCGATCTCGACCGGGACATCTTCCACCCGATCGACCACTCGCGCGCTTTCCGGTTGAGCCCGAAGCCGCCGCCGTCGGTCCACGGCCAGACCGACTCGCTGGTCGTACCGTCGAGCGTCGAGGAGAAGCTCAAGGCGTTCGACCTCGAGACACTCGAGCTGCTGTTTGGTGATCTGCTCGAGAAGCGCCAGGTGAGAGCGATCATCAAGCGCCGTGATCGCCTGATCAAGATACTCGACGCGCTTCCGGCCTAGTCGGTGTCGCAATGAGGCTCTCGAACATCGCCCGGTGCGCTCTCCGGGTCGGCGCAGCGTTGCAGTTGGGCGCGTCCGTCGCGTCGGCGGGAGAAGCCGACCGCTTTGGGCGCAGCGTCGAAGACCTTGCGATCGAGGATTTCCTCCTCCATGCCGAGATCGTCGAGATCGTCGACGTCGGCGAGGGCATCACCAGGCCGAAGCGCCTGACCCTGAAGCGGGGAGATGAGCAGCATCGGGCCATTCTCAAGACCGTCGACGTCCAGATCGACGACACCGTGCTCACCGACCGTGTCGAGCACGATTTCTCCGACAAGTACACTTACGAGGCGGCGGCGTACCGTCTGGATCGGTTGTTGGGGCTCGGACTGGTGCCGGCCACGATCATTCGCACCGTCGAGGGTGAAGCCGGATCGGTGCAGTTGTGGATCGAGGACGTCAGGACCTTCGAGGAGGCGGTCAACGACGAGACCGCCGAGGTCGAGAATTATGATCTGCTGGTCGAGCGGCTGGGGCTGATGTACGTGCTCGATGCATTGATTTTCAACGTCGATCGAAACTTCGGCAACATCCTGGTGAATCTGGACCGGGACGTCTTCCATCCGATTGATCACTCGCGGGCTTTCCGCTTGTCGCACAAGCCGCCTCCGTCGACCCGGGGCTCCACGGACCGTCTCGCGGTCCCGGACCCGGTCAGAGAGCGGCTCGAGGCGCTCGATTTCGCGACTCTCGATCGGTTGCTCGGCGAGCTGATGAATCAGAAGCAGGTGCGCGCGATCCTCAAACGCCGCGACCGCCTGATCAAGATGCTCGACAAACAGAATGCCTGATCAGCGTCCCTCGGACAGGAGCGCTTCGATCGATGCCTCCCAGATACGCGTCGCCGAGCCGACGGTGGTGCCCGGATCCGGGGCCTTCTGCCGGCTCATCTGGCGCCAGCTCTCGAGGATGGCGCTCATCGCTTCGGCGAACTCCGTGAGCTGCCGCTCGTCGTCGGCGTCGAAAGCCTCGCCCCCCTGCTTGTTGAGCACCTGGGCGACGGCAATCACCTCGCCCTCGGCATCGAGGATCGGCACGCACAGGATGCTGCGCGTGCGGTAGCCGGTCTGCCGATCGGTGGCCGGGTCGAACAGCGGCTCGCGGTAGGCATCGGGGACGTTCATAGTGCGTCCGGTGGCGGCGACCGTTCCGGCGATTGCCTCACCGAGGGGTATGCGAATCTCGAGCGGCTCGGCGCCGTCGGTTTCGGCGTACTTCGACCACAGCTGTCCCGCAGCCCAGTCGACCAGGAAGAGGGTCGCTCGATCCGCGTCCAGGATCTCGCCGATCTTGCGGGTGAAGACGTCCAGCACCTGATCCAGCAGGGCTTCGTGGGCCTCACTCTGCGATAGCCGCACCGCCTCCAGGAACCCTCGGGCCTCGGCGGTGAAGCCCTCCAGCATCTCGTTGAACCGTTCGTCCGGAAGCCGCTCCACCTGCTCGGCCAACTGTCCTTGCCAGTTGCTGTGCGCCAGACTGGCCATCAGGTTGCCGGCGGAAGAGGCCACCACGGCGGCGTAGGAATCCGACAGCCGTCCGTCCTCGAGATGCAGGATACGGTCGGCGACGTCCAGGATCCGGTCGTCGTGGGTGACCAGCAGCACGGTGACGCCCTCGCTGCGCGCCAGGCCGCGGACGATCTCGATCACCTCCCGACCCGACGTACGGTCCAGCGAGGCCGTGGGCTCATCGGCGAGCACCAGGCGCGGCCGCGGTGCCAGGGCACGGGCGATGGCCACCCGCTGCCGCTGGCCGCCGGAGAGGTTGCGGGGCAGGCGGTCGCGGAAGTCGGCGAGTCCCACGGCCGCCAAGGTCTCGGCCGCCCGCCGCTGCCGTTCACCGGGGGTCAGGCCGGGCTTCAGGCGCAGGCCGAGGAGCACGTTCTCCTCCGCCGTCAGCGACTCGATCAGGTTGTGGGACTGAAAAATGTAGCCGATCTCCCGCCGGAGCTGCACCAGCGCGCCGGCGCGGGCGCCGCGCAGCTCCCGCCCCAGCACCCGCAGGCTGCCCTCCTGAGTGGAGCGCAGTGCCCCCACCAGGGTGAGCAGGGTGGTCTTGCCGGACCCGGAGGGCCCGGTGAACAGCACGATCTCGCCCTCGCGGATCTCGGCGTCGATCTCGAACAGCACCTGCTTGCGCAGCTCGCCCCGGCCGAAGGCGTGGCTGACGTTCTCGAGCACGATGGGGTTAGAAGACATCGGCGGGATCCGCCTCCTGGAGCTTGCGCAGCGCGACCAGGCCGGCGGTGGCGCACA
This sequence comes from bacterium, assembly GCA_024226315.1. Lineage (GTDB taxonomy): Bacteria > Acidobacteriota > Thermoanaerobaculia > Multivoradales > J023 > JAAELT01. The sequence continues at coordinate 26,209 of JAAELT010000032.1, read as the reverse complement.
TGGCGATGGTGAGCAGCAGAACACCGATCAGGCGGGCAAGCTGAAGATCGAGGGGCATGCGGATGGCCTCGGACGCCAGGCCGTAGCCGAGCCACGCCAGCAGCGTCCCGGGCAGGAAGCCGAGCAGGGCCAGGATCAACGCTTCGGAAAGCACCACGCCCCCGAGTGACAGGTTCGAATAGCCCAGTGCCTTGAGCGTCGCGTACTCGCGCAGGTGATCGGAGACGTCGGCGAAGAGGATCTGGTAGACGATGATGCCGCCCACCACCAGCCCCATCACCAGGCCGAAGCTGAAAACGTAGCCGACCGGCGTGGTGCCTTCCCAGTAGGCCAGCTCGCGGCCGACGTAGCTGGCGCGATCGAGTACCAGGACGTCCTCCTCGAGCAGCTCCTCGAGTTGGGCGCGGGCTTGAGCGACGTCGGTGCCGCGCCGCAGGTGGATGAGGCCGAGGTCGATGGCGCCCGGTACCCGCTCGGGGAAGATGCGCAGGAAGTTCAGATCGCTGGTGTAGACGTTGCCGTCGATGCCGAAAGAGATACCGAGCTCGAACAGCCCCACCACCTCCACCCGACGGCCAGCGAGCTCGGTCTCCGTCGTCTCCTGGCCGAACATCTCTGCCACCGGCCCGAACTCCGGCCGCGAGCGACGGTCGAAGAGGATCACGTCCGGCTGTTTGAGCAGGTGCAGGTTCTGGGCGATGCCCGGTGCCTGAAGCACGTGATGGGCGGGGTCGACGCCAACCACCAGCAGGTTGCGGGTGTTGTGCTCCCAGGGGTTCTTGAAGTGCTGCTGGTAGGCGTAGACCGGCGTCACGGCGTCCACCCCCGTCACCGCCAGCGCCTGGTAGAGCCGCGTGCGGGGGAAGGGGTGGGTGAGGCCGATGAAGACCGACTTGGGGCTGATGAGCGCCAGGTCGTAGTCGAGCCGTTCCTGGTAGTGGACGGCGCTCCCCAGCATGGCGTGGCGAAAGCCCAGCTGCATGAGCATGAGCATCACCGCAAAGCCCACCCCGGCCAGGGCGACGGTGAAGCGCTTACGATCGTGGGTGAGCTGCTTCCAGGCCAGCGGGACCATCACGCCGCCCCCTGCCCGGCCTCCTCGAGGTGGATGATCACCTCCACCCGCAGGTGGATCAGCTCCGCCGCCGAGGTGTCGTCGAGCTCGATCTCCACCTCCACCACCCGGGCGTCGACGTCGGCCACCGGATCGGTGTCGAGCACGTCGCGTTGCCCTACCTTGGAGTCGATGCGGGTGACCTTGCCGCGCAGCTCGCCGGGCAGCGAGCGCGCCCGCACCGTGACCGCCTGACCGAGCCGCACCTTGCCGACGTCGGTCTCGTAGACCTCGGCGATGGTGTACATGGGCGTCACGTCGGCGATCTCCACGATGCCGTCCGACCCCACGCGCTCGCCCGAGCGGGCGTGTACGTCGATCACCCGGCCGCTCACCGGGCTGGTGACCCGCGAGAGCCCCAGCTCGGCCTGGGCCTGGCGCAAACGCGCAGTAGCCAGGTCGCGGCGCAGGCGCGCCCGGTCGAGCTCGGACTGCGGCTTGACGTTGCGGCGCCGCAGGTCCCGCGCCCGCGTCAGCTCGAGCTCGGCGTTGGCCAGCTCCACCCGGCGCGCTTCCACCTCCGCCTCGTCGGAGGGCACCGTGTCGAGCACCGCCACCACGTCGCCGGCCTCCACCTGGTCCCCCTCTTCGACCCGCAGCTCGGCCACCACCACCGCCGGGCGCGCCGGCCCCGCAAGCCGCACCAGCTCGTCCGGCTCGATCCTTCCCAGGGCGGTGACCGCGGTGACTTCGCCGGGATGGCGCGGAGCCGTCACCGGGTCATCAGCGCCGCCGCAGGCGGCGAGGAGACCACACGTGGCCAGGAGACTGACAGCGAGTACGATCAACGCGGTGCGATCCATGGTGGTGTCCTCCTGGTAGCTGGTCTCAATTGAGACCGGTCGAGGGGCTCAGGACAACACTTCGCCGGGTAGGCAGCGCACTACCTCGCCGTGTAGGTCACAGTTCGATGAAAAAACCTCTCAACGAATCCGGGGATGCCCCGGTAATAAGGAGTAGGCAACGGACGGAGGGAACCGAGCGCGTGACAGCCGAAGCAGCAACGATCACCATGGGCAGCGGGGCCGACGCGACGTCGGTGCCCTCGGTTGGCGCCTATGCCGCGGATCTGGTGGTGCAGGCGCGTGGCGACGCCCGCGCTTTTGACCGCCTCATGCGGGCTCACGAGCGGCAGGTCTTCACCGTCGCCTGGCGGCTTCTCGGCCGCGTCGAGGACGCTCAGGACGCAGCCCAGGAGGTCTTCCTGCGCCTGTACCGGCACCTCGACCGCTTCGACCCGACACGGCCGCTGGCGCCCTGGCTCTACCGCGTGACGATCAACGTCTGCCGCGACCTGGGGCGTCGGCGCAACGTTCGCAAAGCGGTCTCGCTCGAGGAAGCCGAGCAGGCGCGCCCGCTCGAATCCGTCGATCCCGCGTCGGACCCCGGCGCCGTCGCCTCGCTGGCCGAGGAACGCCGCATTGCAGAGCAGGCGCTCGCCACCCTGGCCGACAAGGAGCGCGCGGCCCTGGTGCTTCGTGACGTCGAGGGCCTCACCACCGCCGAGGTGGCGCGAGCCCTGGGCTCCTCTGAGCCCACCGTGCGCTCGCAGATCTGCCGGGCGCGCCTGAAGATGAAGAAGTACCGCGACTGGAAACTCAGGAGGCCTCTGCGATGAGCTGCCAAGTCTTTGAAGAGATGATCGCGCTGTTGGCCGGAGACGACCTCGGTGCACCCGAAGTCGAGCGTCTCGAAGCTCACCTGCGCGACTGCGAACCCTGCCGCCAATTTGCCGCGGACATGCGGCGGAGCCGGCGCGCCGTGGCCAGCCTTGCCGCGGTGCCGGTGGACGAGGCAGTGCTCGCCGGCGTCCGCACGGGGGTGCTGGGGGAGATCGAGCGCTCGGAGGATCGCCCCGCGACGGTGCTGAGCTTTCCGGCGGGTGGCTGGCAGCGTCGATTGGCGTGGGCCGCGGCGTTGGTCGTGGCGCTAGGCGCCGCCATCCTGCTGCGCTCAGGTTGGGATCGGACGCCCGCGGAACGTCCGGGCGAGTCTCCGGCTCCTGCGCCCATGCCGCAGATCGCCGAGACGCCGCCTGCGCCGCCGGCCACCGTCCCCGAGCCTGTCGCCGTCGAACCGGCACCGGCGCCGCCAATCGTACACGTGCCCGAACCGGTTCCGGCGCCGCTGGTGGCAGAATCCGTCGTAGTCGCGTCGGCTCCGCCACCGGTGGGACCGACCGCTCCGCGGGTTGCCGTGGCACCTGCCTTGGCACCTGCGGCTGCCGAGCCCACGTTCATCAAACTCGTTTCCGAAGAAGCCGATCTGGTCATCTACTGGCAAGTCAATCCGCCCGTCGAGGCGGCAAAGGAGAAAACCCATGAGACCTCAGCTGTTTGACAAGCTCCTGATCCTGGCCGTCGTCACGGCGATCATCAGTCTGCTGGCCGCCGCGCCCGCCGCGGCGGACGAGGATACCGGAGCGAAGGCCGCGGCGGGTGCGGAGCAGAAGCCGCAGCGCACCGTGATCAAGGCCACCATGCACGTCGACGTCGACGAGGTGAGGCAGGTCTTGGGTCTGCTCGGCGTCAACTTCGCCGTCAAGCCCGATCAGAACCTCATCGTCCTGCGGGGTGACGGCTATGCCATCGACACCGCGCTCAAGGTCATCGACGCGCTCGATGTACCGCGCCCGAGCATCGATCTCAGAGTGTTCGTGCTCGCGGCCTCGAAAGAGGGCAAGATCGACGTGCCCGAGAATCTCGAGACCGTGGCGAATCACCTGCGGGGCACCTTCGGCTACAAGGGTTTCAAGCTGCTCGACAGTGTCATGCTGAGGGTTCTGGAAGGCCGGCGTGGCAGGGTCGACGGTGGCATCCAGTTCGGCAGCAACGCCTCCCGCTCGCCGTACCGTTTCGCCTTCGAGAAGGCCACGGTCGTGCCCGAGGACGATGGACTGAGCATCCGCCTCAAGGGGCTCGAGTTCGAAGTCGCCGGCAAGGACGGCTCCGGGCGCGCCAGCCTGGAGACCGACATCGAGATCCGCGAGGGGCAGAAGGCGGTCATCGGCAGCTCGACCCCGGACGGTCTCGGCGAGACCCTGGTTCTGATCGTCGAGGCGGTGGCGTCAAAAGATCCGAAGACGGAGTCGGAGTCGGAGTCGGGCGAGGGGGGTTGATATGCGGATTCTGGGGCGAGTGGAATGGTAAGAACAGCAGCAGCGTGGACGCTGATCGGATTCTTCGTGGGAACGGTTTACGCCGGTGCCCAGGACCGCCCGGAGATCACCCGGTGGCCGGAGGTCAGCGCCAAGATCGATCAGATCTACGCCGAGCACGACTCGCGACACACGCCGGGCGGCGTGATCGCGGTGCTCTATCGTGGCGAGGTCGTCCACCTCGAGGGTTATGGCGCCGCCAATCGCGAGTTCGGCGTCCGCTGGACGCCCGACACGCGCTACCGCATCGCCTCGATCACCAAGAGCCTCGTCGCCTATGCCTTGCTGCGCCTGGAGCAGCAGGGCAAGCTGCGTCTGGACGAGCCACTGCAGAAGTACCTGACCGATTTCCCCACCTTCGAGCACCCGCTCACCCTCGATCACCTGCTGACGATGAGGTCCGGGCTCTGGCAGGACGAGCATCTCCTCGGCCTGACCGGCTTGCGCGGTCAGGTCACGATCGACGAGATGTATGCCCTCAGCCGGCGCCAGGATCGTCTCAACTATGCGCCGGGCTCGTCCGCGAGCTACGTCGACACCAACTTTCGCCTGCTCGCCCGGGTCATCGCGATGGTCACCGGGCAGTCGTTTCCCGAGGCGATGCAGAAGCTCGTCTTCGAGCCCCTCGGAATGGGCTCGACGCTGGCCGATCCGGACATGAGCCGCGTCTTCTCCGACCAGGCGACCACCTACTCCGAGGAGGGCTCGGCCGCCTCGGCGCGCGCCCTCCGTATCCCCTTCGGGGTCTCCGGGGACGGCGCGGTCCTGACGACCATGCGCGACATGACCCTGTGGCTGAAGAGCCTGCGCGGCGGTCCCGGCCGGGCGCTCTTCGAGCGCATGATCGCACCCGTCGAGGTGACGGACGGCCTCGGTCTCGAGGTCGGCTATCGCCGGGGGATCTACGAGATCGAGTGGCCGACCCCGTCCGGCGGCCGGATCGGCTGGGGCCACTCGGGCGCGACCGGCACCAGCTACATCGTCTGGCCGGACCATGACCTGGCGGTGGCCCACTTCTCCAACAACTCCCAGATTCCGACCCAGCGCTTCAACCAACTGGTCACGAATGCCGTCCTCGAGCTGAGACCGGAGATCGCCGCCGCTCCTCGCGACGTGCCGCAGTTCGCGTGGCCGTCGGCGCGGGACGTCGAGCTGTATTCAGGGACCTTCGTCGAGCCACAGAAGGGCTACGTGATCGTTTCGGAGCCGTGGGACAAGACCGTATTCCACTACTTCCTGGGCGCTGCCGTCATGCCCACGAGAGTCGCGGACGGGCACTACGTGCCGTGGCCCCGATACTCCGAATCGCGCATCGCGGCCAAGACAGCGGCTTGCGGGGGTTGCAGCCGGCCGGACCTGCTCGTGCAGCACGCCGACTGGCCTGCCCCGCGGCGTTTCGTGCGGGTCCGGGAGGACGAGGGCCCCCCGAGTCTTCGCGCCGCGGACTACACTGGTCACTACTACTCGCGGGTGCTCGGGGTCCACTACACGATCGCCGCGCAGGAAGCGCGCTCAGGAGACGCCGCACAAGAGGCACCGGGGGACGAGGAGCTCGTCCTGCGGATCGGGCCCGGGATCCAGGCGGCCCAGAAGTTGACGCTCAAACCGCTCCTGACCGACGTATTCTGGGCTCCGACCGCGGAATCGCAGGTGATCGACTTTCTCGACTACGGTTTCCTGTCGATCCGTTTCGAGCGCGATTCTGAGGGCGCCGTCGATCGGATGTATGTTTCGATCGACAAGGTGCGGGACCTCCTCTTCGAGAGGGTGCGGCGCGGATCGGGGTGATGTGAAGAAGCGCTAGCCCGGTACCTGCGTTTGACGATCCGCAGCTACCGGATTCAGTGCGGTTCCTGTGTCTCAGCCGGCGACCGCGTGGTAACCAGCGCCGCCCCACGCTCCAGTTGCTGTCGGTCCAAAGTGACCAGGACGTCGTCCGTCTCATCCGCCAAAGCTACATATACTGAATCGCACCCGGGAATCTGGTGATCCGCCGCGATCGTCGCGGCTCGACCAGCAAGGCGCGCAGTGACCGGGAGCAGCTCGACGATGTTGAACGTCAAGAGCTGCATCACGATCTGATGGGCCAGCTCGGGGTTGTTGTTACCGCGGCTGACCGCGGACGCGACTTCGGCAGCCAGGATGTTCGGAGCCCGGAGCGGCTCGCCGCGTACTTGCGCGGCTTCCAGCCAATCCCAACTGTCCGTATGTCCCGGCTCGCCTGCGTGCACCAGGGCGACGTAGACGCTGGCATCGACAACCGCCATCGATCAGCGTCGCTGCTCTTCGAGGATCTGAACCCCGGTCTTCGGTGAAGTCCATGCTCGAGCGACCTCGCGGGCCGTCTGCTTCATGGCCGCGAGTGCCGCCTTGCGTTCGAGCTGGCGTTCCTTCTCGGCATCTTCTTCGGTGTATGGATGCAAGACGGCGACAGGCTGCCCCTGATGGGTAATCACATACTCCGCCTGCTCCTCGCGGACTTCCCGCACGATCTTCGAGGCGCGATTCTTGAGCTCTCTGATGCCGACCTTGGTCACTGTTTTCTCCCGTGCTGGTGGTTGTGGCCACCATGTGTCCACATCGTGACATGGTCTGCTTTCAACGTCAACGCTTTCTGACGAGTGGCAGGGGATGATCCTTCGCCTCGCCAACTGATGCGAGTAGGCTTGACGCCATGAAAGACTCAGATTGGGACATTCGGTCGGCGGGTAGGACCTGGACCCGTGAGGAGGTGCGGCAGCGATACGATCTGACGCCCGAGAAGATGGAGCTGATCGAAGGCCGGCTGTTCTGGACCGATGAGGAGCGGGTCAGGATGCTCGGACTGCTGTTGGAGAATGTCGGTGCAGAACGCGCGGTACGGCTGGGCGACGCCGAAGTCTGGAGAGCTGCGGTGGCAACGCTCGGGGCCAGTCGAGATACCACTGGGGTCTCGGATGAGTTCGGAGCCGACGCGGAGGAATGAGGCGCTACTCCAGGACGACCTGAGCGTCGCCGATCTTCAGGCCGACGTCGATGACAGCGTCTCCCTCGCCACCGTCCCATCGCGACCGCGCGCCGATCAGCATCGGACGCCGCTCGTCGGCATCGACGCCACCCCCGTGGACCGAAGCGTCCCCGATCCGGGTAGCCACGGCGACCGAGGCCACGGCCTCCCGGGGCGCGTGGACGGTGAGGTCGCCGATCTTCATGCGCACCGCCAGATCCTCGTCCCCGGCGTGGATCTCGACGTCGCCGATGCCGAGGTCGACCCGTAGAGGCGCCCAGCGGGGGACGGTGATCCGCCCTTCGATGCCCAACTTGCGTCGCTGGCTGCGCCGCAACCCCACCAGCCGCACTTGCACCACGCCGTCCTTCGTCCGCGGCTCGAGCCGCAGGCGTTGGGCGTACCGCTGGCAACGCTCGGGGTCGAGCTGCTTGCAGTCGACCCGGACGTCGGTCTGGATCTCGGCCGCGTCGGTGGCCTCGATCTCGAGCTCGCCGATGCCGAAGGCGATGTGGACGCCCTGGCCGTAGTCGACGGGCTGGATGAGAGGCATCTCGCCGAAGACCTGGATCTCGTCGTGGAAGCGCGCCAGGTCCGGTGCCTGGTCCGAGGCTGATACGAGCCCGGGCAGGGCGGCGCACAGCAGACCGAGAGTGAGGATACGTCTCATGGATCGGCTCCTTTCAGGAGAAGAGACGCGCCTCGGCCCCGGTTTGTTACAGCTCACGAGATCGGAGGCGGTTCTCTCGGAGTCGACGGGCGAGCCGGCGGAGAGCACTTGCGGTGCTTCCCGAGATGTGTTACATTATGTAGCGTTACGTGCCATAACGTGGCACGACCAGGGCGGCGAAGGGAAAAGGCCCGCAATCGATACCGGGGAGGTACCTCGATGAACAAGATCCGATTCCAGATCCTGGCCCTGATCCTCGTTTCGCAGACCGCGGCCGCGGAAGACATCTCGGAGACCCGCCTGCTGGGCACCAACGTCGGTGCCATGCCGCCGCTCCAGCTGGTCGTCGACGCCACCGTCGTCGCGATCCAGGATCCGGGCACCGTGGTGATCCGGGTCCCTCGTGAAGGGCTCACCTACCAGTTCCAGTGGCGGGACAGCATCCCGCTGCGCGCCAAGTGGCGCCGTGATTTCGACGGCCGCAGGAAGCTCGCCTTCGAGGATCTGGCCGAGGGCCAGAGGCTCTGGGTCCGGATGCGCTACGAGCCGAGGCGGATCGACAAGATCACCGTGCTGCGGCCGGCACGACGATCGAAAAACCTCCGAACCGAAACTCCTGCCGACGGTCTCCCGGCGCCTCGGGATGAACCTCATCCTTCAGGATCGCCCGAGGGCCTTCATCGAACCGAGTGAGGAAGCCGAGCTTCATGGGATCGCCAGGGCCGACCCGCCTCGGTGTCAGCTACCTCCGTCGCCTCGTGTCGCCGACAATTCCCGCGCGACGGCCTCGGCGATCCCCTGCGCCAGCAGATCGTTGCCCAGTGCCCCGAAGTGGCAGCAATCGTCGACGTACACGTCCTCTTCGACGTCCGTGAAGACCCTCGTCATGTCGTACAACGGCACGCCGCCGCGACGCAGGTCGCCGCCGGCCTCGACCAGCAGCGGATACGCGCGTCGCGCCGTCCGCCCCCAGGGATTCTCTGGGTTGATGGCGATCTCGCGCTCGCGCGACGACAGCGGCTTGCTGCCTTCGAGGTACTGGTTCGGCTGGAGGGCGTGGACGTAGGGGATCCCGGAGCGCCGGCACACGGCGTGGATCAGCTCGGAGGTGCGTCGCCACAGATCCACGGCCAGGCGGTCCGCGTCGAGCGCCGAGGCGTCGACCCCGGGGCCTTTGAATTCCTGCGCCATCGTCCGCTGGGACTCCTGCACCAGCTGGTAGAAGAGCGCCGTGGAGCGCACGGATTGTTGCTCCGCCCAGCGCTCACCGAACAGGTTGAGGCAGGCGCTGTACCTGAACGGCGCCTTCTCGAGCAGGGTCAGGAGCCGCAATGCCCGCTTCTGCGAGCCGTGGATCTCGGCCAGCAGCTCGACGGTGCGCGCGTCGAGGTTGGTCTCGATCGACTTCGACATGAAGCCGAAGTGATAGCCGTTGGGGTAGAGCGGATGGATGCCGCGCTCCAGATTCTCGACCGTCAGGACGAGATCGTTGAAGCCGTCGAGGTTGAGCACCAGGTCGAGTTCGAAGCCGGCGAGCAGAGCGTATTCCAGTGCGAAGAGCTGCTGCGGCGCTTTGTAGCCAGATACCGCGAGGGAGACCAGCACCAGGTTCCTGTCCCCGAAGCTCGGATCGACGTCGCGGAGGTGACGCTCCAGGAAGCCCGACGCGTTGTTGGCGAAGATCTCCGCCACGCTGCCGCCGAGCACGCCGACGACGAAGTCGTTCTCTTGCCTTTGGTAGGGGTAGGGGTGGCCGGCGATCGACAGCATGCCCCAGTCGTTGAACGGCGGCATTCGCTCGCCGCGGGGATGCGCGCCCGGGCGGCCGGTGTAGCCGAGATAGGGGTGGAAGCTGTAGAGGCCCTGCTGCGCGCTGGTGCCGTGGATGCGCTGGCGCAGGGCCGCCAGGCGCTGCTGCCGGCGCTCGGCGAGGGTGTCGTAATCGAAGGCGACGCCGGTCAGCGGCTTGAACAGAGCGAGCGAGACCAGCTCGGCGAGCACCAGGGCGACGGCCACGACCGTCCCCGAGGCGAACGCTCGCCTCGTCCACGATCGCCAGCGGACCCGCCTGCTCACAGAAAGTCGAGCATTCCCGGACTGTCTCATGCCTCGGGCCGTATTATGCCCGAGACGGTGAGCACAGGCTCGCTCCATTGAGCACCGGCCCCTCGGGCGGCGGCGACGCGGTTGCCGCCCGGGCCCACGCCTCGAAGGGGCGCTGCCCTGGTGGGTGGGGTGGGCCCACCCTGGAACCGGGGAAGGGAGGTGTCCAGGCCCGCCCCGATGAGTGTAGCTTCGACGCCGGTCCTGGTAGAGTGTCTTCAGATCCATGTCGCGCCAGGAATCCCGGACCCACGAGGCATCAGAACGAGGACCTCGCTCGTCTACCAGGAGGCACCGAATGCCGAAGATCGACTCCGGCTCCCATTTGTCCCCTTCCGGGGAAACTTCGCATCTGTCCCCCTCCGGGGGAACCTCGCCCGAGGCCCCGCTGTATGGCTCCAAAGAGACGGAGCTGCGGGCCGAGATGCCACCTGATCCGCCCGCGACCGGATTTCGGCGCCGCTCGTTTCTGAAGGGGCTCGCTGCCACCGGGGGCGCGCTGGCAGTCAGTTCTGCCTGTTCCCCCGGCGATGGTCCGGAGCCGGTCGAGACCGCCCGGGTCGCCCCCGACGGTCTCGCGCCGCCGAGTAAAGAGGTGCCGAACGACATCCTGGCCCAGTGTCCCTACTGCGGGGTGGGGTGCGGCACCTTGATCCAGACCGAGAATGGCCGGATTGTCGGCATGAAGCCCGATCCCGACCATCCGACCAACGTTGGGCTCCAATGCATCAAGGGCCTGACGTCGGCCGAGGCGATCTATGTCGACCGCCTCACCAAGCCGCTGGTGCGCAAGGACATGACCGACATCATGGCCGGCCACGAGAGCCAGACCAAGGGTCGTTTCGACGAGGATGTCTGGCGCGAGGCCTCGTGGGAAGAGGCGGAGCACATCATCGTCGAGCAGATCGCCGGCATCGTCAAGGAACATGGCGGCAACTCGGTCGGCCTGTACGGCTCGGGACAGCTGCCGGTCGAGGGGCAGTGGCTCGAGAACCTGTTCATGAAAGGCGTGCTCGGCTCGAACACCATCGAGGCCAACGCCCGCATGTGCATGACCTCGGCGGTAACCGGCTACTTCAAGTCGCTCGGCAGCGACACCCCGCCGACCGCATACGAGGACATCGAGCTCTCCGACATGGTGACCCACTGGGGGCACAACGCCCGTGGCGCCCACCCCATCGTCTTCTGGCGCATCGCCGACCACAAGGCGCGCCACGGCATCCCGACCCTGGTGGTCGACCCCCGCCGGACCGGCACCGTGCAGGGCTATGAAGGTATCGGCGCTGACGATTCGTACCATTTCTCGACCATCAACGGCGACATCGCGATCCACAACGCGATCGCCCACGTGCTACTCACTGAGCACCCGGAAGCCTGCGACATGGACTTCCTGAAGGAGCACACCACCGGCTGGCAGGAGTACGTCCAGGCCTGCCGTGACCGGTACTCCCCGGAGGCCGTCGAGTACATCACCATGATCGAGCCCGCCTACCTGCGCGAGGTCGCTGCGAAGTGGGCCGATGCCTCGATCAAGGGCAAGAAGAATGGCAAGGGCGGCGTGCTCTCTTTCTGGGGCATCGGCTACAACCAGCATCTCCACGGCCAGAACAACACGGTCAGCCTGATCAACCTGATGGCGCTGTCGGGCAACATCGGGCGTCCGGGGTGCGGACCGTTCTCGATGACCGGCCAGCCGAACGCCATGGGCGAGCGGCTCACCGGCGGCCTGACCAGCCGCCTGCCGTTCAACCAGGGTATCGGCAACGTCGCCTGGCGCAACCACATCGCCGACTCCTGGCGCATCCCCCGGCCGCGCCTGGCCGAGGTCGAGGGGCTCCAGAACACCGGCTACGCGGTCGGCATGATGGAGCGGGCGATGAAGGGCGAGGTCAAGGCAATGTTCCTGATCTACGCCACCCACATCGACCTGCCCGATCTCAACACACTGGTCCGTCCTGCCCTCACCAAGACCTTCAACGTCGTCCAGGAGATCTACCGCCACGCCCCGAACAATCTCTACGCCGACGTGATCCTCCCCGCCGCGACCTGGGGCGAGTGGGTCGGAGGCACCTACATCCAGTCCGAGCGGCGGGTCTACGTCACCGACGGCACCGCCAACCCGATCGAGGGCACGATGCCGGACATCGACATGGTGATCGACAAGGGGCGGGCGATCGCCAACGAGCTCGGTCTCGACGGCGACGCGATCTTTCCCTACCAGCGCAAGGAGAACGGCTTCTACGATCCGGAAGACGTCTTCCGCGACATCGTCAAGGCGTCCAAGGGCTCGGATGCCGACCTCTCCGGGATGCTGGAGGTCGAGGAACGGGATGGCATCGGCCTCTATGACCAGATCCGCAAGCACCGGGGAATCCAATGGCCGGCACCGACCTACGAGATCGCCAGCCAGGGGGGCACCACTCGCCGCTACATGGACCAGGAGGGTTGGAGCGATCGTCCCTACGGCATGTTCCGCACCGGTGATGGCAAGCTCCACATCCATCTCTGTGAGCAGAACTACGAAGGCCGCGAGGAGATCATCAACGAGATGTCGCGTGCCGGCACCGAAGAGGGCTACTACCTCATCGACCACATGGACGTCCTGGTCCAGGCGCGTGACAATGGGCTGACGCCAGAGCTGCCCGATGCCGAGCACCTCGGCAAGCGATGGGACGAGACGCCGGCAGGGGCCTATCCCTTCTGGCTGGGGCTGGGGGTCGTGTACGAGCATTTCCACACCTCCAAGACCATCCGGTCCGGCACCACCAAGCGCCTGGTGCCGGAAATGTACGTCGAGATGCATCCCGACGACGCTCAGAACCTCGACGTCGAGGACGGGGAATGGGTGCGGGTGATCACCCGTCGCGGCGAGTACGAGGCCCGTGCCTCGATCGGCCTCGACTCGGTGGTCAAGCCGGCCCGCAACACCGTGCCTAACGGCTACCTGTTCAGTCCGTGGAATCTCTCGGTCGCCGACTCCGCCGATCCCAAGGACAACAAATGGTTGGTCAACGGGGTCAGCCACCGCGCTTTCGACCCGGTCAGCGGGCAGGCCGACTTCAAGAAGCTGGCCGCGCGTATCGAGAAGCTGGCTTAGTGGGGACAGAGGGGATGCCGGCGAGCGGCAGCGACGATGTCCACTTGCCCCCCTGCGGGGGGACGCTGCCGGGCGGGACCGACCCCCTCCCGGAGGGAGAGGGAGCGCCCGAGGAAACCGGCGAGTCGGGCCTGTCTCCCTCCGCGGGGGCGGGGCTCGGCCGCCGGACCGTCCTGGGGGGCCTGATCGCCGGTGCGATCGGGCTGGCCGGAGGCTGGGCCGGGGCTTCGGATCGCGCGACTCCAGGGATCCGCCTGCGCCCCCCCGGAGCCCTGCCCGACGAGGAGTTCCTCGCCGCGTGCAGCCGTTGTCTACGCTGTGGTAATGCCTGCCCCAACGACTGCATCGAGTTCCACGGCCTCGGGGATGGCCTGGCCAAGGCCTTCACTCCCTACGTCAAGGCTCGGGCGCGGGGCTGCATCCTTTGCGGCGAGTGCGCCGAAGCCTGTCCGACCGGAGCTCTGAAGCGCTTTCCGGCGACGCCCGAAGGTTGGCGGGAGCACGTCGACATGGGCACCGCCCGGGTCAACGAGAGCCTCTGCTTCAGTTACCATGGCCGTACCTGCGGCGCCTGTTATCGCGCCTGCCCGTTACCGGGAACCGCGCTCGAGATCGGCCTGTTCGAGACCCCGACCGTGGTACCGGAGGAGTGTGTCGGCTGTGGTCTGTGCGAGCAGGCCTGCCTCCACCTGCCGCAGGCGATCCGGGTTCTGCCTCCACGCGCCGGGGAGGACCAGACGGCATGAGGCGACGCTGGCCCCAGCTCCTGCGGCGCTCGCTCCAGCTCGGTGTGATCGCGTTGGTGATCTACGCTGCTCTCGGCGGCCCGTGGCGCAACTACAAGCTGGCCCACAATCACCGCCGGCTGGTGTCCTTGATCGAGGGGCCCGTGTGGGGCACCCTCTACGGCCTCAACGAGGACGCCTTGTCGCTCCTGTCGTATGTCTCCCTTCGGGAGAACCCCGGCGATCCGGCCCGGGCCAGTCTCGGTTTCCTCGGCTTTCCCTGGTCGGCGCGGGTGTTCGGTATCGAGACCGCGGACCCGTCGATGGTCCTGGCAACCACGATCAGCACCCGGACCTTCGATCCCGAGCTGTGGCTGGGCCTGGCGCTTCCGGTGCTACTCGCGTTGCTCCTGGGCAAGGTGTTCTGCTCCCACTTGTGCCCGATGCGGCTCCTGTTCGAGCTCGGGCAGGGGGTCCGGCGGGGCCTTGAGCGGTTTGGATTCGAGTTACCCGAGCTGCGTTCGCGACACCGGTGGGGAGGCTGGGTGCTCGCCGGTGGGCTGCTCGCGACCCTGGCCTCGAGCACCGCGATCTGGCTCGTCCTCTTGCCCTACGCGAGCTTCGGCGCATCGCTGTTCCTGCTGGTGACCGCCGGTACCCTCAGCGGGCTCGCCGTGGTGGTCGCCGCCTGGTGGCTCTTGGATCTGCTGGTGGCCCCGGGGTTCTTCTGCCACAACCTGTGTCCGACCGGCTTTCTGCTCGAGACGGTGAGTCGTTTCTCGCTGTTTCGCGTTCGCAAGGTGAAGGCGGAGTGCCCGCCGAGTTGCGACCTTTGTCACCGGACCTGCCCGTACGGCCTGGAGCCGGCGCTCGAGCGGCACCACCCGGCGTGCGACAACTGCGGCCGCTGCGTGGCGGTGTGCCCCGGAGAGCGGCTGGTCCGGCGGATCGGACGCGCGGCGGTGGCGGGCATGGCGGTCCTGGCGTTGGCGGCGGCCCCGGCCCACGCGCACCACAACAAGGGTCTGCCGCACTACGGGTACTACGAGAACTACCCCCAGGTGCCGACCGAGGAGTACATCGACTTCGTCGGGCGTTGGGAGATCGGCGCCGTGATCTTCAATTTCCAGGGTATGGATCGGCGAGCGGCCGATACCCCCAACGACGTCAAGATCTTCCTCTACCTGTACGATCTGGAGGCCGACCAGGGCTACGATGGGCCACTCGCGGTCGAGATCAGGCGCAAGGGTGAGGTGGTCTCCCGTTTCGACCGGCTCCAGGTCGACGAGGAAGCAGTCTACTCGACCCGCGAGACTCTGCCCGCGAGCGGCGACTACGAGCTGGTCGCGTTCGTCGAACGTCCCGCCGAAGGCGGGCAAGAGAAATACGTGGAGGGCGTGCCGCTCAGGTTCCACGCCGACCTCTCGACCGACCGGATTCGCTGGGGGTTGATCGTTGGCCTCGGTGCGCCGGTGGCGGTGGTCTTCTGGCTGGCCCTGTTCGGCCGTCGCCGTGGCCGCCGTCGCCGCCGTCGCTCGGCTACCACTCCGGCCCCAGAAGGCATGACGTCGTGAACCAGATGGACCACGCTCACGACCACGCAGCCGAACCGATGATGATGGTGATGGCGGGCGTTCCGCTCGGCCTCTACCTGGTCGCGGTGGGCGCGGTGATCCTGCTCTCGTTCTTCGCCACCGAGTGGCTCGGGCCAAGATCGACGTCGTCCCGGAGGTCGCGGTGGCGCGTCGACCTGACGCGCGGCAGGCGGGTCTATCGCTGGTTCCGCAGCCGCTGGTTCCAGGCCGTTCCCCAGATGTTGGCGGTCTCGCTCTTCCTGTTCCTGATCTACGTCGGTCTGTTCGGCAGCCGGGTCCAGAACCTGACCCCGACCGCGGTCTGGACCCTGTGGTGGGCCGGCCTGATCTTCGCGGTGCTGGTGCTCGGCTCGGCGTGGTGCTTCATCTGTCCCTGGGACGGGCTGGCCAATCTGGTCAGCCGGCTGCGGGTGGCGGCGCGGGTCGACACCCTGTCGATGGGGCTGCGCTTCCCGCACTGGCTGGAGAACACCTACCCGGCACTGCTGCTGTTCGCCCTCTTGACCTGGCTCGAGCTCGGTTTTGGGGTCACCACTGATCCGCGGGCCACCGCCTACCTGGGTCTGGCGATGGCCGCGATGGCGATCGTGGCAGCCCTGCTCTGGGACGGCAAGCGCTTCTGCGCCCACTTCTGCCCGGTAGGCAGGATCTGTGGCATCTACTCGAGCTTCAGCCCGATCGAAATCCGTTCCCGTAAGCAGCGCAGCTGTGACGCGTGCACGACCGAGGACTGCCTGAACGGCAACGAGCTCGGCTACCCCTGTCCGACCGGCTTGTCGCTCAAGAACCTCGATATGTCGGTGATGTGCACCATGTGCACAGAGTGCTTCAAGAGCTGCCGGAAGCACAACGTCGCGGTCAACCTGAGACCGTTCGGAGCCGATCTGCTGGAGTCCCGTTCGTCCCCCTCCGAGGCTGTCTCCCGCCGCGGCCCGGCCACGGATCATGCCTGGCTGGCGGTCATGCTGCTCGCGCTGACCCTGTTCCACGGTTTGTCGATGACCTCCTTGTGGGAGAGCTTCGAGCCCGGGCGCTGGAGCCTGCTCAAGTGGATGGGGCAGGTTCTCGGGACGCCCCAGAGCGTCAACTTCACGCTCGCGATGGGCCTGGCCGTGGGCTTGCCGATCGCCGTCTACAGCCTCAGCTGCAACCTGGCCGCCCGCTGGGTGGCGAATGGGGTCAGCGGACGCCAGCTGTTCACCGCTTTCGCCTATTCGTTGCTGCCGGTCGCGCTTTTCTATCACCTGGCCCACAACCTGATGCACTTGCTCGCCGAGGGCGGGCACGTGGTACCGCTGCTCGGCGATCCGATGGGTCGGGGCGCGAACTGGCTGGGACTGCGCGAAGTCCACGTCGGGGCCCTGGCCTCGGATCAGACGCTGTGGGTCGCCCAGGTCGTGCTGGTGGTCGTCGGTCACGTGTTCGGCGTGGTCGCCGCGCACCGGATCGCGCACCGCCTGGTTCCCGACCGGCGGGCCGCGACCCGGAGCCTGGTGCCGCTGACCGCGTTGATGGTTCTGCTCTCGATCACCGGGCTGTCGTTGATGCACATGGACATGAACATGCGGATGGGCCGGATGTGAGCGAGCCCGCGGTCAGCCGGCGGGCGTGGCTCGCCTCGTGCCTGCACAAGGCCGGCGAGGTCGTGGCCGAGCGGGTCGAAGGCGAGGTCGAGCGGCGTGTCTCGGCGCTGCACGAGCCGATCGAGCGACGGCCCCCCGGAGCGGTCGCGGAACCGCTGTTCCTCGCCCTGTGCGATCACTGTGGCGAGTGTGTCGACGCCTGCCCACACGCCGCGGTCCTGGTGTATCCCGACGACGCCGGGACGCGCGCCCGGACGCCGGTCATGCGGCCCGAACGCCGTCCCTGCCACCTCTGCGACGGCTATCCGTGCATCGCCGCCTGCCCGACCGGCGCCTTGCGCGCTGTTCCCCGTTTGCCCCCCTCCGGGGGGACCGAAACAGCCCAAGTGCTGTCGCGACAGACCTGGTCGCTGGGCACGGTCGCGCTCGACACGGAACGTTGCTTCGCCTACTCGGGTCCCGAGTGCGGAGCCTGTGTCGGCTTGTGCCCTCGCGGCATCGAGGCCATCCGTCTGGTCAGGTGGCGTCCAGAGCTGGAGCCGGAGGAGTGCGTCGGCTGTGGGTTGTGCATCGAGGCCTGCCCGATGACCCCGGCGGCGATCGCCATGGAACCGGCTCGGCCGGAGAACCAGGGCTGGCGGCGAGAGGGGGAGCCTGCTTCATGAGCGGACCCGGCGATCGGCCTGGGACCAAGCGGAGGAAGAAACGCCACCGCCGCGCCCCGGTCCCCTTGCGCGACGTGCCGTCGCGGCGTCGCTTCGTGGGCCAGGGCCTGGCGCTTCTGGGGGCGAGCTGGGCAACCGGCTACGGCCTTGCCGGTAGCGGAGCCCGTGCCGCCGAGACCGGCCGCTTGCCGATCCGGCCGCCGACCGCTGACCGTTCCGACGCTCGCTTCCGCGATGCTTGCATCCGCTGCGGACTGTGCGGCATCGTCTGTGAGAACGGCTGCATCCGCTTCTTCGGGATCGGCGAAGACGAGCATGGAGTCCTCACCCCCTATCTCGACTTGCGGCGCCGTTCGTGCACGCTGTGCATGCGTTGCACCAACGTCTGCCCGACCGGGGCGCTGCGCCCTGTGGAGGACGACCTCGAGACCATCGCCGGCACCGTCGACATGGGTACGGCGGTCGTCGATCCCGATCGTTGCCTGTCCTACCTGGGCCGGGTCTGCGGCTACTGCCACGACGCCTGTCCGCTGCCCAACACGGCGATCCGTCTGACCCCGCCCGGCAAGCCGGTGATCCTGGAGGACGGCTGCGTGGGATGTGGCCGCTGCGTCGAGATGTGTCCGCAGGTCCCGACCGCGATCGACGTGCTGCGAGGCGACGATGTTTCGTGAGCTCGAGGTAGCACCCGGGCGGAGCTGGCGCGTCCTGCGGCGGCTGACCCAGGCGCTCATGATCGTCACGATCCTGGTGTCGCCGCTGCTCGGTGGCTGGCAGCGCCTGGACCGGGCGCGGATGGCCACCTGGGAGCGGGGTGGCTCGGAGCTGCCGGCCGATCTCGCGCAGAGCCTGCCGATCGGTGAGGCGGCGCGGCGGGCCCACCGGACGAATCGGTTGCTCGGGGGCGGCCTCGGACTCGAGGCACTCGGCATTCCGGTCGCCGATCCGGTCGCGGGCACGTTCGCTTTGCTGCGTGCCGGATCGACACCGCGGGCCTGGCTGGCGGTCGGCCTGCCGGTTCTCCTCGCGCTGCTGGCGGGGAGAGTCTTCTGCGGCTGGTTCTGTCCCTTCGGGACCCTGGCTCGCGGCCTCGGCCGGCTCCTGGATCGTCTCCGCTCGGCTCGTTTCCGCATTCCCGACAGCCGGCCAGTCAGATGGCTGGTGCTGGCGGCCGCGCTGGGCGGGGGCCTGGTGGGGAGCCACGCTCTGCTCTACCTCAGCCTGCCCCATCTGCTGGTGCAGCAGACCGTCTACAGCGCCTGGCTGCTCGGTGGCGGCAGCGCGATCCTCGGGGTCTTTATCGGGCTGCTGATCGCGGCCACTTTGTTCGGCCCTACTACCTACTGCGCCACGATCTGCCCGACCGGCGCGCTGCTCTGTGGGCTCGGCCGGTGGCGGCCGGTGCGGCTGCGGATCGCCAGGGTCCAGGATTGTGGCCTCCACTGTACGCAGTGCGATCGAGCCTGTTGGCTCCAACTGCATCCGGCCACCGGAGATCCGGGCCCCGACTGCGATCTCTGCGCGAGATGCGCGGGCGCCTGTCCACGTTCCGATTTGCGAATCGGGTTCGGGCGGGGATCGTTGAAAGCGGTGGCACGGGCGGCGTTGGTTCTGGCTCTGATGTTCCCCGTCGCCGCGGAAGCGGTCGACCAGCCTCGGTTGGTGCTGCGCGGCGAGCTGGAGCGGGACAGCGTCACGGTGGCGGTGTCGGCGGTCGACCTGACCGGCGTGCGCCTGGACGCCAACAGCGCCGAAGCGCTATCGGGTGTCGAGCTCACGGCGTTCGTGGCTCGCGGTGTCCGCGGGCCGGCCGACGAGCGCGGCCGGTTGCCGTCGCGAGAGGTCTACGACGGGCCCCTCGAAATCCGCATCGAGAGCGCGCGCGGAGACGAGATCCAAACCTTGCGTATGGAGACGCCGAACAGCCCCCGGTCGACGCCGCGCCGCACCCTCTATCGCTGGAGGACGGACGGAACGTTCGAGGGCGGGCTGAAGGCGGGAGACGTCGTCGAGGTACGGCCGATCACGGGCTGGCTGGAGAGACCGGTGTCCTGGCGGGTCCCAGAGCCGGATCTTCCGCGCTCCGCCGGGGTCATGGTCCGGGCCGTGCTGGCGGCGGCCCTCGGTTTCTCCGGCCTGCTCTCGCTCGCACTCGCGGCTCGGCCGAAACGAGCGGCCCGCCCGCTGACCGGCGAGCCGGATACAGCTCACTCGCGCGCCTCTGGCGCGACGAAGATAGTTCACTCACGCGCCTCTGGCGCGACGAAGCGGATCACAGCGCCGGGCTGATCCGAGGAAGGAGCCCAGATGAGAATGGCAGCAGGCAATTCCGGAACAAGGAGGGCGCTGATCCTGATGGCCGCGGCGCTTTCCGGAGCGTGTAGCGGACCGGGCGCGGAGAACACGCGCTCGGTCGAGGTCTCGACCCGGGCGGTGGCTACCGGGAAGGTGCTTTTCGCCACCTGCGCGGCTTGCCATGGATCGGACGCCCAGGGTCGGATCGGGGTCGGTCCGCGGATCGCGAGCGAGAGCTATCTGGCCGCCGCCAGCGATTCCTTCCTGCTCCACACCATCCGGGAGGGGCGGGCGGGAACGACGATGGTGGCGTGGAAGGATCGTTTCGACGATGGCCAGATCGAGGCCCTGGTCGCCTATCTGCGCTCGCTCCATGACGTCGAGCCGGCGGATCTCGACGAGTCTCCGCTCCGGGGTGACGTTGCCAACGGCGAAGAGATCTTCCGGTCGATCTGCTCGGGCTGCCACGGCCGCGCCGGAGCCGGGTATCAGGAGACGGCGAATGGTACCGGGATCGGCCGCCGGGCGTTTCTCGACTCGGTCTCCGACGGCTTCATCCGCTATGTCGTCGCGCACGGCAAGACCCAGACCGCGATGCGCGGGTTCTCCGAGCAGAGCAAGACCGCGGTCGCCAATCTCAGCCAGCAAGAGATCGACGACACAATCGCCTACCTGCGTGAGAGCTCCTG
Source organism: bacterium (assembly GCA_024226315.1). Taxonomy (GTDB): domain Bacteria; phylum Acidobacteriota; class Thermoanaerobaculia; order Multivoradales; family J023; genus JAAELT01. The sequence goes on along the minus strand of JAAELT010000032.1, from coordinate 5,530 downwards.
GTAGAAGGTCGGTACGGGGTCGTGCGCTCCGCCTGGGCGCTGCTGTGGCTCACGGCAGGTGGGTTGGGTACGGGAGATCTCGCGGCATCGTCGGTGGAGGAGGCGAACGCGGCATGTCACAAATGTCACGCGGTGCCGGATCTGACGGTTTTCGATCCTCGAACCGATCGGATGGTGATCCTGACCGTCGACCCGGCCGAGTACCGTCGCTCGGTTCACGGCGCCCTGGCCTGCGCCGAGTGCCATCCCCACGGCTATGACCGCCTGCCGCACTACGGACCCTTGTCCTATCCACGTTTTCTATGCGTGAGCTGCCACCAGGAGGCCGGCGACATCCCGCAGTTGACGCTGGAAGAACGCCGGGAAGAGCTGTTGGGAAGTGCCCACGGCCGCGAGGCCGAGCGCGACTTCACCTGCCACACCTGCCATGACCCGCATCTCTTCCGGCTGGTGCGTGACGAGGGAGCCGCGCTCGAGCGGATCCGGGCGAGCAACCGGCTGTGCCTCGATTGCCATGGCACGGCCGCGGGGCGCAAGCCCAGCTTCGAGGACCTGCCTGCGAGTGTCGACGTCCACGGCCTGTTCCCCAATCCGCGGGCCCATTTCCGCAAGCTCAAATGCGTATCGTGCCACACCGGCGAAGGCCATTCGCGCGATCACGACGTGCTGACCGCGATTCGGTCGGTCAGGGAGTGCTCCGAGTGTCACGGCCAGGATGCGCCGCGATTCGAGGACAGCTACGCCAACGCGGTCTCGCCCGGCGCTCCCGAGCCGTCCGGCGAGGCCCGGGAGGATGTCTACGTGATCGGCTCCAGCCGCAGCGAGTGGCTGGACCTCGTCGGCCTCGGTCTGCTCACCGCGATCCTCGCCCTGACGGCGGTTCACGCCCTGGCCCGGCAGATCTCGAAGGGTCCGCTGTGAGCGAGCGTCCCCCCGAAGAGAGGCCAACGGACCTCCGTCTCGGCGGCTGGCTTCTCTGGTGGCATGGGATTCAAACGGTCGCCTTCCTGGGCCTGATCGTCTCCGGGGCGTGCATGCACTGGGCGGATTCCCCCTGGGCGCCGCTGTCGTTCGGCGACGCGGTTACCGCCCACAACGTGCTCGGTTTGGCGTACCTGGTTTCGTGGGTCGTGTTCGTGGTCTTGAACCTTCGCTCCGGCAATCTCCGCCACTATCGGTTGCGCGACCCCGACCTGCGCTCTCGGCTATGGCCCCAATTTCGGTACTATGCCTGGGGCATCTTCCACCGCGAGCCGGAGCCGTTTCCGCCACGAACCGACGAGAAGTTCAACCCCGCGCAGCAACTAGCCTACGCTGCGGTGATGTACCTCCTCATGCCGATCCTTCTTGCCTCGGGAACGCTGCTCTTCTTTCCGATCCTCGCTCCGGAGCATGCCCTCGGACTGCCCGGGCTCTTGCCGATGGCAATAATCCACCTCTCGGCGGGCTACCTGCTGGCCGCGTTCCTCATCCTGCACGTCTACCTGACGCTGTTTCTCCACCGCTCCTGATCAAGAGGGCGCTTGTCCGCGTGGACGCCCCGTAGGGCTCGGCGCGTCGCGCGTCGACCCGATCGTCGCCCTGCATTACGAGTAGGGCTCTACACCCCCAGCGATCGGGCGATGACCTCGCGCTGGATCTCACTCGTCCCCTCTCCGATCTCGAGCACCTTGCAGTCGCGATAGAAGCGCTGGGCGGGGCTGTCTTTCATGTAGCCGTGGGCGCCGCAGAGGTGAAGCGCCCGCTCGCAGACGTGGGTGGCCTCCTGGGAGGCGAAGAGCTTGGCCATCGAAGCCGCGGTGTCGTGCGCCTGGCCGGCATCGGCGAGCCTCGCCGCGTGCAGAGTCAGACGCCAGGCGGCCTCTTCGCGCGTCGCCATTTCCGCCAGGGTGAAGCGTACGAATTGCTGCTCGGTGAGCGGGCGGCCGAACTGGACGCGATCCCTGGTGTAGCCGAGAGCCGCCTCGAGAGCCGCCTCCATGAGGCCCACGGCGAGGGCGGCCGCGGCGATGCGGCCCAGCGTCAGCACCTCGAGCGCCTGGATGAATCCCGTTCCTTCCTTGCCGAGCCGGTCCTCGAAACCGACCCGGCAGCCGTCGAGGACGATCTCCGACATCTCCGACGCGCCCATGCCGAGCTTCTTCATCGGCGGTCCGGTCGTCAGGCCCTCGTTGTCGCGGTCGACGAGGAAGAGACTCAAGCCCTTGAGGCCGCGCTGCGGCGCGGTCGAGGCCACGACCACCGCGAAATCGGCGAACGGGGCGTTGGTGATGTAGAGCTTTCTGCCGTCGAGCACGTACCCCGCTCGATCGCGAAGAGCATGGGTCTCTACACTGCTGACGTCCGACCCGGCTCCCGGTTCCGCATAGGCCCAGCAGCCGATGCTGTCGCCCGCCAGGGCGGCGGGCAGGATGCGGGTGCGCTGCGCCTGGCTGCCGAGATGGCGCACCGCGGAGCAGGCCAGGGCGGTATGCACGTAGATTCCGAGGGCGACGCCGGCGGAGCCCCGCGCCAGCTCCCGGCACAGCAGCGCGTAGATCGCGGTGCTGCCGCCGCTGCCGCCGACCTCCTCCGGAAAACCGGCGCCGAGCCAGCCCAGCTCGCCCAACCGGGGCAGCAGCTCGCGCGGGTAGCACCCCTCCTCGTCCCACCGCGCCGCGTTGGGAGCGATCTCCTTTTCGACGAAGTCGCGGACCGCCTCGCGAAAGAGGGCCTCATCATCGCTGAGCAGCTCTTCGATCATGGTGAAGCCTCCCTGGCTGTCGGTGGGTTTCTGCCAACTTTATTCACCGGTGAACCTGGCCGGCCGGCGCTCGCGGAACGCGGCCACGCCCTCCCGCCGGTCGGCACTCTGAAGGCATTGCACCTGGGCGAAGATCTCGTAATCGAATTCGGCCCGCTGGGTCAGATCGAGGCTGCGGCGGGCGGCGCGCTTGGTGAAGGCCAGCGCCATGGGCGGCCCTTCGCTGAGCTCGCGGGCGAGGTCTGAGACCGCGGTGTCGAGCTCTGCCGCCGGCAGCGTCCGCGTGAGGAGGCCGATCCGTTCCGCCTCGGCCGCACCGACGAGGCGGCCCGTCATCATCATCTCGGTGGCCCGACCGAGGCCGATCAGGCGGGGCAGGAAATAGCCTGCCGACATGTCGCAGCCGGCGAGACCGATCTTGACGAAGGGAGCCGATAAGCGGATCCCTTCGGCCGCCAGCCGGAAATCGCAGGCGATCGCCAGCCCCAACCCCCCGCCGACCGCGTCACCGTGCAGCCGGGCGATCACCGGTTTGTCCATCTCGCTGATGCGACGAATGGGATCCAGATAGCGGTCTACGATGCGCTCCCACTCCGCCGCGGAGCGTTCCTTCATTTCTTTGAGGTCGGCTCCGGCACAGAACACGCGGCCGCGAGCGGCCAGCACGACGGCCCGAGCATGGGGATTCGCCGCCGCCCGATCCAGAGCGTCCACCAGCGCTTCGAGCGTCGGCAGGTCCATGGTGTTGAGCTCGTCGGGACGGTTCAGGGTGATGGTGGCGACGCCGTCACCGGTCTCGAGCAGGATCGGGTCGCGACAGATCGACTCGCTCACGGTTCCCTCCTGTCCAGGCCGAAGGCGCGGACCGCGTTGTCCCGCACCAGCTTGTCGACGATTTCGGCCGGCAGCTCGAGCGGCTCGAGCTCGGCGAGCGTGCGCTCGAACGACAACAGCGGATAGTCGGTGGCCCAGATGGCCTTGTCCCGCCCCCAGCCGCGCACGAACTCGACGAACGACGAGGGCCAGTGTTTGGGGGTTCGCGCCGAGGTCTCGATGTAAACGTTCTCGTGCTTCCAGGCCAGGGTCATCATCTCCTCGTGCCAGGGCTGTCCGAGGTGGCAACCGATGATCGTCAGCTCGGGAAAGGCGAGCGCGACCTCGTCGAGGTAGATAGGACGACCGCACTCAGAGGGCAGCAGCGGGCCGGTGTGGCCGACCTGGATGCAGACCGGCACCCCGAGCTCGACGCACTGGAGGTACACCGGCCAGTAGTGCTTGTCGTTCGGAGGTAGCCCGGTCGTGCCATCGCCCACCATGTAAGGCTCGAGGCGGATCGCGCGCATGCCGAGCTCTTCGACCAGACGCTTCACCTCCCGGGCTACCGTCATCGGTTTGTGCAGCACGTTGACGGTGCCCGAGCCGACGAAGCGATCGGGATGAGCGGCCACCAGGTCAGCGACCTCTTCGTTGCTGACCACCGCCAGATCCCGGTGATAGAAGGCGGAGAGCACACAGCGGTCGACACCGGCCGCGTCCATCTCGGCGATCATCTGCTCGACTTCCATGCCATCGAAGATCACCCGCGGCGACCGGTACTTCCTGAAGATATGCTGGTACTCATCCGGCCACCTCGAGGCCGCTTCGGGGCTGATGTAGGTGGCCCAGGCATCGATCGCACAACGCTCAGTCATGATCGTCCTCCTTATTTTCTCGGCGCCAGCTCGAGCAGGTCGCGGGCCTCGCCGGGGCTCGCCGGCTCGATCCCCAGCTGGCGCAGGATTCCCACCGCCTTGGCGACGATCTGGCCGTTGCCGGAGGCGAGCTCCCCGCGCCCGATCCACACGTTGTCTTCGAGACCCACCCGCACGTGTCCGCCCATGACGGCGGCCAAGGCCATCGTGCGGAAGTGATTGCGCGCACCGATGGCCGAGACCAACCAGCGAAAGCGCGCTTCGCCCGGAAGTCCTTCGGCGAGATAGAGCAGGTTCTTGGCCGTCGGTCGGTTGACTTCGCCGGGGATTCCGGTCACGAAATTGACCCACAGCGGTTGTTCGAGAGCTCCGCGCGCGAGCAGAGTCCGGATGTTGTTGAGCATGCCGGAGTGGTAGATCTCGAGCTCCGGCCGGGTGCCGTTCTCGAGGAACAGGCGCGCGGTGGCCTCGAGCTCCGCGTAGGAAGCGAAGAGAGGCACGAAGCGATCCCCTCTCCAGTTTTCCCGGCCGGCGTCCCAGCGGCCCAACAGGCAGCCGCCGCCGACGCTGAAAGACGCGATCTCGGGTCGCAGCTCGGAGACCACCCGCAGCCGCTGCTCGAGGGGCAGGCCGGCCACCGCGCCGCCGGTGGTCAGGTTGAGGACGGCGTCGCAGCCGGCCTCCCGGAGTCCCTCGACGATCCTCCGGAAGACGCCGACGTCGCTGGTTGCCCTGCCGTGCTGATCGCGGGCGTGCAGGTGGAGGATCGCCGCCCCGGCCCGCCAGGCGTCGAGCCCCTGCGCGACGATCTCGCCGGGCTGTTCCGGCAGATTGGGATTGGCCTCCTTGCCCTGCTGGGCTCCGGTGAGCGCACAGGTGACGATCACCCTGTCCGTGGTTCGCCTCGCCATCTCTTCATTCCCCACGAAACTCGGCCTTTCGTTTGTCCAGAAAAGACTCCATGCCTTCCTTCTGATCGCGCGTCGTCCAGTTGAGCACCACGGTGTTGATGGAGAAGTCGATGGCCGCCTCGAGATCGGTGGTCATCCACTTGTGGAGGATCTCCTTCTGGGTCGCCAGTGCGAAGGGGCTCTTG
>JAAELT010000031.1 GCA_024226315.1 bacterium | reverse complement strand
GGCCTGGGCCCCCTCGAACACCCATTGCATGCCGGCTCTCTCCAAGCGATCCTTGACGACGTGGCGACAAGCTCCTTCGATCACTCCGGTGGCGATCGGATATCCGGCGGCCAAATACTCGTGGTAGCGCATCCTCGAGCGGTGATTCTCGAAGTACCCGCAAATCCGTTCCAGTTGCTTGCGCTTACGACCCGTCAGGCCGCTCCGGGTTGCCATTTGGCGGAGACCTCGAACCACCGAATGAACCTCTCCCTTCAGAATGCGCAGTACGCGGCTGCGAACGAACTGCGCCGCAGACGCGCTGCCCTCGGGGTGGAAGAGATAGGCAGCCTTCCACAGACGTGGGGTCACGTGCAGCAGATCCAGGATCTCGATCGCGCCGTCTGGCAAATCACGCTGCGCCGTCTCCCACAGGGAATGCTGGCCGTCCATCAACAGAATCATGGGTCTCTTGCCAGCCGGATTACGATCCTCGGCCTCCATCGCCAGCCAGCCGGAAATCTCGGCTCGGGCCGGATCTGTAGCCCCGCTCTCGCTGCGCGCCAAGCTCGCACGCAAGCGCTTGTTCTGAGGACCCGGGCGCTTTGCGCTCGAGATTGCAGCTTTGAGAAACAGCGACTCCGTCACCTCTTCCGGCGTCCTCACCCGACGATTCACGGTGTAACTCGCCCCCAGCAGCGCCATCTTCTTCGCCCCGGGCTTGGGCCCCTTCAAAGGCGCTGGGCCTGGCGCCACCGCGGTGCCCTTGTCGCGACGAATCGGTACCCCTTTGCCATCGGCACTGAGGACCAACAACGAGCCCTCCTCCGAGGCTGGAGGCGGTGCCAGCGAGTCCCAGTAATCCACCACCGGCTCCGACATTTTCCGGTTCATCCGCTCCAGGCTGTCCACCGACTGAGAGAATCCAAGGATTCTGCACAACGTCCTACTCACCTCTGCGTACGGGCTCTCCACCGCCAAACGCTGGTCCCAATCTTGGAGCAGGTAGGAGAACTTGCTCTCCGGCAACTGCAATCGCTGATCCAGAGGCACAAGCTCGATGCGTTGCCCCACTCGCGTGCCGTACATCGCTCGACGCAGCTCGAAGGGGCCGAAGACCGACTGGTACGGGCGTACATGCTCTCCGGGAAGGCGGCGCAATCGACGGCCACCTTCAAGCTCAACACTCTCGCCAAGGTCGCCATCGCCGGCCCGATCAAAGAACACCTGCAGGGACTCTCGACCCAGCTTCAAGACCTGTTGCCAGATGCCCTGCTCGACCTCATGGGCTGCCACGCCCTCCTCTGCGGAGGCCGTGACGAAGCTCTGCAGCTCGTCGAGAAGACCAGCCAGACGATTCTTCTTGCTCGGGTCCGGCAACTGATTCACAATCTCCATATCGGGATCCTCCTCTCAGGTGCGGTTAGTAGTATTCCCGCACCATATCCTGAAAGGAGGACCCGATTTTCGCTCCTGCGGTCCTGATTCTCAGAGAATCCCGGGTCGCTGGGGGCGCGCGTGGCCGGTTACGCCCGTGACGTAATGCTCCTGCTGGCCAAGAAAGATATCGTTCGTTACGGTGATCACACTCAGGTTTTTGATGCGGAGCCCGGTCTCCTCATAGGTTTCGCGCCGAGTTCATTCCTCAAACGACTCGCCCGCCTCGAGGTGTCCGCCCGGAATGCACCAGACTCCATGACCTCGTTTAGGCGCTCTTTTGCCGAACAGAATTCTGCCCTTACGACGTATGAATGAAGACCGCGAGCCCGACGGCAGGTCGTGTAATAGTCGACGCGCGCCGGGTTCGTTTAGACATTGACGGACTCCCGAAAAGACACAGAGAGAACGACCGGGTAGTCAGACGTTCCCTGTAATCGCTCGTCGATCATTGAGACCGAAAACGCCTCGCCGTGTTGTTGGACTAGAGTCAGTTCATTCTGCGGATTTTCATTGAACGTAAATCCGGCATTAGATATTCGTCCGATCTCGGAGTCAGTTCCGAAGGCCTCGGACGAAAGGTAGACCTTGCCGTCCGGATATAGAACGACTCTCTGTCCACCTTCGTCGTCATAGAAACTGCCTATCGCGTGATGGCGGTACTGGCCAGCTTCCAACAGACCCAGAAACTCCTCGCGCGTAACGTGCGTAACCTCATACCTGATAAGAAGGGAGCCATTTGGCCGGGCCCAGGATCTAAGCCGCTGCCGCAGGTCGACCCATCGCTCGGGCGCGAGTAACAGATGACGGGAGGTCGTGGCGTTCCCTCGCTCGGAGATCTTGTGCAGGTTCAGTCTCTTGACACCCAGCGATTTGCAGAATGCAATCAGGTTCGGCAACGACTCGATCGTTAGGTTTGTAACGGTGTGCGTAATCTCGACATCGACGTCCGCGGAGAGAAGAATCTGGAGATTCTCCACGGTCTGGCAGAACGCGCCCGGGCCACGAATGGCGTCGTGAATAGACTCTTCGTGCCCATCTATGCTCACGCATACGCGAATGGAGTAATCACGGAGTTGTCTGGTGTGAGAGCGAACGGGCCTCGTAAGGTTCGTGGTCACCCGCCTTTCCGAAATCTCTGCTTCGCCAATAGCCGTCAAGATGCGAGAGATCGCTGGGTGCAGGAACGGCTCGCCGCCAAGCACCGTTACTCTGCTCAGCGGCTCGGCAGTCCGCAAGAAGCGGGCGATAGATTCAGCAGAGTAGTAGATCCTTTTAGCAAGGAGATCATTGCCTACATAGCAGTGCTTACAGCGCAGATTGCAAAGGGAGTTTGCGTAGATGACAACGTCCTTTGGATGGACGCCGTGTAGCTTAACGTCTTCGACCAATGACTCAGGGATCTCTAGGATCGTTCGAGGCATTCTCAAACCCAGTCTACTCGTTGACCTGAATGTGTTAGGCGTGCGATGTCCTCTTGATAGGAAACGAATGCCGCCTCCTGCTGGGATCTGGTCAGCCTTATGACGAGCGTTTCTTCTCTGAACTCGGAGCTGTTCATCATCGGGAGAATGACCAGTTCTTCATCCGACATCACGGCTTGGTAGTTCGTCCCGGAGACGACTGAGTATCTTAGACGCTGCTTTAACTCGTCCGTTGTTGCGCCGGCGGGATCTTGAAGGACGAGAGAGAGAAAGTCGGCCGTCTGTGCCTTGATTGAAAGTTCGTCAATCGACACCAAGTGCACCGACCCTCCGCCGGAAACGATCCTATTTAGATTCGAAGCGAACTCGGCTGTCTGGTGCTGCGAACGACTGATCCACGATTTGTTGGATCTACCGACGAGCACGAATCGTTTAGCCGCGTTGCAGTACAGGTCACGCCAAAATCGGGCGGGCATCGCGTACTTGTTTGCGTACACGAGTGTGGCGCTCTCCTGTAGGCCGGGCGCAATGCTCGGCGCCTCCGGAAAAGGTGGTTTTGGGGCATCGGTCGCTCCAGGAAAGCTAGGCCGGTCATTGGTTGCTTCACCACGTATTCCACGCCACAGTTCCTGTTGCGCGTCAGGCTCATCGAGGCCCACCAGATCGATGTATACTCTCACGGCAAGGAGGGACGGCGGATCACAGGGCGCCACGCGCACTGGCATGAGCGTGCGCTTACTTCCAATAGGATCTTTGGCGAACGCTGCCTGCCATTCGGATGCCGCGAAATCAGATCTGAAATAGTCTGGTGAGTAGATTGCGACGACGTGGTCGGATGCGTCGAGGGCTTCCTGCATTAGGCGTACGAAACTCATTCCGGCGGAAAAGTCCGCAGTCTGTATTGTTACAGCATAACCCTCTGCCGTTAGCACCCAGGCTACCCATTTTGCCCAGGCGGCGTCCGGTGTCGTGAAGCTAATGAAGATTTTCGTCTTGCTTGCCGACATGGCGTGATAGATCTTCCCGGCTGGTAAGCGTACGCGATGCTGCCGAGTACGCGCAGTATTGGGGTGAAGAGAAAAGCACGGCTAGAGAATAGTTGCACGAGGCTCATCATCCAAGCGTTGTCAGGTCACGACGGATGCGGCGGAGGTCTCGGCCAACCCGCTGACCGAAGTGGCTGGCACCCCGAAGAGAGTGGCCAGTTCACACCCCAAACCCATTGGGATCGATGCCCGGACCCATATCCCTGACGGTATTGTACTGAACGTTGATCCAACACCTCATCGGGTCGATGAGGGGGCCCGAGCGCTGGGTCTGCGTCACGATGCGATCCTTCCTGGCCGGCAGCGGGCGCTGTACTCCTACCCGCTGTACTTCAAGAGATAGTAGCCCGCCCTGGCGGGCATGTTCGTCCGTTCGACGACCCACACCAGGGCATCGAGCGCCCGTTTGGCGTCGTCCTTCCAGCCCCCTGCGATCAATCGGTCGATCACGTCCAGCAGAAGTACCTCCGCCTTGCGCAGCGACCCCAGTCGTGCAACGGCCAAGGCCCTTCCCCACTTGATCTTGATCCGATGCAGATGACCCGGCGGCAGGCGGCAGCGATAAATGAGGAGGCGCTCCGCCTCATCGAGCAACTGGATGGACTCATCGACGATCGCGGTCGTACCAAAACGAACCAAGAGTGCACAGAGAAGAGTCACGGCTGACAGATGCACACGCCGAGAGTGCGACGAGGCTTTCACCAGATTCGCAGTTTGTCGAAGTGCCTTCAGGGCATCGGCAAACGCACCCTCCATGGAGCCTTCAGACAGATTCAGGAAGACCTCACCGCGGATGACGTGCGCAGCCGCATTCGTCGCCTGGATCCATCTCCGCCGACGTCGACTCTCCTTGGCCGACGGTTCCGGTTTCTCCAACTCGCGTGCCGTCAACAGCCTGGCACCGTTGACCACGTACAGAGCGTCCTCTGGCCGATTCTGGACGATCCTGAGCGCTCCCAGTTGAAGCAGGAACTCCGCATTGGCCACGGTTGACGATGTGACGACCCTCGACCCTTCCGCGGCGGCGGCCTCTGCCCTGTCGAGCTCGCCGAGCTTCCTGCCGGCAGCCACCAACAACCCCAGCAGCCGCAGGCGATGGGATGGCCGCAACCTATCGACCGGCCGGTCCTCTGGCCCACCCTCATCGAGGAGTTGCAGGACTTCGAGCCGCACGGCGACCGGGCTCGACGCCAAGCGGTCTCTCAACTCCTCTACTCGCCGATCAATCGGTGCCCAACCCACGACCCTATTATCCTGACCATACGTGGCGGCCGCCCGGAGCCTCGCAATCCCGCGTCGGATCCTCTCGGAGCGGCCGACAAGGAGACTATCGCATGACCAGGATCCCCGCACACTCTCTGAAGACAGAAACTCTGAAGATCGGCCCCGTCATCGATCCCATGGGGTAGGACCAACCGCATCATCGAGTGGGTCGGGGTAGGCCCTACAGCGGCGGATACCGGCGAGCTCGGCAGGGTTGTAGAGCGCCCCAGGAGAGATGACCTATCCTCTGGCGGATATGACTTGTGTGGTGGGCACGATCGACGGCCGGGCGATCATCCTCGGCGCGGATTCGGCCGGCGTGGAGCCGGCCCAGCGCCGGCTCCAGCTGGCGCTCGAAACAGCGGCGATCTACACGGCGACGGTGAGACCGCCGTGGCACTTCGTCCGGGGTGGCTCTTGAGAGACGTCTGGCGCGCCATCGAGTCCCTGCAGACGTTGAGCATCGGCCAGGAGGAGGACCTGAAGGTCGATCTCGACGGGCTTCGCCTATGGCTGTCACGGATGTGCGAAGGCGAGTTGGCGGTCGAAGTCTGGCTCGACGGCGAGTGGCGCGAGGTGTGGCGAGGCGAGCTCCTCTCCGGCGAGGGACCTGACCGCCTGGCACCCCTGACCGGACCGACCGCTTGACGTCTCCCACACAGAGTATTACCCTTTGACTTGAGGTAATACGGCACCTGCCATTAGCCACTCGGAGTCCCCCATGCGAACCCTCTCGATGAAAGTCCCGGAGACCCTGGACCGCGATCTCACCGAGCTCGCGGCACGCCGCGGCGTCAGCAAATCGGCTCTGCTCCGAGACACGATGACCAAGCTGGTGGCCCGGGAGCGCTCCACAGACGGTCCTCCCGCCGGCTCCTTCCTGGCGCTCGCGGAGGATCTCGCCGGCTGCGTCGACGGTCCCGAGGATCTGTCGACTAACGAGGAATATCTGGGCGGCTACGGCCGGTGATCGAGCGGCTCCTGATCGATGCTGGACCGCTCGTAGCCTTCCTCAATCGGCGCGACCGCCATCATTCCTGGGCGCGCGAGCAGCTTGCAGAGGCCAAGCCTCCGCTCCTTACCTGCGAGGCCGTACTTTCCGAAACCTGCTTCCTACTGGCCCGCCAGGCGACGGGTGCCGACGCCGTGCTCGAGCTTCTCGAGCGTGGCTTACTGAAAACGACGTTCGCGCTCGACCAGGAAGCGAGCCGCGTGCGAGAGATCATGGTTCGCTACGCTGATTTGCCTGCCTCGTTGGCTGACGCCTGCCTGGTCCGCATGGCGGAGCTCAACGCCGGGAGCCGCGTCTTGACCATCGACTCGGACTTCCGGATCTACCGCATGCTGGGCCGCAAGGTTGTGCCGACAAGAATGCCGGCGGAGTAGCGCCCTGGCACCCCCTGACGCCGAGTAGAGTCGGCCCTGGTCCGAGCCGCATGTCGAATCGCTGTGCTAACGTGGTCGGCGCACAGGCCACCCCAGGAGGAAAGGAATGCCCGAGAAGCGCCCGGTCAGGAGCATGAAGACGACCCCGGCCGAGGCTCGCGAGCTCATCGGCGAGCTGCTCGAGACCGTGGACCCCGAGGCCGGCACCGACGAGCTGGCCAGCCCGCGGCAGGTCTACGACTGGCTCACCGCCCGCGGGCTGCTGGATCACGACGTGGAGATCACGGCGGAGGACGCCCAGGTCATGATGCGGATGCGCGACGCGATCCGGGATCGCCACGACGCCGGCGGCAAGCCGAGCCGCGAGACCATCGCAACCCTCAACTGGGTGATGTCGAAGGCACTGCTGCGGGTGCGCTTCGGGCGGCGGGGTAACGTCTGGACGGAGCCTGCCGTCGAGGGTTTCGACGCCGCGATCGGCCGCCTGGTGATCTTCCTCGAGGCCGCCGACGCCGAAGGACCGGGCTCGATCCGCAGGCGCCGGCCCTCGGTCGACGACCGGTGGCTGACGCGATAGCCGCCCCGCGCCCGGCGCGCCAGAAGGCGCCGAACGGCGAAGAATCCGCGCTTGACCGCTCGGAAACGGCCCGATTCGCGAGTAAATCGGCGACCGGCCGCTCAGAACGCACCGGGCAACGGGAAATTCTCCGACGGCCGATCGGAACGTCATGATTGGCGGGAAATCCGTCCACGGCGTTCAGGAACGCGCCGAACGGCGGGAAATCGGCAAACGAGTCGGGTGGGAGGCTCGTGGCCATTGGCCATCGACGGAAAACCCCGGGCAGAACCTTCCTGGCCATTGGCCATCGGCTCGAAACCCTGAGTTGAAGCCTCCTGGCCATTGGCCATTGGCCGGCAACCCTGGGCAGAAGCCCACTGGCCATTGGCCCTCGGTTGAGCACCCCGTGCCGAAGCCTCCCGGCCATTGGCCATTCGACTACCGACCCCGCGTTCAAAACGCCGGATCGTCTCCCGAATTGGGGATTATTCACCACCGCTGGTGAATAGTCCCCGTTGCCGCGTCAAGACGCCGCGGCCGCGACGTCCTCCGCGGCCCGAAGCAGACGGTCGAGATCCTCGGCCGCGAGCGACTGGGTGAAGAAGCTGCGGTCGTCGAGCGGCAGGCCTTCCCTCCGGGGATTCAGGTACGCGCCGTCATGAAACAGGACGGGAATCCGGGGCTCGTGATGCCGGCACCAGGCGGCGACGTCGCGCCATGGTCCGGCGGAGTGCCGCAGGTTGAGCAGCACCGCGTCGGGGGAATGGTCGCGCAAAGACGTCTCGACCTGCTCGCGAGTGGTGGCACTCTCCACCTCCACACAGGCGGGGGCCAGGTGCCGGACCACCCAGGCCAGGAGCTCGTTGCCATCTACGATCAAGAGCCTCACGGCGCACCTCCGCCCTCCGCTCTTGCATTTCGCGTTCCAACGCCGCCTTCACCAATCCCACTTCTTCAATCGGTAGCGCAACTGGTCGCGCGTGATCTCCAGCAGCTCGGCGGCTCGGGTCTGGTTGTTGCCCGCCGCTTCGAGCGCCCGGCCGACCATCTCGCGCTCCATCTCTTCGAGCGGCACGATGCCGCCCGGAAGATCGCCGGGCGCCTGCGACTCGCCGGGCCGCGCGGCGCCGGCACCGTCGATGATCAGGGAGTCGGCCGACAAGCGGGTGCCGTGCTCGAGGATCATCGCCCGCTCAATGACGTTGCGCAGCTCGCGGACGTTACCCGGCCAGGAAGAGGCGAGCAACAGGTTCTCGGCCTCGCGGGTGAAGCCTTCGACCGGGCGCCCGAGCTTGCGACACAGCGCGGCCAGGAAGTGGCGTGCCAGGGGCAGGATGTCTTCACGCCGCTCGCGGAGGGGCGGCACGGTGAGGGGGAAGACGTTGAGGCGGTAGAAGAGGTCGCTGCGGAACTCGGAGCGGCGGACCATGTCGTGGAGAATGCGGTTGGTCAAGGCGACGACCTGGACGTCGACGTGGATCTCACGCGTGCCGCCCACCCGGCGAAAGCAGCGCTCCTCCAGGCAGTGCAGCAGCTTCGACTGTAGCTCCAATTTGAGCTCGCCGATCTCGTCGAGCACCACCGTGCCGCCGTCGCCGAGCTCGAAGGTGCCCTTGCGGCTGGCCTTGGCGTCGGTGAAGGAGCCGCGCTCGTGGCCGAAGAGCTCGCTCTCGAGCAGCTGGTCCGGAATCGCCGCGCAGCTGACCTCGAGCAGCGGCCGCTCGCGCCGCGGCGAGACGCCGTGGATGTGCCGCGCCAATACGTTCTTGCCCGTGCCGCTCTCTCCCTGGATCAGGATCGACGCCACCTGCGACCGCGCCACCTCCCCGGCCATCTCCACGACCTTCCGGAAAACCGGCGATTCGCACACCATCTCGCTCGCCAGCTCGCGCTCGCGGCCGTGGCGCGCGGCCTGGGCCTCGAGCTCGACGCCGCGTTTCGTGATCGAGCGGTCGACCAGACGCAGCAGCTCGTCGTGGTCCACCGGCTTGGTCAAGAAGTCGAGGGCCCCGAGTTTCATCGCCCGCACCGCGTCTTCCACCTGCCCCACGGCGGTCATGACGATGACCACGGACTCTTCGAGCTTGTCGCGGTGAGATTCGAAGAAGTCGAGGCCGAAGCCGTCTGGCAGGGAAAGATCGAGCAGCACGACGTCGGGCCGGCGGCGGGCGAGCAGGTCCGACGCCTCGGCCAGGTCGGCGGCGGCGTCGACCCTGTGCCCGACGCCGGTCAAGCGCTTCTCGAGCGACCAGCGCAGGAGCTTTTCGTCCTCGACGATCAGGATCACGGCCATGCCCTAGCCTCCATCTTCCCGGTCGGTCTCGCCACCTTCCGCCGCGGCCCCCTCGGACGCGGGCAGGATGACGTAGAAGGTAGCACCCACACCGGGCGCCGACTCGAGCTCGAGGCGCCCTCCGTGGCGGGCCACCAGGCTGTCGACCACCGCCAGACCCAGGCCGGTGCCGGTGAACTTGGAGGTGAAGAAGGGCTGAAAGATCTTCGCCCGGTCCTCTTCCGCGATGCCGGGGCCGTCATCCTCGATCGCCAGTACCAGATCGCTGCCCTCGGGGAAGATCGCCGCCCGCACCCTGATGCTGCCTCCCTTGCCTTCAGGCTCCATGGCTTCCGCCGCGTTGGTGATCAGGTTGACCAGCACCTGACGAATCTGTTCGGCGTCCAGGGGAAAACGCGGCAGGTCCGGCGCGGTCTCCAGATCGAGCGTGATCCGGCGACGCGCCAGACCGGGTCGCAACAGCTGCACGGTGTCTTCCAGCAGCACCGGCACGTCCGTGGGCTGGCGCTGTGGCGGCGCCGGCCGCGCGTAGCGCAACAGGCCGCGGATTGTGCCGTCGACCCGTTTGAGCTCGGCCAGCATCTGCTCGTAGACCTCCTGGGTCGATTCGTCAGGTCCCCCCAGAGGGGGGCCAGTGGCAGCTTCCCCCGGAGGGGGGCTAACGGAACGTTCCCCCGAAGGGGGACCAACGGCAGTCTGATCACGCAGGATCTCGAGCGCGCCCTGGATGCCGGCCAGAGGATTCTTGATCTCGTGCGCCAGACCGGCGGCCAGCCGGCCCAACGACGCCAGACGGTCGGCGTGGTGCAGGCGTGAGGCGAAGTCTTCCTCGCGCCGCTCCTGTTCTTCGAGGTGACGGCGCAGCGATTCGAACAGCGCCGACGACGTCGGATCGAGGATCTGCGCCGCCACCCCCGGCGCGGCGGCGCCAGCACCGCTGCCGCCGGCGTCGAGGTCGGCGCGCACGCGCGCGGCCGAACGCTCGAAAGCCTGCGCCGTCATGCGGTTGATCACCACCATCAGGCCGGCCCACGTGACGATGCCCAGCGCTATCCAGAAGCCCAGCCGGCGGCGGACGTCGCCGACCTCCTGGTTCAACGAGCGGGTCATCGACAAGACGCCTCGGGTTTCGCCGGCGTCGTGGCACGGCACGCATCGACTGTCCGTCTCGACTCGCATCAGTCCCCGTAGGAAGGGCCCGCCGTCCTCGCGCAGGAGCCAGAAACGCTGGTCCTCTCCTTCGCTCAGAAAAGCGGCGACGTCGCCCGCGTCCTCCTCGCCGAGCGGATGATCGGCGAGATCACCGGCGAGATGCTCCGCGGCCGGGCTCCACAGGTGCAGGCGCTGCTCCTGGTGCGACGACAGGAATTCCGTCAATCGCCGGAGCTGCTCTTCTCGCGGCATCTCCTGCATCGTCAGGTGGAGCGTATCGACCGCGGTGGACAGCGAGTGCCTCGACTCCTGGCCGTAGCCCCGGATCATCTCGGACTCGACCAGGCGCATGCCGCCGAAGTAGAGCAGACCGAAAACCGCCGCGTGCAGAGGGATCGAGAAGCCGAAGGTGCGCAACAGCCAGCGCGGCTTCACCGAACCCTTGCCGCCGCGAATCTGGTCGCCCGCCATGATCGGGACATCTTAATCGAAGCCGCCGGCTTTCGGCCCGTACCTGGCCCGGGCTTTGCAGCTACCCACTATCACCAAGGGACCCGAACGATGTACCGCGAAGAATCACCCGATCGCCCGACAAAGCTGGGGAATATCACCCACCGGCTCCCTTCCTGCGCCGACGAACGTCACGATTGTCCGATACCTAGATCTCATAGAACCAACGGTCCAGAGACTAAGGAGGCAAGTCAAATGAGAAACCACCGACGCTTGGTACTGATCGCGGCCGCGGTGGTCGCCCTGGTGTGGTGGGGGTCGCAGGTCGCGGCCTTCCATGACGAGGGCGTCGCCGATTGTGCCGGCTGCCACACGATGCACAACAGTCAGGACGGGGCCCTGGTCGACCCGGACAGCCCCAACGGCAATCCCTGGCTGCTGGTCGACGCCAGCCCCAGCGACACCTGCCTGAACTGCCATGGCACGAGGTTGGGCGCGGTATTCGCCGTCGACCCGCTGACCCCCGCGCCCGAGAAGGGCGGCGGCAATTTCATCTTCCTGACCGAGGACAACATCAACGACGGCCACGGCGGAGCGACCAATCCGATCGTCGGTGACGCCGCTGGGCACAACCTCGACGCCCCCGGACACGGCCTGGCTCCGGACGCAACCCTGACCTCGGCGCCTGGCGGCAGCTTCCCGGCGTCGCAGCTGGGCTGCACGAGCTGCCATGACCCGCACGGTACCGATGCGTTCCGGCTGCTCTACGGCGCCGGCCGGCAGGTTCAGGACGGGGTCGCGACCTTCCTCAATCCCGCGCCCGTTGCCGAAGGTCTTTCCATCTTCTTCGGCACCGAGTCCGACAGCAGCCACACCGCCTACCAGGGCGGCATGAGCGCCTGGTGCGGCAACTGCCACGGCGACTTCCACGACGAGGCCGGTGGCCGCCTGGAGCACCCGTCGGGCAGCACCCTTGGAGGGTCGATCGCCACCGCCTACAACCTCTACAACGGCACCATCGATCAGACCGGTGGCGTCGCGGCGACGGCGTACCTGGCCCAGGTGCCTTTCGAGGACGCGGCCAACACGACCGGCTCGACGGCCGGCCCGACGGCCGGCAGCACGGTGATGTGCTTGACCTGCCATCGCGCCCACGCCTCCTCGGCACCGGATGCCGGGCGTTGGGACTTCGCCGTGACGTTCATGTTCGAGGACGGCGACGAGTCCGGTTCCTTCGACATGTCGAGCCTGCTGGTGGGCAACTACGCCAACCAGAATCAGCGCTCGCTGTGCAACAAGTGCCACAACCAGGACGAGTTCGACCACAACCCGTTCTGATCCCGATTCGGAATCTCATACTCCGGATCGAGGAGATGAACGCCCGGGGCTTTGTGGTTCCGGGCGTTTTCTGTATCTACCCACGTGATTCAGGAATGAAGTCGAAGACTCCGCCGTCGCCAGCCGCCTCGCGGCGTATCATCGGTTCGAGAAACTGGAGATGAGCACGTTGCGCATGAGAGTCGCCGCCGCCATCGCCGGCGGCCTGCTGGCGGCACACGGCGTCTCAGACGCGGTCGAGGTCCACGGCAGCGCCCGCGTCTATGGCGGAGCGACCGAGAGCGACGAGGTGGAAGTCGACCAGCTCGACCAGAGGTACACGTTGAATCTCCTCCAGGCACTGACCCCCTGGCTCAGCCTCGGCTTCTCCTACCGTGTGGTCGAGCTCGAAACCACCACCGACGGCGGCCAGGACTTCGAGCGTTCGAGCCGCGACCCGCTCCTCGAGCTGGTCTACCGCCGGCCGAGGCTCGATGGCCGCCTGTCCTTTCGGGATCGCCGCAACCGGGGTACCAATCCGTCGGACAATCTCGACCTGCAAGCGCTGGTGGGCCAGCTCCGTTGGCGCCCGATCAAGGGCCCCTCCTACGCGTTGCAGCTGCGCGACGAAACCAACGTCGCCGACGCCGCCCTCTTCGGCCGCGACGTGAGCTCGCGCTTTCTCGGCTTCGAGTCGATCTACGACCGCCAGCTCTGGGGCGCCCGCTATGCCTATCAGACGACCAGCATCGACAACCAGACCACGGGCTTTCGCCTCGACGAGGACCGCCATCAGCTGCGCGGCCACTACGCTCAGCAATTCTGGGAGGACAAGCTGGCGCTGACGATGAGCTCCTGGATCAGCCGCCGCGAACAGACCGAGGTCTCCTCCGCCGGTGCGCGGCCGGCCACTCCGATCACCGCCCGCGAGGGACTCTTCGCTCTCGACACCACCCCCGAGATCGGCGAGCTCGACCCCGCGCCGGACCTGGTCGACGGGGACACGGAGACGCCGGCTGCACCCGAGATCGAGATCGGCGGCGCCAACACCTTCCGCAACATCGGGGTCGACCTGGGTCTCGGCCGCCGCGTCACCCGGCTCGAGATCACCGTCGACGCCCCGTCGGCCCCCGATCTGTTCTGGGAGGTCTACCACAGCTCGGACAACCTGAGCTGGGTCAGGGTCGCGGGCGTCGACTCCGCCTTCGACGGCGCGCTCTCACGCTATACCCTGTTCTTCCCCGAGACCACCGACCGCTACTTCAAAGCGGTGAACGTGACCATCAACACCTTCGCCCGAGTGGCGGTCACCGAGGTCCGGGCGCTGGCCGAGGTCGATCGGCTGACCAGCCAGGAAGGGCGATCCACGACCTACCGCGCTGATCTGAACGCCAGCTACAGCCCCCACGAGCGGGTCGACGCCACCTTCACCTTCGGGATCGGCAACGACGAGGATCTCGCCGGAGGTTTGCTCAGCCGCGACCTCGACGAGCTGAGCTACGGCGCGCGCGTCGAGGTCGGGATCACGCCGAAGCTCGACCTGCGCGTGGGGTACCGTTTCAACAGCGTCGACGAACGGCTGGAGCCGGCGCTCCAGCGCGACGAGGAGCTGTGGAGCGCGACCTTCGATTGGTCGCCGCTGGCCACCGCCTCTGGCCTGCTGACGTTCTCACGGCGCGACGAGAAGGAAGGCAACCTGCTGATCCGCTCCGCGGATACCGTCCGGCTGCGCCTGCTCACCGAGCTCTTCGCGGATCTGGAGCTGGTCTCGGAGGTGACCTGGTCCGACGTCGATGATCCCTTCGGCGGCTTCACCCAGAAGGTGTGGCAGTTTCGCGAGTCGGTGAGGGCGGACCTGACGCGGGACTGGAGCCTGCAGGGAAGCATCTCGCAGAGCTACTTCGACTCCACCGGCACCGTCGTCATCGAGCGGCGGACCAGCGCCGACCTCCGCACTTTCTGGCGAGCGACACCCTATCTGTCGTTCAGCGGCGACTGGGACTGGAGCGACGACGACCTCCAGCGGACCCTGACCCAACGCTACGGCGCCTTCTATTCGCCGGGACCGAAGCTCACCGCTTCGCTCTCCTATCAGGACACTGAATCGACCGACATCCGGCGGACGACCACCGTGGGGGGCGGTGTAAACTATCGCTTCCGGCCGCGGCTGACGCCGTTCCTCAACTTCTCCCGCTCCACCTTCCGGCAGGTCGGGGTCGAGCCGTCGGAGAATCTGAGCATCCGGGCCGGATTCAACCTCTTCTTCTGAGCAACCGAGCCGATGCCCTATCAGAGACTTCCGATCGCACTTCTGCTGGCCGTCTCCGTCGCCGCTCTGGCGTGTACCAGCGGCCTCGAGCCGACCCGCTTCGTCAACCCCAGATTCGACTTCGCCTTCGTCGAGAAAGTGGCGGTCCTGCCGCTCGAGAACCTCTCCAACGATCAACAGGCCGGGGTGCGCGCCACGCGGCTGCTGATCACCGAGCTGCTGGCGAGCGGCGCTGTCGATGTCGTCGAGCCGGGGGAGGTACGCGCGGCGCTCGAGCGCCTCCCCGGCCGGCGGGGAAATCCCTCGTCGGAAGAGATCGTCCAGCTGGGGCAACGGCTCGGCGTCCAGGCGATTCTCCTCGGCTCCGTCACCCAATCGGAAAACCTGCGGTCGGGGACCGTCTCGATCCCGGTAGTGACGCTCGACGTCCACATGCTGGAGACCGAGACCGGCGCGGCGGTGTGGGCCACCACCCACAGCCAGAAAGGAGCGGGGCTGTCCGCCAAGCTCCTGGGGACCGGCGCCGAGCCGATCGCCGAAACCACGCGGCGATGCGTCCAGGCGGTCGTCGCCTCGCTGGTGCAGTGAGTCGGAGGACGAGAGGAAGATGATTCACGGGCGACGACGACACTGTGCGGCCGTGATGCTCGCCGTGACCCTGGCGGTACCAGCCGTGGCCGGCGCCTCGGCAGACGACGCCGGGGAAGACGCCTGGCACCGCGGGGCGGGAGGGCTGCTGCCGCTCCAGGACCGGGTGGGAAACCCCGTTGTCGCCGCCGCCGTCGAGGAGACCCTGCGGCAGGCTCTAGCGGCCCGCGCCTCGCTGGTGGACCCGGTGCGTCTGCGAGACGCCCAGCGGCGGCTGCGGATCCGCGACGCGAGCCAGGCGTCGCCGGAGGCGCTCGCGCGCATGGCTGAGGAGACGGGCGCCGGTTGGTTCTTCTCCGCGACCGTCCACCAGGCGACCGAGAGCCTGCTGACCCGGGCCAGCCAGGCCTTCGTGTCCGATCGTCCGGGCGAGGGCCTGGTGCCCCAGATCACTCTCTCGGCGCGGGTGATCCGGCTTCGGCCCAGCGATCGGGCCGGCGCGGAGCTCGGCTGGGCCGGCTTCGAAGCGGCCAGCGGTCTCGACGGCCGCCGCCTGCTCGGCCTGGGCGTGATCGACGACCCCGAGATCCTCGGGCGCGAGGTGGCGGAGCGCCTGGTGGAGACCTTCGAACGCGAGGTGGCGGCCGGCGAGCCGACGCACAGTCAGGAGAGACACGGCCGGGCACGGCCCGACCACGGCGGCTTCCTGCGCCGCCCGATCTCCGTCCAGGAAATGGGCAGTGTCGCGCTCGTCCCCTTCGGTTCGGTGACCGAGCGCCAGGCGACGCGCGCCGGCGAGACAGTCAGCGAGCTGGCCCTCGCGGTGCTCTACCGCAGCGGCGCCCGGTTGGTGCTGCCCGGCCGGGTCAACCAGATCCTGCGCGGGCGAGGCGTCTTGCTGCGGGGAGAGGTCGACGCCGAGGCGCGCGCCGCGCTACGGTCCGGCGCCGGGGCAGATTCGATCCTGACCGGCACCGTCGAGGCCTGGGAGGTCGGCGGTCTGGGCGCCGAGCCGGAGCCCCGGATCGCCTTCTCGGCCCGGCTGATCGACACCGGCAGCGGCGGCATCCTGTGGTGGAACGGCCAGGACCGCACCGGCTGGGACCGCTCGCGGCTGTTGGGCACCGGCAGGATCCACGCCGCCGGCCTGCTGGCGGAAGACATCATGTGGTCCCTGGTGGCCGGTCTGGTGGTGCCGCGAAAGCAAGGGAGAGCAGGATCATGATGCCGGATCAAGACCAACGCGGCTTCGCCGCGACCCTCGTCGTCTGCGGGCTTTCGGCTCTCTTTGCCGTTACCGCGCCCGCCCAGGAAGCTCCCAGCCCCGCCACAACGGAAGAGCCCAGGGTGCTGGCCATGGTCAACGGCGAGACGCTGTCGGTGCCCGATCTCGAGCGCCACCTCGGCACCCTACACGGCTCGGCGAACGAAGGTCCGCGGGGCGCTCCCGACCTCGACCGACTGATCTTCCGCATGGTCAACGACGTGCTGATCGGCCAGGAAGCGCGAGCGCTGGGGATGGACCAGGAGGGCGGACTCCCCGAGAGGGTGACGCGCTACCGCGAGAAGTTGACGCTCGAGGCGCTGGAGCGTGAAGAGATCGCCGAGCGCGCCCGGCCCACCGAGGAAGAGATTCGCCGGACCTTCGAAGATCAATACCGCGAGCTCACCCTGCGGGTGGTGACAGCTTACGAACAGCCGGAGGCCGAGGAGCTGCTGGCCGAGCTGCGCGCCGGCGCCGACATGGAGACGCTGGCGCGGGAGCGCTCGGTGGATCCCTACGCCATTCGCGGCGGACACCTGGACAGCGTACCGCGCATCGATCTCCAGCCGGAGATCGCCGAGCTGGCGGCGTCGCTTACGCCCGGAGAGCTCGCGGGACCGGTGCGGACGGATCTCGGTTGGTCGACGATCCGCCTCGAGGAGGTGCGCGCGGCCGATCCGGAGCGCCTGCCCAAGGTCGCGAGGACCATCGCCCAGGTCGTCCGCCATCGCAAGTCCCAGGCGCTGCGCGCGGCCCTGGCCGAGAGCGCCAGGGCTCGACACGAAGTGGTCGTCGACGAAGGTGTGGCGGGGGCACTTTCGGCCGAGCGGCGTCCCGACGCCCGTCTCTTTCCGATCTTTCCGGACCCCGACGCCGTGGTGGCACGGATCGGAACGCGGCACGTGATCACCGCGAACGAGTACTCCAAGGCGCTTTTGGCGCGTTGGAACGGGGTGCGTAACCGGGAGGCGGCCCTCGCTTCGGCGCCGATCATCCTCGAGAAAATGATCGAGAAACGTCTCCTGCAGGCCGAGGCCGAGGCCCGCGCCTACGTCGAGCGGCCCGAGATCGTGCGGGCGGTCCACACCTTCGAAACCGGGCTGCTGGTGCCGCGCTACCTCGAAGAGGTGGTGGCTCCCGGCGTCGAGGTCGAGCGTGAAGAGATGGAGGCATACTACGCAGCGCACCAGGACGAGCTCCGCAAGCCGCCGCGAATCAACCTCGGCCAGGTCACGGTCGCGACCGAGGAGGAAGCCGAGCGCATCGCGAGCCTGCTTCGCGAAGACACCGACCTGGCGTGGCTCGCCCGCCGGCACTCCCTCGACCGTTTCAAGGACCAGGGTGGCGAGCGGGGCTGGGTGGAGCCCGGGTTCAGCGGCTTCGAGCAACGGCTGCTGGAAGCCACGGCCGGCCAGGTGCTCGACCCGGTCGGGGTGCGCGGCAACTTCGTCGTCTTCAAGGTCATCGCCCGGCAGGAGCAGGGCGTCTACCCCTTCCAGGAGGTCTCGGGCAACGTCAGGAACGCGGTCTTCGAAGACAGGATGAAAGCCGCCATCGAGAAACTGATGGAGACCTTGCGCAGCCGCTCGGAGATCGAGATCGACCAGGAGCTGCTGGCCAGCCTGCAGATCCGCGGCACCCTGGAAGACGGCCCGGACAAAGGAAAGGTCGATGGCCACGGGCACTAGCGCCCCAAGTACTCCGCCTTCGGCGGATTACTTGGCCCATCCCCACCGGTCCAGGAGACCGTCCTCGAATCTCGGACGGCCTCCTAGACTCGCCCTTCTCCTGCTGTGCCTCACCGCGTCGATGGCCGCGGGACCGGCCGCGGCCCAGCTCCAGAAGGGCAGCCGCTTCAAACCGGGCGGATCGTGCATCAAATGCCACGAGACGGTCGGCAAGGGGGTCGCGGTCGCTCACGAGCCGGCCGCCGATTGCATCACCTGCCACAAGCCCCACGGCCTGGTCGGTGCCCTGCGCCTGGTCAAGGACGAGCCCGACCTGTGCTACGACTGTCATGAAGCCGCGGCCCTCGGTGCCGAGGAGGCCCACACACACCCGGAGCTCGCCACCTGCTCCACCTGCCACGATTCCCACGGCTCCGACCACGGGGCGATCCTGAAGGCGACAGAGCGTGACCTGTGCTCGGGCTGTCATGGCGGCAAGCCGTTCACCGGCAAGGTGGCGCACGCCCCCGCGGCCGACGATTGCGCCACCTGCCACTTCGCCCACGGCGGACCGGAGCCGGCGCTGCTGCGGCAGAGCGAGGAGGCACTGTGCGCCGACTGCCACGACGGCGGCGACGACGGCTTCCGCGTCGCCCACCAGGGGTTCCCGGTGGCGGGCGCGGCCTGCTCATCGTGCCACCCGCCGCACAGCGCGGCGAACCCCAAGCTGCTGCGCGCCTCGCTGCACCCCGACCTCGACTGCCTGAGCTGTCACGATTCGGAGCCTGCCGCCGCGCCGGCCACGGCGCCGGCCGGCGACTCCTCCACCGGCAGCGCGACGATCTGTCTCGATTGCCACGACACGCCGTCCTTCAGCTGGATGGGCTCGGTGCACCCGCCTGCGGCCGAAGGCGCCTGCCTCGACTGCCACGACCCCCACACCTCGGACCACGCGCCGCTGCTGCTGGCGTCGGAGGCGGAGCTCTGCGGCACCTGTCACGACGACGTCGCCACGGCGCTCGAGAGCGAGCATACCCACGAGGTGGCGACGGATTGCAGCACCTGCCACAGCGGCCACGAGAGCGAGCATCCGAGCCTACTGTCCGCGGATGCGCGCACGGTCTGCGTCGACTGTCACGACGACCCGAACGACGGTGGCGCCGCGCACGTCCACCAGCCCGCGGCGTCCAACTGCCTGGCCTGCCACGATCCCCACGGCAGCGGCCGGCCGGTGATGCTGGCAGCCGATCAGGGCGAGCTGTGCGGCAACTGCCATCCGGACACGGCGGGAGCCTCGGGGTTGGCGGTGGTCCACGGTCCGGTGGCCACCGGCGACTGCACCGGCTGCCACGATCCCCACGCCGGCGCCGCGCAGCTGCTCGCTGCGCAGGGCTCGGAGCTGTGCGGCAAATGTCACGAGAGCACCCTGGCGGCGGCTGCGGAGGCGACCCCGCACCTGCCGTTCGAAGAAGGCTCGTGCGAGAGCTGCCACGCCGCTCACGCCTCGGATGTGGTCGGGCTGTTGACCGCGCCCCAGGCGCAGCTGTGTGGCGATTGTCACGACGTCCAGGTGGCGGCGCCGCTCGGAGGGTCTTCCCACCCGCCGGCGGCCGAGGGCGCCTGCGTCTCCTGCCACCAACCTCATGCCTCGAACGTCGAGCCCTTTTTGCAAGCACCCCTGAAACCGCTGTGTACCAGCTGCCACCAGGACCTCGGAGAACGGCTCGAGACCCAGGTCTATCACGCACCGGCCGACGAGCTCGACGGCTGCGCAACCTGCCACGGCGCCCACTCGACGCGCCACCCCGATCTCTTGCTGGAGGCGGTCGCGGACACTTGCCTCGCCTGCCACGACGGCGACTCCGCCGAATTCGCCGAGGAGCACCTCGGGCTCCCCGCGGCGACCATGGATTGCCGGAGCTGCCACGATCCGCACGCTTCAGAGACCGCCGGGCTGCTGCTGCCGCAGACCCACGTGCCATTCGAGGACGGAGACTGCTCGGCCTGTCACCTCGAGCCCATGGGAGCTACGCCATGAGCGCGGGATTCCGGCTCATCCGGTGGCCACTCGCCGGACTCCTGCTGGCGGGCCTGTGTGGCGCGCTGGCCGGCTGGCCGGCGAGCGCCGAGCCCGGCGCGCTGGGCATCGACCAGCTCCAGATCTGCCTCGACTGCCACGACCTGGAGTCCGAGCTGTCGGCCGCGGCGGCGCACCCTCCGGCCCGCGACGGCGACTGCACCGCCTGCCACAATCCGCACGTCTCGCGCTTCGCCGGCCTGCTCGCCGAGCAGCCGGGACCGCTGTGCATCAGCTGTCACACCGAGCTCGCGGAAGAGCTCGACCTCGAAGTGGTTCACGGACCGGTGGCCGAGGGCCGCTGCGTCGACTGTCACGCACCTCATGGCAGCCCGCACGACGGGCTCCTGGTGGCGGCCGGCGTCGAGCTCTGTCGTTCCTGTCATCAGGAGATCACGGCCTGGCAGGGCCGGCCGGTGCGGCATTTGCCCTTCCGCCGCGAGAAATGCTCGATCTGCCACCAACCCCACGCCGCGGCGTTCCCGCACCTGTCGAAGCAGCCGGTCGAGCAGTCGTGCTCCAGGTGTCACGCGCGCGACACCGACTTCCGATCGGCTCATCAGAGCTACCCGGTGGAACGCGCGGACTGCCAGCAGTGCCACGATCCGCATTCCTCGATGCGCGCCGGTTATTTCCGGGAGAACCTGCACCTGCCGTTCGAGGACGGAGATTGCTCCGACTGCCATCTGCCGCCGGATTCCGAGCAGCCCTTCGGCCTCGCGGTGAGCATGGATCGGCTGTGCGGCGACTGTCACGAGGACGCGGTCGAAGCGTCGCGGAGCTCCCCTTTCCCCCACGTCTCGGCGGGTGGCGGGGCCTGCACCGACTGCCACAATCCCCATGCCGCCGACGGCAGTGGACTGCTCAAGGAGAGCCTCGAGGATCTGTGCCTTTCCTGCCACGACCCGGGCGGCTCCGCCTCGGGCCAGGCAGGCCGCCACGCCAGCCACGGCGACGATCTCGCCTGCTCCACCTGCCACGCCCCGCACGGCGGTGACCGGCCGATGCTGCTGAACGCCGGCCCGGTGGAGCTGTGCAACGAGTGCCATTCCCACCAGCACAGCGCCGCCCACCCGATGGGCGAGGACATCCGGGACCCGCGCAACGGCCAACCGATGGACTGTCTCTCCTGCCACGCAATCCACGACGCGCCCTATCCCAAGTACATGCATCTCGACGGCAAACGCGAGCTGTGCATCTCGTGCCACACCGAACAGGCGAGGGGCCCGAGATGAGCCAGCGCGGAACCTGGAGACGCTGTCTGATCGCCTGGCTGTTGCCCGCGATGGCGGCGACGGCGGCGGCGGCACAGCGCGCGCCTCGCGTCCTGGCCGCCGACTCGGCGCTCGAGGGAAGCCGAGCTGTCGAGCTGCGATGGCCGGTCGCGGTCGCCGCCGCCTCGTCACTCGAGATCGCGGTCGCCGACGCCTGGGGCCCGCGGCTGGTGATCTTCACCACGGCCGCCGGCTCGGCCCAGACGCGCGCGGTCGACCTGCCGGCCTCGCCGCTCGACGTCGCATTCGACGGCGAGCGCTACGTCGTCGCGCTCCGCGGCCGCGGTGCCCTGGTGACGGTGGAAGGACCCGATTTCGAGCCCCGATCCCTCGGCCTGCCGGCCGGGGTGGTTCCCGGGCCTTTAGCGGCCGCCCCCGGCGGTGGCCTGCTGCTTTACGATGCGGCCGGGGGGCGCGTGCTGACGCTCGACGCCGCCGGCGCCCAGCGGGGCGAGACGATGGTCGCCGGCCATCTCACCGCTCTGGTCGCCGGCGCGGGCGGCGGCTTCTACGCCGGCTTCGCCGGGCTCGCCGAGATCCGCCGCTACGGACCCGACGGAAGTCTGCTGGCGACCTGGACGGTGCCGGGCGAAGGTCCGCTGGCCGCCTGGCCGAGCGGTATGGTGGTGGAGCCCGGCGGCGACCTGCTGATCGCCGACCGTCACGCCGGCCGCATCGTCGTCCTGGACGCGGCGGGCCGGCTCGTCGGCGTCGGCTCGCGGCGAGGCTGGGACGCCGGCCAGCTGCTCGAGCCGGCCGGCATGACGAGGCTTCCCGACGGCCGGCTGGCGGTCGCGGATCAGGGCAACGGGCGGCTGCAGATCTTCCGCCGCCTCGACGGCAGGCCGGCGCCTTGAGGCAGGTAGCGCGCGCCCGGGCCGCGCTGCTCCTGGCGCTCGCCCCGGCACTGACCATGGCGCTGGCAGCGGCCACGGCCGCCAGCGCCAAGCCCGAGCCGGAGTACTCCGCGCGCCTACGAATGCCGTCGCGCGTCGACCGTCTGGGCGTCTCGCGGTCGGTGGTCGCCGATCTCCACACCGGCGAGGTCTTCGTCTGCGACAGCCGAAAACAGCGGATCGTGATCTTCGACCGCCAGGGCCTCTTCCTCTACCAGATCCCCGGCGGCGACAATTTCAGCACGCCCGTGGACCTGGCCGTCGATCCGGACGGTTATCTGCTGGCCCTGGCCTGGAGCGGCGGCGTCCAGCGGCTGCTGCGGCTCGATTTCGACGGCAAGCTGCTCGGGCAAACGGCACTTTCGGGGTTCCCCGAGGACGCCGAGCCGCCGAATCTGGTCTCGATCGCCTTGCCGCCCGCCGGAGACCGGCTCTTCGCCCTCGACCAGGCCAACCAGCGAATGTGGATCGCGGATCGGCAGGGCGCGATCTCGGGCTCGGTCGACCTGGCGACCGACCTGACAGAAAAAGAGGCACGGGAGTTCCTGCTCGGGCACGTCGACGTCTACGGCGACACCGTGCTGGTGGCCCTGCCCACCGCCGGCAGGGTCCGGCTCTACGACCTCGAAGGCCGCTCCCGAGGCGCGGTCGGCCTCAAGGGGACGGCGCCCTGCCAGACCGCCTTCCCCGTCGCCGCCGCCCTCGGGTCCGACGGCAACGTGGTGATCGTCGACCGGCAGCGGATGCTCTTCATGGTCTGGGACCCGGAGTCCAACCGCTGTCTCGGGGAGTACTCGGGAATCGGCAACGCCCCCGGCCGCGTTTACCAGCCGGCCGACCTGGCGCTCGACGGCGAGGGTCGGATCTACGTCAGCCAGGGCTTCGAGGGCCGGGTGCAGGTCTTTGCCGGCGGCGCCCCCGCGGCGGGCGCACCGGTCCTCGACTCCGGCGACTAGCGCCCCTCGCCATGCCGGACCTGTCGGCGGTCCAGGACCTCGCCGTTCTCGTCCCAGGTCACCGAGACACCGTCGGGCACACCGTTCGAGTAGTCGACGAAACGCTTCAGCCGGCCGCCGTCGAACCATTCCGTCCAGATGCCGTCGACGACCTCCCGCCCGGTAGCATCGGTCTGGGTCTGCGCGATCGTCCGCGGATAACCCGAGGCGTAGCGCGTGGCGGAGATCACGGGCGTCCCGAGAGCCGGCGTCTCGCCGCCGAGCCGCTCGCGCAGGGCGGAGATCCGCGTTTCGAGATTCGGATCGCCGGGGCTCAGGCGCCGGGCCTCGAGCAGGCACCGAAGAGCTACCGCGTAACGTCCCCGCTGGGTCATGACAGAGGCGAGCTGCTTCTGGTAGGCGTCGTTGTCGACCCACAGGATGCTGGCGAGGAAGAAATGCGCGGCCGCCGCCTCGAGCTCCCGGCGACCCGTCAGCAGCATGCCGAGCTGCGACTGAATCACCGGGTTGTTGGGGTTTGCCCGCATCGCTCGCCGAAAGAGCTCCAGCGCCTCGTCGCTCTTGCCGTCGGCCGCCAGATGCCGGGCGGCGATCATCAGAATGGTCGGGTCTTCCTCTCCGGACTCGAGCGCCCGCAGGGCCAGCCGGCGGGACTCCTCCGCCTTGCCGGCCCAGTCCAGGGTCAGGGCGAGGTTGGCGAGCGCCCGCGCGTGGAGCTCGGGCTCGATCGCACCCTCGACTCTCGCGGCCACTTCGGCAATCGCCCGCTCGCCCCAGGCAGCGCGGGGGCGCACGGTCCCGCGCTCGATCAGAGCCTCGAGCAACGCCACCGCCAGCAGCCGGTGTCCCTCGATCGTGGGATGCACGTGGTCCAGAAAGAGCTCCTCGCCGGCGATTCCATGTCCGTGCTCCGAGCGCGTGCGACCGGCGACCAGGCCGACGAAGTCGACCACCGGGGCGTCGGCCGCCCGGGCAACCTCCGCCACCGCCGCGGTCATGGGCGATAGCGCACGCAATGGGCAGACGTCTTCGTCCCGGGCACCTGTAAAAGCGGCTTCGGCTTCGTCGTAGAGGCCGACGGCGAGGAGCGCCTCGCCGCGGCGGTAGTACAGCTCCGCGAACCGCGCATCGAAGGCCAGCGCCTCGTCCAGGCTCTCCCGGGCCTCACCCCATCGCGCTTCCCGCATCTGCTGTCGGGCCGCGGCCAGCAGCTCCTGGCTCTGCACCCGCTGACTGTCGTCCAGCTCGTCGGTGTGCTGGCTCTTGAACGGCGAGCAGTCTTTCAGGTTGGACGCCGGGGTCACGAGCAGGACCTCGGCGCCGGCGGCCCTCGCCGCCCGGACCATCCGTCGCAAGCTGAACCGGTAGTGCTCGAGGATCCCGTCGCGCAGGGCGTCGTCCCGCTCGTAGAGATCGGGCCCGATCGAGTGGTCGAGCTTGGCCCGCACCTCGCCGGGCAGGATGGAGGCCGGCTCTTGCCGCGAGCGTCCCGCCGAAGGCGTGCCGGTGCGGACGCGATCGTACAGCGCGCTGGCGGCCGCCCAGATCCGGGTACGCGCCAGCACCCCCACCACTGACTTGACCACCCCCGGCAGATCCCGCAGGTTTCCGTACGTTCGCTCCTCGAGGAACTCGTTGTGCCCCGTGTACACCACGAAGAGGTCCGGCTCGTATCCCGCCAGCTCGTCCATCACCCTGGCCACCCGGTAGCTGGCGTAGCTGATCCCTCCGGCGTTGACCACCTCCCAGTCGCGCTTGGGATCGGCGGCGGACAGCAGCTCCCGCAGCCAGCCGCAGAACGAGGTGGCGTCTGAGTACGGGCGGCCGTAGGTGGTGGAGCCACCGAGGCAGAAAACGCGGTAGGTGCCCGGCGGCTTGTCGCGGCGAAACTGTTGGACGTTGAAGAATCCGCGCTTGCCGGCCGCCGTGGTCAGGACCGGCTGGCCGTCCGCGTCGGTCCCCTCGACGAACAGCGAAGCGCTCGATGCGAACCCGAGGAAAGGGTCCTCCAGGGCTGGCCGGGTCCCGATCCCGGCGACGGCGAGCCCCGCCTCGAGCAGGGTGAAAAAGAGAACGGTTGCCAGCAGGGAGAAGAGCGCCTTCTTCCACAGCGGCAGATCGGCGGCCTCCGGCGCGCTTGGGTTCTTCATCCGGATGGGGAATCCTAGCATCGACCGCGCAGGCACCCGGCTTTGCGGATCGGCGACAAGTCGTGAAGAATGGTGAGCCGATGAGCCAGACAAGCGATCGTCGAACGGGGCCCTCCACCGCCCGGCGCTCCGCCTACGACCATGCCAGAAAGGTAGGCAATCGCGCCGACGTCTGGAAGCACTGCTGCCTGCTGCGGGTGGTCGAGCACCTGCTCGCCGGCCACCCGCCCGGCGCGACGTTCCGCTACGGCGAGACCCACTCCGGCGCTGGCGAGCTCGTGCTCGGCGAGACCGGCGAGTGGCGGCAGGGGGTCGGCGCCCTCGACTCGGTGCCCGACGCTCTGGCGCCGCATCCCTACTTCCGGTTGGTCGACGTCCCGGTGGCGCCCGGCACCCGCTATCTCGGCTCGTGGCGGCTGGTGGAACGGCACCTTGCCGATCAAGGCATCGAGCACCAGATCCGGCTCTGCGACACCTCGACCGCGGTGAGCAACCTGGTCTGGGAATACACCGTCCATCAGCCGAGCCCGACCATCGTGTTCCGGCAGCTCGACGGTTTCGCCGACATCAAGAAGCACCCGGGCCAGCATCTCCTGTTCATCGACCCGCCCTTCAAGCCCGCCCGCCACGACTGGCGGCGCGCGGGCGAGGCCACGGAGCTACTGCGCGAGCGGGGCGAGAGCTACCTGGCCTGGTACCCGATCTACTGGCCCACCGAACCCACCCGCCTCACGAACGCCGCCAGGGCGCCGGCTTTCGAGCTGCACTGGGCGCCCATGGGCAAGCGGCCGGACCGGGCGCTCAAGGGCTGCGGCATGCTCGCCGGCGGCGACGCCGCGCCCGGCCTGGAAGCCGCTCAGGGCGAGCTCGAGGCGCTCGCCGAGCTGCTCGGAGGCCGGCTGGAGATCCGGCAGCCGGGCTAGTCGGGAACTTTACGAGTTCAGCATGGGTCCCAACATCCATGCTGTATCATCCCGGCCCGATGAAGAAGAGTCGTCTCCGCACCCGCCTGTCGAGCAGCCGGCGCGAATCCGCCGGGATGGACCTGCCGACAGATGCCGCCACGCCGATCCCGATCCCCGACATCCTCAACCTCGAGCCCAGGATCTCGGGCGACAGCGACGCCGTGCACGAGCTCCTGGAGCTGGCCTTCCTCGGCCGCGAGGACGCCAAGCGCATCGACCGAGAGCTGGGGGTCTTCCACGGCGAGGGCAGCGGCTGGAGCCTGGACCTCTTCGCCGAGGACCTGTTCGTCCAGGAGCTGATCCGGAGCTGTTTCACCCTCCGCGTCGGCGGCCTGCGCTTCGAGGTCAACCGGGCCTTTCTCTACAACGTGCTCTCCGATCCGCCGACCGAGGTCGAGGCGGTGCGTTTCCGCCAGGAGATCCTGCGCGAGCTCGAGGAGGATCCGGAGCTGCTGGCGAGCCTCGAGAAGCTCTACCGGGAGCTCAGCCAGCTGCTGGCGATGTTCAAGCAGCCCGACCACGCGGCCAGGCTCGACATCAACGCCTTCCGGCTCGACCTGCTCAAGCTCGCCAAGTGGATCATCGATTGGATGGTGAGCGACTTCGGCGAGGCGCGCTCGGGCCTGCGCCGCCTGCACGACGTCGGCCTGGCGATCCAGGCGTCGGACGAGTACCGTACCCTCGCCGACCTGCTCGACTACGAGAGCCGCCAGTCGACCCTGAGGTTGTCCGTCCAGATGGGCGCCGACGGCGAGCTCAAGTCGCTGCTCATCGACGACATCGAGGACAACACCGACAACCAATTCTACCGTGGCACCTTGAAGCGAATATGGGACCGGGTGAGCATGTTGCTGTTCTACGGCTACCGCCTGAGCCAGAAGGAGATCGTCGGCCGCCTGCTGCGCGAGGTCTATCTCAAGATCTCGCCGTCGCTCACCCCGCTGGTCCAGATGGTCGGCCAGATCGAGCTCTACCTGGCGACGCGGTCGTTCAAGCGCCGGGTGGAGGGCGAAGGCCTGGCGATGTGCCTACCGGTCTTCGACGGAGACCGGCCGCTGGAGCTGAATCGGGTCTTCAATCCCCTGCTCCTGGGGCTCGAGCGCCCGGCCGTGCCGTGCGACATCCACTGCCATGGACGCCAGGTCATCACCGTCATCACCGGCCCCAACTCGGGCGGCAAGACGCGGCTGCTGCAGGCTCTCGGCCTGACCCAGCTGCTCGGCCAGGCCGGGCTCTACGTGCCAGCCGCCGAGGCCAATCTGCCGCTCATCAGGGGTATGTTCGTGTCGCTGGTGGAAAGCGAGACGGCGAGCCAGGCCGAGGGGCGCCTGGGGCGCGAGCTGCTGCGTATCCGTCACCTGTTCGAATCCATGGGCACGCCGTCGCTGGTGATCCTCGACGAGCTGTGCTCGGGCACCAACCCGGCCGAGGGCACCGAGATCTTCTCCCTGGTGGTGCGTCTGCTCGGGCGGCTCGAGACCAGCGGCTTCATCTCCACTCACTTCCTCGACCACGCCCGCGAGTTGCGCGACCATCCGCCCGAGGCCGATCTCGAGTTCCTGCAAGTGGAGACCGACGACAAGCTCGCCTCGACCTACCAGTTCCGGCCCGGGGTGGCCGAGACCTCGCTCGCCGCCGCCACCGCCGAGCGGCTGGGGGTCAGCTTCGACAAGCTCTCGGCATTGATCGACGAGCGCCGGGAGAGCGACGAGCTCGAGACCACAGCGGAGGTCGAAGTTGCCGGCTGATACCATCCGGGTATGATGGAAGATCAATCTCCGGCAGAAGCTCGGTCTGTTCGACGACCGGTGGTCCTACAAAGAATCTGACGGCGGCGGCGGCAGCAGACCGGCCGCGGACAGCTCCCTCAGGAGCATCGCAGCCATCGTCGCGTGGCCTTCCTCGGTGAAGTGGCAGTCGTCGTAGAAGAGCTCCGGCGCCGGCTCGAAATATCTCTGGACGTCGATCACCGGCGCGCGCTGGCGGCGGGCGACCTCCAGCACGCCTCGATTGTATTCCGGAATCCGCCCACGCCAATTGTCGGTCACCAGCTCGAGCTCCCGGGGTCCCGGCTGATGGGGGCGGGTCAGGAGCACCACGCCGACCCCGTGCTCCCGCCCGGTTGCGAGAAAGCTCTCCAGGTTGGCGAAGTAGTCCTCGATCGGAACCCGCGGCCCCGTCTCAGGCAGCTCCTCGGGCGTCCACCCGCGCGCGAGCTTCTCCGCCACGCGGTAGAAGCGGAAGCGCAACAGCTGACGCTGGAGGGAGACCAGGGCCGCCGGCGGCAGGCGGAACTCCCGGTCCGGCATGCCGAGGGCCGGCGCGATGTCGTTGTAGCCGAAGGACACCGTGATCAGGTCCGGCTGGAAGCGCTCGACTTGTGAGCGAAAACGCATCGATCCCTGGTACGAAGAGTAGCCCGCCACCCCCGCGTTGAGCACTTCGAAGTCGACACCCGCGGCGCCTTGACGCGGCTCGAGCAGCTCACCGAGCTGCTCGGGCCATGACCGCTCCTCGGGCCCGTCGGTGTTCGAGTCGCCGTAGGTCATGATGCGGAACGTGCCGGCGGGCTTGGGGATCTCCGCCTCGCCACCCTTCAGCCGCTGCGAGTTGTATGGCCAGCGGTCGACCGGCCGCCACAACAGCACCGGATCCGGAATCCGGTACCTGTCCGCGGTGATGTGCGCCATGCGGAAGTCCTCGGCGCCGGTCAGCACCATGGTCTTCATGGCGTTGTAGGGCTCGACGATGCCGGTGCGGCTCAAGAACTGCCCGAGGATCTCGAGCCCGCCGATCAGGACGATCACCGAGGACACCGCCACCAGCAGGTTCTTGACCGCTTCGCTGCGAGCGATCGCGGCGTCCAGGATCTCGAAGATCTTGCGCGCGCGCGTCCGTGCCGCCACGTTGAGCAGCAGCAGGACGGCCAGGATCACGTTGACGCCGTCGCTCCTGAAGTAGGGATACTGGAATCCCGCGAGGAAGACCAGGACGACGTTGAGCCCGACGACGATCGGCGGGAGGCGGCCTCGTTCGGACATTTCGGGGATGTTATACGCCGGTATCCCTCCAGGCACGATTGCGGATACATTCGGAACATGGAGCCGCAGGAGGAAGCCGCCGAGACCGCCGAGGATTTTCGGCTCGGCCGCGCTCTCTGGGACGCCGTTCGCGGCACCCAGCAGGACTACACCGAGGGTCCCCTCGGCCGCGCCATCCTGCTGCTGGCCGTACCCATGGTGCTCGAAACCGCCATGGAGTCGGTGTTCGCGGTGGTCGACATCTTCTTCGTTTCGCGCCTCGGCCCCGACTCGATGGCGACCATCGGGCTGACCGA
This sequence comes from bacterium, assembly GCA_024226315.1. GTDB lineage: Bacteria > Acidobacteriota > Thermoanaerobaculia > Multivoradales > J023 > JAAELT01. Next base: position 5,170 of record JAAELT010000031.1, on the reverse strand, counting down.
GTCGATGCTGACCGTCATCTTCACGGTGGCGATCGGGCTGTCGATCGGCGTCACCGCCCTGGTCGCGCGGCGGATCGGTGAGAAAGACCCGGAGGGCGCGGCGCGCGGCGCGGTACAGGCCATCGCGCTGGGTGTCGCCGTCGCCGCCGTCGTCGGCGCGCTGGGCGCGACCCTGGCCCCGACCCTGCTGCGCGGGATGGGAGCCGAGGCCGGCGTGCTCGACGTCGGGGTGCCCTACGCCCGGATCATGCTCGGCGGCAACGTCACCGTGGTGCTGCTGTTCCTGATCAACGCCATCTTCCGCGGCGCCGGCGACGCGGTGGTCGCCATGCGCGTACTGTGGCTGGCCAACATCATCAACATCGTGCTCGACCCGATGCTGATCTTCGGCATCGGTCCGTTCCCCGAGCTCGGCGTCACCGGCGCCGCCGTGGCCACCAACATCGGCCGTGGCACCGCGGTAGTGGTGCAGCTGTGCATCCTCTTCCGCGGCACCAAGCGGGTCAAGATCGAACGCCGCCACCTGGAGCTCCATATCGCGACCATGCTCCGGCTGCTGCGCCTGTCGGGCACCGCCATGTTCCAGACCTTCATCGGCATGGCAAGCTGGATCGGGCTCATCCGCATCCTCGCCGGCTTCGGCAGCGAGGTGCTCGCCGGCTACACCGTGGCCATCCGCATCATCATCTTCGCCCTGCTGCCGAGCTGGGGCATGGCCAGCGCCGCCGCCACCATGGTCGGCCAGGCCCTGGGCGCCGAGAAACCCGACCGCGCCGAGCGCGCCGTGTGGCTGGCCGGCTTCTACAACATGTGCTTCCTGGGTGCCGTGGGCCTGATCTTCGAGCTCGGCGCGCCCTGGATCGTCGCCTTCTTCACCACCGAGCCCGAGCCCCTGCGCCACGGCATCCTGTGCCTGCGCATCGTCACCGCCGGCTTCCTCTTCTATGCCTACGGCATGGTGCTCACCTCGTCGTTCAACGGCGCCGGCGACACCTGGACCCCGACCTACATCAACCTCTTCATCTTCTGGCTGCTCGAGATCCCCCTGGCCTTCGCCCTGGCCTACGCCTTCGATCTCGGGCCGATCGGCGTCTACGTGGCGATCACCGTGGCGTTCTCGCTACTGGCGGTGGTCAGCGCGTCGCTGTTCCGGCGGGGGAAGTGGAAGGGGAAGGTGGTGTAGGTCTGTTCGGGAATGCCGCGACGGGAGGCTCACCGTACCGGTTCCGGCGAGGTTCTGAGATTCCCGAGACCTGGGAACACCGGTTCCGGCAGTGTTCCTGATGGAAACCATCCGGCTACACCTCGGTTCCGAGGCGGAAAACAAACGTAACCGATTCTCCTCGGCACGGTTCCGGGGCGCAAACCAAACGTAACTGATTCGACTCGGCACGGTTCCGGGGCGCAAACCAAATGCAACCGATTCTACTCGGCACGGTTCCGGGGCGGAAAACGAACGAAACCGATTCTACTCGGCACGGTTCCAGGGTGGAAAACAAATGCAACCGATTCTACTCGGCACGGTTCCAGGGTGGGAAATCGCACCATCTGCACGGGTCGCAGCCCATACGGATGCCTCGACGCGTAGCTAATCGGGCACTGGAGGCTCGAGTCCTGTTTCGAGGCGACCTCGACTCCCGGGGGCCGATTCGTAGTGGTTGCGAGGTCGTGCGTCGGAGCGGAGCGGTCGCTCCACCGTGCTAGAGTCTGGTCATGCGAGCCGCCTTGACCTCCGAAGACCTGCATGCCGCCCGCGCCTATCATCTGCGGCGCGAGGCTGAGCGCCGCGACGCTCGCGAGAGGCGGCGCCAGGAGCGGCTGGCCGCCGCGCGCAGGGCGATCCGCGAGCTGGCGCCTGGCGAGCCCACCTTGCGCGCGGTCTATCTCTTCGGCTCGATTCTCCAGACCGGGCGCTTCGGAGAGCGTTCGGACGTCGACGTCGCCGTCGACAGCGACGATCCGGCGGCGGAGAGCCGGTTCTGGCAGGCGCTCGAGGCGAGTCTCGACGCGCCCGTCGACGTGCGGCCTCGCTCGGGTGCGGTGGCCGCGGCGGTCGAGCACGGCGGGGAGCGGGTGTATGCGCGAGAAGATACTCGTCCTTGAGCGCAACATCGCCGAGGATCTCGAGGCGACAAACTGGACGAGCTGCGCCGCTTTCGTCACCTCTTCCGCTCGCTCTACACCGACGAGATCGATCCTCTTCGGATGACCGTCGCCCTGGAAAAAGCACGTGAGCTGCGCGCGATCTGGCCTGCATCCATCAAAGGGTTCCTTCGGTTTCTGGAAGGCTTGCGATCGGACCTGCCCGAGACCGGCAGCTAGACTGCGGACTGACGCCAGTCCCGATGCTTTCCCATCGGTCTCGCGTCACCGGCCTCGACACCTGCGACCTTGCAGCCGACTCGCCTGTGCCAGCGGCCGAATCTCCATCGTTCGTATTCTCACCAGCTGGCTATCAGCCGAAGCTGGATGAAAGGGAGCAATAGCCACTCTGAATTCCCTGCAAGCTTCGCCATGCCACAGTAGACTGAAACCCTGGGGGTGTGTTGCCATTTTGTTGTCCGACCTCGAGGCCGCCGAGCTCACAGATCGACCGGCAGCCGGTCGACCAGCTCTATGCCTCGCCGGCTGAAGCGCATGCGGTAGGCGAGCGCCTCGACGCCGGCGGCGACCACCCGGCGCAAGGTCTCGCCATAGGCTGGGTCGACCTCGTCGGCGGGGCGGAAGCGGCGGCAGTCGGCGCGGCCGACGAAGAAGAAGATCACTGCGCGGTCGCCGGCGGCGACCCGAGCGGCGAGCTCCTCGAGGTGCTTGCGGCCGCGCTCTGAGACCGCGTCGGGAAACGCCGCGTGCTCGCCCACGCGCAGAGTCGAGCTCTTGACCTCCACCCAACAGTCCGGCCGGCGGCAGGACGCGGCGCACAGGCGCAGGTCGATCCGACTGTCGCCGGCGCGGACTTCGGTCTCGAGCTCGTCGTAACCCGCGAGCTCCGGGATCCGGCTCCGGCGAATGAAGCCGGTCACCGCCGGGTTGGGGTTGGCGGTGTTGACCCCGACCCAGGTCCGGCCCATGCGGATCATCTCGAGGGTGTGGCGCAGCTTGCGCCGGGAGTTGCCCGAGTCCGAGATCCACACCGGTCGACCGGGCTCGCCGCAGCTGGTCATCCGTCCGGGATTCGGGCAGTGCACCGTCAGCACCGTGCCGTCGGAGAGCTCGACATCGGCGAGGAAGCGCTTGTAGCGGCGGGCGACCCGCGATCACCCGAGCCCGGCTCGCCACCTCTCGGCCCCTCGCCTGAGGCGCCGGATGGCCGCCTCGAGCTGCTTCTCCGACATCCGGGTCCGCTGGCGCATCTCCCGGCGGGTGAGCTCCAGGTAGAGACACTCGAGGACCCGGAGCGCTTCCGGATCGTCGGCGAAGAGCTTCGCGACCTCCTGCGCCTCGTCCGCGGCGACCATGCAGTCCTCCATGCTCCGCTCGGGCGACCGGGGGTCCGGCAGCGATCCGGGCGCGTCCTCGTCGCCGCCGTCCGGCGAGCTGAGCTCGACCTCGCGGATCTCGGGATTCGACGCCCCGCGCCGCCGCCAGTCGCTGGCGATCGAGTCCATCACGCGGGCCATCTGGTACTCGAAGCCGATGCCCCGGCGCCAGCTCCTCGCCCCGGAGAGCAGGCGGAGGAAGGCCTCTGACAGCAGGTCCTCGGGGTCGTGCACGGGGTTGCCGAGACCGTAGCGGCGCACGGAGTCGCGGGCCGCGGTCTGGAGGCGCTCCATGCCCCGTGGGTCGAGGTCGCTGATCGCGCGCTCGACCTCGGCGAGGGTGTGCGGCTCGGCCTGTTGGCGGGCGGAGGAGCCCAGGTCTTCATCCATTTGTGTAACTGAAGTTGAAAAAAAATACTCCGCGATGTCCTGAACAGCTTCAGCAATGAGTATAGTACAGTATGGGGTTACTCAGTGATCCCATCCAGGCCCCGGGCTTCGAGACGGCTCGGAGACCGGGACCTGGTCCACGGCGAGCCCGAATCCGCGGTAGGGGGAGCCGCAACCATAACCCGAATCCGCCCGCGGCAAGGAGGTGAGAGATGGCAGGCAGGAAGCGAACGACCGGCGCCGCCCACGCGGCGGCGCCAGCCCGGGACGAGGGGTAGCGCCCGCGGTCCCGGGTCGCGAGAGAGAACCAAGCCCGGTTTCGCCGGGCGCGAATACACACCCGCCCGGGTGTCACCGGGCAAAGAAAGGAGCCATACCATGGCAACACTATCGATCGAAATCACCGGCAAGATCAGGTCCGCCCTGTTCGTGCTCTCGGCCCTGTTGGAACAGGGGCCGACGGTGGCTGGGCTCGTGACGGAGATGCTCCGGCCGAGCCCGCGGCGAGGCGAGGAGCCTGCCGAGTTCCTGGCCCAGATCCAAGCTCTGGGCCAACTTCTGAAAGCGGCGCTCGACCGCATGGTCGAGCTCGATACCCAGCTGGTCGACGAGAACCAGCTGCGGGCCGCCCTGTTCGCGGGCCGTGAAGGCAAAGCCGCCTTTCTGTCTCAGCGGCTCACCGGCCTGCGGCGGATCGTCACCGGCTGCTACGCCGCTCCCGACGTGGAGCGGCTCGGCCTCGACGGCCGCAACGCCCGCGAGTCGATCGGCCTGCTGCGACAGTCCGAGCTGATCAGCGAGCGGCTGCGCCTCGACGACCTCGACGAGCTGCTGGGGAAGACCCTGTTCGAGCCCCGGCTCGACCCCCGGCCGTTCGGGCAGCAGATCGAGTCCACCAGCGCCGAGCTGCAGGAGGCCTTCGAGGCGCACCAGCGGTCGCGGCGGCGGGTCGACGAGCTGCTGGCACGCAAGAAGAAAGCGGTGAAGGACTACGACACCGCCTTCGTTCGCGTCGCCCGGCAGTTCGAAGACCTGTGCCGGCTGGCCGGCCTCGACGACCTGGCCGACAAGGTGCGGCCGTCGCTGACCCGCCAGGGTCAGACGGCGGTCGAGCCCGAGGACGGCGAGGTCGCGCCGGAAGGGAGCTCGAACAGCGCCGAACGCGGCGATTCGGATCCGCCGGCCGAGGACGCTGCGGTGTCCGCGACGGCCCCGGAACCGGACGCCGAGTCGGATTCCGAGACCGGCGGTGAGCCGGCCGCGGGGTCCGCACCGGCCGCCTGAGGCCACCGGCGCCGGCG
>JAAELT010000030.1 GCA_024226315.1 bacterium | reverse complement strand
GCTCCGACCTGCTCGGAGTATTCGCCCTTGAGCAGGTGGGGGATGCCGCAGGCGAAGTCGACGACCTCGAAGCCCCGGGTGAGCTCCCCCTGCGCGTCGCCCCACACCTTGCCGTGCTCCCTGACCAGCAGCGTCGCGAGCTCGTCGCGATGCTCGAGCAGGAGCTCGCGCACGCGGAACAAGACCGCGGCACGCCCGACGACCGACACCTGCGACCAATCTTCGAACGCCCGCCGCGCGGCACAGGCCGCCTGGTCGACCTCCTCGGCCGAGGCGAAGGCGACGCGGGCCTGGATCTCGCCGGTCGCGGGCTGGGCCACCTCGCCCCAGCGGCCGCTGTCACCAGCGACAACCTGCCCATCGATGAAATGTCCGACATGGTACGCCGTAGGCGCTTCTACGGGACGGGGTGCAATGGTCACGTCTACCTCCTAACGTGGGCAAAGGCCTCAGCCGGGCTGAGCCTGGTCGATGTTTCGTTCGCGGTCGGGACGGTCTGTGCGACGCAGAAGTTGCGTTGGCCCATCTTGACTCTCCTCTTCGAGTAGCTCGTCGCGCCACTCGACGACGTTCATTTCGATGACGGCGAAGCCACCGATCCACAAGAGCTCGTCCCAGACGTAGAGCCACAGGCCGCGGTACGCCCAGTAGGCCGTGACCAGCAGAAGGATGCCGTAGAGCAGTCCCTTGGCGGCGTTGGTCGCTCGAATCATCGGGCCACCGGCAATGTCGCGATTCTGCTCATGGACCACGAGCTCGATGGAGAAGACGATCAAGAGCCAGACGACCGCTTCGACCAGATCGACCCATCCGAGCTGCTTCTCGATCACCAGGCCCCGTGGATCGGTGACGACTGGCTCGCCGATCGTCTGGTAGAACCTGGAGGCGGTGGAGAGCTCTCCGCAGTTCTTCGCGTCGATCGTGGTGTACTTCATGTTCGAGGTGAACGACATCTCCTTGCCGGCGAGGTCGCAGAGGCTGCTGACTTCGGGCACCACGATCTGGCGGTACTCGAGCTTCCACACGTTGACGCCATAGGCGTAGATCGTGTGCGCCAGCATCACGTACGCGACAATGCGCGCGGCGTGAAGCGTCCTCTCGAGCGCCGGGGTGAACTTCTCGTCGGGGATGGCGTGGGTCTCGAGCTCGAAGAGGAACAGCAGGGCGAACCAGGCGGCCTCGTCGAGGCTGGCGGAGAACGCGGCGGTCCACTTGAGGAACGTGCCACCGTCTCGGAGCACGTGCATGGCGATTCCCCACTCTTCCCAGAAGTAGTAGCCGAAGTTGACCAGCAGGAGAGTGTAGACGGTCCACTTGATCCACCCCCGCAGCTCGAAGACCTTGCGTTTGATCCGCTCTATCAAGGAAGGCATGCCGAGGTCGACCTCAGATGTTCGGCTGCGTCAACGGTTCGCCTCGAGCGGGGAGCGCGAGGCGTTCGCGAGGCCGGAGCTTCAACCAGATCGCGTACACGATGCCGGGCACGACGCAAGCGGGCAGCGAGGCGGTGAGATACAGGAAGAGGGGGTGACTCTCGTACGAGAGGGGATCGAGCAGCGCGAAGTAGATCGCCTGACCGAGAATCATGCAGATCAAGGCCGGCCAGTGGAATCCCTTCGTGTAGTAGTACTCCGCCCGCGGATCGTCGTCGAACACCGCGCGCACATTGAGGCGTTGCCGGCGGACGAACACGAAATCGGCGAACAGAATGCCGACGACCGGCGCGTACAGCGTGCCGTTGTAGGCCAGGAAGTTGCTTCCCATGCCCTCGAGCTCGGCGGGCCAGAAGACGAAGGGCATGCACGGTACGAGCGACCAGAGCACGACGTGCCACCAGGGCCGGACCCGGAGCACTTCGAGGTGCCGCAGCGCGAGGCCGCTGGCGTAGACGGAGATCGCCGAGGAGGTGATGTTCGCCACGGCGACGAAGAGCAGGGCCACCATCCCCATCACCGCCCCAGCGATCGGGATGAGCCACTCGGTGGGGTCGGACGTGCGCAGCACCAGGCTCGAGAACAGCCCGACGCAGCAGACCAGCCCCATGCCGAGGCCGAGATGGAGCATCTCCGGATAGACAGCGTTGCGCCGCGTGGTGGTGTTGCGGGCGAGGAATCCGACGCCGCCGAACCAGGAGATGCCGCCGGCGATGGCGAGCTCGACGACGATCACGTAGTTGAGCCACGGCTCCTCGAAGGGGTCGAGCGGCTCGGCGGCGACGATCTCGGACCAACCGTAGTCGCGCAAAAGCAGGACGAACATCACGACGGAGATGATCATCAGCCCGGGGCCGACGTACGAGTTGGTCACGTTCATCAGGTGGATCCCGCGGGTGACCAGCAGATAGACGATCCAGATTCCCAGCGCGACGCCGGCACCGACGATCCAACCGGGCGGCTCGTACCCGAGGCCGATGACGGTGTTGCGCACCCCGTTGCCGAACATGACCAGGATCAGCCCGGTCCACCCGAGCTGGTTGATCAGGTAGAAGACGAGGAGGATCCGCGAGCCCTTCTGACCGAACGCCGACTTGCAGTAGTCGATCTGCTCGATCCCATAGCGCTGGGAAGCGAGGGCGAGGGGCATGGTGGTCAGAAAGCAGCCGAGGACGCTGCCGGCGATCAGAGCCACCATGCCCTGGACGGCGCCGACGTACTGGGCAACGTAGCCCCCGGTGAGAAAACACCAGGTCGCGACGGCGAAGGCGAAGTTCGTGGCGTGGGCACCGCGGGTGTCGTACTCGCGCTCGTCGGGCAGGAGCGGCAGCCGGCCGTAGACGCTCTCCTGCTTGACGAAGTCCGCGTCGCCTGGCATCGGCGCACTCATAGGGCCATGACTCCGAGCGCCAGCAGCGGAAGGACGAAGAAGAGGAGCGTGCACAGGACCCAGTCGCGGGTGGTGAACTCCCCGAAGACCGAGTCGTCCTCCTCCTCCAGGAACGCCAGCCGACGCTCCAGCTCCTCGTGCAGGATCTCCTCGCGCCGGTCGTGGCTCGCTTCGTCGGTCTTTCTACTCATCCGCGTCGCCTCCGTCGACTTCGCCTGGGGGCCAGATCTCTGACCGCGCGGCGTGCCTCGCCGATCGCGGCTTCGGTCATGGCGTTGCCGCCGGCGTCGGAATTGGCGATAGCGATCCTGCCGAAGGGCTTGCGCCCCAGCTCCCAGGACCGCCGTCCGGGCGGCACCTCGTCCCCCACCCACGCCACGTCACCGGTCTCCACGTCCTGGCCGTAGGCGTAGCCGTGCGGCCATCGGTTGACCGTGATCGCCTCGATGTCGCGCGCCGGGTCGAAACCGCCCGCCTGGAGCGTGCGCCCCAACTGGTCGCGGATCTCGCGCTCGAAGGTCTCGAAGGTGGTTGTCAGCAGATCCAGGCGACCGGCCCGCCACTGGTCCTGGGCGCTCAGCCCCGGCTCCAGCGGGATCCGAGCGAGGAAGAGCACCGTCGGATCCTCCGGCCTGATCGATGGCCGGTAGTCCCCGATTCGGATCGGACGGGCGAGCCGCATGCTGTTGTGGTAGCAGCCGGGACTGCGAACCCGCCGGACGCCCAGCTCGTGGAAGGCCGTCCAATTCCGCAGCAGCACATTCGTGTAGACGAGAGGCGCCTTCAAGGCGAGAGACAGAGCCCGCCGCTGCTCGCCCGGCAGCTCCGGGCAGAGATGGGGAATCACGGAGTTGTAGCAGGCGAGGACGCAGTGGGCCGCGCGTACCTTTCTGGCGGCGCCGCCCTGGACGTAGGTCACTTCGACCTCTCTTGCCGCGGACGGAGCGCCGCGGTGAGCGACGTGGACGGCGGTGCTCTCGAGCCTGAGCCGCACGCGGGCGTCCTCCAGGTCCAGCTGCGAGTAGTCGAGTCGGGCGGTCACGATCCGCTCCATGTCGGCGGGAGGGGTAACGTTCCATTTGTCCCCCTTCGGGGTAACCCCAGGGATGAGCGACTGCACCAGGAGGCGCGCGATCGAAGCGTTGCCGTCCGGGAAATTCAGGGAGAGTCCGTCCTCGCCGTCCGGGAAACCGAGTCCCCCGAGCCCCGGGTAGCCGCTCCAGAGGGCCCCCCAGGCCGAGAGGGCGTCGATGCCGATCGCCCAGTAGGCGTCGCTCGTCGCGAGAAAAGGCATCGCGTCGGGGTGGACACCGGCGGTCTCGAGCAGGAACTCCCGATACGAGACGCCGCGCAGGAAGTCCCGCTTCTCTCGGCGGGACAGGTCCGGAAGGTAGTCCATCGGGTCGTCGAGCCGAACGAGGCTTCGACGGGCGTTTTCCGAGAGCGGAGTGCGCGCCAGGAAGTCGGCCCGGGATTCTGCCTCCCGCCCGACCACCAGGCGGTCGGTGCCGAACGTCTCGCGGTCGAAGAAGAACCCGCCACGCATGTCGAGCGAGTCGTACAGATTTCGGTCGCGGAACTCGCCGTCGCGGGTGACGTCGATCTCGAGGGATCGCAGCAGGCGCCGAGCCGCACGACCGTAGGCGTCGTAGTCCTCGACGTTGAACGTGCCACCGACGCCGAGCAGCATCCTGCCCTGATGATGGAGCTCGTTGCGCTTCGCGTGGCCACCGAAATCGTCGTGATTGTCGAGGATGAGGATACGAGCCTCGGGAACCGCCTTCTGACGATAGAACCAGGCCGCCGAGAGGCCGCTCAAGCCGCCACCGACGACGATGAGGTCGTAGGTCTCACCCGAGTCCTCGGCGTCGCTCCAGCGCTCTCCGTCGCGCATGGCGTGCGCGACCTCGAAGGAGCCGGGGTGGCTGCCGCGCAGGCCGGTGAGCGCCGGGGGATAGGGCGCCGGGGGATTGGGCTCCGCCGGGAGAGCCAGCGCCTCCCTGGACGCCCAGGGCAAGAGCAGGCTGCCGCTGAGCGCGATGCCCATGCCGCCCAGCAGGTCGCGCCGGGTGATGGCGCGCCCCATGCCGAGCTCCCGATCGCGCCCGTTCATCTCACACGGCTCCCTAGCTGTCCTTGAAGCGACCGTCACGCCAGGCGATGGCGGCCTTCAAGCCGTCGCGCCGGACGATCTTCATGAACTCCTCGCGCTCCGGTACCACCGCGGCCTCGATCAGGCAGGCCGAGTCGAGCGCCGCGTCGAGCGCCTGGCTCATGCCCATGATCTCGTAGCTATGGTTGATCGCCTTCTTGGTCACCGACATGGAGAAGGTGTCGATGACGGCGATCTTGTGCGCCATCTCGAGGGCGATCTTCAGGTGATCGCCCTCCGGCACGACGCGGTTGATCAACCCCATCTCCAGGCAGCGCTGGGCCGAAATCCGGTCGTCGCCGATCATGTAGAGCTCCTTGGCCTGCTTGGGGCCGGTGAGCCAGGGCAGCAGCAGAGCGACGATGCCGGCGCCGAACCTCAGATCCGGCTCGCCGAGCTTGAAGCCCTCCGACGCGACCGTCAGGTCACAGGCCAGGGCCAGCTCGCAACCGCCGGCGATCGCGTAGCCGTGGGCCGCCGCGATGGTCGGCTTGGGGAAGTGCCACAGGCGCATGATCGAGGCCAGGTCGTGCTCCATCGAGGGCATCAGCTTGACCAGCCCCGGGTCGGTCGCCTCGGCCTCGTCCTTGAGGTCGAACCCCGCGCAGAACGACCGGCCTGCGCCCTGGAGCACCACCACACGCAGTTCGTCGTCGGCCTCGATCGCGTCGAGCGCCGCGCCGAGGTCGGTTAGCATCTGCTCGTTGATCGCGTTGAGGCAGTTCGGGCGATTCAGCGTAATCAGGCCGACCGGCCCCCGGGTCTCGACCTCGATCGTCTCGTACTGTGGTGGGCCCGCTGTCCCGTTCATCCGCGCCGGCCCGCTCATCCGTGGCGAATCCATGCCGACTTGGTCTCGGTGTAGGCCAGCAGGCTCTCGAAGCACTTGTCCTTGGCGTTGCCGGACTGCTTCATGCCGCCGAACGGTTGGGTCATGTCGCCTTCGTCGAAGCAGTTGACCCAGACGACGCCGGCCTCGATGTCGCGGACCAGGCGCAGCGCGGTGTTGAGGTCGCTGGTCCAGACGCCCGCCGCCAGGCCGTAGACCGTGTCGTTGGCCACCGCCACGGCCTGGTCGACGCCGTCGACGGGAATCACCGAGGCGACCGGCCCGAAGATCTCCTCGCGGGCGATCTTCATGTCGTTGTCGACCCCGGTGAACATCGTCGGGTTGACGTAGGCGCCCGCCGCCAGGTCGCCG
>JAAELT010000029.1 GCA_024226315.1 bacterium | reverse complement strand
CGGCGACGACATGGGCGAGCCGAGCGCTCCAACTCCGCCGTGTGGCGACGACATGGGCGAGCCGAGCGCGCCAACTCAGCCGTGCGGCGACGACATGGGCGAGCCGAGCGCGCCAACTCAGCCGTGTGGCGACGACATGGGCGAGCCGAGCGCGCCAGCTCGGCCGTGCGGCGACGACATGGACGAGCCATCAGACGTCCAGGATCTCCGCGACCTCACGCTCGTCGGGGCGCCAGGCCGCGGGCGGCTCGATACGCGCCAGGAACGGCGTCGGTGACCGCGTCAAGCGCCAGCGGCACCTCGCAGGTGCATCGGATGGAGCCTCTTGGAAGGGAGAGCAGACGCCCTCGTGAGTCAACGTCGGGATTCGAGAAGCTCCACGAGCAACTCGCGGAGCTCTTGGAGAAGCTCGCTTTGGTGATCCGCCAATGCAGATTGCTGAGCGAGGAGTTGCCCTAGAACGGAGACAATGCCCTGATAAAGGCCCGACTGATTCAAGGATTCCCTCGCCACTCGACTTTGCCGACGGTTGGCGACCAGTTGAGGACGGTTGAGTCGAAGTTGGCGCAGCGTGAACGCACCGACAGGACTGCGCGATTCTAGTTCACCCCCTGGAAGCTCCATGAAGTGATCCCCGAACGACTGCTCACGGGGATTCCAGAGCGGCACGTCTCCGAACTGACTCGCGGAGGGCGGTGGCGATACTCACGCGGAGCGTGGTGCTTGCTGGCTCAGCTCCAGTCGCAGACCAGCGATCTCGCGCCGCAGTGAGTCGTTTTCCGTCATCGTTCGTTGAATCTGGCGGGCCGCTTCCGCGACCTGCTCCAGTGATGACCGGAGGCGACTCTTCAGATCGACAGTTTCGGTCCCAGCCGATGCGGGCTCACTCGCCTCGACAGCATCCTGAGACGCATACCAGGCTTCGAGCCGAACACTCTCTTCGTCCGTGAGGGTCTCCCCGAGAACGAATCGATCATGCAGGCGCAGAGCTTTTTCGTCGGTCATCTCTGATTCTCCAATCCCCATTGTGACCTCGCGGGCTCGAAGCGTCAACCGGTTGCTCAGACCTCCCACTCCCCCGCCAGCAACCGCGGCACGAGCGGACGCAAGATGCGGTAGGTGAGGCCCCAGAGCCGGTACGACTCGACGCGGTAGAAAGGCACCAGCCGGGGCTGGGACCAGGTCGGAAAATCCTTCATCTCCTCGCCGTGAGCGCGCGGCCTGGCGAAGGTCCCGACGCCGACGTCCAGGACCTCGGCGACCTCGCGTTCGTCGGGCCGCCAGGCACCAGGTGGCTCGATGCGCGCCAGAAACGGGGAGATGCGGAAGTTCGAGGTCAAGGTGTTGGCGACGGGCAAGTCGTGGAGGATCTCGGCCCGGCCCTCTTCGAGGCCGATCTCCTCCCAGGTCTCGCGCAAGGCAGTGGCGCGCAGAGAAACGTCTTCTGGATCGCGCTTGCCGCCGGGGAAGGCCAACTGGCCGCCGTGGAGACCGCCCGCGGCGCGCCGGATGACGATCATCCTCAGATCGCCGTCGCCCCGACGATAGACCGGCACCAGGACGGCGGATTCACGCATGCGTCGAGCTCTCGATCGGGACGGTCTCTCGAGCTCAGCGACCGTCGGTCAGATCGCTGACCGCGCTGCCCCACAAACCCGACGCCAGCTCCTCGACCGTCACCGCCAGTCGCGCGGGCGCATCCGACGGCCACTGGACCGGAAAAGTGTAGATCCAGCCCGCCGACGCCTCCGCGAGCCGCTCGCGCTCGTGCACGATCGACGGATCGCCGTCGCCGGCGGCGGACGCGACCGACACCCGTAGGGCGGTCCCCGGCCGCATCAGAGGCGCCAGGGAACCGAAGTGGAGGGTGGCCTCCACCTCCGCCGTCAGAGTCCCCTCCTCGCCCGGCGCCGCGGGCCCGATCGCCAGCTCGAGCCGCAGCTCGCCGCGGTCGGCCGAGCCGCCGAGAAGCCGCTTGAGCCGCGCCTCCGCCTGGCCTTCCGAGGTCGCCGCGGTCACCAGCTTGCTGGTCTTCACCTCGACCCCCGGCCGGTTCAACCGCAGCTCCAGATCGTGGACCTCGCCGTCCGGCGGACGCGTCACCTGATAGGTCAGCAGATACCAGCCGGTGGACTCTTCGAGCGCCCGGCCGAGACCCGCCGGGCCCACCGCGACGTCGCCGCCGGAGGGCTCGGCCAGGGCGCGCTGGGCGTCGATGGGATCGATCAGCAACCAGGAGGGATCGGCCGCGCGGATGCCCTCGGTGCCGTCGGTCATGAAGGTGAGGAACTTGTCGGTGCGCGCGTCCGCCGAGAAGGTGGAGCTGCCCGTGGTCTGGCCGGCGACCGACAGGATCCGCCAGCCGGTGCCGGCCAGCTCGCGGCCGAGCGCGTTGACGTCGGACTCCTTGCGCAGCGCCCGCAGGTGCTCGCGCAGCTGGCTGGCATTGTGGGGCTCCAGTTTCTCGATGAACGGCTGATAGAAGGCCGCCGGATCCTCGTCGAAGCCACCGCCGACAACCAGCAGCAGCCCTGCCTGGTGCCCGCTCTCGCGCCGGGCCCAGAAGCCGAGCTGCTCGAGCGAGCGCGAAACCAATACGTTCTCCTCGCCGGCCGCCGCCCGCGCCGCGAACGTCACCCGGGCGCCTTCGATCACCGCTGGCCCCTCGGACTCTTCGAGCTCGGCCCGGGTGAAACGATCCGGAATCTGCCGGACTTCCTGGATGAATCGGCGCCGGATGCGCTCGATAGCGTGAAAGCCCGGCCGGCCGGCGGCGAGCTCGTCGACGGCGCTTACCAGGGCCGCCGTGTCCCGGGTCGGCCCGATCAGCGTGCGCACCTGCTCCTTCTCCGCGATGACCACCTCGACCGGCCCCAGAGAGGCCAGGCGCTCGATCTCGGTTGCCACCGCCTTCAGTGCCTGCCGTTGGTCGAATCCGCCACCCACGGTGCGGTTGACGTAGACCGCGATCGGCAGCTCCCTGGCACCCGGCGGATCCTCTGACTCGGGAGCCGGCACCGCGGAGGGCTCCTCGATCGGCTCCACCCCCTCCGGCGACGCCGGTACCACGGTATTCAGCCCCAGCACCCGCGCCTCGGTGCCGTCTTCCAGCACCCGGAAGTCCGCGGCCGTCAGATCGCTCACCGGCAGGCCGTCCTCGCCCCTTGCGCTCACCAGCACGGTCACCGCGGTGATGTCCAGACGCTCGACCGTCAGGCCCTCGGCCACGGGCTCCCCGGCGGTCGGCTCTTCCGTCGGCAGTGGTTCCACCATCTCGATCTCGGCCCGCGCCCACACCGATTCCGGGCTCGCCGGCGCCGCGCCGCCACGGCCCGCGAGCCGGACGCCCTCGCCCAGCGCCCTGGCCAGCAGGCTCGGGCGCAGACGCGAGGAGAACCAGGCGATGCATTGCGCGTCCAGGACATCCCGCACGGTCCGGAGGTTCTCCGACAGCGCTTCCATATCCAGGGTCGTGAGGCCCTCCGGCCAACCGTCGTCCTGTCTTCGGCCGTTGCGCAGCACCACGAGCGGTACGTTGACCTCCGCCAGGTACTCGCGGGCCTGCGCCGGCGTGAACTTGCTGCCATCGCGCTTCTGAACGTTGTTGCCCAGCAACAGGACCACCGCGCGGCGCCGCGGGCCGGCGCCCGCCACCAGCCCCGAGGCCGCAACCGCGTCGGCGATACGCGGCTTGTCCTGGACCCGCACCAGGCCGTACTTGAACAGCACGTTCAGCCAGCTGGGCCGGCCCTCGCCGAGCCCGTTCACCCGGTGGAGGCCGGGATCCGGTGCCACGTACCAGAGCCGGTCGACATCGAAGATGCTCTGCTTGGCCTTCAACCACGAGCTCTTCGGTTTGGGCGCGCTGTCTTCGGCGCCGCTGCGCACGATCTCGTCGAAAGCCTTGGTCGTACCGCTGGCGTTGCCGCTCTGGGTGCGCAGCCGCCCGGTGTCCCAGCCCGACGTGTAGAGGGTCCGGTAGCCGACCTGGGGGTCGAGCACGAAGACCACCTCGAAGCCGCTCTCCTCGAGCTTGGCGGCCGACGCCGGCCAGACGCCGGCGCTCTTGCGGCACTCGGCCGGCGGCGTCGCTACCAGCGGCACCGCGTGGAGCTGCACCGCGGTACGCTCCGAGAATCCGCCGACGACCGCCACCTCTTCCACCCGGCGACCGTCGGGAAAGACGGCCATCGCCACCAGCATCCGCGAGCGTCCCGATGCGGGGCAGGGGAAGGTCGCGGTGCGGCCGTCAGCAGAGATCTCCGCGCCGATCAGCTCGAGCTCCGCCGGGTCCTGGCGATCGGGATGGGCCCAGCCGATGCGTGCCTGGCAATTCCCCGACTCGGCAGGCGGCAGCGGCACGACGCTGAGCTCGGCCTCCTGCCCCGGGCGATTCACCCAGCGCTCGACGCGATTACCTTCGCCCCCTTCCGGCGGGGCGGCGCCGTCTTTGCGCACCAGCTCCAGCAGGTGCACGTGCGGGTCCGCGCCCAGGTCCACCGAGCAGCTCGATTTCGCCGGCGTCATCGAGCACACCGGCTCGCCGTCCAGAAACAGATCGGCGGACTCGACCTCGGGCCCGAGGTCGACCTTCACCTCCAGCTCGCCGACCACCAGACCGGTCGGATAGGTCAGGATGCGCATCGGTTCCTCGGCGGTGGCAGCCGCCGCCAGGACCAAGATCACCACCGCGCTCAGCGCTGTTCTCATGAACCACCTCCTCAGGCCGATCCGCTGCTTCACTCCATACCGACGCTGAACCGCCCACGCCGGACGTTGCGCCCCAGCTCGAAG
The DNA here is from genome assembly GCA_024226315.1 of bacterium. GTDB lineage: Bacteria > Acidobacteriota > Thermoanaerobaculia > Multivoradales > J023 > JAAELT01. The sequence goes on along the minus strand of JAAELT010000029.1, from coordinate 15,722 downwards.
GGATTGGTGACCGAGTTGTAGGTCGTTTCGAGCCGCTCGCGATAGGGCTCGAAGGAGCCGGCGATCTGCGGCGGCAACTCGCCCCGCCAGGGAAAACCTCCCGAGCGCGACTCGAGGGCTTCGACCTCTTCCGCCAGGATCTGTCGCCACTCATCGTCGGCTGATTCCGGCAAGGACTCCAGCTGATTGCGCAGGATCTCGCGCAGATCCCGGCGGGCGCGGGCGCTGAAGACCTCACCCATGCGCGGACCGAACACCTCTTCTTCCTCTCCCTCCGCGGAATCCCCCTGCCCGGCCGTCTCCGGCCCTTCGTCCGGCGCGTGCCCGAGCCACGAGTAATAGGCCAGGGCGTAGATGTAGGAGTACTCGCCGAAGCCGATGTCGGCCTCGGACATCGCCTGGTTGCGGGCCTCGTAGAAACGACCCATCGTCGCGCCGAGGCCGACGCTCGAACGGGTGATCTCGAACACCGACCGCATCTTCTCGGAGAGGCCCTGGGATTCGAGCTCGCGCGCCGCCGCCGGGTTCATCGGAATCTCCGACCACGAGTCCGCGAGAAGCTGGCGCGCCTCCATCGTGGCCTCGCGCGCGGCCAGGAACGCCTCCATGCGCTCCGGCGATACCGATCCGTCGGCGGTCGGAACGAAGGAGTCCGCGGCGCCGAACCGCTCCTCCAGCGAGCTGCGGGTTTCGATCGCGGCGTCGAACCCGGCTTGGGTCCGGTTGACAAAGCGACCGCCCAGGAAACCCAGACCGAGGAGGACCAGCAAGACGACCGCGCAGCCGATGCCGCATCCGAGCAGCCAATTGGTTTGTTTGCCGGCCATGTCCGCCTACCTTGGGGCATTGACCATTGTACTTGATCCCGGATCCCCTACGCTTCCGCGATCTTGACTTCGATCTCTCTCCACTTGCCCTGCTGGAAGCGTGCGAGCGACAGCGCGCAGCGCACGAAGTGGCCGAGCACGATGGCGAACCAGATGTCGGCCGGATGCAGACCGCGGGTGGCGTCGATCACGGCGCAGATGCCGAGCGGCAGGATCACCTGCGAGACCAGGGAGATGTAGAACGGGCTCTTGGTGTCGCCCGTGCCCTGCAGGCCGCCGGTGTAGCTCAGCGCCACCGTCAGGAAGACGCCCGACAGGCTCAAGAACGCCAGCAGCTGCCGGCCCAGCCCCAGGACGATCGGGTCCTCCATGCCGAAGATGCCGAGCAGCAGCCGCGGCGCGATCAGGAACAACAATCCCATGGGTACCGCCAGGAAGAGTCCGAGATACGCCGCCGACCGCGGCGCCGTCGCCGCCCGGTCCGGCTTTTCTGCCCCCAGGTTCTGGCCAGCCACCGTCGCCGAAGCCGCCAGCAGGGCGGTCGACGTCCAGGTGATGAGCGAGAACAGCTGAGTGTAGCCCACGGCGAAGGCCGCTTGCGCCTCGGCGCTCTGCTCGAGCGCGCCGACATAGCGGATCATCAGCACCCCGCCGACGTTCATGGCGATTCCCTGGAAGCCGGTCGGCAGGCCGAAGCGGATGACCTCTGAAATGATCGGCCAGTCGGGCTTCCAGCTGGCGAAACCCTCGAAACGCACCACCAGCTTGCCGGTGAACAGCAGGTAGAACGCCGCCAGCGACACCAGACCGGCGGCGATCACCGTGCCCATGGCGGCGCCGCGCGTCCCGAACGCCGGAATCGGCCCCAGGCCACGGATCAGGATCACGTTCAGCACCAGGTTCGCCACCGTCAACATGATGCCCAGGCGCATCGGGGTGCGGGCGTCGCCGGCCGCGCGCAGGGCGCCGCCGAACATGAAAAAGTGCATCATCCCGAGACTGAAGACGAACATGATGCGCAGGTACGGCAGCGCCTCGTCCTGCACCCCGGGAGCGGCGTTCACCAGGTCGAGCAGCCGTGGCGCCAGCAGGTAGCCCACCGGCGCGATGAACAGCAGGCCGAGCCCCGTCGAGGCCAGGAACACCTGGTAGACGACCCGGTTCACTTTGCTCGAATCGCCGGCGCCGGCGAAGCGCGCCACCAGCACCCCCATGCCCGAATACAGGGAGCTGACGAAGATCACCACCACCAGGAAGATCTGCCAGCTGACGCCGATCGCGGCGTTGGCCTCGAACCCCACGTAATGGCCGACCATGACGTGGTCCACCACCCCTTGGATGCCGGCGAACAGGTTCTGCAGCAACGTCGGCCAGGCCACCTTCCACACCGCCGACGGGATCGGCCCCTCGGTAATCGAGCGGTCGAAGGAAGGTAATTTGGCCATGCGTAGGGTGGGTCCGAGGAGGAAACCGGACCGCGGGGATGGTACGGCCCCGAGTATAGGAGGTTTCGCCCCACCCTACGGGGCTTGGCTTCAGTGCTCGAAGTTGCTGGTCAGGGGCGCCACGTCCTCGGGCCGCTGATCGCCGAACAGCAGGCGGCCGTCACGGAAGCTGGCATCGCACAGCGACACGGCGAGCACCTCGCCCAGCTCCTTCACCGGCGTCACCTCGATCTGGTCGATCACCTCTTTCGGCAAATCCTCGAGATCGGCCTCGTTCTCCTTCGGCAGCAGGAACTGCCGGATGCCCGCGCGCACGCCGCCGAGGATCTTCTCCTTGACGCCGCCGATCGGCAGCACCCGGCCGTTGAGCGTGATCTCCCCGGTCATCGCCAGGTCGTGGCGCGCCGGCCGGCCCGACAGGCTCGAGATCAACGCCGTCGCCATGGTGACGCCGGCCGAGGGGCCGTCCTTGGGGATGGCCCCGGCCGGCACGTGGATGTGCAGGTCGCGCTCGAAATCCTGAGGATCGATCGACAGTGCCTGCGCGTTGGAGCGGGCGTAGGACCAAGCGGCCTGGGCCGACTCCTTCATCACGTCGCCGAGCTGGCCGGTCAGCGCCAGCTTGCCTTTGCCGGGCATGGTGGTGGCCTCGACGAACATGATGTCGCCGCCGGCCGGCGTGTAGAACATGCCGGTGGCCACGCCTACCTGGTCCTGCTGCGCCATCTTCTCGGGATGCACCTTCGGGCGCCCCAGCAGCTCGGTGACCTTCGGTGCGTCGACCGCCACGTGCTCGACCTCGCGGGCCGCGATCTTGCGCGCCACCTTGCGCGCCAGGCGTCCGATCTCGCGCTCCAGCTGGCGCACGCCGGCCTCGCGCGTGAACTCCGAGATCACCCGAGCCAGGCCGTCTTCCCCGATCTCGATCTGCTCCGCGTTCAGGCCGTTGCGTCGCAACTGCCGCGGGATCAGATACTGGCTGGCGATCGCCTGCTTCTCGCGCTCGGTGTAGCCCGAGAACTCGATCATCTCCATGCGGTCGACCAGCGGACCGGGGATATTCTGCAGGAAATTGGCGGTGCAGATGAACAGCACCTCCGAGAGGTCGAAGGGGATACCCATGTAGTGGTCGGTAAACGAGTCGTTCTGCGCCGGGTCGAGCACCTCGAGCAGCGCCGAGGCCGGGTCGCCCTGGAACGACACGCCGAGCTTGTCGACCTCGTCGAGCAGGAACACCGGGTTCTTGGTGCCGGCCTGCTTCATGCCCTTGATGATGCGGCCCGGCATGGCGCCCACGTAGGTGCGCCGGTGGCCGCGGATGTCGGCCTCGTCGCGCGCGCCGCCGAGTGAGATGCGCACGTACTCTCGCCCCATGGATCGCGCGATCGACTTGGCGAGCGATGTCTTGCCGACGCCGGGGGGTCCGACGAAGAGCAGGATCGGCGCGTTGGTGGGATCGTCTTCCGGATCTCCCTTCGCGGACTCGGGCGTGGCCGGCCGAGGCGCGGCCTCTTCCGACGCCTCCTCGGGGCCCGCCTCGGCCGCTTCCGGCTCCTCCACGAGGTCGATGTCCTCGACGGCGAGGTCTTCATTGTGCGGTTCCTCGGCCTCACGCGCCTCGGCCTCCAGGCACAGCTGACGCACAGCGAGCAGCTCGAGGATGCGGTCCTTGACCTCCTTCAGACCGTAGTGGTCCTCGTCGAGGATGCGCGCCGCCTCGGCCTGGTCCAGCCGCTCTTCGCTGCGCTCCGACCACGGCAGCTCAGCCACCGTCTCGAGGTAGGTGCGGATCACCTGGGCCTCCATCGCCTCGCGGCCGAAGCGGCTCAGGCGCTTCATCTCGCGGTCGACCTCTTTGCGGCCCTCGGGCGGCAGCTCCAGGCCCTCGAGCTTGGCGCCGAGCTCGGCCAGGTCGTCGCCCTCCTCGCCCTCGCCGAGCTCGTTCTGGATCGCCTTGAGCTGCTCGCGCAGGAAGATTTCCTTCTGGCGGTCGCCGATCTCCTCCTGCACCTTGGACTTGAGGTTCGACTGTGCGTCCATGATCTCGAGCTGACGCTGCACGTGGATCAGGACGCGGCGCACCCGCTCCTCGATCGACAGCGTCTCGAGCAGGGCCTGGCGCTCCTCCTGGCTGATGTCGATGTACCCCGCCACCAGGTCGGCAAGGCGGCCGGGCTCGTCGATACCGGCCAGCACCTGGCGCACCGCGTCCTGGGCCAGCCCGGACTTCTCGCCCAGCTCCCCCGCCCGCGCGCGCGCCTCGCGGTAGAGAGCCACGAACGCCGGATCCTCCATCGAGCTCGGCGGCATCTCCTCCACCTCGCGCACCACCGCGCTCAGGTACCCGTCGGACGTCTCGTCGTAGCGCATGGCCATGCCGCGCTCGCGCCCGTGCAGCAGCACCTGGACCCCGGAGAGGGTGCGCTGCACCTGTTCGATGCGGGCGATCGTGCCGATGGTGAACAGCCCGTCGGCTTCGACGTCGCGGGTGTTCTGGCGCTGGGTCACCGCCAGGATCAGCTTGCCTTTGTGCTTCTGCGCGGCCTCGAGGGCCTTGAGGGTCGCCGGCCGGCCGGCCGCGATGGGCACGGTGACGCCAGGAAACAAAACCAGATCCCGGAGCGGCAGCACCGGCAGGGACAGGGGATCGGAATCAGACATGGATTACCTCTCGATAGTCTTCAGATGAATAGACACGGGCTCCGGTGAGCCGTCGCCCTGTTCAACCGAGAGCCGGTCGGCAATATTCCGGCCAGGACACGATCTGAGTCTTCGGCACTCAACCCGTCTCTGCCTCAGGAGATCGGCCGCGTCCGCGCGGGCGATCTCCTGTTCGGTGGGGATGGGCCAGAAGGCCGAACGCCGTAGGCTTCGGGCTTCTGGGGCGGGTTGCGGCACCGCAAGGCGGCCGGTACCATGGAGACAGTTCAAATGTATTCGGGCCGATGCCCAGGATCAACCGAGGAGGTCACACCATGAACGAAACCATGTACCCACCGCAAACTCCGATGCCTGTCTCCGCCCTTGGCGTCGATTCCCGGGCGACCTTCATCGTCCGTACCTACCAACACCTGCTGGGGGCGATCATCGCCTTCGCCGCGCTCGAGGTCTTCCTCTTCAGCTCCGGCATGGCGGAGACGATGGCGCAGGCGATGTTCGGCGTCAACTGGCTGTGGATCCTGGGCGGTTTCATCATCGTCAGCTGGTTCGCCAGCCGGGCGGCCCATCGCGCCGAGTCCCTGACCACCCAATACCTGGCGCTCGGCGCCTTCATCGTCGCCGAGGCGATCATCTTCGTGCCCATGCTCTACATCGCCAACCAGATGGCCGATGGCGTCATCCAGAGCGCCGCGGTGGTCACGCTGCTCGGCTTCGGCGGCCTCACCGCCGTCGCCTTCATGACCCGCAAGGACTTCTCCTTCCTCGGCGGCCTGCTGCGCTGGGGCATGATGATCGCCCTGGTGCTGATCGTCGCCGGCGGCATCTTCGGCTTCCAGCTCGGCACCTTCTTCTCCGTGGCGATGATCGCCCTCGCCGGCGGCTCGATTCTCTACGACACCTCGAACGTGCTGCGCCACTTCCCGGAAGATCGCTACGTGGGCGCTGCGCTCGAGCTGTTCGCGTCGGTGGCACTGCTGTTCTGGTACGTGCTGCGGCTGTTCATGTCGCGGGACTGAGCGGGGCGCGCGAGGCTATTCCCGAACCACCTCTGAGGCCTCGATCTCGCCGCGCACGGCGGAGCCGTCACGCAAGGTGACCTTCACCTTGCGGTCCTCGTCCTCGACCAGGATACTGCCGGCGACGCTCGAACCGCCGCGAAGCTCGATCTCGAGGGTCTTCTGGCGGCTGAACCCGAACCAGTTCCAGCCGCTGGTCTCACGGACGATGACGTCGCCCTGAACCTCGGTGCCGTGGTCGAGCACGATCTTGCCGTTGATGGTCTCGATGTCGCGCTCGACGGTCGTGCCCTCCAGATCGATCTTGCCGTTGACGGTCTCGACGTTGCCGGCGACCGTCGATCCCTCGTCGATCCGCAACCCACCGTTGACGGTCTCGACGTCGCCGTCGATCATGACGCCGGTGGCGACCCGGACCGAGCCGTTGACCGAGGACAGGCCGCGCGTACGCGCGCCGTCGTCGATCGACAGGCTGCCGTTGACGGTCTCGACGTCGCCCCGCACTTCGGCGTCGGCGCCCACCGTGACGCTGCCGTTGACGCTGCTCACCGATTCGCTCAGCGTCTCGCCGGCCGCCACGCGGACCGAACCGTTGATCGACGACTTGGCGGCGGCTGCGGCGGTGATCGTGAGGAAGGCGGTGAGGGCTACGAGGATTGTCTTGCGCATGAGCATTCTCCTATCGTGCTGGCCGGAACCATGCCGGCGAAGTGTCTGGCGTTCTGCCATATAAGACGAGATTGGCGGCAAGAAGGTTTGGATCTGGCACTTGACCACCAAACCAGAAGCGCCCTGCCCGGGCGTGGCCCTCAATGGGGCGGAGGACCCGGAAGCACGGTGCTGCCCTCGACCGCCAGGTGGCGATCCGTGCTCCAGACCGTCGCGAGCTTTCGCCGCTCGATGAAGACCAGGCTCGATGCGTCGACGTAGGTGAGCTTGACGCCCCGCAACCGGTCGAGCTTGCGCGACACCGCCGCCCGATGAGCCTCGTCGGTATCGAGGATCTCGAGCCCCGGCAGCTCCCGCAGCAGATCACGGAAAATACGTGCCGCTTCCTCGCCCAGTCGGTGGACGAACCAACCGTAGGTCTCGGCGACGACGAGAACGGAGGTGCTCCACCGGCGGGGTGGAATGGCGAAGAGTTTCACGGCCGCCTCGTGCAGACGATCCCTGCGCACGAGGAAGGCGATGAAAGCGCCCGAATCGATGAAGACCTCGCCCTTCAAGGCCGGTCTCGGCCGTAGACCACCTCGTCGACGCTCTGGCTGGCCCCGGCGTCACCGGTCTCGACGGCTCCGGCGAAGCGCAGCCAGGCCTGTTCCGCCTGCGGCTGTTGCTGAAGGAACTGACCGAGCGCGCGCCTGGTGAGCTCCGCGAAGGAAACCCCCTGGCGCCTTGCTTCCTCGCGGGCCTGCTCATACATATCTGTGTCGAGTGAGATTTGAGTGCGCGTCATGATAACAGTGTAACACACGCTGTTATCATGCCTGCCTCGGTCAGGTACCGCCGTCGCGCGCTGGCCGATGTCGCATCCGGTCAAGCTTCACTCGGTGCGGAATACGTCAACGCAAATACCGTATCCGTCAACCATCGACGGAACCCCTCGTTGTCGCTGAACAGCTTGAACAGCTGGGTCTCATCGTTGACCAGGCCAGTGATGACCCGTACCAGCGCTTTCTCGTGCTCGATTCGGGCGTTCTGCTTGTCGGAGTTCTGCTTGGCGTTCTGATACGCCGGATCGGCCGATACCCGTTCCGGGATCTCTTCGGTGATCAGCCTGTGGACGCGGTCGGTGTCGGCCCACGAGACGTTGCCGAACTGGTCGTTGAAGGTCTTGAGGATGTTGGACAGCCGGTCGAGCTCGGGCTCGGGCTTGTGGCCGCCGCCGGTGGTCGGCACGGGCTCGATCTCGGCGTCGGCGTCCGGTAGCTGGATCTTCATCGCGGCCTGTTTCTCGACCCGGTAGCTGTCCATGTCGATGGCCTCGAGGATGCCCTTCGACAGATCCTCCTCCACCGGCGCCGGCAGCCTGAGAATCAGGAAATTGAGCAAGATCGAGAGCCGCTCCCAGTCGGCGTTGGTGTAGGGCAGGATCGAGGCAAGGAAGCCGTAGGTGCGGGTGAACGCCTTCGCCTTGCCCTTGAAGTCCACCTGGCCGTCCTCGTCGAGCTGCTGCTGGTAGATCGCCACGCAGGCGTCGAGGATCGGGTCGAGGGTGTCGCGGTCGCCGCCGGACAGGTAGCGATCGGCCAGGGTCGCTACCTGCTCCGGGGTGTAGATCTGGTAACCGTCGAGGTCCGCCTTCAGGTCGTGGAGCTTGTCGGGATCGGTCTCTTCGCTGAGGATGGTCGTGCGGTAGTAGTCGGCGAACGCCTTCTCGATGGTGTCGGCGTCGTTCATGAAATCGAGCACGAAGACGTCGTGCTTCTTCGGGTGTGCCCGATTGAGGCGCGAGAGCGTCTGCACCGCCTTGATGCCCGAGAGCACCTTGTCGACATACATGGTGTGCAGCAGCGGCTCGTCGTAGCCGGTCTGGAACTTGTCGGCGCAGACCAGGAAGCGGTACGGGTGCTCCTGGATCTCATCGGCGATCTTGCTCGACGGGAAGCCGTTGAGCGACGCCTCGGTGACCTTGGCGCCGCCATACTCGCGCTCGCCCGAGAAGGCGACGATCGCCCGGTAGGGGCTCTTGCGCTCGCCCAGGTAGTCCTCGATCGCGTGGTAGTACTGGATGGCGCGCTGGACGCTGCCGGTGACCACCATCGCCCGTGCCTCGCCGCCGATCTTGTTCAGCGCCAGCACCTGCTCGTGGAAATGGTCGACCATGATTTCGGCCTTGAGCCGGATGGCGTGATCGTGGCTCTCGACGTAGCGGCGCAGTTTCTTCTTCGCCCGCTTGGTGTCGAACTCCGGATCGCTCTCCACCTTCTTGACCAGCTTGTAGTAGCTGTTGACAGGCGTGTAGTGCCGCAGCACGTCGAGGATGAAGCCCTCCTCGATCGCCTGTTTCATGGTGTAGCTGTGGAACGGCCGATGCTTGACTGTGCCGTCGGCCCGCGGCTCGCCCTCGCCGAAGATCTCGAGGGTCTTGTTCTTGGGCGTGGCGGTGAAGGCGAAGTAGCTGGCGTTGGGCAGCATCTTGTGCGCCTCCATGGCGCGGTTGATGCGGTCCTCGGGGCTCTCGTCTTCCACCTCGGCGCCGGCGGTCGAGAGCGCCTTGCTCATCGCCGCCGAGGTGCGCCCGCCCTGGCTGGAATGGGCTTCGTCGATGACGATGCCGAAACGCCGGCCGCGGTGCTCGCCGCCGATCTCGCCCAGGATGTAGGGGAACTTCTGCACCGTGGAGATGATGATCTTCTTGCCGCTCTCGATCAGCTTGCGCAAGTCTCCCGAGTGCTCGGCGTGGCCCACGGTGGCGCCCACCTGGGCGTACTGCTTGATGGTGTCGCGGATCTGACGGTCGAGGATGCGGCGGTCGGTGACCACGATGACGGAATCGAAGATCTCGCGCTCGTCGCGCCGCAGGCCGATGAGCTGGTGGCTGAGCCAGGCGATGGAGTTGGACTTGCCGCTGCCGGCCGAGTGCTGCACTAGGTAGCGGTGGCCGACGCCGCGCTGCTCGACGTTGGCTAGCAGCTGGCGCACGACGTCGAGCTGGTGGTAGCGCGGCCAGATCTGGACCGCCCTCTTCTTGCGCGTCTTCTTGTCCCGGGTCTCGATCACCTGGGCGTAGCGCTCGAGAATCTCGGTCAACCCGTCGCGGGTGAGGATGCTGCGCCACAGGTAGTCGGTCTTGAGGCCGAGCTCGTTGGGCGGATTGCCGGCGCCGTCGTTCCAGCCCCGGTTGAAGGGCAGGAACCACGAAGCCTTGCCCTTGAGGTGCGTGCAGTAGCGCACCTCGTGCTCGTCGACGGCGAAATGGGCCACCGCGCGGGCGAACCGGAACAGGCTCTCGCGCGGATCGCGGTCGCGCTTGTATTGCTGCACGGCGTCCGCCACGGTCTGTTTGGTGAGGCTGTTCTTGAGCTCGAAGGTGGCGACGGGCAGGCCGTTGATCATCAGCCCGACGTCGAGCGCCAGCTGCGTCTCGTCGCGGCTGTAGCGCAGCTGGCGGGTGACGCTGAAGCGGTTGGCGCCGTAGCGCTCTCTGGCTTTCTGGTTGCCGGGCGAGGGGGTGCCATAGAACAGATCGAGGTGATGCGGCCCGTGCTTGATGCCGTGGCGCAGCACCTCGATCGTGCCGCGCCGGGTGATCTCGCCCTGCAGGCGGGCGAGGAACTTCTGGCGCGTGGGGCTGTCGATGTCGAGGGAGAGTGAGCCGACGACGTCGGGCTGGGTGACGTGGAGGAAGGCGCGCAATTGGGCCAGGTCGACGCAGAACTCGCGGTCGTAGTCGGCGGGGTTGCCGCAGATCCAGCCGGAGCCGCCGTAGGGCGCGGCGGGCGCTCCACGCAAATCCGCAGACATCGGTGCGCCGACACCGGCCGCCTCGAGCACCTCGCCTGGTTCTGACGGCTCGCACGGGGCGCCGGTCAGCGCGGTGCAGATCAGGCGTTCGAGGCCGGCTTCGCTGGTGTCGGTGGTGGGCATCGTGGCGCCGATCAATCCTCCGTCTCGACCCAGTTCTCCGTTCTGATTTCCGGCAGGGCCTCGAAGTCACGGTCGGTGGTGAGCAGCGTGAGCCGCATCTGGCGCGCCAGGGCGGCCAGCATGATGTCGACCTGTGAGAGCACGCGCCCCTTGGCGCGCAACGTGCCGTAGATCTCGCCGTAGATCCGAGCGGTTTCGAGGTCCAGAGGCCAGACTCTCACGTGGCGCAGAAGCCGCTTCAGATTGAGCCGGTACTCTTCCGGATGGCTCACCTGGCGAACGCCGGCCTCGATCTCACATAGAGCCGGCACGCAGGTCCCGAAGCGCTCGCCGCTCTTGCGGATCTCCTCCAGCCGTTCACGAACGGTTGAGGTGCGGGTGACCGCCTGTCCCAGGTGGTTCGAATCGAGCAGATAACCGGCCATCAGGCCAGTCCCATTTGCCGCCTGACCTGCTCCTTGGAGGCGTGCTTCTGCTCGGACAGCGCTTCCAGAAAGCGCGCGTGATCTTCCTCAGGGATCGCCTGGGCGGCCGCCTCGATCTCCGCTGCCCAGGCGGCGACCTCGTTCGGATCCCCGGCTTCGGGAGCGTCCGAGTCGTCGCGCGCGTCCGCCGGCACCAGCTCGATCGAGATCCTGTAGCTGGTATTGGGCTCGAGGTCGACAGGAGAGGTCGGCCTGAGAGCTTCGCCGTCGAAAATGGCTTGGATGGTCTTGGTCATGGGGCGATCACTCCTCGAAGGTAGAGTAGCACAGCATCACCTCGCACCAGCCAAGACGCCCATCGGCTCGTAGAGAAGGGCCAAGACCTCAGGCAGAGGGCGGAAGGCTGCCTCGATTCTTGGCCGAACCTGTTCGCAATCGAGACCGCCGAGACCGCGCCTCTCAGGCGCCCTCCGAGAGCATGAGCACCCGAAAGCCCGCCTGAACGAAGTGCTCATCGGCTGTGACTGCCGCGGTCAGATCGCGCTGGCGCATGACAACGAAGGAAATGCAGTCTGTCAAACCCCATTCTTTATCCCGCCGCTCACCATAGAGGACCAGGGCTTCTTCTAGAAGCCTCGTGTCGACTGAGACGACGTTGATGTTGGGCGTCTCGTAACACTGGCGGATGAACCGCACAGCGCCGTCGCGGTTGAACGCGCTGAGAGCATTGCCGACCTCGACGAGGACAGCCTCGGTGATCCAGACTTCCTGGGCCTCTTTCACCTGTGGGAACAGGCTCTTGGCTTGGCTGTGGTACTGGTCCCGCCGGTTCAGGAGTGCCTGGATGAATACTGTATCGAGCAGTACGCGTCTGACCACGGCCGGAACCGCCTATTCAGAGCGCTTCGGCGAGCCGTAGAGGTAATGGTCGTGCTCCCGCGCCCAATCCTCCGGCGCTTCCACACTCCCGGCGAGAGCCTCGAGCTCGGCCCATGCCCCCGGGGCTTCGGCGGCTTTCTCCGCAGGCAGCTCGATCGAGATTCGATAGCTGGTATTGGGCTCGAGGTCGACAGGTGAGGTCGGCCTTAGAGCTTCGCCGTCGAAAACGGCCTGGATGGTCTTGGTCATGGCGCGATCACTCCTCGAAGGTAGAGTAGCACAGCATCACCTCGTGCCCTCACCGTCGACGGCGTCGCGCTTGCTCGTCACTCATGGAGCCAGGCGTCCATGTCTTCGTTGGTGAGCCCTCTTTCGTCCCAGAGTCGGTCTGCCGCCGCAATGGCTCTGCGGGCGGCAGACTGCCCGTCTCGCTCCACAGGCTCCTCCACCTCCTCCGGCAGCCCCGACGCTGCCTCGCGCACGTCGAGCTTGCCGGTCACCACGTCGGCGATCAGGCGGGTGCGGTATTCGCGGAGGAGGTCGATCTCTTGTTGGGTATGCTCGATTGCGGTCGCGCAATTACGCGTCTGATGATCCACAGCGGCAAGCAGCTCAGCCTGCTCGGCATTTGGTGGCAGCGCCACTCGGAAATGCCTTAGATCGGCGCACGTCAAAGCGCCCTTCGTGCTCCCAGAGTCGTCACTCATCGCGCGAAGTTGGGAATAGAGGCCAGCAAGTGCGAGACGTAGATACTCGGCAGAACACACGGCGTTGCGGATAGTAATAAACGCAACGTGTTGATTAATTGTCGCCTCAAACTGAAGTAGGGCAGCTTTGCCGCGTGTCTTACCTTGGCCCGTGATAGCCACCAACACACTCCCAGCGGGCACAATCGGCAGATGACATTCACGCAGAGCCAACTCAGTGACGAACTGATCAGCTTCTCTGATCGTCTCCTGATTCGCATAAGAGCTGTTGAGCCACGGATAGCTGCCACCACTCCAGTATGCTGTATTCCCTCGGGATGGCGTCGAGCCATTGCCAACTCGTGCAAAATGGCCGATTTGCCAAACCTCCCAATGCTCCGGCACCTCCCCCAGCCACTCGACGCCCGACGGCTCGAGCCGGACGTCGGGGTCGAGACCGCGGGTGACGGCGCGGTGGATGATGGCCTGCTTCTGCTCCTCCAGCAGCTCGATCAGCTTCTGCTTGGCGCGGATGTAGCGTCGAATGCGGCGGTCCACGTAGTCGAGGAAGCGGACGATGGCGGCTTGTTCGGGGAGGGGTGGTACAGGAAAGGGGGCGCCGAGAAACGATTCGTCCGTCAGTTGAAGTCGCGAGGTCCAAACGCCCTTTGACCGAACCTGGAGCTCCCAGTGGAAGGGCGTTGATCTAACCAACCTGTGGATGAATTCAGGAGCGAGCTCCGCTCCGGGGCGGGCGCGATACACACCATACGCTGTACTAATGATGCCGTGAATTTGGGAAACGCCTAGCCCGCGCGCCCACGCCCAAAGGCTGTTGATGACCAGATCGCCCGGCCAGCAGAGCTTGTGGCCCACATAGGACTCAGCCTTGAACATCGTGACGGTGGCGGATCTTCGAGGGACAACACCTCGCTTCGACGAGACTGTGAGCAGCTCCTCGGTGCCGGTGGCTGAACGGACGTCAATACAGCAAAGTAGGTTCTTGCCGCGTTTGATCTCCCAATTCTCAGGTACCTTTCCCAGCCACGCCACGCCGGAGTCTCTGTAGGCGGGATACGGCCCGAGATCCGCGATCACTCCCCGGCACCCCCGAGGATCTCATCCAACAACCCCTCCGTCTCCCTCTCCAACGCCAAGATATCCGCCCGGATCTCCTCGAGCGTCCGCAACGGCTGAGGCTTGTAGAAGTAGCGGGTGAAGCTGATCTCGTACCCGGTCTTGACACTGTCTTCGACGTACCAGGCGTCTGGAGCGTGCGGCAGCACCTCGCGACGCAGGAACGCCTCGATGCCGCCTTCTTCCAACAGCGGGATCTGCTCGGTGTCGCGCAGATCCGTGTCGACTGCGTTCTCGACGACGCGTTTCTGCCCGCCGATCTCCACCTCGAACAACCCACGCAGCGGATCCGCCTCGGCGCCGCGCTTGTGGATCTTCTTGATCACCGGCGGCGCGGATTCGTCGACGTCGCTGCTGTCTTTCAACGCTTTGATCTCCTTGGCGCTGTACGCGCGCTCGGGGTCGATGCCGGCCACGCGCAGGGGCCCCTCGACGGTGACCTTCCAGTAGCCGAAGGCGGCATTGTCGAAGATCTTCGACCCCTCGGTCTCCTCGAAAGCGAGAAAGACGTCGCAGATGCGCTGGATGTCTTCCTCGGTCAGCTCGCAGTTCTTCTTCCCCAGGTTCTTGCGCAGCGGCTTGAACCACTTCGTGGCGTCGATCAGCTGCACCTTGCCCCGGCGGTGCTCGGGCTTCTTGTTGGTGAGCACCCAGACGTAGGTGGCGATGCCGGTGTTGTAGAACATGTTGGGCGGCAGGGCGACGATCGCCTCCAGCCAGTCGTTCTCTAAGATCCAGCGCCGGATGTTGCTCTCGCCCTGGCCGGCGTTGCCGGTGAACAACGAGCTGCCGTTGTGCACCTCGGCGATGCGGCTGCCCAGCGCCGTGCCGTGCTTCATCTTCGACAGCATGTTGGCCAGGAACAGCATCTGGCCGTCGCTGGTGCGGGTCACCAGCGAGTACTCGGGGTCGCCAGCATGCTCGATAAGGAAGCGCGCGTCCTTCATCCCCTTCTTGCCGCCCATGCGCTCCAGATCGCTCTTCCAGCTCTTGCCGTAGGGCGGATTGGACAGCATGAAATCGAACTCGCGGGCCGGGAAGGCGTCGTTGGCCAGCGTCGAATGCTCCGGCCCGCCGATGATGTTGTCGGCGGCGTCACCCTCGCCCTTGAGCAGCAGATCGGCCTTGCAGATGGCGTAGGTCTCGGCGTTGATCTCCTGGCCGTAGAGGTGCGTGGCCACCTCCTTGCCGTGCTCGGCGGCCAGCTGCTCGAGCGTGTCCTCCGCGACCGTCAACATGCCGCCGGTACCGCAGGCGCCGTCGTAGAGCAGGTAGGTGCCGGACTCGATTTGCTCGGCGATCGGCAGCAAGATCAGCCGCGCCATCAGCTTCACCGCGTCGCGCGGCGTCCAGTGCTCGCCGGCCTCCTCGTTGTTGTCCTCGTTGAAGCGACGCACCAGCGCCTCGAAGATCGTGCCCATGGCGTGGTTGTCGAGGCCGGGGTGCTTCACCGAGCCGTCGCCGTGGCACACCGGCTCGGGCGAGAGGTTGACGTCCGGAGACAGCAGCTTCTCGATCAGCGTGCCGAGGGCGTCGGCCTTGGACAGGCGCGGGATCTGGTTGCGAAACTCGAAGTTCTCCAGGATGTCCTGGACGTTGGGCGAGAAGCCGTCGAGGTAGGCTTCGAAGTCGGCCTTGAGCGCCTGCTGGCTGGCCCGCGCCCGCAGGTCGCGCAGGGTGAACTTCGAGGCGTTGTAGAACGCCTGCCCCGCCGCCTGACGCAGCGCCTGATCCTGGTGCACGATGCCCGCCATGTCGAGGTTGGCCTTCATGTCGAGCACCGCCTGCTTGCTCGGCTCGAGCACCGCGTCGAGGCGGCGCAACACGGTCATCGGCAGGATCACGTCGCGATACTTGCTGCGCACATAGAGGTCGCGCAGCACATCGTCGGCGATGCCCCAGATGAAGTTCTCGATCCAACTCAGCTGGCCGTGATCGGCCTCGGGCCGCCGCGGCGCGGCCTCCGGGGGACTGTTGACGGGCGCCGCCTCGACCGGCGGTGGCCCCCCGTCTGGCGGTTCGCCGAAGGCGACGCAAAGCTGGCGCGTCACCTCCT
>JAAELT010000028.1 GCA_024226315.1 bacterium | reverse complement strand
TTCTCGGCACCTCCATTCTCCTTGGCTTTTCCAGGCTTGATCCGGGTGGACTTCGCACCGTAGTGGTCCAACAGTTCGGCGTACCGCTTAGTCAGCGCCCGCCCGCCCGTCCGCTTGAGCTCGGGTGTGATCGGATGCCGTCGGTTCGGTGGGGCGGCAGCCTGATCCGAGGCTTGTGGATCGGTCGGAAGGCAGGCAGTGTCCGGGCAAGAACAACCAGCGCGTGAGCGCGAGCACCCGGAGCACTGCCGTGACGCCATCGTACACTGACCTCGCCGAGACCGTGGGCCGGCAGATCGCGACGACCATGTTGGAGCGCGAAACGGACTGGGAGGGCCCTGTGTCCCCCGACCGCCGGGTGTTCATGGTGCTGATGACGGTTGGGCTCGTCGCAATGCGCGTGATCCTCGGCGCTCTGGGTGTGGGGTACGAAGCAGAGCTGAAACGGGACGGGTACACCGGCGAGCGCCGTGAAACCGTGCCGTGGATGACGCTGTTCGGTCGGGTCGATGTCGTCTCTCCCTACCTGCGATGCGCCGGGAAGCGGGCGGGGGCACGCCCGATGCGGGACCGGCTGGGTGTGGTAGGCGGCGGCAAGAGTACGGCGGTAGAACGGGCGCTGACCGACTTCGGCATCGATGAGTCGTTCGGTGCGGCAGCCGCGAAGTTCGAGGAGCACTACGGCGCGACCATCCACCGCACGACGGTGCGGCGCACCGTGCTGCGCATGGCCCGCCGCGCTCCATCGTTCATCGAGGCGAAGCTCGCGACGCGCACCGACGAGCGGCCTCATCAGGTCATGGTTCAAGCGGACGGCGCACTCATTCCGACCGTCGAGGTGGAGCGCGTCGAGGGGGAGAAGGGGCCGAGGGGCGGGCCGAAGTTCAAGAAGAAATGCTCCTATCGTGAGGTCCGCCTCGGTCTGGCCGTGCCCGACGACGACGACCCCACCTACGTTGGCCAGGTTGGCGATATCGAGCGCTTCGCAGATGCCCTTGCCGCGACCGCCAGGCACCGCGGCGCGGACGACGCGTTCACCTACGCTGTCACCGACGGCGGGAACGGGCTCGAAGAGCGCATCGAAGAAGCGCTCGACGTCGACCAACACGTCCTCGATAAAGGGCATTGCAGAAAGCACCTCTGCGATACCGCCGACGAGATGGGCCTCGCTGAGCCGGAGCGGACAGACCAGGTTCGACAATGGATGGACCAGCTGTCGCGCGGAGAGGTCGACGCGGTCCTCGCAGAGCAAGGCACCTACGCCGACGACCCGACCCGGCCCGACGCCCTGCGAGACCGAGCCCGCCAGCTCCAGGCCCATCTCCGCCGCTTCCGCGACTCCGTCCATTACGACGACTTCGTCGACCGGGGCCTCATCATCGGATCGGGTGAGATCGAGAGCGCGCACCGACACGTGACCCAGCGCCGCCTCAAGCTGGCCGGGGCATGGTGGGCCGAGGAGAACATCGAGCCCATCGTCGCCCTACGCTGCGTCCGCGCCAACGGCTGGTGGGACGACTTCTGGCGCCAGGCGGCGTGACCGATCGATCTGGATCACACGCACGAACCAGGGCTCGTTCCCGAAGCACAGGGCGACGTTGTCTCCCCGGTCGAGCCCCATGCTCCGGAACAGGTGCGCAAGC